>NZ_FNHA01000009.1:213578-256151 GCF_900103595.1 Janthinobacterium sp. OK676
CAGCAATTGCCCGGTTTCATCCTTGGCGCTGGCGTCGATCTGCGCCGTCAAGTCGCCATCGGCCACCTTGCGGGCAATCTCCACGGCCGTGCGCAGGGGGCGCACGATGCCGGTCGTCAAGACCCAGGCGCAGACGACGCCGAAAGCCAGCGCCAGCGCAGCGAGCACCAGCATCAGGTTGCGGCTGGTATTGGCGACGGCGTCGATGTCGCGTGCCGTCGTGTCGATGCTGGCGCGCTGGTGTTCCAGCAAGTCCAGCACCATCTTCTGGTACTTGGCGGCGGCCGGCACGAAGGTCTTTTCAAACACTTCGTTGGCGGCGTCGACCTGCGCTTCACCCTTCAGCTTGTAGACCTGGTCGCGCGAACCGATGTAGACCTTGCGCTGTTCCAGCAAGCCCGCGAACATGGCTTTTTCTTCCGGCTTGTCGATCAGCGCCTCGATTTTCTTTTGCAGTTCGGCCGAGCTGGACGACGAGACTTTCGATTCTTCGGCGAAATAGCCGCTGAGCGAGGTATCGCTGCTGCGGGCAATGGCGATGGTGCGGCGCACGGCGCTGTCGATGCGGCCGTACCAGTCGGAAATATAGCGTTCCTTGGCCAGCGGCTGCTCCATCATGACGCGCGTGGAACTGGCCACGTCGTGCAGGCGCCAGACGCTGATGCCCGTAATGAGCATGGAAAACAGCAAGATCACGGCAAAACCGAGTCCGAGGCGGACACCGATGCTGACGTTGCGTAATACATTCATGTGACTATCCTAAAAAGCCCTGATGCAGCGCGCCGAACGGCTGGTGGCATCCCTTGGAACGCTCAGTGGCTGCGCTATCAAGACGGGCATGAAAAGTGAAACCAAAGTGAAACTGGCGCACGGTTCGGCTGAACCGTGCGCCAGGAAAGGCGCTAGCGTGCGCCTTGCAGAAAAACCAAGCAATGTCGAGAGTCAATTGTTTTCGACAAATCCAGTCAAAATGAGCGGCGGGGGAAAATCAAGCGGCTAGTTTTTCGATCAAGCCCATGTCGGCGCTGGACATCAGCTGGTCGATATCGACCAGGATCAGCATGCGCTCGTCGATGGTGCCCAGGCCGATCACGTATTCCGTGTTGATCGAACGGCCCATGTCCGGCGCCGGCTTGATCTGTTCGGGCATCAGGGTGGTGACGTCGGAAACGCGGTCGACGACCATGCCGACGACGCGGTTGCCGATGTTGAGGATGATGACGACGGTGAACTGGTCATAGCTGGGCGTGCCCAGGTTGAACTTGATGCGCATGTCAACGATCGGCACGATGATGCCGCGCAGGTTGACCACGCCCTTGACGAACTCGGGGGCGTTGGCGATGCGGGTCGGCGTTTCATAGCTGCGGATTTCGCTGACTTTCTGGATGTCGATGCCATATTCTTCCTGGCCCAGGGTAAAGGCCAGGTATTCGGCAGCCTTGGCAACGGTTGCGCCAGTGTCGCTGGAATTGGTGTTCATGATGATCCTTTCGTTAACTCGCCTGGGGCGCATGCAAAGGCACGCAGCACGCAAGCCTTGGATGTGAAAGCCATGAGGGAATCGCTTTCACTTGTATGTTTTTGCAAATACTTTCTCGCAATTAGCTTATGCCTCTAATTTCCGTGCGGCAATGTTACCCCATGTAAATTTTACATGCACTAAAAAAGAGCGACCGACTGGTTGACACTTTTCAAAGATATAACTTATGTGGCAAATACGGCACGCCGCAATGCGGACTCCCCGCCGCGCGCGGCGGCGTTTTATGCCACACTGGCGGCCCCTGCTTTTTACGACTCGAACCATGCACTCTTTGCTTCCCCAATGGCAACCACGCCTGCTGGCGCTGGCCACGGCCGGCCTGGGCGATGACAGCGCCCACGACATCAATCACCTGCACCGCGTCTGGCGCAACGCCAGTGTCCTGCTGCAGGAACATGCGCAGGCCGACGCCCTGACCGTGATGGCCGCCTGCTACCTGCACGACCTGGTCAACTTGCCGAAAAATCATCCCGAGCGCCACCTGGCCTCGCGCCAGGCGGCGGCGTTGGCTTGCCGCCAGCTGGCGGAACTGGATTTCCCGGCGGAAAAATTGGCCGGCGTGGCCCACGCCATCGAGACGCACAGTTTTTCCGCCGACTTGCCGCCGCACACGATCGAAGCGCAAATCGTGCAGGATGCGGACCGCATCGACGCACTGGGCGCCGTGGGACTGGCGCGCCTGTTCTATACGGCCGCGCGCATGGACAGCGCGCTCGCGCATGGCAGCGATCCGCTGGCCCGGCATCGCCCGCTCGACGACAAGGCCTATGCGCTCGACCATATCGTCACCAAGCTCGACAAGCTGCCCGGCAAGATGCAGACGGCGGCCGGCCGCGCGCTGGCAGAACAGCGGCTGGCCGTGCTGACAAATTTCCGCGCCGCGTTTGCGGGCGAATGGGGAATGAGCGCATAACTTGGGTGGCGATAGCCAGCAGCGTGCATGCTGTCTATAATGCAAGCCTCAGCTATCGCGCCGCGCGCCAGCAGAAAACTGCAAGGCGCCGGCGCAACACCAACGCGCCGAAAGCATGCATGTCCGATAAAATCAGCCCCGACAGCCATTCCCCGTCAGCCGCCGCGCCAGCGCGCGCCGGCAATCTCAATTTCATCCTCGTCTGCGTCTTCATCGACATGCTGGGCATCGGCCTGGTCGTGCCCGTGCTGCCCATCCTGATCGGCGACTTTGTCAGCGGAAAGGATGCGCAAGCGTTCTGGTACGGCATCATGGCGGCCGTCTTCGGCTTGCTGCAATTCATCTTCATGCCCATGCTTGGCGCCATCAGCGACCGCGTGGGACGCCGCCCCGTGCTGCTGTACTCGATGGCCGGCATGGGCGTCAACTTTCTCGCCACGGGCTGGGCGCCGAACCTGGCCTGCCTGTTCATCGGCCGCATCATCGGCGGCGTCTCGTCGGCCAGCATGTCGGTCGCGTCCGCCTACGCCTCCGACATTTCCACGCACGACAACCGCGCCAAGAGCTTCGGCAAGATCGGCGCCGCCTTCGGCCTGGGCTTCATTTGCGGCCCCATGCTGGGCGGCCTGCTGGGCGAAGTCAATCTGCACCTGCCGTTCTACGTGGCGGCGGGCCTGTCGGCGGCCAACTTCATCTATGGCTATTTCTTCGTGCCCGAATCGCTGCAGCCGGGTCCGCGCCCGCCCTTCACCCTCGCGCGCATCAATCCGTTTGCCGCCCTGCTCAAACTGGTGCGCCGCGTGGAAATCCGCGGCCTCGTGCTGGCCTTCGGCCTGATGACGTTCGCGCAAATGATGCTCAACACCACGTGGGTGCTGTACACGCACTTCCGCTTCGACTGGACGCCGCGCCAGAACGGCATCGCCCTGTTCTGCGTGGGCCTGTGCGCGGCCGTCGTGCAGGCGGGTTTGCTGGGCATACTCATCAAGCGCTTTGGCGAAGTGCGCTTGTCCCTGCTGGGCATGGCGTCGGGCGCCCTCACCTACCTGCTGTACGGCATGGCGACACAGGGCTGGATGATGTATGCGCTGATCCTGTGCAACCTGCTGGCCTTTGCCGCCGGCCCGGCCCTGCAAGGCATCATCTCGAAGTCATCGAACGCCAGCGAACAGGGCGAACTGATGGGCTCCCTGCAATCGATCAGCAGCCTGGGCATCATCATCATGCCTTTGCTGGGCAGCCTGATCCTTGGCGAAGTGAGCCATTTGCCGCCGCAGGACTGGCGCATCGGCAGCACGTTCTACCTGTGCGCCATCATGCAAACCCTGGGTATCGTGGTCGCCTGGCGCTACTTCAAGGCGCAACGCCAGGCAAGACTGATGGTTTCCACCACAAAGTAGGCGCCGGCATAATATTGCATTTGAGAAATAAATAGGCGAGAATGGGATAATCAGCGGGGCGTTACCGATGCCCGGCATTCGATGGCAAGCAAGGATGGGTATGACTGACTTTTATTCCAGCGCCTGGCGCCGAACCATGGCCGTGCTGGCGCTGGCGCTGCCGTCGCTGGCCGGCGCGCAATGCTCGCGCGACATCCAGGTGCCCGTCTCCGCCATCGGCGCCAGCGTGGTGATCAATGGTGCCAGCATCGGCGGCATCTATCCCGACTTGCTGCGCAGCATGGGTGCCAAGCTCGGCTGCAACTTCGTCTTCACGGCCGTGCCCCGTGCGCGCCTGGAAGCGATGTTCGAGGCGGGCAAGGCCGATATGCTGATCCCGGCCAGCAGCACGCCGCGCCGCGACCAGCATGGCCTGTTCATCCCCCTGATGGGCAATCGTCCCCTGCTGATCTCGCTGCAAGGCGCGCGCGCGCCCATCAACACCATGCAGGAACTGATCGAGCGGCGCGAATTGCGCGTGGCCCTCGTGCGCGGCTACGACTATGGCGTGTCCTACCAGGCGCTGGCGAAGGAGCTGAGCAGTCAGGGACGCCTGTTCTACGAAGTCGACGCGCTCTCCGTGGCGCGCCTGATGCAAAGCGGCTTCATCGACGCCACCATCATGAGTCCCACCATCCTGGCCGGCGCGGCGCAAAACGATGCGCGCGTGTATGGCCTGGCCGACCGATTGCGCCTGGAAGCCTTGCCGGAATTGCCGTGGGGCATGAGCGGCGCCTACCTGTCGCGCAAGTCGCTGACGGCGGAAGACCAGGCCATCCTGCGCGAACTGCTGGAAAAAGCGGGTCGCTCGGGCACCCTGATGGAGGGTTTCCAGCGTCATCACCGCCAGGAACTGTTGTCCCAGAGCATACGCCCCCGCTAAGGCCCGCATGTCCGGTTTCGTCGTCGCCGTCGTCCTGTTTGCCGCGCTGCTGCACGCGAGCTGGAATGCCATCGTCAAGTCGGGCAAGGATACCTTTCTCAGCACGGTGCTCGTCTCCGTCGGCGCGGCCCTGATCTCGCTGGCCGTGCTGCCCTTCGTCGATGCTCCCGCGCCCGCCAGCTGGCCCTGGCTGGCCGCCTCGGCCGTGGCGCAGCTGGCGTATTATTCCCTGCTGGCTGCCGCCTACAAGGCCGGCGACATGAGCCATGCCTACCCCCTGATGCGCGGCAGCGCGCCCCTGATCGTGGCGCTGGCCAGCTGGCCGCTGATCGGCGAACGCCTGTCCGCCATGCAGACGGGCGCTGTCGCCTGCATCTGCGCGGGCATCCTTGGCCTGTATCTCGCCGCGCGCCGGCCCGCCACGGGCACCGCGAACAACACGGGGCGCGCCACGGCCTTTGCGCTGGGCAACGCCTGCGTCATCGCCAGCTATACCCTGATCGACGGCATCGGCGTGCGCCTGTCCGGCGCGCCGGCCGCCTACACGATGTGGATTTTTGTCTTGAACGGAAGCGGGCTGCTGCTGTGGACGGCGTTGCGCCGCCCCGCCGACTTGCTTGCCTATGCGCAAACGCAATGGCGTTTGGCCGCCTTTGGCGGTTTCGGCACGCTCGCTTCGTACGGCCTGGCCCTGTGGGCCATGACGCAGGCGCCCGTGGCCGCCATCGCGGCCCTGCGCGAAACGTCGATTTTGTTCGCCATCGCCATCGCGGCATTGTTCCTGCGCGAAAAAATCAGCCCCCGCCGCTACCTGGCCATCGCCCTGGTCGCGGTGGGAGCTGTGCTCATGCGCGCCGGCTAGCGGGCGTCGAGCGGCGCAATCGGCAACTCGATGGCGCTGGCGGCACCTGCCGCGTGGTACACGCGCTGCGTCGCCTTTTTATAATCGCCGGGCTGGGCCAGGAAGATGTTCGGCACAAAGGTTTGCGGGTTGCGGTCGTACAGCGGGAACCAGCTCGACTGCACTTGCACGGCGATGCGGTGGCCGGGCAGGAAGACGTGATTCGCGTTCGGCAAAGCGAAGCGGTAGCGCTCCACCTTGCCGGCTGGAATGGCCGTCGGGTGCTCGAAGCTGTCGCGGTAGCGGCCACGGAAGATATCCATCGCCACGCCCAATTGATAGCCGCCCATGGCCGGCTGCGACGGCACTTCGTCCGGATACACGTCGATCAGTTTCACGACCCAGTCGGCATCCGTGCCGCTGGTGGCGGCGAACAGGTTGACCATCGGCGCGCCGGCGATGCGCACGGCCGTTTTCAACGGTTCGGAAACATAGCTGAGTACGTCCGTGCGGTCGGCATAGCCGCGCTGGTCGCTGACCAGCCATGGCTTCCACTGGTCGCCATCGCCAAGACGCACGGGACGGGGCACGAAAGGCACGGGTTTCGCCGGATCGGCCACGTATTCATCGAAGGCGCCTTCGGCCGCATCCGCAGCGCCCGCTGGCGCCGCAAAGCCCAGCCGGGAGCCGTCCTGCAGGTAGATCGGCGTCAGCCTGGTGTCGCACGTCTCGCAGGCCAGCGGCCACTGCTGCAGGCGCTGCCACTGGTTCGTGCCGCTCTGGTAGGACACGACGGGCGCCGTGTTCGCTTCCGGCGCATCATCCTTCAGATATTGATTGAGGAATGGCTGCATGACTTTTTCACGGAACTGGCGCGCCGTATCGCCGTCAAACTTCAGTGCGCCCAGGCTTGAGCCTTCATAGTTGACGCCGCTGTGGCGCCACGGGCCGATGGCCAGGTAATTGAGGTTGTTGTGCTTGTCGCGCCCTTCCATCGCCGTATAGGTGGCGTAGGGACCGTAGATGTCTTCCTGGTCCCACTGGCCCACCACGTGCATGGTGGGTACGATCAGCGGGCGTTTCGCCAGGATTTTATCCAGCGCCTGTTCCTGCCAGTAACTGTCGTAGGCCGGGTGCTCGAACAGTTTTTTCGTGTACGTCAGCTTGTCGATGCCGAATTTCTTCGCAAAATCGCCCGCCGAGCCGATGCGCAGATACGCTTCGTAATCGTCGTAGACGCCCAGCACGGGAGATTCGGCGCTGCCGCGCACGCTCGTCTGCCACGCCAGGTAAGACAGACTCGGCATGCGGAAGGCGCCGTTGTGGAACCAGTCGTCGCCGCGCCAGCCATCGACCATGGCGCTCATGGGAATGGCTACCTTCAGCGCCGGATGCGGGTCGACCAGGGCCATCAGCACCGTATGCCCTTCGTACGAGGAGCCGAGCATGCCCACCTTGCCGTTGCTTTCCGGAATATTCTTCGACAGCCAGTCGATGGTGTCCCACGCATCGGTGACGTTATCGACCTTGGTATTGTTGAGCGGGCCGCGCACGGGGCGCGTCATCACGTAATCGCCTTCGGAGCCATGCTTGCCGCGCACGTCCTGGAACACGCGGATGTAGCCGTTTTCCACCAGGGTGTCGTCGCCTTGCGGCAAGGTGGCCAGCATGCTGGCGCTGGTGGCGCGCTGGGCGCGGCGGGCCGCGTTGTACGGCGTGCGCGTGAGCATGATGGGCGCCCGTTTGGCGTCTTTCGGCACGACGATGACCGTGTACAGCTTGACGCCGTCGCGCATGGGGATCATCACCACGCGCTTGACGTAATCATTGACGTCGGGCATCACCAGCCTGGCGCCGATATCGGGCGTCATGGGCGGCGTTTTCGGCGTTTGCGCCATCGCGGGCGCAGCAAAGAGGGAGCTTATAACCAGGGCCAGGCCGGTGAGCCGGACGGGGGACGACACGCGCATACTGTTCTCCAATGATTCATGCCACGCAAAAGTGGCCGAACGGCAATAGTACCCGGAAAGCAAGTTCCGCAATAGGCAAGCTTCTGACGCAGCGCAGCAGATAAATCCGGGCGCAACTTGACAGAACGCGCACGAACTGCAACCATAACGCCATGAAATTTATCCCGTCACAACACGCCTGCTTGAATTGGTGGTCCCGCTCACTTCCGCGCGGCCACTCTATAGTGATGTGAATTTGATCCACGCCGCCTCGATCGGTGGCGTAACAGGCTCAGCCTGGATCATCCCCGATGCAGGCGGCTCAAAAGGAAACTTGATGAGCTTGCCTAACACTTCAGATACCCAAGACCAGAACGACGCACCGGCAGCACCGCTGTCGCCCGCCGCCATCGCTTCGCAATCCGTGATCCTGACGGGCGACCGCCCTACCGGCCCTTTGCACCTGGGCCACTACGTGGGCAGCCTGCGCGACCGCGTCAGCTACCAGAACAGCTACAAGCAATTCATCATGCTGGCCGACGCGCAGGCGCTGACGGACAATATGGACGACATCGACAAGGTGCACCGCAACGTCGTCGAAGTGGCGCTCGACTACCTGGCCGTCGGCATTGACCCAAGCAAGACTACCGTGTTCATCCAGTCGCAAATCCCGGAACTGGCCGAGCTGACGTTTTACTACCTGAACATCGTCACCGTGGCGCGCCTCGAGCGCAACCCCACCGTCAAGGAAGAAATCCGTTTGCGCGGCTTCGAGCGCGACATTCCGGCCGGCTTTTTGACCTACCCGGCCAGCCAGGCGGCCGACATCACGGCCTTCAAGGCGGGCGTGGTGCCCGTGGGCGAAGACCAGATCCCGATGATCGAGCAAACGAATGAAATCGTGCGCCGCTTCAACCGCATGTACAACCGCGAAGTGCTGATGGAATGCAAGGCGCTGGTGCCCGATATCGGCCGCCTGCCCGGCATCGACGGCAAGGCGAAGATGAGCAAATCGCTGGGCAACACCATCAACCTGGGCGCGACCCCGGCCGAAATCACGGCCGCCGTGAAAAAAGTCTATACCGACCCGCTGCACCTGCGCGTGGAAGACCCTGGCCACCTGGAAGGCAATATCGCGTTTACCTACCTGGACGCGTTCGACCCGGAAAAAGCGGCGCTGGCCGACATGAAAGCCCATTACGTGCGTGGCGGCCTGGGCGACAGCATCGTCAAGAAGCGCCTCGACGTGGTCTTGCAGGAAATGCTGGCGCCGATCCGCGCCCGCCGCGAAGAGTTCGCCAAGGACAAGGGGCAAGTCATCCAGATGCTGAAAGAAGGCACGTTCAAGGCACGCGAAGTGGCGGCCCGCACGGCCGATGAAGTCAAGTCGGCGCTGGGCCTCAACTACTTCTGATCACAGACGGCAATAGCAAACTGATGCGCCCAGGCGGAGTCGGGTAGAATCCCGTCTCCGCCGGGCCATTTTTTTGCCTAACCCAACAACAAAGTCCGGGGTCGGACCCTCAGGGTCCGACCCCAGTACTTTTATTAGGGTCACCATAATTGAAACATAGCCAATGACCGACTCCGCTATCGAACAGCTGCTGCAGCAGCATTTTTCCATCGATGCGCTGCAACAGGCACCCGCGCCCCTGCGGCAGGCGCTGCGCATGCTGGGCGGCTGGCTGGCCGCCGAACGCGACACGGCCTATCCGCACACGCCGTATGCGGAACTGCTGACGCAACTGTCCGACACCAGCCTGCCCGCACACGGCATGGCCGTGGCAGATTTCCTGCAAGAACTCGACACCACCGTGCTGGCCAATACGGCCCAGCTGAACCACCCGCAATACATCGGCCACATGACGCAGGCCTTGCCGTGGATCAGCGTGCTGGCCGAAGCGTTTACGGCCACCCTGAACCAGAACCAGGTCAAGATCGAGACGGCGTACGTGTCGACCCTGATCGAAAAACAGATCCTCGGCTGGCTGCACCGTCAGGTCTACCAGCAGGCAGATAGCGTCTACACGCAGGCCATGGCCGCCACCAGCGGCGCGCTGGGCAATGTCGTCAATGGCGGCACCATGGGCAACTTGACGGCGCTGGCCGTGGCGCTGGAAAGCCAATTGCCGGGCACGCGCAAGCGGGGCCTGTTCGCCGCCATGCAGGAGTCGGGCTACGCGGGGCTGGCCGTGATCGGCTCGGCGCGCAGCCATTATTCCGTCAAGAAAGCACTGGCGACGTTGGGACTCGGCGAAAACGCACTGCACCTGGTGGCCGTCGACCGCGACAACCGCATCGACGTGGCCGCGCTGGAAGACACGATCGCCGATTTGAAACTGCGCAAGATCAAGGTCGTCGCCATGATCGGCATCGCCGGCACGACGGAGACGGGCGCCATCGACCCGCTGGCCGCCATGGCCGCCATCGCCGCGCGCGAATCCATCTGGTTCCACGTCGATGCGGCCTGGGGCGGCGCCCTGCTGATCGCGGAGCAGTACCGCGCGCTGTACGACGGCATCGCCCTGGCCGACTCCGTCGTCATCGACGGACACAAGCTGCTATGGGTGCCGATGGCGCAAAGCATGGTGCTGTTCAAGGACAGTGCCAGCCTGAACCTGCTGAAGCACAACGCCAACTACATCCTGCGCGACAACTCGGGCGACCTGGGCCAGACCTCGCTGGAAGGCTCGCGCCGCTTCGACGCCTTGAAACTGTGGACCTCGTTCAAGGTGCTCGGTGTGTCCGGCTACACGACCTTGCTGCAGCAGGCGGCCACCCTGTCCGGCCAGTTGCAAGACTTGCTGGCAGACCAGCGGGATTTCGAACTGGTCACGCGCTCCGATACCTTCATTCTCACCTACCGCTACGTGCCCGCGCACTTGCGCCAGCGCATGGAGGCCTTGCTGGCCGGCGACCAGGTGGAGGCTGCCACCGAACTGAACAAGCAGCTGAACACCTTGAACGCCAAGCTGCAAAACCGGCAAAAGGCGCAAGGCCACAGCTTTGTGTCGCGCACGGTGCTGGAATCGACGCGCTACCCTGGCCCGACCAACGTGCTGCGCGTGGTCATGACGAACGTCAGGACACGCCCCCACCACCTGCGCGCCATTGTGGCCGAACAGCGGGCCATCGGCCAGGCGCTGGTGGCGGAACTGGGCCTGTAGGAAACTCCCACCCATCAGCCTTGACTGGATGCACGATGCAGCGTCTTAGCGCCCTCACCGATCTACTAAAGCATCTGTTGAAATGGCTGCTGCTGGCCCTGGTCGTGGCCGTGCTGGCCGGCACGGCCTCGGCACTCTTCCTGTTTGCCCTCGACTGGGCGACGCGCACGCGGATGGCGCACGCCTGGCTGATCTGGCTGCTGCCCGTGGCCGGCTTTGCCGTCGGCTGGCTGTATCTGCGCTACGGCGGCAGCGTCGAAGGCGGTGCGAACCTGCTCATCGATGAAATCCACGACCCGAAAAAAATCATCCCGCTGCGCATGGCGCCTCTGGTGCTGGGCGGCACTGTCATCTCGCATCTGTTCGGCGCCTCGGTTGGACGCGAAGGCACGGCCGTGCAGATGGGTGGCGCGCTGGCCGACCAGCTCACGCGCCTGTTCCGTCTGAACAACGAAGACCGCCGCATCATCCTGATGGCCGGCATCAGCGCCGGCTTTGCCTCCGTCTTCGGCACGCCGCTGGCGGGCGCCATCTTCGGCCTGGAAGTGCTGGCCATCGGCCGCCTGCGCTACGAAGCCATGCTGCCCTGCCTGCTGGCCGCCGTCATCGCCGACCAGGTGGGCTTGCTGTGGGCGCCATTATTGAACATTCACCATACGCACTACGCCGTGCCGTTGATCCCCGCCCTCTCCGCCTGGACCTTGGGCGCCATGGTGATCGCTGGCGTGCTGTTCGGCGTGACGGGCAAAGTGTTTGCGCAAGCCACGCACGGCTTGAGCGGCCTGATGAAACGCTGGATCAGCTACGCACCGCTGCGCCCGCTCGTGGGCGGCCTCGTCGTTGCCATTGCCGTGTGGCTGATCGGCACGGACAAGTATATCGGCCTGGGCATCCCCACCATCGCCGACGCGCTGAAGGAAACGCTGCCCGCCTGGGATTTCCTCGGCAAGATGGCGTTCACCATCGTCTCGCTGGGCACGGGTTTCAAAGGCGGCGAAGTGACGCCCTTGTTCTTCATCGGCGCGACCCTGGGCAATGCGCTGGGGCCGCTACTGCACCAGCCCGTTACCCTGCTGGCCGCCATCGGCTTCGTTGCCGTCTTTGCGGGCGCCGCCAACACGCCGATTGCCTCGACCCTGATGGCGATGGAACTGTTCGGCACCGAGATCGGCGTGTACGCGGCCCTCGCCTGCGTCGTGGCCTATCTGTTTTCCGGCCACGCGGGCATTTACCGGGCGCAACGGGGCGGGCATGCCAAACGCCACCCTGCCAAGGATATCGACGCATGACACAGAACATCTAGATAACGACGCTTTTTCAACCCCACGCCATCGGCGGTCTCGACAGCGTCCCCGCCATGAACAGCCGATACTGTTGCCGGAGGATGTAGCCTGCTCTGATTGCGCCGTCAGCTGGCCACATTGCGCGTAAAGCGCAAGGTAGACTCGCCCGCATTCACGTAGGCATATGCTTGCGCGCTGCTGAAGACGAAAAAATCGCCCGTGGCCAACTGCCTCGTTTCCGCCGCCAGCACGAGTTGCAGCGTTCCTTCCAGCACGTAGAGCATTTCGCTGAAGCCGGCCGGATCAGCTTGCGCATCGTAGCGCTCGCCTGGCGCCAGGGTCCACGACCACAGTTCCACCTGCCGGCTGGCGGGCGCCGCGCCCAGCAGCACGGCCTGGCTGGCCTGCGTCGCACTTTGCCACATCAGCACGCGCAGGCTGTCGTGCGCTTGCTGCGGCGGCTGCACGAGGTCGACAAAGGCCACGTTCAAGGCGGCCGCCACATGGTCGAGGTTGGCCAGGCTGATGTTGGTGCTGCCCGCTTCGACGCCATTGACCATGCGCCGGCTCAGGCCAGACCTGCGTGCCAGTTCTTCCTGACTGAAGCCGGCGGCAAGGCGCAAGCGCCGCAGATTGGTGGCCAGGTGTGCCAGTACGCCACCGGCCTCGGCTTGACTGCGCAATATATTGCTCCTATGATGATGGGAAATATTTTGCTCATAGCATAGCCTCCCATGAAAACACATGCAAGTCCCCCGCCCGCCTTCGGCCTGCCCGAACTGGCCCTGATCGCCATCACCTTCATCTGGGGCGGCACGTTTCTCGTCGTGCAACATGCCGTGACGGTCAGCGGCCCGCTGGCCTTCGTGGCTGCCCGATTTGCCGTGGCCGCCGGCATCGGCGCCCTGATTTGCCGGGGCCAGCTGCGCCATCTGAGCAAGGCCGAATTGCTGACGGGCATGGCCATTGGCGTGAGCATCTTTGGCGGCTACGCGCTGCAAACCTATGGCTTGATGCATATTTCCAGCAGCAAGTCCGCCTTCATCACGGCCTTCTATGTGCCCATCGTGCCGCTGGTGCAATGGCTGGTCTTCAAGCAGCGGCCCCACGCCGCCGTGTGGGCGGCCGTCGTGCTGGCGTTCGCCGGCTTGCTGCTGCTCACGGGCACGGACGGCCTGAACATGGTGTTTGGCAAAGGCGAGCTGATCACGGCCGTGGGCGCCATCGCGATTGCCCTGGAAATCATCCTCATCAGCCGTGTCTCGCCGCAGCTGCACATCCTGCGCGTGACCATCGTGCAACTGGCCACGGCGTCCCTGATCGCCGTACTGCTGATGCCCGTCATGGGCGAAGCGCCGCCAGCCCTGAGCCAGACCTTCATCCTCAGCGTGCTGGCCCTGGGCTGCGCCAGCGCGCTGATCCAGTATGTGATGAACTGGGCGCAAAAGCGCATCTCCGCCACGAAGGCGACCTTGATCTATGCGGGCGAGCCTGTGTGGGCGGGCGTGATCGGGCGCATCGCCGGAGAACGGCTGCCGGCCCTGGCCATTGTGGGCGCGATACTGATCATTTGTGCGGGCATCCTCAGCGAATGGCGGCCCGGGCGCCTGCGCGCCGACGGCAAGGCCATCGTGCCATCGGATTAAGCCTCGGTAAGCCCCAGCGCCATCTCCCCATGCAGTGCCAGCGGCACGGCCCTGGCCCAGCGGTTCGAGGAAAGGGAAAACGTCAGCGCGCGCACCTGGTGGTACCAGCCGGCAGGCACGTACAGCATGTCGCCCGACTCGACGATGCATTCGATCATGGCGGCCTGGCGTGCCAGGGGAAAACGCTCAAAATCGGGCGCTTCCGGGTCGAACGGCGAGCCGAACAGGATGGCGTTCGCTTCGCTCGGATAAAGAAAAGCGTCGTGGTGCGGCGGCGACAAAAAGATGCGCTTGCGGCCCCACACCTGGGCGAAGATATTGTCATCATAATCGCAATGCAAGGGCGTGACCGTGCCGGCCGGCCCCACCCAGAAACGTGGCGGGCCCATCTTGTCGAAATACGTGGGCCAGTGGCACAAACGGTTCAGCTCGCGTAATTCCAGGTTGCCCAGGTAGGGCGGCAGCACATACTTGCCCTCCGCCACCAGGTCCAGGTATTGCCCCATCGACATATCCTGCATGGCGCGGTCGGCCGCAAAGGCCGTGTTGACGTAGTCGCCCACCCGCGCCCGCACGGGCACGTGGCTGAACTGTTCACGCAAGACGCGAGGCTCCAGCTTGGATAAGGGCCAGCGCCGCACCAGCCCGCGCATCAGGAAGGGCAGGCCCAGTGCGGCACGGGCGCGGAAAGCGGCCGCGTCCAGCATGGCCAGGCGCGGCACCTCGGTGATGGTGGGCAAGTCACGCGCCGCCTGCTTGATGGCCTCGCGCATGGCGTCTATAGAGGTAACGCCGCGCACCTGCGCATCCTTGGCTTCGCGCGCCTGCTTGCGGGCCAGGGCCGCTTCGGGCGAACTGAATTCTGCTGGCGGCCGGGGCGGCAGCGCGCGCGGCAATATGGGGGCTGCCGCAAGCGGAAGCGGCTCTTTTTTCTCTGCAGACATAAACTTTCTTTACGATCAGGCGTCGCGCGGCATGGCGCGACCGTGCGCTATTTTAAGCCAGCAAGGCCCGTTTCAGCACATCGGCCTGCTCGCCCGCCTGGCGCGCCTTGGCCGCATACTCGCTGGCCGTGCCCGGATGCAGCCAGGCCTGGGCCTTGGCTGCCAGGCTCAGGTACAGCTTTTCTTTCTCCTGCAGCGCCCTGACGGCGGCCCAGATGGCGTCTTCCGCCTTTTCATGCTGCAATTCGCCGAGCATCCGCGCCGTGAAACTGTGGCCCGTGTGACAGCGAAAACGCTGCGGCTCCCGGCCATGCAGCTCCCACAAGGTGCCCTGGCATTCGGGACAGGTGAACGTCGATGGCGTGGCAATTTTTTCCAGTTGCTCCATATCCCCTACTCCCCGGGCAAAACGGTTTTCCACGGCGACCCACAGGGGCGGGGGCGGCAAGGACTGCGCCCCGCTGGCCGCTGCCGGCGTGCCGCTGGCCAGCGCCAGCAGGGCCGGGCCGATCTCGGCGGACGGCAGGCGCCAGTCCACCTCGGCATGATCGATCGCGCTTTGCGGCATCGACGGCGCCACCGCGTCCTGCGGTTCCTGCACCAGCGCCCTGCCGCCGCAAGCCTTGATGGCTTGCAAGCCTGCCGTGCCATCGTCGAGGTAGCCGCTGAGAATCACGCCCACCACCTTCGGTCCGAAAGCGGCGGCTGCGCTGCGAAACAGGGGGTCGATGGCGGGACGCGTGTGGTTTTCCTTCGGTCCCCGGGTCAGCTCGACCATCGCCTGCCCGGCCAGATTGGCAACGAGCATGTGCCGGTCCGGCGGCGCCAGCAGGATGCGCCCCGCGCGCACGGGTTCGCGCTCTTCGGCAAAGCGCACGGGCAAGGCGGAGGTTTTGCTGAGGATCTCGGGCAGCACGCTGTTGCGCGCCCCCACGTGCATGACGGCCAGGATTGCCGCGGGCAGGTCCGCCGGCAAGGCGGCAAAGATGGTGGACAGTGCGCTCACGCCGCCCACGGAAGCTCCCATGACGATCAGCGTTTCCATGCCTGTCCCTTTCGCGCCCGGATCACTGAACTATTTTGCCGCGCCTGATAATACGATTCCGTGCGCCGGCTAACAGAGCCCCCTAACGTAACGACTTCAAACAGGCGTCTTGAATATTGGATCGACGATGAACTGCTGCGCCTTGATGCGCAAGGTGCGCTCCTCGTCCAGCTCGGCGCGCGTTTCGCCCAGCTCTTCGCGTTCCGCTTCCAGTTCCAGGCGCACGGCGGCCAGTTCCGTTTCCACGCGCGTCAGGCTTTCCAGCTTCAGCTGGGCCTGGATCAGTTCGGCGCGTGCCGCTTCGGCAGCCTCTTCCAGACGGGGGATGCCTTCGAGCTTGAATTGCGCCTTGGCCAGGTCCATGCGTGCCTGCTCGGCCGCCTCTTCCAGGCGCGGCAAGCCTTCCAGGCGCAGCTGCGCCTTGGCCAGGTCCGTGCGGGCCTGGTTCGCCACTTGCCGCTCGCGCTCGAGTTCCTCGCGCAAGGTTTCCAGCTCGCCCGCCTGCAGGTCAAGCACTTCCTGCTGGCGCTCGTTCTCGCTGGCCAGGTCCATCAATTCCTGTTGATTGTCATTCATCTCGGCTTCATGCGCGCTGTGGCTGGCGCTTAATTCCTGTCCTACATAATCGAGGATGGCTTGCTGCAACACGGGCGACAGTTCGGCGGCCGCCGCGATCTGGCGCTGCGCACCGGCCTTGCGGCGCTGCAAGAGCTTGCTGATGGTACCCAGGCAGGCGCCGTTGCCCAGCCGTTCGCGCAAGGCGCGCACCGTGATGACCTGGCCTTCGCCCGCCATCGCTTCCATTGCCGCATTGATCTGTTCCGCGCTTACTTTTGCCATGTCGTGTGCTCTTGAATGTTGCCCAGGGCAATCTTGCCCAGGGGCATTATCTTATGTCAGCGGCGGCAAAGCGTAAAGTATTTCTCAATAGAAATTGCAATTGCACAACGGAACAATGAGAAAACATGCGGCCCTGGATGTTTTACTCTTCGAGCAGACCATTTTCCGTGAGCATATCCTGCACCAGTTCCAATCGCAGCACGGGATTGTCCTGGCTCAGCAGCAATTGCTTTTGCATGGCGCTCAAGGACAGCAGCTCGCACCAGCGGTTCGCCACCCAGCCGCACTCGTCGAGGCGAAACGGCGGCTGCAAGGGCATTTGCTCGGGCGGGATCTTTTGCTCCTGCAAGGTGCGGATCAGGGCGCCGAGCGCGTCGGCCACGTTCTGCTGCTCTTGCGGGATGGGAATGGCTTTGTCGGGCGGCAAGGTTTCGATCTGCGCCATCCACAGGCCGTGCTTCATCTGTTCGCTGGAAACGATGTGAAAGCGCTGCATGCCCATGCATTTGATTTGCAGCAAACCCGACAGGGGCGCGGCCCAGTCAACGACGCGCGCCAGGGTGCCCACGGGCGCCAGGGTTTCCAACTGGCCCGGCTTGCGCACTTCCGTGCCGTCCAGCAGTTGCACCACGCCGAACGGCTGCTCGCCCATGATGCACTTGCGTATCATGTCCAGATAGCGTACCTCGAAGATCTGCAGGGGCAGATAGCCATCGGGATACAGCACCGTATTGAGCGGGAACAAAGGTATCGAGGTCATAAGCGCATGATGGCACGAATGGCATATCCGTGCAGCGCGCCTCGCTCCCCCTCGATTATTTGTAGAAGCGCCTTTTCTTGGCCCGCTCCGCCGCCTTTGGCGCCAGCACTTTCACGGCTTTTTTCTGGATCGTGCCGCCGGCGGACGTACCCGGCACGCGGTGCTCGGCCTCGTAACCGGGTTCTTCGCCGCGTTTCAGGGTTTGCCGCGTCAGCGCTTCGACGGCCGACAGCAATTCCACTTCGTCGGCGCAGACGAGCGAAATCGCTTCGCCCGAGGCCCCCGCGCGGCCCGTGCGGCCGATGCGGTGGATATAGTCTTCCGCCACGGTGGGCAAGTCGAAATTGACGACGATCGGCAATTGATCGATATCGAGGCCACGGGCGGCCACGTCGGTGGCCACCAGCACCTGCACCTCGGCCGCCTTGAAACGGGCCAGCGCGCGCAGGCGGTTCGGCTGCGTCTTGTCGCCGTGAATCGAATCGGCGCGCAAGCCCTGCTCCAGCAAGGTCGCCACCAGTTGCTCGACGCCCTTGCGCGTCTTGACGAAGACCAGTACCTGGCCCCAGCGCTTTTTCTTCAGCAAGTGCAAAAACAGTTCCGGCTTGCGTTTCTTGTCGCACACGATGACCGACTGCTTGACGGCCTTGACCGTGCTGTTGCGCGCGCTCACCTCGACCGAGACGGGATCCTTCAGCATGGTTTTCGCCATGGCGCGGATGGCGTCCGAGAAGGTGGCCGAGAACAGCAGGGTCTGGCGCTGCTTGGGCATGGTCATCAGAAGCAAGTCGAGCTCGCGCTCGAAACCCAGGTCCAGCATGCGGTCGGCCTCGTCCAGCACCAGCGTTTGCACCTGCTCGAACTTGACGGCGCCCTGCGTCTGCAAGTCCAGCAAACGGCCGGGCGTGGCCACCAGCACGTCGAGGCCCTTGCGCAACTTGCTGATCTGCGGCTCGATGGGTACGCCGCCGTACGCGACAAAGCTGCGCAGCGGCAAGTTGCCGCCATAGCTGCGGAAGCTGGCATAGACTTGCTCGGCCAGTTCGCGCGTGGGCACGAGCACCAGCACGCGCACGCACTGGGGCGCCACCACGCCTTCCAATGTCAGGCGCTGCAGCAGTGGCACGGCGAAACCGGCCGTCTTGCCCGTACCCGTCTGGGCGGCGGCCATCAGGTCGCGCCCGGCCAGCACGGCAGGAATCGCTTGCGCCTGCACGGGCGTGGGCTTGGCATAGCCGAGCTCGTCAAGTTTGCGGACCAGGGGATCGATCAGGCCGAGGGAGGAAAACGTCATGGGGAAAGCAATCTTGGCAAAGTAAAAGGTGGCGCGCACGGACGGGCCGTGCGCGCGATTGCCGAGATTATAGGCCAGCGGGGATGCCGGCCGGGGTTTTCAGTATAGAAACAGCGCGCTCAGAACTTCATTTCCAGGGTCGCGCGCGCCTGCGGCGAACTCGGCGAAATACTGTTACGGGCTATCGTGCCGCTGGCGTCCGCATACGCGGTGGTGCTTTCGAAGTCTTGCGCCAACAAGTTCGACACGGCCAGACGCAGCTGGTTCTTCGCATCGAATTTCCACAGCGCATAAATGTCGACGTCGCGCCGCGGCGAGGTGTAGGCGCTCTGGCGCTCCGTGATGCGCACGGGGCCGCCATTGCGGAAGTTGAAGCTGCCGCCCGTCGTCAGCACGCCGTCCGGCGTCTTGTAGTCGAGACCGAAGTTGCCGCTGACGGGGGTTTGCTGGTCGAGGCGGTTGTCCGGCCCCGGCACGCGTTCGACTTGCGACCAGTTGCGGCTGATGCTGGCGCGCAAGTCGATGGCGGGCACGGGCGCGGCCATCACGGCGCGCAGCGGGAACTTCGCTTCAAGTTCCAATGTCTGAGTATTGGCGCGGCCATCGTTGACGGGCGTCGATACCCAGCGGTCATTGATGAACAGCAGCCCCTGGCGCGTGTAGCCATCGATACGGCGGGCCGAGGCGCGCGCGCTAAGCAAGGCGCCTTCGGCCCAGTAGTGCTCGTACGAGGCGTCGATGCCCAGCGCCAGCTCCGGTTTCAGGTAGGGATTGCCTTCGCGGTCAGGGTCCGTCTGGCTATTGTTGGTCGAGGTATTGCGGCGCGGAATCAGGCTCGCCGTGGGCTGCGCCTTGTAGGTGCGCGTCAGGGCCAAACGTACCTGGTCGCCCTTGGTATCGGGCAGCTTCCACAGCGTTTGCAGCAACGGGCTCCACACGCTGGTGCGCTGATTCACTTCGTCATAGGTATCGCCCGCGCTGCGCGTATCGATGCCTTCCCAGCGCACGCCCGCATACATGGACCAGCGCGGCGTGATTTCCCAGTCGTCCTGCACGTACAGGGCCAGGCGCTTGATGGTGGCGTCGAAACCCTCGTCGCTGTTGACGGGCGGGCGCGCGCCCAAGGCTGCCAGGGCCGCTTCGCGCTGCCGGCGCGTTTCGTCGCGCTCCGTGTAGGCGCCATCCCAGCCCATCGACAAGGCATGGCCGGGCAGCAAGGGTGAAGAATATTTACCCGTCGAACTGACGCCGTTTTCCGTCGCCTTCACGCCCACCTTGCGCTCGAGCGCCAGGCCGCTGCCGTCGACAAAACCTTGCTGCAGGCTGTCGGACGTATTGCGGGCGGCCGAGGCGCCAATTTTCAGTTCCAGTCTGGCGCCGCCGGCCAGCTTGTGCATCCACGTCAGGTCGCTGCGGCCGAAGGCGTTGTGGTTGCTCGAGCTACCCGTGTTGGTGTCGTAGTCGGGACGCAAGCCCTGCTGCGTTTCCGCGCGGCTGAAGTTGCGGTGGTTCGAGCGCCCGCCATTGAAGAAGAATTGCGCCGTCACGTTGTCGCCATTGGCCAGCACCCAGTTCAGGCGTGGCGACAGGTTGATGCCTTCCGGGCGGCCGTCGCCCGTGCCGTTCGTGCGGCGCAGCAGGTTTTGCCGGCCATCGGGGGCGTAGCCCAGTTCCAGGCCGGGATTGTCGTAATGGTAGTCGTAGCGGAACAGCGAGCCGGCCATCGAGTATGAGAAATTGCCGTCGCGGTCGGAAAGCTGCACGTTGACGCTGGGCGAAAAGCTCACGTCACTGCCCTGCACGCCCAGCTTGAGCTCGCGCTGCGCCGTCTTCACGGCCTTTTTCAGCACCACGTTGATGGTGCCGGCGATCGACTGCGTGCTGTACTCGGCGCTGGCCGCATGCAGAATTTCGATGCGTTCGATCACGTCGGGCGACAGGGTGTCGAGCGAGAAACCGGCCGGCGCCCGCTCGCCGTTGAGCAGGATCTGCGTGTAGCCGCTGCCCAGGCCCCGCATGCGGATTTCGCCGCCCGAGCGTCCGGCCGCGCCGGAGACGGTAATGCCGGGCAAGCGCTTGAGCACGTCGGTGACGTTCGAGTCGCCGTACTTGAGTATCTCTTCGCTGCTGACCACCATCTTGCTGGCCGTATCGTCGCGGCGCGGATCATAGCCGCTGCCCTTGACTTCCACGGTTTGCATGGCGGGCGCAGCGGGCTTGTCAGCCTTCAGCGGCGCAGCGGTGGAAGCGGCGACGTCGGCTGGCGCTTCGGCTTGCCGGGCCTGGACATTCCAGGCAAGTAACACGGCGGAACAAATAACGGTAAGGCGGAGGCAACGGCGTGGCATCATGACCTGGCTGAAAAAAGTTGGCTGAATAAAAATGGCTAAAAGCTAAAAAACAGGCCGCCGTATTGTGCTGCAATTTTTATCGGGTAGCGCAGTTTCCCGAAAATATTTCTTATGGCAAATTAAATTCGGCGGCGAAGCGTGATACGCCCCCTTGCATACGGCGCATATCATTGCGCGCCACATCGCCGCTATAATGCGTTTTCACCATTGTTCCCATCACCCCGTCAAAGGCTTCCCATCGTGTCTGACCGTCTTGCCGTCCTGCCTCAATATCTGCTACCCAAAGGAGCACTGACCAACTTTGCCGGCCGCATCGCGGGCGCCAAGGGCGGCGCCATGACGACGCGGCTGATCCGCTGGTTCGTCGGCCGCTACAACGTCAACATGGATGAGGCGTTGGACCCGGACATCACGCACTACACGAGCTTCAACGACTTTTTCACGCGCGCGCTGCGCCCCGACGCCCGCCCGCTGGCCAAGGCCGACTACATCTGCCCCGTCGATGGCCGCATCAGCCAGTTCGGCACGATCGACAAGGACCAGATCTTCCAGGCCAAGGGCCACAACTTCAGCACCACGGCCCTGGTCGGCGGCGATGCGGCCCTGGCGGCCAAGTTCGAGCATGGCAGCTTCGCCAACCTGTACCTGAGCCCACGCGACTACCACCGCATCCACATGCCGTGCGACGGCCGTTTGACGCGCATGATTTATGTGCCCGGCGAACTGTTTTCCGTCAACCCGACGACGGCGCGCGGCATTCCCGGCCTGTTCGCCCGCAACGAGCGCGTCGTCTGCGTGTTCGACACGGCCAACGGCCCCTTCGTCATGACCCTGGTCGGCGCCACCATCGTCGGCAGCATGGCCACCGTCTGGCACGGCGTCGTCAATCCGCCGCGCACGGGCCAGGTGCGCGACTGGAGCTATGCGAACGACAATGTCGTGCTGAAACAGGGCGAAGAACTGGGCCGCTTCCTGCTCGGCTCCACCGTCGTCATGCTGTTCCCGAAAGACACCGTGCAATTCAACGCCAGCTGGCAACCGGCCGGCCCCGTGCAGCTGGGCGAAGTCATGGGCAACCTGCCCAAGTAAGGCATCCGGATGCGCGCTACACGGGCGCGTCCGTCTTGTACATCTCTTCCATCAAGTCCAGGAATGCCCGCGTCTTGGCCGGCATCAAGCGCCGGCCGGGAAACACGGCCCAGCCCGTAACCAGCGGAAAACTCCACTCCGGCAGCACGCGCACCAATTCCCCCGTCGCCACATAGGCCATGGCAAAGCGGTCCGTGCTGGCCGCGATGCCCACGCCCGTACACGCCATGCGCACCAGCAATTCCGGAGAATTGGCCAGCAGGCGCACGGGCAGATCGCGCTCCCACGTCGTCTTGCCGCGGATCAAAGTCCAGTGCACGAGGCCATGCACGGCGCGGGGCAAGCTGAGCAGATCATGGCCGTACAGATCGTCGGGATGCTCGGGCAAGCCGTGCACGCTCGTGTATTGCGGCGAGGCGTACAGGGCGAGCGTACTGAAGGCCACGCGGCGCGCGGACAGGCTGGCATCGTCGGGCAAATTGCCCATGCGGATGGCCAGGTCGAAATTTTCTTCCAGCAAATCCACGCGGCGCGCCGACAAGTCCAGTTCCAGCGAAATGGCCGGATAACGGCGCACGAACTCGGCCAGCACCTGGCGCATCAGGGTGTCGCCGAAATCGGCCGGCATGGAAATGCGCAGCAAGCCGCTGGGTCCGGCCTGGCGGTGCTGCGCCAGGGCGCCGGCCGCCTCCGTTTCCTCGACCACCTTGCGCGCATGCTCGAGCAGGCTGGCACCAAACTCCGTCAGCGCCAGCTTGCGCGTGGTACGCAGCAGCAATCGTTCGCCCAGTTTCGCTTCCAGCAGCGAGATACGGCGCGACAGGGTCGACTTGGGCAAGTCCACGCGCACGGCGGCGCGACTGAAACTGCCGCATTCGACGACGCGGGCGAACAGCAGCAGATCTCCGGGATCGATATCCATACAACCTCATTGTTCCATTGGTGGGTTAATGTTATCCATTTTAACGGCTTCCGCATCAATTTTGGAATTGCTATAGTTCATCCATCGCAAGACACCTCACAACGGAGAAAACAAGATGAACATCCTGCAAATCAATTCCAGCGCCCGCAGCACCGGTTCCGCCTCGACCCGCCTGGCCGACGCCATCGTCGCCCGCGTACAAGCCGCCAACCCTGAAGCAAATCTGACGCGCCGCGACCTGGCTGCCGCACCGCACCCCGTGCTCGACGAGCCGACCCTGCAAGCGCTGTTTACGCCAGCGGACAAACGCACGCCGGAACAAGCGGCCCGTATCGCCCTGGACGACGCGCTGATTGCGCAAGTGCAAGCGGCCGACGTGATCGTCATCGGCGCGCCGATGTACAACTTCGGCATCACCGTGCAACTGAAAAGCTGGTTCGACGCGATTGCCCGCGCCAACGTCACCTTCAAGTACACGGAAAACGGCCCAGTTGGCCTCTTGACGGGCAAGAAAGTCTACGTGGGCCTGTCCCGCGGCGGCTTGCACCGCGACAGCGCCAACGACAGCCAGGTGCCTTACCTGAACACCATGTTCGGCTTCCTGGGCATGACCGACGTGCAATACGTGTATTCGGAAGGCATGGGCATGGGTCCGGAAGCCGTGGCCAAGGCGCAAGCCCTGGCGGACGCCGAGATCAACGCCATTCTGGTGTAATTCCCAGCAGTGAAAGGGGCGGCGCACTGGCGCCGTCCTGGCCTAGAGGAGAAAGCAATGAGCGACATCACTACCGTCAACAAGCCACGCGCCGTCGAGCGCGTGATCGCCGGCCAGGCCGTCATGGATGGCGCCGGCGTGAAGATCAACCGCGTGCTGACGCAGCAGCTGCAGCGCCGTCTCGACCCGTTTTTGATGCTCGACAATTTCGCCAGCGACAAGCCGAACGACTATATCGCCGGCTTCCCCGAGCATCCGCACCGCGGTTTCGAAACCGTGTCGTACATGATCACGGGACGCATGCGCCACAAGGACAGCGCGGGCAACGAAGGCTTGCTGACGTCGGGCGGCGTGCAATGGATGACGGCCGGCAGCGGCGTGATCCACTCGGAAATGCCGGAGCAGGAAGAAGGCGTGATGGAAGGTTTTCAACTGTGGCTGAACCTGCCCGCGCGCGACAAGATGCGCACTCCGTGGTACCGCGATTTCACGAGCAGCGACATCCCCCGCTACACGACGGACGCGGGTGTGGCCGTGCAAGTGATCGCCGGCGAGAGCCATGGCGTGACGGGCGCCGTGCAGCGCGAGCTGACGGAACCGCTGTACCTCGATATCAACTTGCCGGCCGGCACCAGCTTCGAGCAGCCATTGCCGCCAGGCCATAACGCCTTCCTCTACACCTTCCGTGGCGAAGTGCAGGTCGACGGCAAGGCCGTGCCCGCCCTGCGCATGGCGATCTTCAGCAACACGCCGGGCAGCGACGGCGTGCGTATCGAGGCGCCCGAAGGCGGACGCGTCATCCTTGTCGCGGGCCAGCCCTTGAACGAACCGATCGCGCAGTATGGCCCGTTCGTCATGAATACCCAGGCGGAAGTTTTCCAGGCCGTACAGGATTTCCGCGAAGGCAAGTTCGGCGAGACGGCGGCACAGTAAAATTATTTGCTCCAGGTAAAACCTGCAGTGCCTCGCGGCCTGCAGGTTTTTTTACGCGTCGACTATTTTGTTGCTTTTCAATTACACTGACGGCAAGATCATTCAACAAAGCATTCCATGCAGCCGACGCATACCGAACACGACGCCACCCATTTGCACGCCCACCTGAAAGGCGACGCCAAGCACACCCACTCGTTCGAGGGACGCAGCCAGAGCATCCTCGCGTGGGCGCTGGGCCTGACCCTGTCATTTGCCGGCATCGAGGTGGCGGCCGGCTTCCTGTCCAATTCGCTGGCCCTGATTTCCGACGCGGGCCACATGGTCACGGACGCGGCCGCGCTGGGACTGGCCCTGCTGGCGCAGCTGATCGCCCGCCGTCCTCCCTCGCCGCGCCACTCGTTCGGCTTTGGCCGCGCCGAGGCGCTGGCCGCCTTCGTCAACGGCCTGGCCATGCTGTGCGTGGTGGGCTGGATCTGCTACGAAGCCGTGCTGCGCTTTTCCGCTCCGCAACCGGTCAAGGGAGGTATGGTCTTCATCGTCGCCTTCATCGGCCTGGCCATCAACGTGGTAGTGGCGTGGGTATTATCGAAAGACAAGCAAAGCGTCAACACGCGCGCCGCCCTCGTGCACGTGATGGGCGACCTGCTCGGCTCGGTCGCCGCCATCATCGCAGGCGCCGTCATTTACTTCACGGGCTGGATGCAGATCGACCCGCTGCTGTCCGTGCTCGTGTCGCTGCTGATTTTAAAGTCGACGTTTGGCGTGCTGCGCGAGTCCTACCATTTCCTGATGGAAGGCGTACCGATGCACATCGACTACATCGAGGTGGGCACGGACGTGGAACAAGTGGACGGCGTGATTGCCGTGCACGACCTGCACGTGTGGGACATGTCGCCCGGCCAGCCGGCCCTGATCGGTCACGTGGAAATCGAGCACCTCGACCACTGGCCGAAGGTCTTGCGGGCGATCAAGAAAATGTTACTGAGTAAGCATGGTATCGATCATATTACCTTGCAGCCGGAGACGGCGGCGATGGCGGGGTTGCATGCGGGTGACAAGACGCATTAATTGAACCCAACGGCAAATACCGGGGTCAGACCCTAAGGGTCTGACCCCAGCCTCTGCACTTGGGGTTCAACAAGTCTAACTGCGTCTTGCCTCAAGTACCCCGCTCACATCCTTGATCACATTCAGCGCCTTCAACAACTGCGCCGTCGAGCTGATCTCGGCCGTAAAGGTCATGCGGGCCTGGCCCTTGGCGCTTTGGGTATTGACGCCGATGACGTTGATCTTTTCGCGCGAAAAGATTTCGGAGATGTCGCGCAGCAAACCCTGGCGGTCGCCGGCCAGGATGAAGATGTCGACCGGGTACACAGTGTCGTGCCCGCCCGTGCTGCCCCATTCCGTGAAGATCACGCGCTCGGGCGCCTTGGCGCGCATTTCCTCGAAATTCTTGCAGGTGGCGCGGTGGATGGAAACGCCCTTGCCACGCGTGACGAAACCGACGATGCTGTCCGGCGGCGCCGGCTTGCAGCACTTGGCCAAGACCGTCATCAAGCCTTCCGTCCCCACCACCAGCACGCCGGACTTGGCGCCCTGCTCCACGCTGGACGCGCGGCTTTTGCCGACCAGCACGGCGTCTTCCGGCACCACCACTTCGCCATTGTCGTGCAGGGCCTGCTCCACGTGGCGCAGGCTGAATTCATCCTTGCCTACCGACAGGAACAGCTCGTCGACTTTCGCAAAGCCCAGCTTTTGCGCCAAGGCTTCCAGGTTGACGGCCGTCTTGCCTTCGCGCTGCAAGGACTTTTCCACCAGCGCGCGGCCGTGGGCGAGGGTTTCCTGCATGTCAATGGCGTGGAACCAGGCGCGGATTTTCGAGCGCGTGCGCGTGCTGACGGCGTAGCCGGCGCTGAGCCAGTCGCGCGACGGTCCGGCCGTGCCCGGCGCGCCCTTGGCCGTGATGATTTCGCAGGTCTGGCCGTTTTTCAATTGCGTATTCAGGGGCACCATGATGCCGTCGACCTTGGCGCCGCGGCAGCGGTGGCCCACGTCCGTGTGCAGGTGGTAGGCAAAATCGACTGGCGTGGCGCCCACGGGCAATTCCAGCACGCGCGCCTGCGGCGTCATGACGAAGATGCGGTCGTCCAGGGTGGCCGATTTGAGCTTTTCCACCCATTCGCGCTGGATTTCTTCCTGGCCCACGACGGCGTCGGCCACCTCGGTTTTCCAGGCCAGCAGCTGGCGCAGCCAGGCGATCTTTTCGTCGTATTTTTGGCCGGCAAAATTCGAGCCGCCCTCTTCCTTGTAGCGCCAGTGCGCGGCCACGCCGTATTCGGCAAAGCTGTGCATTTCATTCGTGCGGATTTGCACTTCCAGCGGCCGGCCATCCTCGGCCGTCACCACCGTGTGCAGCGACTGGTAACCGTTCGGTTTCGGCCGCGAAATGTAATCGTCGAATTCTTTCGGGATGGGGGTCCAGATATTGTGGACCACGCCCAGCACCGTGTAGCAGGTTTTCACGTCAGCAACGATGACGCGGAAGGCGCGCACGTCGTACAGGGCCGTAAAGTCCAGCTCCTTGCCGCGCATCTTGTTCCAGATGCTGTAAATGTGTTTCGGGCGGCCAAACACTTCCGCCTGGATACCGGCCGACGCCAGCTCCGTCTGCAGGCGCAAAATCGCCGAGGCAACGAAACCCTCGCGCATCATGCGCTTTTCTTCCAGCATCTTGGCGATGCGTTTATACGCTTCCGGCTCGATGAAGCGGAACGACAAGTCTTCCAGTTCCCACTTCAGCTGCCAGATACCGAGGCGGTTGGCCAGCGGTGCGTACAGGTCCAGGGTTTCCTTGCCGTACTCGTAGGTCATGTCGTTGTACAGCTTCAAGTCGGCGAAGTAGCGCAAGGTCGTCACGCAGGACGCCAGGCGCACCAGCACGACACGCATGTCGGACGCCATCGCCAGCAGCATCTTGCGCAAGGTTTCCACCTGGGCCACGGCTTGCTGCGCCGCATTCTTGCCCCGTCCGGCCGTGCCGCCATGCTGCGCCTGGGTCAGCGCGCGCAGGCGGATCAGCTGGCGCACGCCTGTTGCCAGGTCGCACACCTGCTTGCCGAAGCGCGGTTCGATGTCGGCCGCCGTGTCCGGTTCCAGCAGGGTCAGCTCGAACATCAGGCCGGCAATGCGCGTTTCCGCATCGCTGCGCAGGAAGGCCAGGGTGGTGGCCACGCCGATGGCGAACTCCAGCGCGGAGCGGCCCGCGAAGGTCTGCTTGTCGCCATACGCTTCGGTGGCATACGCGAGCGCATCCAGCACGCGCGCGCTGTCCGGCGCACTCAAGCCCTCTACCAGTTGTTCCGATGTGGCGCTATTCGGGGCCGAGATGGAAACCATGTATTACCTTATAAACTGAATGACTGAACAGCGTGATAACTTAACGTTCTGCAGCGATGATGACGATTTCAACCAGGCATGCCGGATTGGCCAGTTTCGCTTCCACCGTGGCGCGCGGCGGCGTGTGGCCCGAGGCGACCCAGTCATCCCACACTTCATTCATGCCGGCAAAGTCTTTCATGTCGGCGATGTAGATCTGGCACGACAGGATGCAAGTCTTGTCGCTGCCCGCTTCCATCAGCAGACGGTCGACGTGGCCCAGCACTTCGCGCGTCTGGCCGACGATGCCTTGCGTCGTGTCTTCCGCGATCTGGCCAGCCAGGTAGATGGTGCTGTTGTGTATAGCTACTTCGGAGAGGCGTTTGCCTACGTGCAGTCGTGTAATTTCCATGCTTCTTCTTTCGGTTGTTTCAAAATCTGTACAGCGTATTACTTGTGTTACTTGCCCAGCAAAAACTTGCGGGCGATGGCGATCTGGTCGTCGTGGACGAAAGTGGGCGCGTGGCCCACGCCGGCGATTTCCACCAGTTCCGCTTTCGGGCCGCGGCCCAGCATCAGCGTGGCCGTCGCGTGCGACAGCAGATCGGATTCCGACCCGCGCACCAGCAAAGTGGGGCAGCGCACGGCATCGTACGCGGCCCACAGCATGGCTTCGTCGCTGGCCGCCGATTCCGGCGTGGCCGAGCGGAACGGCATGGCCAGCCCCATATCATAGTGGCGGCGCCAACGGCCATCCTTGTCTTGCCGCAACACATCGACCGCCAGTTTATGCCATTCCGCATCCGTATGCGGGCCGAAGCTGGCGGACACGTCGCGCACAAACTTGGCGCCCTGCTCGAACGTTTCGAAACGCAAGTCCTGGCCGATGTAGTCGCCGATGCGCTGCAAGGCTTCGGGCGCCAGGGTCGGGCCGATATCGTTCAGGACCAGCTTGCTGATCGGGCTGTGCGGCAACGAAGCCAGGCCCAGGCCGATCAAGCCGCCCATCGAGGTGCCGAACCAGTCCACCGTCTGGCGCTCGCCATTGGCCAGCACGCGCGCCAGCAAGGTCACCATGTCGCTCACATATTGCGGCACGCGGTAGAACTGGGGATTGGCCAGCCAGCCCGAGCGCCCGCGCCCCACCACGTCGGGGCAGATCACGCGGTAATCGCTGGCCATGGCGCGCGCCAGGTTGTCGAAGTCGTCCGCCACGCGCGTGACGCCATGGGCGCAGACGAGCACGTTCGGATTATCGGCAGCGCCCCACTCCTTGTAGGACATGGTATGCAAGCCTGCGGGGGAAATGCACTGCACGGATTTGATGCTCGCTTCGATCATGCCATTCCTTATAACACCGGAGCTACGGTTTTGCCCGGCGTCGTTATTTGGTAGTAAAAAACAAAGAAACCGGCGATTTGCCGGCTGCCTCGCGCGCGACGCTACGGCAGTGTAGCGCAGCGCGGGCAATGCTCCAAGCGCGCGGCTGAAATGCTGCGCCGCAGCACATTACTGGCACGCCCGCCATGGCGCAATACCCGATATAGCGAAAATGCATATCTGCGGTTATCCACAATTGAGCCGGCCCGGCAATGGGCGGATGATCGCAGCATCAACCCGCAAGAGGAGACCACTCGTGAAAAAACCATTCTATAAAATCCTGTACGTACAGGTGCTGTTCGCCATCGTCGCCGGCGTGCTGCTGGGGGTGTTCTACCCTTCGAACGCCGTCGACATGAAACCGCTGGGCGACGGCTTTATCAAACTGATCAAGATGATCATCGCCCCGGTGATTTTCTGTACCGTGGTCTCCGGCATCGCGGGCATGCAGGACGTCAAGAAAATCGGCCGAGTGGGCGGCAAGGCGCTGCTGTACTTCGAAGTGGTCTCCACCTTCGCGCTGGCCATCGGCTTGCTGGTTGCTAACATCCTCAAACCGGGCGCCGGCTTCAACGCCGATCCGGCCCACCTGGACGCCAAGTCGATCGCGCAATACACGCATGCCGAAGGCCTGTCGACCATCGACTTCCTGATGAACATCATCCCGAAAACCTTCGTCGACGCCTTCGCCAAGGGCGACATCCTGCAAGTACTGCTGATCGCCATCCTGTTCGGCTTTTCGCTGTCCCTGCTGGGCGAGCGCGGCCGTCCCGTCACCAAGCTGATCGACGAGCTGTCGCATGCCATCTTCGGCATGGTCAACATCATCATGAAAGTCGCTCCCGTCGGCGCGTTCGGCGCGATGGCCTTTACCATCGGTAAATACGGCCTGGCATCGCTGATCCCGCTGGCCAAGCTGATGGGCTCGTTCTACCTGACCTGCTTCCTGTTCGTCTTCGTCGTGCTGGGCGCCATCGCCAAGTACACGGGCTTCTCCATCGGCCGCTTCTTGCTGTACATCAAGGAAGAACTGCTGATCGTGCTGGGCACGAGCTCGTCGGAATCGGCCCTGCCGGCCCTGATGAAGAAACTCGAGCGCTTGGGCTGCTCCAAGCCAGTCGTCGGCCTGGTCGTGCCTACCGGCTACTCGTTCAACCTGGACGGCACCAACATCTACATGACCATGGCTGCCCTGTTCGTTGCGCAAGCAACGAATACCGACCTGACCATCTGGCAGGAGCTGACCATCCTGGGTGTGGCGATGCTGACCTCGAAAGGCGCGTCCGGCATCACGGGCGCCGGCTTCATCACGCTGGCCGCGACCCTGGCCGTGGTGCCGACGATCCCCGTGGCCGGCATGGCGCTGATCCTGGGCATCGACCGCTTCATGAGCGAATGCCGCGCGCTGACCAATTTCGTCGGCAACGGCGTGGCCACCATCGTCGTGTCGAAATGGGAAAAGGAACTGGACATGGACAAGCTGCACAGCGAGCTGGCCCATCCGACCCACCCGACGGAAGACGCCTACGTTGCACCAAGCGTCAATATCGTCAAATAAGCCCTACTCTTTCCATTGGAAGCCCCGCAGAGCGATCCGCAGGGCTTTTTTTATTGTGCGCGGGCCATATCGCATCATCAACACACAGTAAATCATGCATCAATATTTATCACGATGATCAATGAATGAAAAACCATTACAGTACTGCTTACTTTTCGCCGCCAGGCTCCCGCATAATGACATTGCGTTAATGCAAGCCTGACACCGAACCATCTTCACTTTTGAATGGAGCACTCATGTCCCTCTCGCCCGCCTTTTACGCCACCTGGAGCCCACGCCTGCTGGGCCTGCTGCGCATCATCCTCGGCTTTCTCTTCCTGCAACACGGCACGGCCAAGCTGTTCGGCGCGCCGCACGTGGCCATGTTCGACGGCCTGCAACTGTTTTCCGTGATGGGCGCGGCCGGCATCATCGAGCTGGTGGGCGGCACCTTGCTGCTGGTCGGCCTGTTCACCCGCCCCGTCGCCTTCGTCCTGTCGGGCCAGATGGCGGCCGCCTATTTCATGGCGCACGCGCCAGCCGGTTTTTTGCCCATCCTGAACGGCGGCGAAATGGCCGTCATGTATTGCTTCACCTTCCTGTACTTCGCGGTAGCGGGCGCCGGCGCCTACAGCCTGGACGCATTGCGCGGCAAGGCGAGCGCATAAAAAAAGGGCGGACATCGCTGTCCGCCCCGCTTCACTAGCAATATCCGTTGCTTACACGGCGGAAACGTCCAGTTCCGCGCCCGTGGCCGCCTGCACCTGCTCCTTGGTCACGCCCGGCGCCAGTTCCACCAGCTTCAAGCCGTTTTCCGTCACGTCGATCACGCCCAGGTCGCTGATGATGACGTCGACCACGCCCACGCCCGTCAGCGGCAAGTCGCACTGTTTCAACAGCTTGTGCGACGTCGTGCCATCCTTGGCCGTGGCCACGTGTTCCATCAGCACGACAACGCGCTTGACGCCGGCGACGAGGTCCATCGCGCCGCCCATGCCCTTGACCATCTTGCCTGGGATCATCCAGTTCGCCAGGTCGCCCTTTTCCGACACTTGCATGGCGCCCAGGATGGCCAGGTTGATCTTGCCACCACGAATCATGCCAAACGAATCAGCCGAGCTGAAGTAGGCGGCGCCGGGCAAGGCCGTCACCGTCTGCTTGCCGGCGTTGATCAGGTCGGCGTCGACTTCATCTTCCGTGGGGAACGGGCCGATGCCCAATAACCCGTTTTCCGACTGCAGGAATACTTCGATGTTCTCCGGCACATAGTTCGCCACCAGGGTCGGCAAGCCGATGCCCAGGTTCACATAAAAGCCATCCTGCAATTCTTTCGCCGCGCGCGCGGCCATCTCATCTCTAGTCCAAGCCATTATCGTCTCCCAATCTTGTATTTAATCGGCGCGCACGGTGCGCTGCTCGATGCGTTTTTCCGGATTCGCATTGACCACGATGCGGTGCACGAAGATGCTCGGCGTGTGGACCTGGTCCGGGTCGATCTCGCCCACTTCCACCAGTTTTTCCACTTCGACGATGGTGATCTTGCCGGCCATGGCCACGTTCGGATTGAAATTGCGCGCCGTCTTGCGATAGACCAAATTGCCCGCGCGGTCGGCCATGTAGGCTTTGACCAGCGCCACATCGGCCACGAGGCTGCGTTCCATCACATATTGCTCGCCATCGAATTCGCGGATTTCCTTACCATCGGCAACGATGGTGCCCACGCCCGTCTTGGTGAAGAAGGCAGGAATGCCGGCGCCGCCGGCGCGCAGTTTCTCGGCCAGGGTGCCTTGCGGCGTGAATTCCAGTTCCAGTTCGCCAGCCAGGTACTGGCGCGCGAATTCCTTGTTTTCACCCACGTAGGAAGCGATCATTTTCTTGATCTGGCGCGTGGTGAGCAACTGGCCCAGGCCGAAGCCGTCCACGCCTGCATTGTTGGAAATGGCCGTCAGGCCCGTCACGCCCGAATCGCGCAAGGCGCCGATCAGGGCTTCGGGGATGCCGCACAGGCCGAAGCCGCCGACGGCGATGGTCTGGCCATCTTGGACGATACCGGCCAGCGCCGAGGCGGCGTCAGGATAAACTTTATTCATGGGTGTCCCTCTATCTTTTGTTAAGCTTAGGTCTTGAGTCCATGACTCAGGCAGCGACTCAGCATAAAATACGCGAGTGGAAAGTACAATACCGTAGAACTACCGGCGCCGTGCCGGCAATCCCCCTGTGAGAGTGATACGTATCAGATGAACGCCGCGTCAGCCATCGATTATGAAAGCATCTTCCTGCACGCGCCCGTGGGCATGTGCATGTCGGAAAACCGTATCATGCGCAGCTGCAACGAAGCGCTGGCGGCCATGTTCGGCTATGCGCGCGCCCAGCTCGACGACCAGTCCTTCGAAGTACTCTACCCCACGCACGACGAATTCCTGCGCACCGGTGACCGCATCATCCCCATCATGAACGCCAGGGGACGCTATTCGGACGAGCGCATCATGCGCCGCAGTAATGGTGAATTGTTCTGGTGCCACGTCACGGGCCACGCCATGCTGCCGCAGGAACCGCTGGGGCCGGGCATCTGGACGTTCGAGGATGTCAGCGAGAAACGTCCCGTGACGGCCGAGCTGACGCCGCGCGAGCGCGAAATCGCCGCCCTGCTAGTGGAAGGCAAGACCAGCAAGGTCATCGCCCGCCAGATCGACCTCAGCCCCCGCACGGTGGAAATGCACCGCGCCAAGCTGATGCGCAAGTTCGCCGCATCGACATCGTCGGAGCTCGTGCACAAGCTGGTGGGGCTGCAGCTGCAGCGCTAGAAGGTACTCATGCCACCGTCTGCGGAGATGATGGCGCCGTTGATGAAATGCGAATCCTCGCCCGCCAGCAGCAACAGCAGGCCGTCGAGGTCTTCCGGCTTGCCCGGACGTTTATTCGGCAGCATTTCGATCAGCTTCTTGCCCTGCTCGGTGGCAAAGTAATCTTCATTGATTTCCGTGGAAATATAGCCGGGGCAGATGGCGTTCGTGTTGATGCCGTACTTGCCCCACTCCACGGCCATGGCGCGCGTCATGTGCACCATGCCCGCCTTGCTCATGCAATACACGCCGATCTGCGGCAGCACCTGCAAGCCCGCCATCGAGGCGATATTGATGATGCGGTGCTGTTTTTTCGGGTCGCCCTTGGCGCGCGCGATCATGCGCTTGGCCGTTTGCTGGGCCACGAAGAACGATCCGCGCAGATTGGTGTCCATCACGAACGAGTAATCTTCGGGCGTGACGTCGACCAGGCGTTGCGTGGTAGAGACACCGGAATTGTTGACGAGGATATCGATGGGGCCCGCTTCTGTTTCCGCATGCGCGATGGCCGACTTGATGCTGGCGAAGTCGGTCACGTCGAGCGACACCACGTGCGCGGCGCCGCCATCGGCTTCGATTTCGGCCCGCAATTCCTTCAGGCGTTCGGTGCGGCGCGACGCCAGCACGACCTGCGCGCCGGCCTGTGCCAGCACTTTCGCAAAGCGCGCGCCGAGGCCGCTCGATGCGCCGGTAATCAGGGCAATCTTGCCCTCGAAATTGACTTCTATGCCCACGAGCTACTCCTGTTTTATTTTAGATAACACTTTACGCCGTGCCACTGGCACAGGGGCAAAATACCCTGCGCCACGCTTGAGCCAAGGTAAACGCCATCATTACACAAAATGGCCGGATTTAGATTGCGGCGAGGGGCAATGTCACGCAAAATGGCGCCAAAGTTGCAATCCTCGCCAAAAACAAGCACACTCGTGCTTAAATTTATTCGAAGATTCATCCCCCACCCATTTAGTGACTAACAATCGAGACCATGACACAGCCTAATAACTTAGTTGAACAGTACGGACCGCGCGAGACCATGGAGTATGACGTGGTCATCGTGGGCGGCGGCCCCGCAGGCCTGGCGGCCGCGATCCGCCTGAAGCAGCTGGCCGCTGAAAAGAGCCAGGAAGTGTCCGTCTGCGTGCTGGAAAAAGGCGGCGAACTGGGTGCGCACATCCTGTCGGGCGCCATCATGGACCCGAAAGCGCTCACGGAACTGATCCCGAACTGGAAAGAACTGGGCGCGCCCCTGAACACGGAAGTGACGGAAGACCGCATCCTGTTCCTGACCGAAACGAAGGCGTATAAAACCCCAGGCTTCGCCGTGCCGGCCTGCTTTGAAAACCATGGCAACTACATCGTCTCGCTGGGCAATGTGGTGCGCTGGATGGGCCAGCAGGCGGAAAACCTGGGCGTGGAAATCTTCCCGGGCTTCCCTGCCGCGGAAATCCTCTATAACGACGACGGCTCCGTGAAAGGCGTGGCGACCGGCAACATGGGCGTCAAGCGCGACGGCGAACCGGGTCCCGACTTCCAGCTGGGCATGGAATTGCACGCCAAGTACACCCTGTTCGCCGAAGGCGCGCGCGGCCACCTGGGCAAGCAATTGATGGCCAAGTATGACTTGAACGCCGGCAAGGACCCGCAATCGTACGGCATCGGCATCAAGGAATTGTGGGAAATCGACCCGGCCCAGCACAAGCCGGGCCTGGTGATCCACTCGAGCGGCTGGCCGCTGGACACGAAAACCTATGGCGGCTCCTTCCTGTACCACTTGGAAAACAACCAGGTGATGGTCGGCTACGTGGTTGGGCTGAACTACGAAAACCCCTACCTGTCGCCGTACGAGGAATTCCAGCGCTATAAGACGCATCCGGAAATCCGCAAGTTCTTCGAAGGCGGCAAGCGCATCTCGTACGGCGCGCGCGCGATCGCGGCCGGCGGCCTGCAATCGTTGCCGAAACTGGTGTTTGCCGGCGGCGCGCTGATCGGCTGCGATGCGGGCTTTTTGAACATGAGCCGCATCAAGGGCAGCCACGCGGCCATCAAGAGCGGCATGCTGGCGGCGGACGCGGCCTTCGGCGCGCTGGGCGAACAGCGCCAGCACGACGAACTGACGAGCTACCCTGTCGCCTTCGAACAATCCTGGCTGCATGAAGAACTGCACGTGGCGCGCAACGTCAAGCCATGGCTGTCGAAAGGCCTGTACCTGGGCAGCCTGATGACGGGCATCGACCAGCTGATCTTCCGCGGCAAGGCGCCGTGGACCCTGCACCACTCGCACGGCGACCACGAATGCCTGAAACCGGCGGCACAGTCGAAACCCATCGTGTATCCGAAACCCGATGGCAAGCTGACCTTCGACAAGATGTCGTCCGTGTTCATCTCGAACACGAACCACGCGGAAGACCAGCCCATCCACCTGACGTTAAAGAACGCCAGCGTGCCCGTCGACGTCAACCTGGCCACGTATGCGGGTCCGGAAGCGCGTTACTGTCCCGCCGGCGTGTACGAGTTCGTGAAGAACGACGACGGCGCCGAACGCCTGCAGATCAATGCGCAGAACTGCGTGCACTGCAAGACCTGCGACATCAAGGACCCGACGCAGAACATCGTGTGGGTCACGCCGGAAGGCGGCGGCGGGCCGAACTATCCGAATATGTAATCCCGTTTGGGGGCATGCCGCAGCGGTAGCGCTGCTCCGCAGCGGCGGCCATCCCCTTACAGATACTTGTCGCTGGCCACCCGGCTGCGTATCGTTTTTGCCGGCGTACCATAACTGACGCACAGGTCGGCCACGGGCCGTGTCACGACGGCACCGGCACCGACCACGCAGTGACTGCCTATGCGCACGCGCTGCAGCAGCAAGGCGCCCATCCCCAGGGCGCTGCACGTGCCGATGAAGCAGCCGCCGCCCGTCGCGGCAGCAGGCGCCAAGCTGGAAAATGCTTCCATCACGGAATCGTGATCGAGCGAGGCACGCGTATTGACGATACAACCGTGCCCGACCTCGCTGCCGGGATTGATCACCGCCCCCGCCATCACCACGCTGCCCGCCCCGATGCGCACGGTCCTGGCGACACTTGCCTGCGGATGCACGGCGCTGACGAATGGCAGTTGCGGGCACAGCGCCGCCACGCGGGCTGTCACGCTTGCCCGCACGAAGTTGTCGCCGATGGCTACAAGTACCCCGCCCACGGCCAGCTGTTCCACCAAGGCCGGCAGATCGGACTCGGCGCCCAGGACGCGATAACCCGAGGTTTCCTCGCCCACAGTCCGGAACGCATCGATCAAGCCGGCGATACGAAAGAGCCCCTGCCGTTCGACGACGTCGATGACGACCTTCGCGTGGCCGGATGAGCCAATGATTAAAATGTTTTGCATATCTGATCTGAAAAGTGAACGATACCGGGCAGCGGCCATCCCGCAAGGACGGCGCCAATCCCAGGCATCATACCAGCAGCCCGGCGCTAGATATCCCGTCCAGCCGGCGGCAAGGTTTTTAAAACAGCCACTTTTCCCCACGCTTTGACCTGCCAGCAACACCAAGTTTGCATTGCGACAGCATTCCTGGATAAATTCCACCTGGAAAGTTTCTCAGAAGCACTTCCACCAGTTACAATTCCCTCTGCTAAATACTTCAACTTCCGCCCGCCCATGAACGCAAACGCCCTTCCCGCAGTGCCCCTCGACGCCGAATTGCAGCAGGCAATCACCGAACACCAGGCTGGCCGTTATGCCGAGGCGGAAGCGCTTTACCTGGCGATTTTGCAGGCGCAGCCGTATCACGCCATCGCCAACCACAACATGGGTTTATTGGCGGGACAGGTGGGGCAATACCAGGCGGGCTTGCCATACCTGCACAAGGCGCTGTCGGTCAATCCCGATGAAGGCCAGTTCTGGCTGTCGTATGCGGATGGCTTGCTCAAGGCGGGCGAACGCGAACAGGCGCTGGAGATCGTCACGGCGGCCATCGCGCGCGGTCTCGACAACGAACAGTCGCAAAACTTGCGCAGCCGTATCGAGACGGCCATCGCCAGCACGCCAACAGCGCAGGAAACCCACCACGTCATTGAGCTGTATCAGGCCGGCCACCATGCGGAACTCGAAGCGGCCAGCCGCGCCCTGACGCAGCGCTATCCCGATTCCGATTTTGCCTGGAGCGTGCTGGGCACCGCCTTGCAATTACAGGGCAAGGATGCCTTCGAGGCACTGCAAAAAACCGTGCAATTGGCGCCAAACGATGCCGAAGCGCATGGCAACCTGGGCACGGCATGGCAAGAACGGGGCATGTACGACCAGGCAATCGACAGCTATTCCCGCGCACTGGAATTGAATCCGGACTTTGTCGAGGCGCACGGCAACCTGGCGGCGGCACTGCAGGCGCAAGGCAAGCTGGAACAGGCCGAACAGGCATACAGGCGAGCCCTGGCGCTGCGTCCCGATTACGCCAAAGGCCATTTCAATCTCGGCAATACACTGCAAGCCATGCAGCGCAGCGCGGAAGCCATCGCCTGCTATCAAAGCGCGCTGGCCCTGCTGCCGGGCGACGCGGAAATTTATCTGAATCTGGGCAACGCGCAGCTAGACCTGAAGCAATGGCAAGCGGCCATTGTCAGCTACCGCGCCGTGCTGCAGCTGGCGCCCCACACCACGGCGGCGCATGCCAACTTGGCTGCGGCGCTGCATGAGGCCCAGGACTACGCGGGCGCCGTGGCCAGCTACCGGCGCGCCATCGAATTGCATCCCGACGACGCCAGGCTGCACAACAACCTGGCACGCGCCCTCCAGTCGCTGGGCCAGGCGGAGCAAGCCATCGCCGCCTACGAACAGGCAATCGCGCTCGATGGCGATTTCACCCAGGCGCTGAGCAATCTGGGATTGCTTCAATGCAAACAGAAGAATTACACGGCAGCCATCGAGTACTGCGCCAGAGTGCAGCGCCTGCAGCCGGACGATGCGCAAGCATGCGGCCAGCTCGCGATCGCCTACGGCGCCGCCGAAGACCGCGACAATGCCCTCAAGTATTTCCAGCAAGCCATCGACCTGGCCCCGGACAATGCCGCGAACCACAGGCAGCTGGCCGATTACTACAGCACCATCAAGCGCTATCCCCTGGCCGTGGAGGCATACCGCCGCACCCTCGAAATCGATTCCAGCGACAGCGAAACGCATAACCACCTGGGCGTTGCCCTGCAAGAGCTGGAACAATACGATGCTGCCACTGTGGCCTATGAGCGCGCGCTCGAACTGGAACCGAAAAACATCTCGGCGCTGTGCAACCTGGGCTCGACGCGGCAAGCGCAGAAGCAGCTGGAACACGCAAAGCAGACTTATCTGGCCGCACTCGCTATCGATCCGGCATTTGAGCGCGCGCACTTCGCACTCGGCAATTGCTACGTACTCATGAACGAGCCCCTGCTGGCGCTGGAGTGCTATCACAAGACGGTGGAAATCAATCCCGACTATCGCGACGCCTACGTCAACATCAGCGCCACGTTCAGCAATATCGGCAGGATAGAAGAAGCGATCGAAGCCTGCCGCAAGGGCCTGGCCGTCTGCCCGCTGTGGGAAACCCTGTTCAGCAACTACCTGTTCCTGTTGTCGCATAGCACCGACATCAATCCCAAGCAACTCTTTGCGGAGCATCAACGCTTCAGCGCCACCTTTGAAACGCATATCGCGCAAGGACATGCGGGGCACAGCAACATCCGCGACCCGCTGCGCACCTTGAAAGTCGGCTTTGTATCGGGCGACCTGCACAACCATCCGGTGCCGCACTTCCTCATTCCGATACTGGAAAATATCGCCGATGGCGCAAAGTTGTCACTGTATGCCTACCACAACAATCCGCAAAACGACGATATCACGGAACGCCTGCGGGAAGTCATTCCCCACTGGCGCCAGGTAGAGCACCTGTCCGATCCGGACCTGGGCCAGATGATACGCGACGATGGCATCGACATCCTGATCGATTTGTCCGGCCACACGGGCAAGAATCGGCTGCTCATGTTTGCCGCCAGGCCCGCCCCTGTCCAGGCAAGCTGGATCGGCTATCCCCTCACGACAGGGCTGCAATCGATCGATTACTATCTGGGCGATAAGTTCTTTACGCCACCGGATGCATTGGGCGACCAGTTCTCCGAGAAACTGTTGCTGCTCCCCGCCTGCGTGCCATTCCTGCCTTCCAAGGTGGCACCCAGCATTCAGCCCGCACCCATATTGACAAACGGCTACATCACGTTTGGCAGCTTCAACCGCACCAATAAAATCAATCGCCAGGTCATCGCGCGCTGGGCCCGGGTGCTGCGCGCCATCCCCGATGCCAAAATGATCGTGGCGGCCATGCCGAAATCGGAAGCGCCGCCGCAACTGGCGGCCTGGTTTGCGGAAGAAGGCATTGCACCGGAGCGCCTGACCTTCGAAGGACGCACAGGCATGGCCCAATTCATGGCCATCCATCACCGCATCGACATCTGCCTCGATGCCTTCCCGTATTGCGGCAGCACGACGACCCTGCATGCGCTGTGGATGGGCGTGCCCACGCTCACGACGGCCGGCCCGACCATGCCTAGCCGCGCAGGCAACATGATCATGCGCCAGGTCGAACTCGATGACTTCATCGCTACCGACGAAGACGATCTCGTGCGCAAGAGCGTGGCCATGGCAGCCAACCCCATGTTGCTGGGCGCCTACCGCTTCAGCATGCGGCACCGCCTGGAACGCTCCGTCCTGGGCAAACCCAAGCTGATCACGGAAGGTTTGGAAAACGGCTTGCGCATCGTCTGGCAGCGCTGGTGCGAAGGCTTGCCGCCCGTCTCATTCGAAGCACCCGTGGCCGTGCCCAACCCGCCGATCGGATTATGATGAGCGCTCAAAAAAACAAACCAGTCTATGTGACCCAGCCGCTGCTGCCGCCGCTGGAAGATTTCCTGCCGTACCTGGAGACGATCTGGAACAACAAGATCCTGACCAATGGCGGCCCGTTTCACCAGCAACTGGAACAGGCGCTGTGCGACTACCTGGGCGTGAAACACATCTGCCTGTTCGCCAATGGCACCTTGGCCTTGATGACGGCCCTGCAGGCGCTGCGCATCAATGGCGAAGTGATCACGACGCCGTATTCGTTTGTCGCCACCGCCCATTCGCTGCTGTGGAACAACATCAAGCCCGTCTTTGCCGACATCGAGCCGCACAGCCTGAACCTCGACCCGGGCAAAATCGAGGCGGCCATCACGCCGCAGACCACCGCCATCATGCCCGTGCATTGCTATGGCCGGCCATGCGACATCGAAGCCATCGAGAAAATTGCCGACAACTACAACCTGAAGGTGATCTACGATGCGGCGCATGCGTTCGGCGTGCGCCATCGGGGCGGCAGCGTGCTCAATCACGGCGACCTTTCCGTGATCAGCTTTCATGCCACCAAGATCTTCAACACCTTCGAAGGCGGCGCCATCGTCTGTCCCGACGCCAAGACCAAGCAACGCATCGACCATCTGAAAAACTTCGGCTTCGTCGATGAAGTCACGGTCGTGGCCGCCGGCATCAATGGCAAGATGAGCGAGATCAATGCCGCCTTCGGCTTGCTGCAACTCAAGGGCATCGACGGCGCGCGCCAGAAACGCAAGGCGATCGATGCCCATTACCGCCAGCAGCTGGCCGGCATCAATGGCATTACCTGCGTGCAGCAAGGGGATGCCGAAGCCGCCAACAATGCGTATTTTCCCATCCTGGTCGGCCCAGGCTACCCGCTGTCGCGCGACGCCCTGTTCCAGCTGCTGCGCGACCAGGATATCTATGCGCGCCGCTATTTTTACCCGCTCATCAGCGACTTCCCCATGTACCGCGGCATGCCGTCCGCGGCGCACGCCAACCTGCCCGTGGCGCGGCTGGCGTCATCGCAAGTGATCTGCCTGCCCATCTACCCGGATCTGGAGATGGCAACCGTGGACACCATTATCGCCATGATCGCCGCCCCAGCGCTGCAACAAGAATTGATACGGAACATCGCCTGATGCATATTTCCACCGAAACCAATTTCTCTGGCGTGGCGGAGAACCATGCCTGGTCGGCGCAATTCACGGTACTAAGCTACGCGGATGGCGCCATCAGCACCCTGCCCCATCAATTTTTCCGCGACTGGCTGGACCAGGAACCGGAAAACGGCCACTTCTACATCGGGCGCGCTTCCTGTTTCGGCGTCGGCTCGCTCGTGAAATATGACAGCGGACAGCAAAGCCTGTGCGTGGGACGTTATGTGGCCGGAGGCTCGCGCCTGAGTTTCATCCTCAATGGCCAGCACGAGATGCGCACGATCTCGACGTACATGCTGTCGATCCTCGGCGGCGGATTGAAAAATGCGCATCCGCCACAGTATGCCGACACGGTGATCAAGAACGACGTGTGGATCGGCGACGAAGTGATGGTACTGGGCGGCAGCGTGATCGAAAACGGCTGCATCATCGGCGCCCGCTCGCTGCTGCCTCCAAATTTCCGTTCGGAACCCTATGGCATTTATGCGGGCTCGCCGGCGCGCCTGATCCGTTACCGCTTCACGGAAAAAGTCCGTGCCGCGCTGCTGGAGCTGGCATGGTGGGAAATGCCGCTGGAATGGGTACGCAACAATAACGCCATGTTTCTGGAAGATTTGTGCGCCGACGAAGTGAAGGCCTTGCTGGTCATCGACATCCTGAAAAGCAGCCGCAGACAATGGGAAGCGGAACATGGCGGCGTGGCGGACTGAACTAGCTTGCCACTCAGACAAAAAATAAATTTCCACACGGCATTTAATAAAGCAAAAGGAATGGTCGTCTTGTACAGGTAGGAGCAGATAAACCGTCGCTCCTCACCGTAACCACCCAATTAGGAATGACACCATGCTGAG
>NZ_FNHA01000009.1:257641-303331 GCF_900103595.1 Janthinobacterium sp. OK676
GACAGCGTCAGCACCGTGCGTTCGGCACTGGGCGCGACGGCCAACCGTCTGGACCACGTCAACACCAACTTGTCGAACATCGCCACCAACACCAAGGCCGCTACCGGCCGCATCATGGACACCGACTTCGCGACCGAAAGCTCGAACATGACGTCGTCGCAAATGCTGCTGCAAGCTGGCACCGCGATGCTGAAACAAAGCAACAGCATGTCCTCGATGGTCATGTCCCTGCTGCAATAATATGGACTTGGCCGCTCGCGGCCAGTCTCTCGAAGCCAGACTCCGGTCTGGCTTTTTTTTCGTGTGCGGCCTGTGCGCATTGACCGCAAAATGCACTAAATTGCCATCACGTTTAACGATGTTGTCGGCATAGTCGCCTATACAAGGTAGAACACCGAACAACCGCTTACTGGAGCCGCCGCGTGCTGAGCATTCACACCAATACTGCCGCACTGTCTGCCCAGCGGGCCATGGGCTGGGCACAGCAAATGCTGTCGACGTCGATGACGCGCCTCTCCACGGGCTTTCGCATCAACTCGGCCATGGACGACGCGGCCGGCTTGCAGATCGCCACCAGGCTGAGCGCACAGACCAGCGGCATGGCGGTGGCCATGCGCAACACGCAAAACAGCACTTCCCTGCTGCAGACGGCCGAAGGCGCGTTTGGCGAAGTCACCGCCATGCTCGTGCGCATGAAGGACCTGGCCACCCAGGCGGCGGACGCCTCGTCGAACCAGAAGGACCGCGACGCCATGCAGGGCGAATACGATGCGCTGGGCGCCGAGCTGTACAACGTCATGACGAACACCCGCTATGGCGGCACTTTATTGCTGGGCAACGGCAGCGCCGGCATGGGTACCTTGTCGCAAGCGATGACGTTCCAGATCGGCGCCACCGGCAGCGAAACCATGCAGTTCAGCGTGGCGGCCGACATGGGCACGCTCAATACTGCGCTGCAAGCGATCTCCGTCAATTTCGCGCCAGGCGCCACAGCCGGCAGCGAGTTTGCCAGCAACAGCAGCGCCAACGGCATGATCGACCTGCTGGCGGCGGCCGTCGACAAGGTCGGCAGCGTGCGCTCGGCCCTGGGCGCCACCGCGAACCGGCTCGGCCACGTCTACAATAACCTGTCGAACATGGTCACCAACACCAAAGCCGCCATCGGCCGCATCATGGATGTCGACTACGCGGCCGAAAGCGCCAACATGACGTCGGCGCAAATGCTGATGCAAGCGAGCACGGCCATGCTCAAGCAAAGCCAGAGCATGAGCAAGCTGATTCTTTCTTTACTACAATAATTACCGGCAGGACGCGATGGCGGATCGGATGAATATGTACCAGCAGGAAGCAACGGCATGGCGATAGACCGCATTGCATCGGGCAACCCGGTGCCCCTGATTACCCAGCGCTTCGACGTCAGCCCCGCAACGCCGATGGTGCCTGGCGTAGTCCAGCCGCTCGTGCCCATCGGCCCCTACATGGCGCCCGCGCCCGACGCCGGCACCCTGCCCGCCCAGCTGCAGCAGGGACAGGACGGCCTGGCGTCCCTCATCAAGCCCAATGCCGACGGCACGGGCGGCGCCATGCCGCGCGACAGCAGCGCCATGCAGGTCAACCAGCTGTTCTTCACGCGCCAGCTGGTCTGGCAGCCGCCCGACGCGGCGCAGCTGGCCGCCTCGTGGCGCGTGATGGTGCGCACGTATGGCGAGCAATATGCGGCCCTGCAGGAACAGGCGCGCGGCCAGCACGTGCCGGGCAGCCTGTTCATGGCCGAACAGCAACCGGCATTGCTGCGCGAAGGCGCCCGTCCGCCCTTGACGGTCGACAGCGAAGCGTGGCGCTTTGCCGTGTATGGCTGGGGCGGCCAGCGCCTGCTGCTGCGCGTGCTGGCCAGCGACGAGGATGAAGAGGCAACGCCCAGGCGGCGCGGCAAGGTGGCGCTGCGCGTCGAACTGATCATCATCGGCATCGGCCGGGTCGTGATCCAGATGGAGCCATCGGGCGACGGCGTGCTGCTGGAACTGGCCGCCGACGAGGAGGCCGCGCAACGCCATTTGCGCCTGGCCCTGCCCGAGATCGCCGACGCCGTGCGGCGCGCCGGCCTGCGCGTCGTGCGCTGCCGCCTGAACCGCCAGCTGCATGCGCAGCGCGTGCACGGCAACTACCCGATGCAGGCGGGCGCCGCCGCGCTGTCGCTGCCCCTGTTCCGCGCCATGGCCGAAGTGGCCCTGCTGCTGACGCAGCCGGAAGCGGAAGTGGCGGCCGATCCCGATGCGCCTGCGGCACCCGCGGCCGAGCCGGAAGAAGAGATCATCGCCTCGAAGGAAGTGGCGGCGCCGTTCGGTTACGACTATGGCGACGAGGAAGACACGGCACCAGGCGGCGCCGTGCTGCTGCTGGCCGACGGCCAGGAACACGAGCTGCTGCCGCCCATCGACGAGCAGGATTGACCAACAGAATTGATACGGCAGGATTGATGCAGCACAAAAAAAACGGCGCCCGCAGCGCCGTTTTTCATTTTAGCCCACCGTGCCGATGATGCTCACTTCGCGGTTTTCCGGGATTTCGTTGTACGACAACACGTGCAATCCCGGCGCAAACAGGCGCGCATAGCGGGCCAGCAGCGGACGGATCTGCGGCAGCACGAGCAGCAGCGGCGGCGTGGCCTGCTGCTTCATCTGCTCGCGCGCCACCGGCATGTTCACCTGTAATTGCGACAGCAGATGCGGGTCGATCGGATAGTTATCGAGTGTCACCTTGCCCGCCTGGCGCGCCTGGTTCAGCGAACCGAGCAGCATGTTTTCCAGTTCGCCGCCCAGGTTAAACGCCTGCATTTCCATCTTCTGGCCAAACAGGCCGCTGACGATCTGGCGCCGCAGCGCGCAGCGCACCTCGGCTGCCAGCAGGATCGGGTCCTTGGTCGTTTCGGAGCTGTCGAGCAAGGTCGTGGCGATGGGCACGATATCCTTCAAGGACACGTTTTCCGCCAGCAAGACGCGGAACACGCGCAGCAGCTGCGTGTGCGTCAGCGCCTTGTCCAGCGCGCCAGCGAGTTTGGGCGACAGGGCCGTCAGGCGCTCCATCATGTTCGACACGTCTTCATGGCGGAACAGTTCCGGCAAGTATTCGCGCACCATCTTCGACAAGTGCGTGGCGATCACGCTGGGGGCCTCGATGACCTGGTAGCCCAGCCCCAGCGCATGCGCCTTCTCGCTCGGTTCGATCCACGTGACGGGCATGCCGTAGGCCGGTTCGATGCCGGGAATGCCGTCGAGCTGGCCATACACGTTCGGCGACGGGATCGCCATCAGGCGGTCGGCTTGCACTTCCGCCTGCGCCACCACGGTGCCCGACAGCACGATCGCATACTGCGACGGTTTCAGGGCCAGGTCGTCGCGCACGCCGATGTTCGGCAACAGCAAACCCATGGCTTCGGACAGGCTCTGGCGCACGCCCTTGACGCGCTTGTTCAGCGGTTCGCCCTGGGTCTTGTCCACCATGCCCACCAATTTGTAGCCGAGCATCACCATCAGCGGCTGCACGGCGGGCAGCTGCTGCCACTCGAGTTCGGCCGGCTTGTCGTCGTGCAAGGCCGCCTCGATGGCGGCCAGTCCGGCCGCATCGGGTCCCTTCACGCGCTTGGTCAGACGCCAGGCAACAAAGGCCAGCACGGCGGCAAAGGTCATGAACATGAACCACGGCATGCCCGGAATCAGGGCCAGCGCCACCATCATGCCGGCCGCGCTGAAGATCACCGTTGGCGAGGTCAGCACCTGGCCCGCCACTTGCTGTTCGAAGTCGCCCGAATCGCTGATGCGGGTCACCAGGATGGCGGCCGCGGCCGACAGCAGCAGCGCCGGGATCTGCGCCACCAGGCCATCGCCGATGGTCAGCAGTGCGTACTGGCGGAAGGCGTCGCCGAACGACAGGTCGTGCATCAGCGAGCCGATGGCCACGCCGCCGACCATGTTGATGATCAGGATCAAGATACTGGCGACGGCGTCGCCGCGCACGAACTTCGACGCGCCGTCCATGGCGCCGTAGAAATCCGCTTCGGCGGCCACGTCCTTGCGGCGGATCTGGGCTTTTTCCTGGTTGATCAGGCCGGCGTTCAGGTCGGCGTCGATCGCCATCTGCTTGCCCGGCAAGGCGTCAAGGGTAAAGCGCGCGGACACTTCCGAGATACGCTCGGCGCCCTTGGTGACGACGGCGAAGTTGATGATCATCAAGATCACGAAGACGACGATACCGACGACGAAGTTACCGCCGATGACCACGTTACCGAAGGCCTCGATCACCTTACCGGCCGCGTCCGCGCCCGTGTGCCCGTGCAGCAGCACCACGCGCGTCGACGCCACGTTCAGGGTCAGCCTGAGCATGGTGGTGGCCAGGATCACCGTCGGGAAGACGGAGAAATCGAGCGGCCGTTTCGCCGACACGCTGACGAGGATGACGATCAGTGCCAGCACGATATTGAAAGTGAACAAGATATCGAGCAGCACGGGCGGCAGCGGCAAGATGATCATCGCCAGGATCACCAGCAGGAACAGCGGCGTGGCGAACTTGTGGCGGCGCATTTCGGCAACCAGTCTGTTCAGGAAATTCATGAAGGTACTACCTCGCTCAAATGAGATGGCACGACCACCTCGGTGGGAAATGGGGGCTGGGCGGCGCGCTGCCCAGTACGGAATGCTTTCAGCTGCAAGATGTAGTTGAGTACCTGCGACACGGCCTGGTACAGCTGCACGGGAATCTGCTGCTGCACCTGGCTGGTGTTGTAGATGGCGCGCGCCAGCGGCGGCAACTCCAGCGTTTCGATATGGTGCTCCTTCGCCACTTGCCGGATGTACAGCGCCATCTCGTCGACGCCCTTGGCAACGACGAACGGCGCCTCGGCGCGGTCCTGGTCATACTTCAATGCAACGGCGTAATGCTCGGGATTGACGATCACCACGTCGGCGTCGGGCACGGTCTTGCGTACGCTGCGCCGGCCGATCTGCTGCTGCAGCTGGCGGATGCGCTGGCGCACTTCGGGCCGCCCTTCGCTGCTTTTATGTTCTTCCTTGACGTCCTGCTTGCTCATGCGCTGGTTGCGGGCAAAGAAAAACGCCTGCGCCGGCACGTCGATGATGGCAAACAGCACGAAGACGGAAATGAGCGCCATCAGGCCGTCGAGCATCAGCGCCGAGCCATCGAGCATGGCTTGCTGCAGGGGCCGGTGTTGCAAATCCACATATTGCGTCAGGCTGGAGCGGCTCACATGCACGAGCACCATGCCCAGCACGACGGCCTTGGCAATCGACAGGCCGAACTCAAAGGCATGCTTGGGCGCAATCAGGCGGCCCAGGTTCTTGGCCGGACTCAGGCGCTCCATCTTCGGCATCCAGTTCTTCGTGCTGATGACCCAGCCGCCGGGGATCAATGAGCCGAGCACGACGAACAAGGGCACGCAGAACAGCGGCACGATCATCTTGATCAGCAAACTCACCGACGTCGTAAACGCCATCGACATGGCATTTTCCAGCGCGCCCTTGCTGTCGAGCGGCATGAAGGCCATGGCGAACAGCTCGCGAAAGCTGAGCAGATAACCGGGCAGCAGGTAAATGAAGACCTTCATGCTGATCAGGATGCCCAGCGCCGTCGACAGGTCGCGCGAACGCACCACCTGCCCTTCCTGGCGCGATTTCTTCAGCTTCTGCGCTGACGCCTTTTCTGTTTTGTCGCCAGTGCTGCTATCCGCCATGGGCCACCCGCATCTGTTCGGCGATCATGTCGAGCACGCGGTTCGTCATGGCCACGTAGTGCTCCGGGATAAAGCGCACGATCTGTATCAGCATCAGCAGGCCGAACATGGTGATCATGGAAAAGCCCAGCGAAAACAGGTTCAGCGACGGCGCCACCCGGTTCAGGAAGCCAAAGCCCAGCTGCACCACCATGGTGGAAAACACGATGGGCAGGGCCAGCAGCATGGCGGCGGCGAAAATCCACGCCACGTTGTAGGCCACCGTCTGCAGCAGCATGGGGCCGTAGCCCTGCCCCACGGGCCAGGCCGTGAAGCTGGCGCCGATCACGCCCGTCAGCACGAGGTGGCCGTCGATGGCGAAGAACACGATCATGCACATGATGGTGAGCAAGCCCGAGATCACGTCCGACGAGGTGCCGTTGAGCGGGTCGTTCATGACGGCCATGGAAAAGCCCACTTGGCTCGATACCAGATAGCCGAGCACCGACATGACGGACATGGCGAAGTGGAAAGCCAGGCCCAGGACGAAGCCGACGATGGCCTGCTCCAGGGTCGCGACGGCGGCATGCAGGGAAAACGGATCGATCTTCAGCAATTCGTGCGAGGCGCCCGACGCCTGCATCACGGGCAGCATCAGGATCGCCAGCACCAGCGACAGCAGCACCCGCACGGGGACGGGCACCATCGCGTCGCCGATCACGGGCGAGGCGCTGAGCATGGCCAGGATGCGGCAGAACGGCCACCACACGGCCAGCAGAAATGGCAGCACCTGATTGAAAATCTGATCCATGGCGCGGTGCTATCCGACCAGGGTGGCGGCGCGCTGAAAAATGGACACGCAATAATCCATCAGGTAACCGGCCATCCAGCGTCCGGCCAGGATCAGGGCCAGCAGGGTGACCAGCAGGCGCGGCAGGAAACTCATGGTCTGCTCATTGATCGAGGTGGCCGCCTGCACCAGCGCGACCAGCAAGCCCATGAGCAAACCCGGGACGACCAGGATCACCACCAGCAGCATGACGACATGCAGTGCTTCGATGATCAGGTCGACGGCGACTTCAGGGGTAAACATGAATTAATAGCCCTGTATGCTGGTAACTAGGGTGTTGACGGTCAGGGTCCAGCCGTCGACGAGCACGAACAGCAGCAGCTTGAACGGCAAGGAAATCACGAGCGGCGACAGCATCATCATGCCCATGGCCATCAGCACGGACGCCACCACCAGGTCGATGATGAGGAAGGGGATGAACAGCATGCAGCCGATCTGGAACGCCGTCTTCAGTTCGGACAGCACGAACGCGGCCAGCTTGACCGTGAAACTGTGGTCTTGCGGGCGCATCGTCGACGGCTCGCCGGCCAGGTGGGCGATCTGCGCCAGCGCGGCCTTGCTCGTCTGCGCCAGCATGAAGCGCGATATCGGCACTTCGGCAATTTTCAAGGCTTCCTGCATGCCGATCTGGTCGCGGTCGTAGGGCACGAACGCCTCCTTCCACACCTGGTCGCCGATGGGACGCATGACGAGCAAGGTGAGGATCAGGGCGATGCCCGTGACGATGCGGTTGGGCAAGCCCTGCTGCAGGCCCAGGGCCTGACGCAACAGCGACAGCACGATGACGAAGCGGGTAAAGCTGGTCATCATCATGACCATCACGGGCAGCAGCCCGAGCAGGGTCATGACGACGAGGATCTGCATCTTCACCGACAAGTCGGTCTTCGCGCCCGGCACCACGCCGGACAGCAAATCCTGCGCGCCGGCGGCGCTGCAGCACAGCATCAGAACGGGAACAGCCAGCGCGGCGGCCAGCGCGCCGCGGCGCCGGCTCAAGCCGGGTACCGCCAGCTTCATGCTGTCATCAGGTCGAGATTGAGGCCGTCGAGGTCGATGACTTTCAGGCCATAGTTCTCGCCGGCCACCACCACTTCGGCACGGCCGATCGGCGTGCCGTTGACCTTGATCACCAGCGGTTCGCCGGCCAGCATGTCAAGTTCGATCACGCTTTCCGGGCCGATGGCCATCAACTCTTCCAGCGAGATGCGGGCCGAGCCCACTTCCAGGGTCAGGGTGACGGGAATCTTGCGCATCATCTGCGGAATGTCGCGGCGCGCGCGGGTGCTGGCCACGTCGGCGACGTCGCCCTGGTCAATGATCATGTCATCGCCCAGGTCTTCCAGCAGGGTTTCGCTCTGGTTGGTATCGGTCATATTCATATTATTCGACATCTTCAAATGAGGTTAAACAGAGCTTGCCCTTGTGTTCGGAAACAGCCGCTGTAAATAAACGGGAATCGTCGAGCATGACGTCGGTACGGCTCAGGCTGACGGGAATCACATCGCCCACGCGCAGGTCGAACAAAGCGCCCAGCTGCACCTGCTTGCTGACGAGGCGGCCTTCCAGGGTCACTTGCAGGCGCGAAGCGAGCGGACGCACGCTGCCGCGCAAGGCTTTCTTCGCTTGCGCGCGCTCGGGCAGCAGGCCGCGCAGCACGTCGGCCATCAGGCGCTTGTCCAGCGAAAACCAGAACTGGCCGCTCTGCCCCGCCTCGACGTCGCTGAGCGCCACGGTGACGACCCAGCTGCCGCGTGCCGGATGCACGCCGGACTGCACGGCGACCTCGGCACTGGTGTCGATGTCGCTGCTCTTGCCCAGGGTTTGCAGGTTTTTGTGGATGCGGGCAAACAAGCTGCCCACCAACTGTTGCCCCAGCACCACAGCCAAGCGCTCTTCCGTGGCCGTCACGCGCACTTGCGCCGGATCGGGCAGCGCGCCCTTGGCACCGGCACTACCATAGCGATAGTTCAGCACGCTCAAGAGTATCTGCCGCTCGAGCGCAAAGCCCGGCTGGCCGGCCGGCGTGGAAAAACTCAGCCAGCGGTTCGTGCCGTCCTCGTTTTCCACGCGCGACAAGGTCACGGCATCGATCTGGAAATTGCCCCAGTAGCGACGGCTCATCGGCTGGCGCAGGGCCACGGCCAGGTCGTCGCGCAGCTGGGCGCCGAATACATGCAGCAAATGGACAGGACGTCCAAGCAGACAGGAATCGAGGACTTGATGGCGCACAGTTTGATCTGTCTTAGTGGTTATCATGAGGGTCATGTCGTATTGCGGTGGCAGAACAAATTATACGGATCGCCCGAAATTAAATACAGCATCATCTTGGTCTTGCAACAGACCTGCAAGCAAACGATTGCGCATCGTATCGCATGGTAGATGACTACGGTGCTGAACAATACATGAAAAAGCCAAATATTGCCATGTATCAATATTCCTTGAGCCAATCCTCTCTTTACTTTATAGTTGCCCCGAGGTAAGCTTATAGCGACAAAATAATGATTTGCAGTGCGCCATTCCGCTTACCTGATTCCGGTTTTTTATGGCAGTTTTCAGCCCTTCTTATTGCCACCAGCAGAAACTTTTATCAGATAAATATTCATTGTCATGGCCCTGTAAATCCTGTCGGCGCGGGTTTGCTGAGTTTGTTTGAGTCTGCTTGAGCGGATGGTGTGGCAACTGATAAAACTGATGGGCCCTGCGGATCGGGCCGGGCGGAATGGCATGACATGCACTACTGCCGGATTGGCAACACCAGTAATTCTGATTGATACGTCACCGCATAATGAAAGTAGAGGGCAAGATGAGCAACGAACTCGCAGGTCTGATCAAGGCCGATCTGGCAGCACTGAGCAATGACGCGCACGCCCTGGGTGCCAGCATCATGCCCGCCGCCCAATTCGGCGCACCGGAACAATCGGGCTTCTCCTTTGCACAAAGCATGAAAGACGCCATCGGCAAGGTCAACGGCGACGACCGCATGGCCGCGCAGAAAATGAGCGACGTCGACAGCGGCAAGAGCGACGACATGGTCGGCGCCATGCTGGCCAGCCAGGAAGCGAGCCTGTCCTTCTCCATGTTGATGCAAGTACGCAACAAGGTCATGGGCGCCGTCGACGAACTCATCAAACTGCCTCTGTAATCTTCACGTCCTGATCCACGCCCAGCCTCCCAGCGAAAGTTACCCCAAGTGATTACCACCATGAAGTCCGCATTTGCGCGCTGGCGCCCTGGCGCCCAGCCCGCCATCCCGCCCGCCCTGCTGAAAAACCTGGTTCCCATCGTCGTGCTGGCCATCGGCATCACCGCCATGGTGACCATGTATGCCTGGCGCGACCAGGCCAACTACAAGCCGGTATTTGGCGCGCGCGAAAAAGTGGCCGTGACGGACATGATGGCAACACTCGACGCCGAGCACATCCCCTACCGTTTGCATCCGGACAGCGGCCAGGTGCTGGTGCCCGACGCCATGCTGGGTAAGGTGCGCATGCTGCTCGCCTCGAAGGGCGTGACGGCGCAGTTGCCGGCCGGCCTGGAATTGATGGACAAGAACGACCCGCTGGGCGTGTCGCAATTCGTGCAGGACGTGCGCTTCCGCCGCGGCCTGGAAGGCGAGCTGGCGCAAAGCATCATGACGATGGACGCGATCGCTTCGGCGCGCGTCCATCTGTCGATTGCCAAGTCGACGTCGTTCGTTGCCAGCGACGGCGACAAATCGTCGGCGTCCGTCGTCGTGGCGCTGAAACCGGGCCGCACCCTGGCGCCGGAACAGATCGCCGCCGTCATCAACATGGTGGCCGGCAGCGTCGCCAGCCTGGCGCCCACGCGCGTGAGCCTGGTCGACCAGGGCGGCAACCTGCTGTCCTCGCACGTCGACCTGACGGACGGCTTCGACGCTTCGGCCGCCGGCAACGAAGGCGCGAAACGCTTCCAGGACGAGATCCGCCGCAACGTCACCGGCTTGCTGGGCCCGGTCATCGGCGAAGACAACTTCAAGCTCAGCGTGACGGCCGCCGTGAACAACGACCGCGTCGATGAAACGCTGGAAAAATACGGCGAAGCCCCGAAAGTGACGAGCGAGGCGATGCGCGAAGAGCAGGAACGCAACCGCACCGTGGCCGGCATTCCCGGCAGCCTGTCGAACCGTCCGCCAGCGGCCGCCGTGCCGGCACCGGCCGACGCCGCCGGCGCCGCCCCCGCCGATGGCGCGCCGAAGCCGTCCGACGATGGCACTGCCCGCAAGAACGCCACCACGCGCCAGTACGCCTACGACCGCAGCATCACGCAGATCAAGCGCAGCCGTGGCCGCCTGGAAAAACTCAGCGTGGCCGTCGTCCTCAACAGCGCCGCCGCACCGAATCCGAAAACGGGCTGGACCCCTGCCGAACTGGGCAATATTGAAAAGATGCTGGCCAGCGGCCTGGGCATCAATGCCCAGCGCGGCGACAGCTTGAGCCTGACGGCGCTGCCTTTCCCTGCCAAGCCGCCCGTGGCGCAGTGGTGGGAAGAGCGCGACGCCGTCGTCGATTTCAGCGGCTGGCTGCTGTACGCCCTGGGCGCCGTGCTCGGCTACTTCCTGATCCTGCGTCCGCTGCTGCGCCTGCTGACCTCGCGCCTGGCGCCGGCGCCACTCAAGCAGATCGATCCGGCCCTGGCGCTGGGCGGCGGCAGCGCCGCCGCCGGCGCCAATGGCGTGGCCGTTGCCGGCGCGCCGGCATTGGGCGTGAACGGCAGTCCGCTGGCGCTCGAAGGCGAAGCGGCCGCGCCTGGCAACATGCCGGTCGTGCCCCTGCTGGAAAACTATGACTTGCCGCCACCAGGCTCGGCGGTCGACGTGATGGTCGACCACCTGAAAGTCCTGGCGGAAAAAGAACCCGAGCGTGTCGCCGAAGTCGTCAAACAATGGATGCAGAAAAATGGCCGAACTCAACAACAGTAATCCCTCCGACGGTGCAGAGTACGAAAGCGCCAGTCTGCCCCCCGTGGAACAGGCCGCCATCGTGCTGCTGAGCATAGGCGAAGAACAGGCCGCCAACGTGCTGCGCTGCCTGTCGCGTGAAGAATTGCTGGAAGTCACGCAAGTGATGTCGCGCATGAGCGGCATCAAGGTCGAATCCGTGAAAACGGCCATGCAGACCTTCTTCGACGACTACCGCCAGCAAAGCGGCGTGCATGGCGCCTCGCGCAGCTACCTGAAGCGCTCGCTGGACATGGCGCTGGGCAGCGATATCGCCAATAGCGTCCTGAACAACATCTATGGCGACGCCATCCGTCCAAAAATGGCGCGCCTGCAGTGGGCCTCGCCGAAATGGCTGGCCGAATACATCGTCAACGAGCACGTGCAGATGCAGGCCGTCTTCCTGGCCTTTTTGCCGCCCGCGCTGGCCGGCCAGATCCTCGACGCCCTGCCCGCCGAAGGCCGCGACCTGGTCTTGCTGAACCTGGCGCGCCTGGACGAGATCGACCGCGACCTGCTGGTCGAGCTCGACGAACTGGTGGGCCGCTGCCTGGGCACGCTCGACACGCAAAGCACCAGCGTGGAAGGCATCCGCCAGGCGGCCGAGATCCTCAACCGCATGCCTGGCAACCGCGCCGCGCTGGTCGAACTGCTGCGCGCGCACGATCCGGACGTGGTGTCGGAAATCGAACTGAGCATGTACGACTTCCTGATCCTGGCCACGCAGAGCGATGTCACGCTCACGCGCATCCTGGAAGACGTGCCGATGGAACAATGGGCCATCGCCCTCAAGGGCGCGGAACCGGCTATCCGCGACGCCGTGCTGAAAACCATGCCGCGCCGCCAGGCGCAAAGCTTCGAGGACATGATGCGCCGTTCCGGCCCCGTGCCGCTGTCGCGCATCGAACAGACGCGCCAGGAAATCATGGCCACCGTCAAGGGCCTCGCCGATGCGGGCGAGATCGAAGTGCAGCTGTTTGCCGAAGCGGTGATCGAATGAAACACTTCCGCTCGTATCGCTTCCCTCCCCTGTCGCAATTCATCGCCGCCGGCCAGCGCGCCGCCAGCGAGGACACGGATGGCCAGTGGCAGGCGTCCGTCTCGGAAGGTTTCGAGCAGGGCCAGCGCGACGGCTACGAAGTGGGCCTGGTGCAAGGCCAGCAGGACGGCTACGACGCCGGGCGCAGCGACGGCATGGCGCAGGGCCGCGAAGAAGGCCGCAATGAAACCCTGGTGGCGCTGGACCGCCTGGCCCGCCCCGTCGACGCGATCTTGCGCGACCTGAAAAAAGTGCGCGCCGATTACCGCGAAGCGCAGCGCAAGGAAGTGGTCGACCTGGTGGCCAAGGTGGCGCGCCAGGTGATCCGCGCGGAACTGGCGCTGCAGCCCGTGCAATTGCTGGCCCTGGTCGACGAGACCCTGGCCTCGATGCCGCCCACGCGCGAGGAAATCGACGTCTTCCTCAATCCGGAAGAATTGAAACGCATCAGCGAACTCGATCCGAAGCGCGCCAAGCGCTGGAACCTGATCGCCGATGCGCGCCTCGACGCGGGCGAATGCCGCATCAAGGCGGGCGACAATGAAGTCGACGCGGGCTGCCATCAGCGTCTGTCGGCTTGCATGGAGCAAGTCAGCAGCCACCTGGCGCTGGCCGCCGAACACGCGGACCAGGGCGCGCCTGCATGATCGCCGACACGCTGCGCAGCTTCGAGATCGGCGATATCCCGGTCGCGACACCGACCGGCCGCCTGGTCGGCGCTTCCGGCCTGCTGCTGGAAAGCGCCGGCTGCCGCCTACACACGGGCCAGCGTTGTCAAATTGAAACTGTAAACGGCGAGTGGCTCGATGCGCAAGTCGTCGGCTTTCGCGAAAAGCTGTCGTATTTAATGCCGTTCAAGAAGGCGACGGGCCTGACCACGGGCGCGCGCGTCCTGCCCCTGCCCGACAAGGCCAGCCTGCAGATCGGCCCCTCGTGGCTGGGCCGCATGGTCAATGGCCTGGGCGAGCCGATCGACGACCTGGGCCGCCTCGGCGGCGAACACATACTGGAAGTGACGCCGCCAAAGATCAATCCCCTGAAGAAACAACCGGTGGTCGAGCCCCTGGACGTGGGCGTGCGGGCCATCAACAGCATGCTGACCCTGGGCAAGGGCCAGCGCGTGGGCCTGATGGCCGGCTCCGGCGTGGGCAAGAGCGTGCTGCTGGGCTTGATCACGCGCCAGACGGTGGCCGATGTCGTCGTCGTCGGCCTGATCGGCGAACGGGGTCGCGAAGTGCGCGAATTCGTGGAAAAGTCGCTCGGTGCCGAAGGTCTCAAGAAGGCCGTGCTGGTGATCGCGCCGGCCGATGAATCGCCACTGATGCGCATCATGGCGACCGAACTGTGCCATTCGATCGCCGCCCATTACCGCGACCAGGGCAAGCACGTGCTGCTGCTCGTCGATTCGCTGACGCGCTATGCGATGGCCTTGCGCGAAGTGGCGCTGGCCCTGGGCGAGCCGCCGGCCACGCGCGGCTATCCGCCATCCGTGTTTTCGAACCTGCCGCAACTGGTGGAAAGCGCCGGCAATGGCGCCCACCCGGAAGGCAGCATGAGCGCCATCTACACGGTGCTGGCCGAAGGCGACGACCAGCAGGACCCGGTGGTCGACACGGCGCGCGCGATTCTCGACGGCCACATCGTGCTCACGCGCGAGCTGGCCGAGCGGGGCCACTACCCCGCCATCGACATCGCCGCCTCGATCAGCCGCTGCATGGCGCAGGTGATCACGCCCACGCACATGCAGGCGTCGCGCGCGCTGAAAGCGTCGATGGCGCGCCATGCGCGCGTGCGCGACCTGATCCCGCTGGGCGCCTACGTGCCCGGCGCCGATCCGATCACCGACCGCGCCGTGCAACTGCACGCGCCCATCGAAGCCTTCCTGTGCCAGGGCACCAAGGAAGAGGCGCCGATGGGGCCGTGCATCGAACAACTTGAACAGATCATGGCCTAGGAGCATACGTGAGCGACGCGCATACCATCCGCAACCTGACCACGCTGGTCGGCCTGCGCAGCACCGAAGTGGAACGCCTGCAAGGCGAAATGGCGGCGCAGACGGCCGTGCGCGAGCGCTACCAGAAAAACCTGGAGCGCCTGACGGGCCTGTACACGGATAGCGGCCCCAGCGGCGCCCTGCCCCTGGCCCTGTCCGTCAACTGCGGCAACTTCAAGCAAGTGGTCATGCAGATGGCCGACCAGCACCGTACCGACTTGCATTTGCACGAAGCCAACATGGCCGTTTCGCAACGCGCCCTGAATACGGCCTGGGCCAAGCGCGAGGTGCTGGATCAGGTGCTGACGCAAAAACAAAAACATGTTGCAAATGAGCAACACCGAGTCGATGCCAAGCGGCAGGATGAGCTGGCGACGCAATTCTGGTTCCGCGGGCAGGTAAAATGAGGTTTGTGTAAGTTTCTTTCAGGAAAACTTCACGAAACGGGAATGGGGGTCGCCTTGTACCGGTATATCCCTTTATTCAGGAGTCTGGCATGGCAAACGTAATTACTGCACCGCAATACGATCCGATCGTCACGGCAAAAAATCTGGCGACCAAGTCGGTAGCGGCGCAACAGGCCGCCCTGGCTGCGCAGACCGCGCTGGCCAACAATACCTCCAGCGCGCTGGGCAACCTGAAATCGGCGATCTCCGCATTCCAGCTGGCCATGTCGTCCATGACGTCCAGCAAATCCGTGCTGAGCCAGTCCGCCACTTTCAGCAATACCGCATATGGTTCGGGCACGGCAGGCATCAAGGCGGCGCCGGGCAGCTATGCATTCTTTGTCGAACAACTGGCCACGGCCAGCCAGACTTCGTATGGCGGCTTGAGCAGCACCACGCCCGCCAACGGCGGCAACATGACCATCCGCATCGGCGACCCGGCAGCCGCCGTCACCGCCGACAACGCCTTCGACATCGACCTGGCCGCCGCCAACAAGGATGGCGACGCCTACCTGACGCCGCAGGAAATCGCCGCCGCCATCAATGGCAACAGCAAGAATAATGCGCGCGTCACCGCTTCCGTCATCAATATCGGCAACCAGGCGCAACTGGTGCTGACGTCGAATGTCACGGGCGTCGCCAATGCCGTCTCGATCGACACCAACAGCGTGACGGATCCGGGACTGCAGACGGCGCTGCAGAGCGACATCAAAGCCATCGCGGCGCCCAAGGATGCCATCGTCTGGCTGGGCGCCCAGGGCACCGGCACCAAGATTACCCAGGCATCGAATACCTTCACCAACGTGCCCGACGTGAAAATGACGTTCACCAAGGCCATGAGCGCCGGCGAGAGCCCGATCACCGTGACCGTCGGCACCGACAACACGGGCACCATCGCCAATGTGCAAGCTTTCGTCGACGCCTACAACAAGCTGAAAAGCGTGATGGATGGCCTGGCCAGCCCCGGTAATCCGGAGAAGGACATCGCCGCCGGCCTCTTTGCCCACGACTCCGGCCTGAACGCCCTGCGCTCGAGCATGGGCGATGCCTTGCGCCTGAATGTCGATGGCGTATCGCTGGTGGCGTATGGCATTACCGCCCAGCGCGACGGCACGATCAGCCTCAATACGGCCAAGCTGACGGCCAAGCTGGCGGACAATCCTGGCGGCCTGGACAAACTGTTCGGCAATAACAGCCTGTCGGCCCCTGCCGGCGTGCTCGGCGGCCTGGACAAGGTGCTGGGACAGTGGAGCAATGTCACCAAAGGCCAGATCACCCAACGCCTGGCGGCGACGGACAAGTTGCAGAAAAGCCTGGCCCAGAGCAGCGAGCGCCTGACCAATCAGTACAACACGGCGTACAACCGTTTCCTGGACCAGTTTTCCCGCCTGCAGGTATTGCAGGAGCAAATGACGCGCAATTCCGACATGTTCGATGCCATGTTTAATAACAGTAAATCCTGAGGCGGACGTGCCAGCCGCACCGCCACAGTTAACATAGCGAGAAGATAATAATGTTGAACAATGAAGCTTACGGCAGCTACCACGCCGTCAACCTGGACTCCCAGACCGCCCGCGCCACACCGGTCGAGCTGGTACTGGTGCTGACGGATGGCCTGCTGGAAGAACTGGCGCGCGCGCGCGGGCACATCGTGGGCAAGCGCTACGAGCAAAAGGCGATCAGCCTGGACAAGTGCACGCAAATCATCAACGGTTTGTCGAGCTCGCTCGATTTCGACAATGGCGGCGAAGTGGTCGTCAACCTGGCGCGCCTGTACGACTATTGCGTGGCGCGCCTGTACACGGCGGGCATCAAGCTCGACCCTACCCTGATCGACGAAGTGACGACCTTGATGACCACCATCAAGCGCGGCTGGGTGGGTGTCCAGGCCAACAATGCCTAGGCGCGCGGCGCTGCAGCAGCTGAGCCGGCAATTGAGCGCGGCGCTCGCGCAACCGGACTGGGCGGCGATGGAACAACTGTCGGCCAGCCTGGCGAAAAACATCCCGTTGCTGGCCGAACGGGGCGCATGGACTGCGCAGGAACAAACAGAATTGTTGCATTTGCGCAAAATTCACGCGCAAGCGGTTAAAATTTGCTCTGAGGAAAAAGAACGCCTGGGTCAACACCTGGGTGCATTACAGGCAAATAAGGAAGGTTGGGTCGCCTACGCCGCGCTCGGCGAATACGACTCGGACGGGAATCAAGCATGATCATGAACTTCAACACGGCGCCGGCAGCACCGGCACGGACGGCTTCCGCCGCGCCTGCACCGGCACCGGCGGCAGCATCGGCGCCAGCGCCGTCACAGGCCGCCGCCTCGCCCGGCACGCCAGGCTATGGCAGCACCGCCCCTTCCGCCCTGCCCCTGTTTGCGCAGGTGCTCGATGTGACGGGCGGCGAAACGGCCGACGCCGGCACGCCCGCGCCCGCGCCCGCCAAGGATGGCGATACGGACGACCAGGCCGACAACGGCCTGCCCGCCATGGCCGCCCCCGTCATCGGCTTGCCGGTGACGATGCTGCCGCCAACGGATGCGGCTGCGGCCGAGGCACGCGTCGCCGCCCAGACGCAAGCACAGACATCAGCACAGGCGAACGTGGCGCAGGTGAACGTGGCGCAAGCCAATCCGGCACTCAACATCAGCCTGCATCCGGCGGCCATCACCATCACGGCACAGGGAACGGCGCAAGCTGCAGGCCGCGATACGCGCGAACCGCTGGCCGCCGCCAACCCGGCGGCACCCGCCAAGGGCGGCGCGCCTGCACAGCCGTTCGAATCGCTGCCGCAGCAAGGCGCGCCGGCCACAGCCGCGATCGCCGCCCCTGTGGCCCCTGCCGCGCGCGAAAGCGAACGCGGCGCCGCAACGCCGGCACCCGCCGCACCGAACCTGGGACTGACGGGCGCCATCGGCAATACGGCCACGGCGGCCCAGCCTGGCGACACCATCAAGCTCAACGGCCCAGCCCAGCAATGGCAGGAACCGCTGCGCGAAGCGCTCGGCGAACGCCTGCAGACGCAGATCGGCCGCAACAGCGAACACGCGACGATCCGTCTCGAGCCGCCCATGCTGGGCCGCATTGAGATTTCCATCCGCCACACGGCCGGCGCGCTGCAGGTGAACGTCACGGCATCGAACTCGGAAGTATTGCGCCAATTGCAAGGCATCGGCGAAAACATGCGCAGCGACCTGGCGCAGCGCCAGTACACCGACGTGGCCGTCAATATCAGCGCCACCCCGCGCAGCCCCGCCGCGCAGGCGTTTGCCGAAGGCGACGCGCGCGGCCAGCGCCAACCGGGCCGCCAGCACGATGATGCCGAACCGGGCCGTGCCCTGTCCGACGGCAGCACTGCCGCCACCACTTACGCCATGCACGAGCGAGAGAGCGCCTGATGAATATGAAAATGAAACTGATAGCCGGCTTTGTCGGCGTGGCCGTGCTGGCCGCCGGCGCGGCTGGCGGCGCCATGTGGTACCTGGCCAAGCCCGTTGCCGGCCATGCCGATGTCGCCGAAGCGAAAGCCCCGCCGCCGCCCGCCACGGGCAAGAAGGCGCGCAAGTTCCTCACGCTCGACAAGGTCATCGTGATGCTGCGCCGCGGTCCCGGCGATGGCGAAACGCACTACCTGTCGGCCGACCTGGTGATCGCCACCACCGAGGAAAAGGAAAAACTGACCAAGGACCATTTGCCGCTGATGCGCTCGATCGCCGTCAGCACCCTGTCGAGCTTTCCGCTGGACAAGGCGCAGACCATGACCGTGGAACAATATGCCGAGCAGATCAACAAGGCTTTCAACGTCAGCTACGAGCGCGAGCAGATGGAAAAGCCGTTCACCGAAGTCATGGTCGGCAAGCTGATCATTGAATAAGCCAACACGCCAGACGACCTAGTGGGAGATCCCTTGGCCTATGTAGAGCAATACCAGGAAGCGTACGGCGCCGGCGAATATGCCGCCGCCAGCGCTTGCGCGGCCGTGCTCAGCGTTGCTGAAGAGCAACAACATCTGGTGGCGTACTCCCCGTTGGTGAAACGCATCGTGCGCCAGCTCAATTCGCAGGTGTCGGGCGCCATCGACCGCGACGACATGGAACAGATCGGCCTGATGGGGCTGCTCGAAGCCTTGCGCCGCTACGGTGTGCCGGACCAGTCTTTCGGCAGCTATGCCAGCCTGCGCATCCGCGGCGCCATCCTCGATGAACTGCGGCGCCAGGACTGGCGCCCGCGCGCCGTGCGCCAGGAAAGCCACCGCCTGCGCGACAGCGTGCGGGCCCTGACCCGCCGCCTGGGGCGCGAGCCGCTGGATGCGGAAATCATGGCCGCCCTGAAGCTGACGCCGGAAGCCTTCCAGGAATACCAGCTGGCGGAAAACGCCGAGCTGATCGCCAGTTTTGACGAAGTACTGCAGGAAAGCCTGGGACAGGCCGACAGCGCACCGAGTCCGGAAGAGCAATTGATGGTGCGGCGCAGCCTGGAACAGGCGCTGCGCGCGCTGGACGAACGCGAGCAGCGCGTGATCCAGATGTATTACGAATTCGAACTGAGCTACAAAGAAATAGCCGCCGTGCTGGACCTGAGCGACGCCCGCGTCTGCCAGCTCAACAAGACGGCACTGGGCAAGATGAAAGCCATGCTGCAAGACGCATAAGTTTCACTATCCATCAAATTGACGCAGCACAATGACGCAGAAAGGCAGTTGACATGGTAATTATCGGTATCTTAATCGTGATGGGGTGTGTATTCGGAGGCTTCGCCCTGATGGGCGGCACCGTCCACGCGATCTGGCAACCGGTCGAGCTGATCATCATCATCGGCGCCGCCGTCGGCGCCCTGGTGCTGGGCAACCCGAAGCATGTACTCGGTGAAATGCTGCACCAGATGCGCAAGATCGTCACGCACAAGAAGCAAGGCTCGGAATTCCAGCGCCAGTTGCTGCTGCTGATGTATGAACTGCTGCAAACGGCCGCCGGCGGCCTGAAAGCGCTCGACGCCCACGTCGAGGCGCCGCGCGAAAGCGCCCTGTTCCAGCGCTACCCGCTGGTGCTGGAAGAGCCGAAGCTGCTGGCCTTCATCGTCGACAACTTCCGTTTGATGGCGATGGGCAAGATCAACGCGCATGAACTCGAAGGCGTGCTGGAACAGGAACTCGAAGCCATCCACGACGAATTGCTGCAACCGTCGAAATCCTTGCACAAGATCGCCGAAGCCATGCCCGGCTTCGGTATTCTGGCCGCCGTTCTGGGCATCGTGATGGCCATGAATTCCGTGGCCGACGGCGCCGATGCGGCGGAAATTTCGGAAAAAGTGGGCGCCGCCATGGTCGGTACCTTCATCGGTATTTTCTTTTGCTACGGCGTGCTTGATCCGATGTGCAACATGATGAAGCAGCTGGTGGGCGAGGAAGGCTCGACCATGGAATGCGTGAAGGTCGTGCTGGTCACGCACGTGGCGGGCAAACCGCCGCTGCTGGCCATCGATGCGGGCCGCCGCCTGGTACAGCTGAACATCAAGCCGAGCTTCGCCCAGCTGGAAAGCTGGATCAATGCGCTGGAAGATGGCGGCGCCGAACAAGAGCAAGGCCAAGGCCGGGGAGGCCGCCGTGCTAAAGCCGCATGAGAAACATGAACAGGCCATCATCAAGCGTGCGGGACGCAAGCATGACGACGATGGCCATGGCGGCGCCTGGAAAGTAGCGTTCGCCGACTTTTGCCTGGCCCTGCTGTCGCTGTTCCTCGTGCTGTGGCTGATGGCCGCGCGCGAGCAGCAGGCGATGAAGGAAATCATGATGGATGCGTCGGCCAGCAGCCGCCAGGGCGAAGGCCAGGGCGTCATGCCCGAACAGAGCGGCGGTCCGCGCGGCAGCCTGATCGAGCGTTTCCCCATGCCCCGCAAGGGTTCGGGCGACACGCGCACGGAAGGCAAGCAGACGCAGGAAGGCAAGGCCGGCGCCGCGCCGCAAAACCAGACCAAGGTCAGCTACCAGTCGCCGGAAGACCTGCTGTCGCTGTCGCGCGCGCTCGACAAGCTCAGCGACGAAGCTGGACTGAAGAGCAATCTGCAATCGGTGATCACGCCGTACGGCTTGCGCGTCATGCTGCACGATACGGACAAGCAAGGCATGTTCGTGCGCGGCAGCGCCGTGCCGACGGACCGTTTCCGCAAGCTGCTGCGCCAGATGGGCCCGGTATTCGCGCAAATGGAAAACCAGATGCTGATCGTCGGCCATACGGACTCGATGCAATACGCCAATACCGGCTATGAAGGTTTTTCGAACTGGACCCTGTCGGCCAACCGCGCCATGTCGGCGCGCGCGCAATTACTGATCGGCAGCATGAGTCCGGACAGCGTGCTGCAAGTGGTGGGCATGGCCGACCGCGCGCCGCTGGACGTGAAAAATGCCAGCGCCGGCATCAACCGCCGCATCGAACTGTTAATATTGACGCGTGGCCAGGCCGACAGCATCGCCGCCATGTTCGGCATGGCCGGACAAAAGCCGCAAGGCGACGAGCTGCAGGTGGGCGAACCGGACTCCGGCACCCTGCAACGGTTGCGCGACAAGCTGGGCCTGCCGGCAAAGAAGGAACGGGACGAGCATGCAAATTAAGGGCAAGGGACAACGTATGAAAATCTCCTCCGGCAACACCGGTGCTGCCGTGCGCAGCAGCGCCGTCGCGCCGGCCGAGGCGATCGCCGAACACGCGGGCGCCGCAGGCGCCATGGCCGGCTCGTCGGCCGGGGCGGAACTGCAATCGGCCGTGCTGCAACCGGCCATGGCCGCCTTGCGCGCCATGCCCGAGATCGACCACGAGCGCGTGGCCATGCTGCGCGATGCGCTGGCCAAGGGCGAATTGCCCTTCGATCCATCGAAACTGGCCGGCTTGATCCAGCGCTTCCACGGCGGCGAATCGTGACCGCGCCGCGCAAGGGCATCACGCGCCAGGAAGCCGTGCGCCGCGTGCTGCTAGGCATGGCGGATGACCGCGCCGGCTACGCCGCCCTGCACACCTTGTTGGAAGAGCAATTCCAGGCCACCCTGCACCACCAGAGCGCCCGGCTGACGGCGCTGGCCGACCAGGTCATCGCCGCCGTCGAACCGCTCGATGCGCGCCGCCGCCAGCGTGTCAGCCTCGTCGCTGCCCTGCTGGGCCCGCAAGGCGATATGGCGCAATTGTTTGCGCTGTTACAACAAGACGCGCGCAGCAAGGCTGCGGCCGACTGGGCCGCGCTCGAGCAGATGGTGCTCGAATGCAAGCGCCTGAATACCCGCAACAGCGATTTATTAACAGAGCAGTACAGCATCATGCAGCGCGTGCTGCATGGCGAGGAAGATACGTATGCGCCAAGCTGATTTCCTGACCACCCGCGCCACGGCGGCAACCCCATCGACGGCAGCCACGTCCGCCGTGCAGAGCAATATGCGCGCCACCGACGCCACTGCCTCGACCGGCAACTTCAGTAGCGTATTCCGCCAGGTACAGGGCGAAGTGGCCCGTTTCATCGAACAGGGTGGCGGCAACGCCACCAGCCTGAGTCCGCAAGGACGCGCCTACCTGGAACAGAGCCAACCCGTGAATGTGTTGGGCAGCATCAACCAGGGCGGCGAGATCGGCGAAACGCAGCAGCAATTCCTCGCCTCGATCAAGCCGTGGACGCAAGAAACGGGCGCCCGCCTGGGCGTGGCGCCGGAAATCGTCGCCGCCCACGCGGCGCTGGAATCGGGCTGGGGCCAGCGTCCGCTGCGCCAGGGCACGGGCGCGGACACGAATAATCTGTTCGGCATCAAGGCCGGCGGCAAATGGCAGGGCGACGTGGCCAGCAACATGACCACCGAATACGAGGCGGGCAGCGGCACGGCCCTGAAGAAAACGGAACGCTTCCGCAGCTACCCGGACCAGGCCAGCGCCTTCCGCGACTATGCGCAAGTGTTGCTCGACAACCCACGCTACCGCGCCGCCCTGAACACGGGCGCCGATGCGGGCGCCTTCGCGCAGGGTTTGGCACGGGGCGGCTATGCCACCGATCCCAACTACGCCGCCAAGCTGACGCAGCTGGCGACGCGCCTGCAGCGCACGGCCGCCGCCGACTGATCTCCTTAACGGCCGACAATATCGGCCGGTTCCACCACGCCCGCATCGACCACCCTGGCACGTATGACCGTGCCGCTGGTGGCGTTGCGCACGCGAATCACCTCGCCCAGCGCGCCCGGATCCATCGCTTCGCCGGCCATGCTCACTTCCACCTGCTCCTTGCGCGCCACGATGTTGACGGCACTGCCCCGCTTGACCAGCACGGGCGACGCCAGCTGTCCCTGGCGCAACACTTCGCCGGTGCGCAGGCTGCGCCGACTCGACAGGCCAACGGCGCCAGCCAAGGAGGCTATGCTGTCGGGCACCATCGTCACGTCGCGCCGCGCCAGGGTCACGTCGCCCGCCTGCAGCGGCGTATTGGCCGTAACGGGGGCGCTGGTGACGGCCACCTGGGCCGTGATGCTGCCGCGCGCCAGCATTTCATAACGCCATCCGTTGCTTCCAGGACACACCGCGACAAAACGCATGCGCTGCGCCGAGCGGCTGTCCGCCGTTTCCAGCGCAACGGGCGCCGCGCACGCCGGCATGGGGCGCGTGCTTTTCACGACAGTCACCTGAAACTGCGGTTCCAGCAGTCCCGCCGAGGCTGCCTGCTGTGCCAATTGCTCCCGCGCCAACTGTTCCACACGTGAAAATATATTGTCGGCTGGCAATTCTGCGCGACCTGCACTACTATATAGGCTGGCCAGTAAAAAGAGGCCAGGAAGCAGTATGCAGCGATATTGCGCCTTGTTCCACATCACGGAATAGTTCTCAAAGTAAATCATTGCTAACCTTAATCAAAGATACTGAAGCGGCATGACCTTACCATGCGTCAACATGACCAGGCTGGGATTTTACCTCTGCACCACCTGTTTTCTGGCCCGAACCGCAAAAAGCACGATCGAATTCAATACAAAGGATGACCATGGGGATTAATTTCAAGGATGCGCTGGGCGTGCACGCCGATGCACTCGCGCTGCGTGCCGACCGTACCCGCGTGCTGGCGGCCAATATCGCCAATGAAAACACGCCCGGCTTCCAGGCCATGGACATGGATTTCGGCAGCGCCCTGCAACAATTGCAGGACAACGAAGCCGGCCTGCTGTCGACCGATGACGATGCCAGCGCCCTGTACCGCGTCCCCTACCACCCCAGCCGCGACGGCAATACCGTCGAAATCGGCGTCGAACAGGCGGCGTTTTCGCAGAATGCCACCGACTTCCAGACCAGCCTCACTTTCGTCAACATGAAACTGAAGGGTCTGTCCAAGGCCATTTCCGGACAATAAGGATCAGCATGAGCTTCCAGGATATTTCCAAGATCGCCGGTTCGGCGATGGCGGCGCAAACCGTGCGCCTCAATACCATCGCCAGCAACCTGGCCAATGCCGATTCCGTTGCCGGTTCCGAAGGCGAAACCTACCGCGCGCGCAAACCCGTGTTTGCGGCCGTGATGGACGGCCCCGGCGCCAGCGGCGCGGGCGGGCGCGTACAGGTGCTCGACGTGGTGCAAAGCGACGAGCCGCTGCGCAAGGTGTATGAACCGGGCCACCCGATGGCCAATGCCGATGGCATGGTGTTCTACCCCAACGTCAACCAGGTCGCTGAAATGACCGACATGATGTCGGCGTCGCGCGCCTTTGAAACCAATGTCGAAGTTCTGGGCCGCATCAAGTCGATGCAGCAATCGCTCCTCAAATTAGGTGAAGCATAATCCATGGAAACCAATCTCTTTACAAATAACACCAGCGGCAGCAACAACGGCAGCAATGCGGTCAAGTCGCAAGGCAATGCCACCCAGGACATGTTCACCAAATTACTGGTCGCCCAGATCAAGAACCAGGACCCCCTCGCGCCGACCGACCCGAGCCAGTTCGTCAATCAATTGACGCAGCAGGCGCAGACGGAAGCGATGCAAAACCTGTCGGCGCTGACCAGCGCCAATGCCAGCGTGCTGCAATCGATGCAGGTGCTGGCCCTGGGCGCGCAAGTCGGTTCCGAAGTGATGGTCAACAGCGAAACGGTGCAACTCGACAAGAGCAAGGTCAACGGCAGCATCGCGCTGGCCGCCAGCACCACCATGACCACGGTGACCCTGAAAGGCATCGACGACAAGGAATACAAGATCGAACTGGGCGCCAAGTCGGCCGGCACGGTGCCGTTCACCATCGACCCGGTGGCCCTGGGCCTGCCTGCCGGCACCTACAGCATGACGGTCAGCACAGGCGGCACCGAAAAACCGACGGTCGACATCGCGGGCAAGCTCAACAGCGTGCGCCTGTCGTCCGGCGGCGCCATGATCCTGAGCGTATCGAACCTGGGCGAAGTCAACCCTGGCGCGATCACCGGCTTTAACGGCAAGACGGCCTGATCCGCCCTTCCCTTTGTTTCCAGCACACTAATCTCGTCCTTCACTAAAGGAAGTCAACATGAGTTTCGACATCGCCCTGTCCGGTATCCAATCCATCAACCAGCAGTTGAACAGCACCAGTAACAATATCGCCAACGCCGGCACCTATGGCTTCAAGAGCAGCCGCGCCAACTTTTCGGCCATGTACGCCGGCTCGCGCGCGACGGGCACGGAAATCGGTTCGATCACGCAAAGCATGTCGCTCAATGGCGGCGTGCTCAACACAGGCCGCGCGCTCGACGCGGCCATCGACGGCCGCGGCTATTTCGTCGCGCGCGATGCGCAAAACACCATGAGCTACAGCCGCGTCGGTATCTTCTCGGCAAGCAATGACGGCAAGCTGATCGACTCGAACGGCCGCCTGGTGCAAGGCTACGCCGCCGTCAAGGGCAGCACCACCCTGGGCACCATGGGCGACATGCTCATTCCGACGGGCCAGATTCCCGCCGTGGCGTCGACCAAACTGGCATACGCGGCCAATATGTCGTCCGAATGGGCCGTCAAAACCCCCGCTTTCGACAAGACCAATGAGCTGAGCTACAACAGCGCCAAGTCCTCGATCGTCTACGATTCGCTGGGCGCCAAGCACTCGCTGGGCCAGTACTTCGTCAAGACGGTGACGGGCGTGGATGTGCACTACACCTTCGACAACGCCGATGTGACGCCAGTGACGAGCATGACGTTCGACACGAACGGCAAGCTGGTGACCGGCACGTCCGCCTCGCCAGTGCTGCCGACGCCGCCTGGCGCGGCGGCGCTGACGATCGCCATCGACTATACGGGCACCACCCAGTTCGCCGGCGAAGCGACGACCTCGACCGACCGCGCCGACGGCTATGCCTCGGGCACCTACACAGGCGTGGAACTGGCCGATGACGGCTCCGTCGTGGCGAAATACACGAACGGCCAGAAGCAAAGCATCGGCGTGATCGCCCTGGCCACCTTCCCCGACGAAGGCGCGCTGACGGCCGTCAACGATACGAGCTGGGTTGCCTCGACCACTTCCGGCACCGCCATGTATGACCGCCCAGGCGTAGGCATGGCCGGCAAACTGGTGACGAGTTCGCTGGAACAGTCGAACGTCGACATCACCTCCGAACTGGTGGGCCTGATGACGTCGCAGCGCAACTACCAGGCCAACTCGAAGGTCATCTCGACCGAGAACGCCATGCTGCAATCGCTGATGCAAGCGCTGTAATCCACGATACGCAAAGGTAAAGAGCAATGGATGCGCTGATTTATACCGCCATGAGCGGGGCCGACCGTGCCTTGCGGGCACAGCAGGTACACGCCAACAACCTGGCCAATATCGAGACGGGCGGCTTTCGCGCCAACCTGGAAGTGTCCACTGCCCAGCCGCTGCAAAACGGCTACGGCTACGACGACCGCCACATGACGCAGACGCAGTCGAGCGCCGTGGGCACGCGCACGGGCACGATCAAGGAAACGGGACGCGAACTCGACGTGGCCGTCACGGGCCCCGGTTTTCTCGCGGTGCAATGGCAAAACGGCGAAGCCTACACGCGCGCCGGTGCCATGGACCTCGATGAAACGGGCGCGCTGACCATCAACGGCCGGCCAGTGCTGGGCGAAGGCGGTCCCATCACGATTCCCGAGCACACCAGCCTGTCGATCGGCGCCGATGGCACGATTTCCATCCAGGTGCCGGGCACCGCGCAAATGCAGACCGTCGACAAGCTCAAGCTGGTCAACGCGGAAGCGGGCGAGCTGACGAAGAACGAGGCGGGCCTGATCGTGGCGCGCAGCGGCGAAGACTTGCAGGCCGACCCGGCGGTGCGCCTGCGCGACCGCCACCTGGAAGGCAGCAACGTCTCGGCCGTCGAGGAAATGGTCGCCACCATGAGCCTGAACCGCAGTTTCGAGATGCAGATGAAAATTTTCAAGGCCAGCGACGCGATGACCGAGTCGGGCAACCGCCTGCTGGGCGCCTAAGCCCAACGCCAACCAATTACCAGGAGTAAATCATGAATCCAGCAATGTGGATCAGCAAGACCGGCGTGCAGGCACAAGATGCCAAACTGCAAGCCATCGCAAATAACCTGGCCAACGTCAATACCGTGGGCTTCAAGCGCGACCGCGTCGTCTTCGAAGACCTGTTTTACCAGGTCGAGCAGCAGCCGGGCACGCAGCGCGCCGACAATACCCTCTCGCCATCGGGCGTACAGCTCGGCAACGGTACCCACATGGTGGGCACGCAAAAGGTGTTTACCACCGGCAGCCTGCAAACGACGAGCCGCGAATTCGACGTCGCCATCACCGGCAACGGCTTTTTGCAGGTGCTGCGTCCGAACGGCGAAGCGGCCTACACGCGCGCCGGCCAGCTGGGCATCAATGAAAACGGCGTGATGGTCAATGCCCAGGGATTGCCGCTGGTGCCGCAGATCACCGTACCGAACAATGCCACGGCGATCACCATCGGCGAAAACGGCATGGTCACGGCCACCGTGCCGGGCAATGTCAACGGCACCCAGCTGGGCCAGCTGAACCTCTCCAGCTTCGTCAACCCGACGGGCTTGCTGGCACTCGGTGAAAACCTGTTCCAGGAAACGGCATCGAGCGGCACGCCGACGGAAGGCCGTCCCGGCGAAGGCGCACTGGGCAAACTGAAACAGTTCGCGCTGGAAGGCTCGAACGTGCAGGTGGTCGAAGAGATGGTCGACATGATCGCTGCCCAGCGCACCTATGAAATGAACACCAAGGTGCTGTCGGCCGCCGACAACATGCTGCAATACCTGGCGCAAGCGGCACGCTGATGACGGTCGCCATGAAAGCCGCGGCAGCCATGCTGCTGGTATTGATGGCCGGTTGCGCCAGCCGGCCGGCCGCGCCGGTGGCGCCCAGCTTCTCCGATACGCCGCTGCCCGTGGCGCCGCGCGGCGGCGCGCGCGGCGGCGTGGGCGGCGGCGTGTTCAATGCCGACGCGGGCCTGGACCTGATCTCGGACAGCCGCGCCTTCCGCGTCGGCGACGTCGTCACGGTGGCCCTGCAGGAAACCACGCAGGCCAGCAAGAAGGCCGGCACCTCGTTCAACAAGGGTTCGTCCGTCGGCGTGAATGCAGCCAACATCCTTGGCAAGACCTTCCCCAAGACGGGCATCGACCTGTCGGCCGACCGCAACTTCGCCGGCGATTCGACCAGCACGCAGCAAAATGCGCTGTCCGGCGCCATCACCGTGATCGTGCAGGAAGTGCTGCCGAACGGCTTGCTGCGCGTGCAAGGCGAGAAAACCCTGACCCTGAACCAGGGCGAGGAATTCGTGCGCCTGCGCGGCTACCTGCGCGCGGCCGACATCGATTCGAACAACCAGGTCTCGTCCTTGCGCATTGCCAATGCACAGATCGCCTATTCCGGCCAGGGCACCCTGGCCGAAGCCAATACACCAGGCTGGCTGACGCGCTTCTTCGTCGGCCCATGGATGCCGTTTTAAGGTGAGCTCATGAAATTTCGTTCCGCCCTGCCTCTGGCAGCCATGCTGGCCGCGCTCTCCGGCCTTGCCCTGCCCGCCAGCGCCGCACAAGTGCTGCGCAACCTGGTCAGCATCGAGGGCGTGCGCGACAACCCGCTGGTCGGCTACGGCCTGGTGGTCGGCCTGAACGGCAGCGGCGACACCACCCAGGTGAAGTTTTCCAGCCAGTCCGTCGTCAACATGCTCAAGCAGTTCGGCGTGAAGATGCCGGACGGCGCCGAAGCGAAAAGCAAGAACGTCGCCACCGTCATGGTCAGCGCCGTGTTTCCACCAGGATACCGCCGTGGCCAGGCCATCGATGTCACCGTCTCGTCGCTGGGCGATGCGAAAAGCTTGCGCGGCGGCACCTTGCTGCTGACGCCACTGCGCGCCGCCGACAATGAAACCTATGCGTTGGCGCAAGGCAACGTCGTCGTCGGCGGCCTGAACGCCACCGGCAAGAGCGGCTCGTCCGTCACCGTCAACACGCCCACCTCGGGCCGCATTCCCAACGGCGCCAACATCGAGCGCGAAATCCTCAGCGATTTCTCGACCAGGCCGACCGTCACCCTGAACTTGCGCCACCCGCATTTCGAGACCGCCATCAATATCGTCGAAGCCGTCAACCGCCGTTTTGGCGCCGTCGCCACGACGCGCGACGCCACCAGCGTGGAAGTGCTGGCGCCGGAAAACCCGACCCAGCGCGTGGCCTTCATGGCCAAGCTGGAAGCGCTCTCCGTCGATGTGGGCGTCGATACGCCGAAAGTGGTGTTCAATTCACGCACCGGCACCGTGGTCATCGCCGAAGGCTTGCGCGTGAAGGCGGCCGCCGTCACGCACGGCTCGCTGAAAGTGGTCATTTCCGAAAGCTCGGCAGTGAGCCAGCCGGCGCCGTTCGGCCGCGGCCAGACCACCGTCACGCCGCAATCGAAAGTGTCCGTCGACCAGGGCAACGGCAATATGTTCAAATGGCCGGCCGGCGCCAAGCTGCAGTCGATCATCGACGTCGTCAACAGCCTGGGCGCTTCGCCCGATGACATCATGGCAATTCTGCAAGCCCTGGATCAAGCCGGGGCCATCGAAGGCGAACTGGTGGTGATCTGATGCTTAATATCAACGACAGCAGCAGCGCCCTGCCCTCGGCGCTCGACGACAAGTCTCCTGCGGCAGCCACGCCGGCCGACCCGCGCTATGCGGCCAAGGCCACCGAGGCGGCCGTCAAGTTCGAAGCCTTCTTCATCTCGCACATGCTGCGCCAGATGCGTTCGGGCACGCGCGAGATGGCGGGCGAAGACAGCGTCTTCAAGGACCCGATCAACAGCGACATGCTGGAAATGGCCGACAACCTGGTGGCCGACAAGATGGCCGGCCAGCGCGCCTTCGGCATCGCCGACGCCATCCTGCGCCAGCTGCTGCCGCCGGCCGGCGCCCCCGTGGCGGTCAACAGCGCTGTCAAGACCGACAATATTGCAGCGCCGCTTAATAAATCCGTCTGAAGCGTCGCCTGTACAAGGTAACAACGATTCAAGGCTTGCCCATCGGCACGCGCCACACTCTTCACGAAAGAAACTTGCCCAATGAGCATCATCAGCAATGCATTGTCAGGCAGCATCGCCGCCCAGGCCGCACTCAATGCGGCCAGCCAGAACATCGCCAACCTGCAAACGGCGGGCTACACGCGCCAGGGCGTGCTGTTGTCCTCGCTTGGTGCCGGCGTGGGCGTGCGCTCGGCCGGCAATGGCGTGGAAGTGTCGGCCCTGCTGCGCTTTGCCGATGCCTATAAAAGCCAGCAAATGTGGCGCGCCGCGTCCGACCAGGGCGCCCGTTCGCAGACCCAGCCTTACCTGACCCAGCTCGAGCGCGTGATGGGCGACGATGCGTCCAGCATCAGCAACGGCATCGACGGCTTTTTCGCCGCCCTCAATGCCTCGGCCGTCGACCCGACGTCGACGCCGCTGCGCCAGCAAATCGTCACCTCGGCCGACGCCATGGCGCAGCGCTTCAACAGCATCAGCACCGTCATGGGCAACCAGCTGCTGTCGGTGCAGCAGCAACGGGCAGCCATCGTGCCGCAAGCCAACACCACCCTGGCCAATATCGCCGCGCTGAACCAGCGCATCAGCACCTCCACGGCATCGGGCACGAACGTGTCGTCGCTGATGGATGCGCGCGACCAGCTGATCGATGGCCTGGCCTCGCAAATGGGCATCGAAGTGCTCGACCAGCCGGACGGCTCGCGCAATGTCTCGCTGAAGTCGGGCCAGCCGCTGGTCATCGGCAGCCTGGCCGGCACCCTGAGCAGCAGCATGACGAACACGGGCGAGCAAACCCTGAACCTCGATTTCGCCAAGTCCTCGTACAAGCTCGACCCGGTCGCCATCGGCGGCCAGATGGGCGGCCTGGGTGAGTTCGAGCAAAATACCCTGAAACCGCTGCAGCAGTCGCTGCAAGACATGGCCACCCAGCTGACCAGCAAGGTCAACGCACAGCTGGCTCTGGGCAAAACCATGGCCGGCGCGCCAGGCGGTCCCCTGCTGGTCTACGCGAATGGCAAACTGAGCATTACTCCCGGCTTCAACGCCAAGGACCTGGCCCTGTCGCTGACGGGCGCGGCCGGCGACAGCGGCAACCTGCAGAAATTGATCGAGATCAAGAATCAACCGATCACCGTCAGCTGGGTCGGTTCCGTCCTGATGAGCGACGCGGACACGCAACTGGTCGGCAAGCTGGGCATCTACAGCCAGCAGAACCAGGCCTTGCTGAAGACGGCCAACACGGTGCGCTCACAAGCGATCGACGACTGGAAATCGACCAGCGGCGTGAACAAGGACGAAGAAGCGATGAGCCTGGTCGAATTCCAGAATATGTACCAGGCAAACATGAAAGTCATTTCCGTGGCGAATAGCCTGTTTGACGCCACTTTGCAAATGATGGGTTAAGGAGAAGATCATGCGTGTCGCCAGTAGCCAGTACCAATCGCTGATCAATATTTCGCTTCAGCAAAACCAGGAACGCATCAACTTCCTGACCCAGCAAATGTCGTCGGGACTGCGCATCCAGCTGCCGTCGGACGATCCGATCGGCAACGTGCGCATTTCGCGCCTGACGCGCGAGCAAGCGATGGTCACCCAGTACCAGGACAATATCGCCACAGTGAAAGTGCGCCTGCTGAAAAACGAAAACTACCTGTCGAGCATGGTGACCGACATGGGCCAGGCGCGCGACCTGCTGGTGTGGGCCGCCGACGGCAGCAACACGCCGGGCGACCTGAATGCGATGACGCAATCGCTGACGGCCATGCGCGACAGCGTGCTGTACACGGCCAACCTGAAGGACCAGGAAGGCCGCTACATGTTTTCCGGCACCGCCACCGACCAGCCAGCGATCAAATACGATCCGGCGGCAGCCGTCGGTTCGCGCTACACCTATGTCGGCAATACCGACACGCAGACCGTGGTGGTCGGCAATGGCGTGACCCAAGCGGCCAACGTCGACGTGAAGAACCTGGAAGTGTGGCTCAACAAGATCGACAAGGTCGTCGACACCCTCGGTGCGCCCGGCGTCAACCCGAACGACCCGGCCGTGCGCGCCATCGTCAACGACGGCCTCGGCGGCACCGATGACGGCATGGATTTACTTTCTGGCAAGATCGCCATCTTCGGCGGCGCGCAAAACATCCTCACCACGCTCTCGGGCAACCTGGCCAATGTCTCGCTGTCGAACAATTCGGCCCTGCTGGACTTGAAAAAGACCGACATGGGCGCCGCTGCCATCGAACTGACCGGCTACCAGACGGCCCTGCAGGCAACATACAAAGCCTACGCCAAGGTTGGCACCATTTCCCTGTTTGATCTTCTCTGACCATCATGCAAATCGTTCAGACCTCCTCCTCTTCCGGCGTCAATGCCAAAGGCGCCGGCACAGCCCGCGTCGTCGATGACGCATCGGCCGCCATCAACGGCGGCGCCAGCGCGCGCAGCGAGGCGCCGGCGGCGAAGAGGTCGACGGCGAGCTTGCAGCGTGGCCTGAGCAACTGGGACCACCAGTTGCAGGGAGAGATTTCCAACGCTCAACAGACACTCGACTACCTGGAACGCAGCAGCAGCCAGTTGCAGGCGCTGAAAAGCGAACTGGCGGCCAAGCTGGCCGCGCGCCAGGGCCGCGAAGGGCAAGTCGAGGCCAGAGTCCGCCAATTCAGCAATACCTGGCGCCAGCGCGCCAGCGCCTCGGGCGGCACGCTCGACGCACAGCTTGGCTATACCAGCCCGCAGGCGGCACAGCAGCAATTCAGCATCCGCGGCCTGACCATGGCCAGCCTGCAGGAAGGCCCGCAGGAAGTGCTGGCGTTTTCCGTCGGCGGCGCGAATCAGGCCTTGCGCTCGGTCAATATCGAACCTGGCCTGAGCGCGAATGAAATCGTCTCGCGCTTCGACCGCGCATTGATGCCGTCAGGCATCAGCGTCAAGCAGGGCGAGAACGGCGAACTGGTGTTCAGCACGCCGGAGGCGAACTGGGCCAACGTGCGCGACAGCCTGTCCGTGCGCGGCAGCGGCATCCGCTACCCGACCGGCCAGATGAGCCGCGTGCGCACGGATGCGGAACCGGCCGCCATCGCCCCGGAAGAATGGAATACGGGCGACGTGGAAGCCCTGCGCGCCACCTTGCAGCAAGTGGTGCAGGCGCTGGCGCAGTTGCAGGCGGCGCGCAGCTCCGTCAGCCTGGCCCTGGCGCAAGCGACGGGACGGGTGGCCCGCGCGCAACCGGTGCAAGTAAACGTCAGCATGGATACCCTGGCGGAAAACTTCACGCAAAAGGCAAGCGAGCCCGGCTATGAATCGCTGCTGGCGATCAGCTCGGCACTGGTCGGCATCAGCCGCGAGCGCGTTGTCGCCCTGCTGGGCCTGGAATAATCGCTCCCGGCGCGTGCGCCGCCCTGGCGCACGCGGCAATAAAAAGGACGCGCACCCTGGCCCCGGACAGTGGAAATCCGTAAGATGCTGCTGTCGTTGGCCAATTCACCAGTACGCCAGCGCATTCCGTCATCCACTTCCGGAGTTCCCTTGATAAAAACCGCCGCCCGGCTGATCAGCCATGCCCTGCTGGGCAAATCCGGTAAGCAGCCCCTCGATATCGCCAAGGTGCGCAAGGTGCTGATTTTGCGCAACGACAAGATCGGCGACATGATCGTCACGTCAGCCCTGCTGCGCGAACTGAAGAAAAACTATCCGCACTGGCAGATCGACGTGGCCGCCAGCAGCGCCAACCGCGACGTCATCGCGGACAATCCGCATGTGAACGAGATCCTCATCTGGGACAAGCAGCCGCTGCTGCGCGACTTGCGCACCACCATCGCCGACCTGCGCCGGCGCCGCTACGACGTCATCTTCAATCCCTACAACCGCTTTTCGATTCCCTTGCTGCTGCGTATCAAATGGCTGGGGGCCCGCTATCTGACGGGCTTTGCCATTCCCAAGTACGGTACTTCGACGGCGAAGCTGGGCATGTTCGACCATACGGTACCGTGCGACCGCAGCCGCCACATCCTGCACAGCTTTTTCGCCACGTTCGAGGGGTTTGGCCTGCGCGACATCGACATGCGCTATGAACTGTTCGGCGTGGACGCGCATGCGGCACGGGTCGACCTCGCCTGCGACAGCCTGCTGCGTGCTCATGAAGGCTTGTTCTGCCTCAATTTCCAGGGCAGCAATGCGCAACGCACGGTCAGCGTGGCCGATGCACAGCGCTGCTGCGCCGCCCTGGCGGCACGCTATCCGCGCCATGCGCTGCTGGTGATCGCCGCGCCGGGCACCGAGGCGCGCGCCGCCGAGATCGTGCGTGGCGCCGCCCATGCCAACGTGATGAGCGCGCCGCCCACCGGCCACATCCTGGAGCTGGCGGCCCTGATACGCCGCTGCGAACTGGTGCTGTCGCCCGACACGTCGGTGATCCACATCGCTTCGGCGTATGACAAGAAAATCGTCGGCTACTACATCCGCACCGACAACTACCGCTGGTTCTATCCGGCCAGCCGCCACTACCGCGTCATCCTGGCGACCGGGCTGACCCTGGCCTCCGTCAGCGCTGCCGAAACCCTGGCCGCCGTGGAACAGCTGATGGAGGGCGCCGGACCGGCGCAGGAAACGCTTCAGGCCGCCGGCTGAGACGCTAGCAGCCGGTCCATCTGTCCCGCCGGCACCGCGCGCGAAAAGAAATACCCTTGCGCATAGTCGCAGCCGGCGGCGCGCAGCAGGTCGCGCTGCGACGCCGTCTCCACGCCTTCGGCCACGACTTTCAGACCAAGCCGCTGCGCCAGGGCAATGATCGCCTCGCACAGGCCCTGCCCCGCGCCGTCGCGTCCCAGTTCGCCGACCAGGGAACGGTCGATCTTGAGAAAGTCGATATCGGCCTTCTGGATGCACGCAAGCGACACCTGGCCGCTGCCGAAATCGTCGAGCGCCAGCGCCAGGCCCATGGCGCGGAACTGGCGCAGCCGATCGACCACCTGGCGCGCCTCGTCGAGCAGCACCGCTTCCGTGGTTTCGATGACGATGGCGCCCGGCGCCAGGCCCTGGCGCGCCAGATGCCCGCCCCAGTCCTGGTACAGCGCGGCGTCGCAGCGAAATTCCACGGCCGACTTGTTGATGCTGATCTGGATCGAAGCGCCATGCTCGTCCTGCCACTGCCGCGCCTGGCGCACGACCTGGCGGAACACCCACTCGCCGATATCGATGATCAGGCCGTTCGCCTCGGCAAAGCCGATGAACTCGGCGGGCGCCAGCAAACCGCGCAGCGGATGGCGCCAGCGCAGCAGCGCCTCGGCCCGCTCGATGCTGCCATCGCACAGGCGGATGATGGGCTGGTAATGCACTTCGAACTGGTCCTGCGCCAGCGCCAGGCGCATCTCGCGCACCGTGCTGCGGCGCAATTCGGCCGCCTGCTGCAAGGCCGGCGTGAAATAGCTGTAGCCGTTGCGCCCCGCGCTCTTGGCCGCATACATGGCCTGGTCGGCATGCCGCAGCAAGGTGTCGGGCGCCTCGGCGTCGGCCGGATACAGGGCCACGCCCACGCTGGCCGACACTTGCGCCGTATCGCCGTCGAGCACGAAAGGCTGGGCCAGCGCGGCCGTCAGCTCCTGCAGCACGCGCTCGATGCCGCCCAGCTGTCCCACGCCGGCCAGGATAACGGTAAATTCGTCGCCGCCCAGGCGCGCCACCGTATCGGTGGCGCGCACGCGTTCGGTGATGCGCCGCGCCGCCTGGCGCAGCAGCATGTCGCCCTTCTCGTGGCCGAGGCTGTCATTCACCTGCTTGAAATGGTCGAGGTCGATGAACAGCAGGGCCAGGCAAGCGCCCTCGCGTTTGGCGTGGGCCGCCTCGTGCTGCAAGCGGTCGAGAAACATGTGGCGGTTCGGCAAGCCCGTCAGCTGGTCGAAATTGGCTTGCCGCCAAATGCGTTCGGATGCCGCGCGCTGCGCCGTGATGTCGCTGACCAGCGCCAGCGCGCCCAGGTAGGTGCCGCTGGAGTCGAAGATGGGATTGGTGGCCAGGGTAGCCCACAAGGTGCTGCCATCGCGCCGCAGGAACTTGAATTCGTGGCGCTCGACGATGCCATCCTGGCGCCGCGCAATGTTGCGCTCGAGGATGGCGCGCCCCTCCTCATCCATGAAAGCGGCCAGCGGCTGGCCCAGCATATCCTCGATCTGGCAATCGAGCATCTGCGCCATCTTCGGATTGACAAAGCTGGTCAGCGCCTGCGCATCGATTTCCCAGATGCCCTCCTCGGCGCTGTGCACGATGCGCCGGAAGCGCTCTTCGCTGCGTTCGAGCGCGGCCAGCTTGCCCTCGGCCTGCTCGAGCACCAGGCGCAGCGCCTGGCCGTTCGGGTCGGCGCTGCCCAGCAGGCTGACGGGCAAGCCCGCCTCGCGCACGCCGGGACGCGGCGGGGGCAGTTGCACCTGCAGCTGGATGCGCTCGGGCTCGCTGCTATTGAGCACGCGTTCCACGAACTGTTCGTAATCGCGGCGGAACGCCTCGTGCACAAAAGAACGGAACAGCACGTGGCCAGGACGCCCGCGCGCCAGGCCGAACAGTTCGGCCGCCACCAGGTTGACCTGCAGGATCACGCCATCGAGGCCCAGCACGAAATAGGCGACGGGCGCCAGCAGGTATAAATCGTTGAAATACGCTTGTTCGCGTTCGGCCTTCATCCGTTCCGGACTGAAGACGCCATCGTCAAGCAGAGGCGCGACATGCCGCGGCACGCCGTCGTGGCCGGGCGGAGAGGAATCCAGAGCAGGTACCGCTTGCGGTGGTGTATCCATGGCTGTCCTTGGCACGGCCGCCCTGGAAAACAGGTGGGTGCAGTAGCGAGACTAGCACGCGCCACGCGCAGTGTCGAGCCATGCCTGCCGATATGCCACTTTCGCCACAAGCGGTCAGGACAGCTACGCCGGCAGCGCAGGGGCGCGCGAGCGGCCACGCGTGAGCGCATGCCAGCCGGCACGCAGGGCAAGCAGACAGGCATCGGCGAACATGGCGGCGCCACCGTTGAGGCGCCGGCGCAATACGTGTGCCGCCATCCGGTAGCGGCCGGAACCATACAGCTGCTTGACCAGCCTGCGCACGGCGGAGGCATGCATCAAGGCATCGTCGCACATGAGCAAGTAATCACGCAGCGCCACGTCGTCCAGCACACGGCCAAAGTTGAAAAAACCATGGAAACCGAACGTGGGGCCGGTGGGTTCAACACATTCGAAGGCAAAGCTGGAGGCCAGGTCGGCGTCGGCAAAGCGCACGCCAAAATCCTCGCGCAATCGGTCGCCATGCAACTCGCAGATCGCATAGTCCTCGGGATGGACTTGCGTGATGGCCAACTGAGGCAAGACCTCATACAGGCGCCGCGATCGCAACGAAAAGCCGCCATTGCCGACGGCCACCGGGCGATGCGACCACGGTGCGCCTATGTAATCGCAGTCCAGGAAAGCGTTCTGCCATTGGCGCACATCCACGACGAAACTGTCCCACTGCATGATGAGCACATGCGTGCCGCTGAAATGGGCGCCCAGCTCATGCACCATGAATGCCGAATACGCCTCCACGCTCTCGATGGGCGCAATCAGTACCTGGCGTATATGCGGGGGCAAGTCATGCAGGCGGGAAGTGAACAGCAGGCATTCCTTGAAATCGGCGCCGGCCAGGCAGCGCTCGATGGCAAAGCTGGCCAGCTCGGGATAACGCGTTTCCACGCACACCAGGCTGATGTTGCGGAGGTCCAGCTTATCATTATGCATCGCAGGCTTTTCAATCGAAGTATAGGCGGAAGGCATGCTAGCGTGGGCATGGCATATTTTACAACGCCAGCATCTTACAGCGCAAAGCGGAGCCGGGCAAGGGGCATGACCCGCCCCACTGCAGTGAAAACGGCTCAGCGCCCCATGCCACGCCGGCGCAAGCCGAAATCATGGCCCACCACCAGCAAGGTGCTGGCCACCAGGCTCGACAAGCCCACGATCAGCTGGATCAGCTTATCGTCAGGCAATATCCACAAGGACGAGGCCGGCGTCTCGCAGCCCGTGGCCGCGCTGATCAGCGGAGACACCCAGGCCGCGTCCGGCGTCACGTCCAATACGACGGCGCCGTCGGCGCTCGTCTGCATATAAATGTCGCCCCCTTCGGCCAGGGTAAAGCAGATGCCCACGCCCGTTTCCGTGGCGCGGATATTGTCCTGCATGCTGCGGTTATGTTCCTCGATCCACACTTCCACGTCGTACGGCGTTTCCAGGTGTTCCCATGGACGGGGGCGGAAACGGGGACGTTCGTCCGCGCTGGCGGGGGTGCCGGGAACGTCGGGGATGTTGCTGTCTGCTGCGCCTTGCATGCTCGTTGACCTTTTCTGCGGTGATGCGGCGGGACCGGTTGCCCGCCAGCCGCCATTATCCCCCGTTCGCGGCCAGCATGGTATTCCCACGCCGAATCAATCAGAAAAACTGACAGCTATCGACTTCAAACATCAGCATACCTGACTTAAAATGACCGCCATCTCTTCTTTACAGGCTTTACATGCAAGGCATCAAACGCAAAATCGTCTACGTCACCGCCTTTGAAATCATCGGCATGGCCATTTCCACGGCCTGGCTGACCCTGCTTTCGGGCGAATCGCCCACCAGCACCGGGCCGCTGGCAATCATGATCACCACCATCGCCGTGATCTGGAACCTGCTCTACAACACGGCATTCGAATACTGGGAAATCCGCCAGGTGTCGCGCACGCGCACCGTCTGGCGCCGCATCCTGCATGCGATCGGTTTCCAGATCACCTTGGTCATCTACCTGATCCCGCTGATCGCCTGGTGGCTCGACATCAGCCTGTGGCAAGCGTTCGTGCTCGATTTCGCGCTGATGCTGATCATCCCGTGCTACAGCTTCATCTTCAACTACTTCTTCGACGGCCTGTTCGGCGTGCCCCTGTCGGCGCAGCAGCCGAAGGAAGAGCCAGCGAATGTTCAGGCCGCTTCACTGAGCAACTGAAGAAAGGACCGCGCCGCCATCCCCAGCAGCCGGTCCTTCATCCACACGAGGTGGATGGGCACGACGAGGCCATTGCCCGTATTCTTGAACGCCACGCAGCGCACCCGCCCCGCCGCCAGCGAATCCTGGATGGCCGAGGCGGCGAAGTTGCCCCAGCCCAGTCCCGCCTCCACCATCGCCAGCGCCATCGGCAAGCTGTCCGTGCGCCAGTAGGACAGCCCTACGACGGGGCGCGCATCGGCCAGGTCGAGTTCGCGGCTGGCCACGATGATCTGGCGCAAATTCACCAATTCCTCGATATACAGGGGCCGGCCCGCCGCGTCGGGCGGATGCTGGGTGGAGATAATGGCCAGCAAGGCATCGCTGCCCACCAGCTGGAACTGTTCCTCGTGATTGATGCGTCCGCCAGCAAAAGCCATGCAGACGCTGATGCGGCCCCGGTGCAGCATGTCGAGCACGTCGTCCTGCGGCGCCGTCAGCACTTCGATGTCGAGCAGCGGATGGCGCTGCGACAGCGCGCGCACGGCGGCCAGGAAAGGCGTATGGTCGAGCTCGGCCGCGATGCCCAGCGAAATGCGGCTTTCCAATCCCTGCGACAATTCCTGCACGTGCAGGTGCAACTGCTTCAACTGCTCGGCGATCAGGCGCGCGTGCGGGATCAGCGCCATGGCGGCGGGCGTGGGCACGGCTTCGCGCGCGCCCCGGTCGAACAGGGCGATGCCCAGTTCCGCCTCGACGTTGGCGATCGCCATGCTGACGGCCGATGGCGCCCGCCGCAAGGCGCGCGCGGCGGCCGAGAACGAGCCGCCGTCGACGACGGCGAGGAACAGTTCGATGTTATGGCTGGACAGTTTCATGGGAATATGCAAAGTGCGGTGGAAAGTGCGGCACTTTTGCGCGCCAGGGCGGTCAAAAGGGAACATCATGGGAGGACACGCATGCGCCATCGACTACCGTACCGCCGCAGCGGCTATGTCTCCGACTTTACCCGCTTTATCGACGGCTATTTGCAGACGCACCCGGAAGTACTGGAAAACCAGCGCCGCGGCTGGCGCATCTGGTGGGAGCGCCCCGCCAAGCTGCACGAACTGGAACTGATCCACGCCGACAGCGTGCCGGAGCCGCCCTACCACTACGATTAGTCAAAAACGCCTGAGCAAACTGTTTTGTCAGGCGTTTTAAGCGTAGGCTTAACCTTTCCAGGTGCGTTGCAATCCCGTGTCTGCGTGAATCCAGCCGCCACGGGGGCCGGAGCGGTAATAAAAGCCCACGCCGCCCTGCTTGAAGCTGCGCACGAGCGAACCGAGCACTTCCGCGTTCAAATTGGCCACGCGGATATCGGCGGCGCGGCCCGAGATGTGCAGCGACTGGCGCGCGGCGGGTACGCCCGCTTCGCGCAGCTTGCCGTTCGATTCGGCCGTGCGGTAGCCCGACAGGATTTCCAGCGGCTGCTCGATGCCGTAGCGGGCCACGAACGCTTGCGTGCCCCACAGGGTTTCCAGCAGTTTCGGATCGATGGGCGCCGTCTTCTTGCCGTTCACGTCGCGCAGCAAGTGGCACAGTTCCTGGTAGGCCGAATCGATGACTTCGCCATCTTTCCAGTACAGCAATTTTGCCTTTTCATTGCTGGCCGGGCGCACCACTTCCAGGGTGCGGGGCTTGAGCCAGAATTCCAGGTCCAGCGCCTGCGCGTCGAAGATGTCGGGCGGCGGTTCCATCTCGGTGATGGCCTGGCGCGACTGCGAGGTGATCGAGCGGTCGACGCTGGCCAGTTGCGTCGGCTGGGGCGGCACGCCCGTGCGCGGCGCGCGCGGCTTGGCGCTGGCCGAAGCCGAGACGGGAGCGGCCGTGCGCGAAGCGCAGCCGATGAGAGGAGTGGCAACGAGGCCCAGCGCGGCCAGGCCCATACCGTGATGTAGAAAATTTCTGCGCGATGCCATAGTCAGTCCAATTTAACGATGGGAATACTATAGCGTATTGTGCTGCGAAGAAAAACCCTCCATGCCTATCGTACGCGCCTGATTGCCCCGCTTTTTGCGTCAGGCGGCCGCTACGATGGACGCGACGCCCTCTTTCGCCTGCGCGAGTGCCGTCAATGGCTTGTCCAGCAAGTATCCCTGGGCGACGATGGGCAAGCCCGTGGCGGCGCCTATGCGCTGCAGCGCGGCCAAGGCGGCCGGTGTGTCGAGGCGTTTGAAGATGACGCGGATTTTCGCCGCATGGCACACGGTGACGAAACTGGCGACGGCCTGCTCGTCGCTGAGATTGCCCGCGTCCAGCTTGAACGCATGCGGGTGCAAACGCTCCAGCATGCCGGTTGCCTCCTGCACGCTGGCCACGTTGATGGCCAGGCGGAAACCGTTACGCCGGTAATTGTCGGCCACGTAGTTGAGCAGCCAGCCCTGGTTAGGCGTGACCGTCGGCAATTGCAGCACGATGCGCTCGATGGGCAAGCCCAGCGCGTCGAGGATGCGCTGGAAAGCGTGGCCGTGATTGCTGCTGACGGCGCTCAGCAGCCGGTCATGCACGTTCAGGTACAGGTCGGCCTCCTCCGCTTCGCTCTGGCGAAAGAAATTGATCGCATGCAGCATGCGGCACAGCCGGTCCAGCTCCACGGATTCGTCGTCGCTGGCCGCGTGATCGAGCAAGCGCCACAGCGACAAGCCCTCGTCCGCCTTCGACACGCTGCGCGCCAGGCCCTCGAACGCCAGCAGCTTGCCGCTTTCCAGTTCGCGCAGCGGCTGGAAAGCGCTCGTCATGGTGCAATTGAAAAAGCGCCCCAGCGCCCTGCCCTCCCCGTCGAGCCAGACGCTGGTGCCGGCCTGGGTTTGGTGCGACAGGCGGGCCAGGTAATTTTTCAGGACGGGAAATGGCATACGTGCTCCTTCATCGGGCTGCGCCAGCTGCCCTCATGGGGAAGGCGGCGCCAAAGTGTGCAGACTAAGGCAGCGCCAAGCAAAGGAGAACGAATGGTTTCGCCATTTGATATGCGCCCAGCACATAAGCGATGCGACGGCCGGCGCATAACGATACTCGGAAACATTCCTTCCCGCCCCCGGCGCCCGCCTTTACTGTGGGCGTGTACCGATATCATCAGGAAGGGCCGCCATGTGCCAGTTACTCGCAATGAACAGCAGCAAGCCGGCCGCGCTGGGATTTTCCTTCGCCGGCTTTGCCGAACGGGGCGGACGCACGGACGAGCACCGCGACGGCTGGGGCATCGCCTATCATTCCGGTAGCGGCTGCACCCTGCTGACGGATCACCTGGCCGCCATCGATTCGCCGCTGGCGGCCCAGGTACAGCGCCATCCCGTGAAGGCGAAAAACATCGTCGCGCACATCCGCAAAGCCACGCAGGGCCGCATCGCGCCGGAAAACACCCACCCGTTCGCCCGCGAACTGTGGGGCAAGACCTGGTCGTTTGCCCACAATGGCGACTTGAAAACGTGGCGCGCGCCCGCCAACGCGCACTACCGCGCCAGCGGCGACACGGACAGCGAACAGGCGTTCTGCCACCTGCTGGCCAGCCTGCGCGCTCAGTTTCCCGCCGGCGAACCGGCACGCGCCGACTTGCGCGCCGCCATCGCCGAGGTCGCCAGGAACATCGCCGCCCATGGCAGCTTCAATTTCATCCTGTCGGACGGCGAGCTGCTGTTTGCCCACTGCTCCACGCATCTGCACTACGTGATACGCGAATACCCGTTTTCCGTGGCCCAGCTGATCGACTGCGAGCGCAGCATCGACTTTCGCCAGCACAACCACCTTGACGACCGCATCGCCGTCATCGCCACGCATCCGCTGACGCAAAACGAAAACTGGCTGGCGTTCGCACCGGGCGAACTGAAACTGTTTAGCGGCGGCACCTTGCTGCCGTCAAACGATGCTGCGCCGCAAGGCGTGTATATCCAGATTAGTTATTAAGAGAGAGCAAAAGAAGGGAAAGGCCCGCCGCCGGATGGGCGGGCTGAAGTGCAGGACAGGCGTCAGGCCGAATTGCAGTTGCAAAAGCGCTTGCGCTTGGGGTCGCCGCTGGCGATGCCCGCGGGATCAATCCGTTTCCAGCAAAATACCGTTTCCACGCCATAGGGCGAGCGCACATTGCCCGCCTCGACATAACCCTGCTTGACGAAAAAGTCCTGACTCGTTGCCGTGCTGTGCAGCTGCAGGGCCTTGATGCCCCACTCGCGCGCCTGCGCTTCCAGTTGCGCCACCAGCGCCTTGCCGGCGCCGCGGCCTTGCGCCTCGGGCAGCAGGTAGCACAGGGCCAGCTTGCCGGCGCGCGTCAGCAAGCCGACGCCGACGACGGCGCCCGCCTCGACTGCGACCAGCGAAAAATTGGTGGGCGACGCGAACCAGCACGCCACCATCTGCGGTGTTTTATTGCCCAGCCAGGCTTCCAGGATGGCCGGATCGTCCCGATGATCGAGGCTGCAGCATTCGACGATGGAGCGTCGTAATACATTGCACGCCTCGAAAGCGTCGGTCGATGTTGCAATACGAATTTCAAGACTCATGTACGCTCACAAAATATTCCAGTTGCCGATGCAGACGGTTTTACCCCTGTATCGCGCGATTCGACTATACACCAAGCGGCGCAATCGGGTTTTTTGCCGCACGCCACAGACCGGTTCTGCCTATGGCGCGATGCTTGCAGACTAAGTGCTGATGCGCGCCTTGCCCACGAATGTTTCCAAAAATCGATATCTGTTTTTTAGCGTAAACGGGAATCAAATCTAAGCATATTACGAAAAATTCGTTTCTTTTCCGGCCGGAATTTTAGACTATGTCTATCTATTCTCACAACAAGAGTTCAACATGACCCATTCCAACGCCGTATCGACTGCCGCAGCCACGTTCACCCAACGCTCGCGCCGCTGGTTCCTGGCCAGCGCCCTGGCCGCTTCCGCAGCCGCCATGAGCCTGCCGATGACCGTGTCCGCCGCCGAACCCGTGGTCTTGCTGAACGCCTCGTACGACGTGATGCGCGAACTGTTCAAGGATGTGAATCCCGCATTTATTGCTGACTGGAAAGCCAAAACGGGCGAAACCATCACCATCAAGCAGTCGCACGGCGGCTCGAGCAAGCAAGCGCGCTCCGTTGCCGATGGCCTCGAAGCGTCCGTCGTCACCATGAACCAGGCCAATGACATCGACATCCTCGTCGATCGCGGCCTCGTGGTGGCCGACTGGGCCAAGAAATTCCCGAACAACGCAGCGCCGTTTTACTCGACCATGGTGTACCTGGTACGCAAAGGCAACCCGAAACACATCAAGGATTGGGACGATCTGGCCAAGCCCGGCATCAAGGTCATCGTGCCGAACCCGAAAACCTCGGGCAATGGCCGCTACACCTACCTGGCGGCCTGGGGCTATGCCGTGAAAAAAGGCGGCAGCGAAGCGCAGGCGCGCGAACTGGTGAGCAAGCTGTTCAAGAACGTGCCCGTGCTCGACGGCGGCGGTCGCGGCGCCACCACCACCTTCACGCAGCGTGAAATCGGCGACGTGCTGGTGACGTTTGAAAATGAAGTACAACTGGTGCGCGCCGAATTCGGCGACAACTTCGAAGTCGTGTATCCAAGCATCTCCATCCTGGCCGAATCGCCGGTGGCCGTCGTCGACAAGGTCGTCGACCGCCGCGGCATCCGCAAGGAAGCCACGGCCTACCTGCAATACCTGTACTCGGAACCTGGCCAGGAACTGGTCGCCAAGCACTATCTGCGTCCCCGTTCGGCCGCAGTGGCCAAGAAATACGCGGCCAGCTTCAAGCCGATCACGCTGTTTACCATTGATGACGTCTTTGGCGGCTGGAAACAAGCGCAAAAGAAACACTTTGACGATGGTGGTGAGTTCGACAAGATTTATCAGAAATAATCTTCGCCACATCAGCAAAAACCGGGACATGTCCCGGTTTTTTTAGGCTATGTCATCGTCAGATGTGGGAATGCGCCCAATGTTGCCTTCAATAACGTTTCGGGTGAGCGGATGCGCCCGGCATCGAGGATCCAGCGCCATCCCAGGTAGTTCGGCAGATAGCGCGTCGCCACGCCGTGAAACGGGCCCAGCCATTGTCGCAATCGGCTGTGATAGGCGTTGACGTTCTGCACGTGGGCGGCGCCCTGCACGCGGATGCCGGCGCGCAAGTTGACGGCCTGATGACTGATGCCCGCTTCCCTCGCAAAAGCCCGGTAGGCGGCATGGCCATCGGTGACCAGCA
>NZ_FNHA01000024.1:0-16623 GCF_900103595.1 Janthinobacterium sp. OK676
AGGACGTTGATAGGCTGGGTGTGGAAGTGCAGTAATGCATTAAGCTAACCAGTACTAATTGCCCGTACGGCTTGTCCCTATAACCTTAGCAGGTACAGAGGATAAGACGGTACAACGTTGTGAGTTTGTTGATACTACCAGTCATTACCCCGATCTTTGCTTCTTCCAGATTCAGGCTTTGTCGCTCCACCGAGGACAAATGCCAGTACAAGTTATGCCTGATGACCATAGCAAGTTGGTCCCACCCCTTCCCATCCCGAACAGGACCGTGAAACAACTTTGCGCCGATGATAGTGCTGCAACCAGTGTGAAAGTAGGTTATCGTCAGGCTTGTTATTCTAAAAAACCCCTTCCGGTGATCCGGTTGGGGTTTTTTTTCGTCTGCTGGTTTTGTCAGGCGCCGCGAGTGGTGTCGGCTTACGCGCGTTGCGCTAAGCCGACCTACGGTCAGCCCTCCTCGTCCGTTGGCAATGACCTTTGCGTGAGCGGCATGGAGGGTCTGTCCCCGGTCGTTCAGGTGTTGGGTTTTATCGACTCACGTCTTCCCTGTTCATGCCTGCCGCTGCCTGATGCGCGCGGTGACACAACTGGGTGTTGCAGCTGTTCCAAATTGATACATGGGTGGCCGGATGCGGGGCAAATACGCATGGCATGGCATTTGCTCTTCTTGGGTATTGACTAAAAAACCAAGGAGACCAGCATGACCTATTCCATTCGTACCCTGCTCGGCGTGGCGGCCGCCGGCGCCGTCGCCCTCACTTCCCTGCTGACCTTGCCGCATGCCTATGCGCATGGCAACGTCACGCCGCAAGGCGTCGACACCACAGGCTTGCCCAAGGTGGGCGACAAGTGGCTCGAGCAAAACCCGTATCGGGGCAACAAGCTGGCTCTGACGGTCGGCACCTCGGCCTACAACCAGAATTGCGCCCGCTGCCACGGCATCGAAGCCATCTCGGGCGGCATCGCGCCGGACTTGCGCCAGCTGGACCGCGATTGCTTCGGTATCAAGAATGAGACAAAGAAACAGGCTTGCTACAAGGAGACGGACAATTACTACCTGACCACCATCCGTCACGGTAAAGTGCGCAATGGCGCCGTGTACATGCCGCCGTTCGAAGGCGTGTTCAACCAGGAAGCCATGTGGGCCATCAAGACCTATCTGGAAACGCGCCGCGAATCCAACTAAGCCACACTGATCACGAAGGAGTCCCATGCGTTCATTTCAACTCCGGGGCGTGCGCGCGATGATCTCGCTCGCTTGCCTGGCGCTGTGCGCAGCCGCGCCGGCGCATGCCGACTGGCAGAAGGTGCAGCAGTCGGGCAGCCTGAAAGTGGCTGTGTACAACGAATTCGCGCCGTTTTCCGACAAGGGAGTCGGCATCGATATCGACATCGCCGAAGCGCTGGCGAAAAAGCTGGGGCTGAAACTGAGCTTGCTGCCATTTCCCGCCGGTGAAAACCTCAACGATGACTTGCGCAATATGGTGTGGAAGGGGCATTACCTCGGTTATGGTCCCGCGGACGTGATGCTGCATGTGCCAGTCGACAAGCAGTTGATGGCCGATAACGACAAGGTCGAGATCTTCGCGCCGTATTACGTGGAAACCGTGCGCCTGGCGCGCAGCGCGCAAGCCGTGCCGCAATTCGACGGCGTCGCCTCGCTGGCAGGCAAGCGTATCGGCGTGGAAAAGGTGTCGATCGCGGCCATGCTGATGCTGGGCGAAGACAATGGCAAGTACCGCGACGACGTGCGCATCTTCGACACGGCGGCCGAAGCCTTGCAGCAATTGCAGGCGGGGCAGCTTGACGCCGTGCTGGCCAACCGTTCGGAAATCGAGTCCGTGCTGAAAAGCGATCCTGCTTTCCCCATGAGCGAAGTGGCGTTCGCCCGCTTGCCCCGTGCCGGCTGGGCCGTGGGCCTGGCCGTCAGCCGCCAGCAGCTCGACGTGGCAAAATTGCTGCAGGCAGCCATGAACGAGATGGCGGCCAGCGGCGAATTGAAAACCATTTTTGAGAAATATGGCGTGAAGGCAGCGCGGCCCTAACTAGCCATGCTGGATAGCGAAGCCCGCGTATCGGAAGATACGCGGGCTTTGTTATTAGAACGAGTATTGCGCGCTGACACCCAGCAGCCAGTTACGTCCCGGCGCCGCTTCATAGTAGCGCTTGTTGCTGTCGCCGACGATGACGGAACCCACGTAGGTTTTGTCGAAAAGATTGTTCAGGCGGGCAAATTCCTTGAAGCGCCAGTTCCCCACGTTTTGCTTGGCGTTGAAGCGCGCATTGAACACCGTATAGCCGGGCGCCGGCTTTTCGCTGTTGCTGTCTTCCGCGTAGACCTGCTTGCTGGCCACGCTTTCCAGCGCCGCGCCAAAGCGGTCGAGCGTGTCTTTCCAGGCCAGTTCCGCGAACAGGTTGGCGCTAGGCACGCCCGGCAAACGGCTGCCTTCGCGCACGGCGCCGAACGCCTGGTCATACACGGCGTGCAGGCTGGTCAGCGCCACTTTTGTCGTGAAACCATATGGCAGGCTGGATTCGAGCGACACTTCCATACCCTGGCGCAAGGTCTTACCCGCATTGCGGTAGCTGGTACGCCCGCCGCTGGAACTGTCGACCACCAGCTCGTCGTTGGTCTTGATCTGGAACACGGCCGCATTGACGTGCGTGTTGTGGTTGATCCTCGCCTTGATGCCCGCTTCCAGGTTGGTGCTGGTGGCCGGTTTCAGCTGGTAATTGAAGCCGCCGCCCGTGCCCGAGTAAAACAGTTCATTCAGGGTGGGCGCTTCGAAACCGCGGGCGGCGCTGGCGTACACATTGACGTCCGGCGTCAGTTTGTACAGCAAGCCCAGCACCGGTGTCGTGTGGCTGAACTCCAGGCTGCCGCTGTCGTTCCCATTGCCGAGATAGCGGTCGTTGACCAACACTTTCATCTTGCTGTAGCGCACACCTGCGCTGAGCAGCCACGCTCCGCTTTGCCATTCCGTCTGGATATACGGATCGAGGCTGGAGACGACATCCTGCTCGTCGCGGCGCAGCTTGCCTTTCACGCCAAAGGTATTGCCGATGTAATTTTCATAGCCGGTGCGGTCATCGCTGGAGCGGCCGTAATCGATGCCGATGGTGGTGCTCAGCTTGCCGCCGGCCAGCTGGTTCACGTGCAGCCAGTTGGTGTCGATGCCGTAGAACTCGCGCTGGAAGTCGACCACGCCGCCCGAATGGCTGGCCGGCGCCTGGAAACCCTTGGTAAATGCCTGGTATTGGATCACGTCGCGGTTGCCGCCGTAGGCCGTCACGTGCAGGCGGTCGTCGCCGAACGACTGTTCATAGGTGGCGCCGATTTGCTGGTGGTCGATGCTCTTGCGGGTGTTGTAGCGCTCGGCCAGGGTGCGCTTCGGGTTTTGCGTATCCGTCGTGTCGATTTCTCCCGCGCGCGGATCGCGGGCAAACGTGGCCCAGGAGGCGCCCAGCGGATCTTGCGTATTGCCCTGGTGCAGGCTGTTGGCGACGATGGTCAGCTTGCTGTCATTCGTCGGCTTGACGGTGATCTTGCCGAACGCCTGTTCGCGCGTGGCGGCGCTGTGGTCGCGGAAACCGTCGGTGCGGAAGCGCGAGCCGTCGAGCACGTAGCCGATACCGCCTGCCTGGCCTTGGGCCGAGAGGTCGACCTTGCTGGTGCCAAAGCTGCCGCCCGTCACGTTCAGCTCGACGGATGGGGGATTTTGCCCATCCTTGGAAAACAGCTGGATCACGCCGCCCGAGTGGTTGCCATAGATGGCGGAGAACGGTCCGCGCAGCACTTCGATGCGCTCGGCCGTATCGAGGTTGAAGGTGGCGGCCTGACCCTGGCCGTCCGGCATGCTGGCGGGAATGCCGTCGCTGATCAGCTTGACGCCGCGCACACCAAAGGCCGAACGGGCGCCGAAGCCGCGCGACGAGATTTGCAAGTCTTGCGCGTAGTTCTGGCGGTTTTGCACCACCAGACCCGGCACGGCGGCCAGCGCTTCTGACGCGTTGACGCGGATCTGGCCATCCTGGATGCGGGCGCTGTCGACGACGTCGATCGAGGCCGGCACTTCCTGGCTGGGATGGGCGATGCGGCTGCCGCTGACGACCACCGTATCCATGAGTTGCCCGTTGGCCGGGGCAGCTGCCTCGGCGGCGAAAGCGTGGGGGGCGAGGGTGGCGCTGCCGGCGACAAACAGGCTGGCGATGGTGTTCAGGCGGAAACGGTGCTGCATGCGGATTCTCCAATGTGAATAAAAGCCTGCTTTGGTCGCGTGCGCGGCGCAGGTCTGCATCGTTGTATCAAGCAATATGCCTGCCATGTCTCCATTGGTGGGCTGAAATTATACGCGTGTCAGTGGCACGGCGTTTGCATACAGCAATGTTCAGATGCGCCGATGCCGCGCGCTTTTCCTGTGTTTTGCCATCGAAAGGTGATTATGCCCAACTTCTTCTCGCGCTTGCGCCAGGTGTGCTGGCTGCTGCCTGCGCTCGCCAGCAGCGCCCTCCAGGCTGCTCCATTTGCCTATGTTCCCAATGAAAAATCGGGCACCTTGAGCGTGATCGACACGGCGACCGACCAGGTCGTGCGCCAGATTGCAGCCGGCAAGCGTCCGCGCGGCATCGCCGCCGACCCCACCGGGCGGCAATTGTTTGTCACGGATGCGGCCAGCAGCGCCTTGTTGCTGATCGATAACGCTGGCGGCACGCCCCTGCGCACGGTAGCCCTGGGCAAGTCGCCCGAAGGCGTCAGCGCCTCGCAAGACGGTCATTACGTGGCCGTGGCCGTCGAGGAAAACAATAGCGTGGCCTTGCTCGATGGCCAGACGGGCAGCTTGCTCGCCGATATCAAGGTGCAGGGGCGCAACCCGGAACACGCCGTCTTCAGCCCCGACGGGCGCTGGCTGCTGGTCAGCGCGGAAGAGGCTGAACAAGTCGACGTCATCGACGTGGCGCAACGCCGCCAGGTGGCGTCCATCGCCGTGGGACTGCGTCCGCGCGGCATCGGCTTCAGCCCGGACTCGGGCCGCGCCTACGTGGCGTGCGAACTGGTCAATGCCGTCTACGTGATCGACATGGCCGCGCGCAAGGCGATTGCCACCATTCCCGCTGGAAAAAATGCCAATGGCATCGTGGTCCATCCCGGCGGCAAGCAAGTGTATGTCTCGAATGGCACGGACGGCACGGTAATGGTGATCGATACGGCCAGCAACAAGGTGACGGCCACCATTCCCGTCGGAAAGCGCCCATGGAACATGGCCATCACGCCAGACGGCGCCAAGCTGTACGTGGCCAATGGTCGCTCGAACAGCGTGTCCGTCATCGACACGGCCAGCGCGCGCAAGGTAGCCGATATTGCAGTGGGTGAGTTGCCATGGGGCGTGGTGATTCGCTAGTGGCACAGGAACAGGTGTTCCAGTCTGGTACACCTGTTCCATTGTGCAGCGGCTCAAGCCCGGACATGCGCTGAAAAGCACACCGGTATTGACGCCACGCCCTTGTAACGAGGGGAAAAGCGGCTAAGTTTGTAGTGGGATGGCGAGCTGGCACGGCATTTGCGGAAGACTCCGTGTACTCACCCCATCTGTACCAGGACGTTTGATTTTAATTACAGTAATTCCATTCTAATTAACCCGATAGAGGACGACATGAATCTCGCAGACATCAGCAAACTGGGCGTAGCCAATCCTTTCAAACAACGCTATGACAATTACATTGGCGGCAAATTCGTTGCCCCAGTAAAAGGTGAATACTTTCCTAACATCACGCCGATCACGGGCTTGCCGTTTTGCGAAATCGCCCGCTCCACGGTGGAAGACGTCGAGCTGGCCTTGGACGCCGCTCATGCCGCCAAGGATGCCTGGGGCAAGACTTCGCCTGCCGAGCGCGCCAATATCCTGAACCGCATCGCCGACCGCATCGAACAGAACCTGAGCCTGATCGCCACGGCGGAAACCATCGACAACGGCAAGCCCATCCGCGAAACGATGAATGCCGACATTCCGCTGGCCATCGACCATTTCCGCTACTTTGCCGGCTGCATCCGCGCGCAGGAAGGTTCCGTCGCGCAAATCGACGCGGAAACCTATGCCTACCACTACCATGAGCCGCTCGGTGTCGTGGGCCAGATCATTCCGTGGAACTTCCCGATTCTGATGGCCGTGTGGAAACTGGCGCCAGCCTTGGCCGCCGGCAATTGCGTCGTCTTGAAACCGGCCGAGCAGACACCGGCTTCCATCATGGTGTTGATCGAGCTGATCGGCGACTTGCTGCCGCCGGGCGTGCTGAACATCATCAACGGTTTCGGCCTGGAAGCGGGCAAGCCGCTGGCCTCGAGCAAGCGCATCGCCAAGATCGCCTTCACGGGCGAAACGGGCACGGGCCGCTTGATCATGGGCTACGCCGCGCAAAACCTGATTCCCGTCACCCTGGAGTTGGGCGGCAAGTCGCCGAACATCTTCTTTGAAGACGTGATGGATGCGGACGACGAGTATTTCGACAAGTGCCTGGAAGGTTTTGCCATGTTTGCGCTGAATCAGGGCGAAGTGTGCACCTGCCCATCGCGCGTGCTGATCCAGGAATCGATCTACGAGAAATTCATCGAACGGGCCCTCAAGCGCGTGGCTGCCATCAAGCAGGGCAACCCGCTCGACTCGTCCACCATGATCGGTGCGCAGGCATCGCAGGAGCAGCTGGAGAAAATCCTGTCCTACCTCGACATCGGCCGCCAGGAAGGCGCCGAAGTGCTGGCCGGCGGCGAGCGCAACACGCAGGCAGGTGACCTGGAAGGCGGCTACTACGTGCGTCCGACCGTGTTCAAGGGCAACAACAAGATGCGCATCTTCCAGGAAGAGATTTTCGGGCCGGTCGTGTCCGTGACCACCTTCAAGGATGAGGCCGACGCGCTGGCGATTGCCAACGATACCTTGTACGGCCTGGGCGCCGGCCTGTGGACGCGCGACGGCTCGCGCGCCTTCCGCATGGGGCGCGCCATCCAGGCGGGCCGCGTGTGGACCAATTGCTACCACCTGTATCCGGCCCACGCCGCGTTCGGCGGCTACAAGCAATCGGGTATCGGCCGCGAAAACCACAAGATGATGCTCGACCATTACCAGCAAACGAAGAACTTGCTGGTGAGCTATAGCCCGAAAGCGCTGGGCTTCTTCTAAACCGGCAACAGGCGCCGCGCCTGTTGTCCGGGCGCGGCGCACAGAAAGGGATGCCATGAGTGCAGCAATTGCCCGGGTGGTCGCCACCGATGCGGCGCTGGAATTGATGGACAAGTTGCGCCAGCGTCATGGTCCGCTGATGTTTTTCCAGTCGGGCGGTTGCTGTGACGGCAGTACGCCCATGTGTTATGCGCTGGGCGAGTTCGATGTCAGCGACACCGACATCTATCTCGGCAATTTGAATGGCACACCGTTCTACATGGGACTCGAGCAATTCGAGTACTGGGAGCATACCCAGTTGATTATCGATGTGGTCGATGGCAATGGCGGCATGTTTTCACTCGACAACGGCACGGGCAAGCGCTTCTTGACGCGCTCGCGCCTGTTCACCGATGAAGAGTGCGCCTTGCTGCATGCCCAGCCGCATGAGCACCGCAAGACTTGATACACACACATACTAATAAAACAGAGGGAGATGATTGTGCAGAAAAAAATCATGGGGATACTCGTCGGTTTGGGTTTGGCATCGCTGGCCCAGGCGGCCGATGTGGGCAATGTCACCACCGCCATGCTCGACAGCACGGCAAAGAATCCGTCCAGCGTCCTGTCGTTCGGCATGGGCACGCAGGGCCAGCGTTATTCGCCGCTGACGCAGATCAATGACAAGACCGTGGCCAAGCTGGTGCCGGCCTGGTCGTTCTCGTTTGGTGGTGAAAAACAGCGGGGCCAGGAATCGCAGCCGCTGATTCACAACGGCAAGATGTTCGTCACGGCATCGTATTCGCGCATCTTCGCCGTCGACTTGAAAACGGGCGCCAAGCTGTGGAAATATGAGCATCGCTTGCCAGACGGCATCATGCCCTGCTGCGACGTCGTCAACCGTGGTGCGGCCCTGTACGGCAACCTGGTGATCTTCGGCACGCTCGACGCCTACCTGGTGGCGCTGGACCAGAATACGGGCAAGATCGTCTGGAAGGAAAAAGTCGACGACTATGCGGCTGGCTACTCGATGACGGCCGCACCGCTGATCGCCGAAGGCTTGCTGCTGACGGGCGTGTCGGGCGGTGAATTCGGCATCGTCGGTCGGGTCGAAGCGCGCAACCCGATGACGGGCGACCTCGTGTGGAGCCGTCCGACGGTAGAGGGTCACATGGGCCACCGCTACGACAAGGATGGCAAGGCCATCGACAACGGCATTTCGGGAACGGTAAACAAGACTTGGCCGGGCGACCTGTGGAAAACGGGCGGCGCCTCGACGTGGATGGGCGGCACCTACGATCCGCAAACCAAGCTCGCGTATTTTGGCACGGGCAATCCGGCGCCGTGGAACAGCCATTTGCGTCCCGGCGACAATCTGTACTCGTCGTCCACCGTGGCGCTGGACGTGAAAACGGGGCAAATCAAATGGGCGTATCAAAACACGCCGAACGATGCCTGGGATTTCGACGGCGCCAACGAATTCGTCACCTTCGACATGGATGGCAAGCGCTACGGCGGCAAGGCCGACCGCAACGGTTTCTTTTATGTGATCGACGCCAACACGGGCAAGCTGCAGAACGCCTTTCCGTTTGTGAAGAAAATCACCTGGGCCAGCAGCATCGACCTGAAGACGGGCCGGCCGAACTACATCGCTGCCGGCCGCCCTGGCGATCCGACCAAGGGCGAGGAGGGCAAGAAGGGGAGTACCGTGTTTGCCGCGCCCGCTTTCCTCGGCGCCAAAAACCAGATGCCGATGGCGTACTCGCCGCAAACCAAGCTGTTCTACGTGCCGGCGAACGAGTGGGGCATGGATATCTGGAACGAGCCGATCAGCTACAAGAAGGGCGGTGCGTTCCTCGGCGCAGGTTTCACCATCAAGCCCTTGTTTGACGACTACATCGGCGCCATGCGCGCCGTCGATCCGAAGACGGGCAAGATCGTCTGGGAAATCAAGAACAACGCGCCGCTGTGGGGTGGCGTGATGAGCACGGCCGGCAATCTGGTGTTCTACGGCACGCCGGAAGGTTTCCTGAAAGCCGTCGACGCGAAGACGGGCAAGGAGCTGTGGAAATTCCAGACGGGCTCCGGCGTCGTGGCGCCGCCCGTCACCTGGCAGGATGGCGATACGCAATATGTGGCCGTCGTATCCGGCTGGGGTGGCGCGGTGCCGCTGTGGGGCGGCGAAGTGGCGAAGAAGGTCAACTTCCTGGAACAGGGCGGTTCCGTGTGGGTCTTCAAGCTGGCATCGAAGTAACGGGGTGAAGCGCCCGGGCCACACGGATGGGTGTCTCCCTGTCCGCCGGGTGCTTTCTTTTTGCTGACGGCCCAGGCCGTCAGTTTTTTGTTTACCTCGATGGCCGATACGCATACTTGCGGTCAAAAAATGAACACTATCAGTGGCGATTGATCCGCCGCTGCACACGTTGAATATGCTTTTTTCCTTTCTCCCTCTGAGGCTTGCTGGGCACGCTTATTGCCAAAGCTTGAGGTACATCAATCACTGGTGTGCACACTAAAAACAGAGAAGAAAGAGGAGAAGAAATGAACACATGGATCAAGCTGGGGAGCCTCGGTGTCATGACTATCGCAGCGGTGGGACAGGCGCAAGCCGTCGATATCAAGGCTGGCGACTGGACCGTGTCGGTGGGCGGCATCGTCAACGCCTACTACACGCAGGTGTCGTGTTCGGGCGATGCGGTGGGCGGGCTGGCGCTGGGCGGCCAGGCGCTCGGCTGCGGCGGAGAGAAGGACCGCACCACCATCGGCAATGGCTTGTTGCCCAACGGCTTGATCACGTCGGCAAGCTCGCGCCTGGGCGAGTACGACGTGAAAGCCTTGATCGGCATCTACAACTCGACGGCCACGGACAGCGCCATCAGCCAGAACAGCGTCGTCGACGTGCGCCAGGCCTTTTTTACGTTTGGCAATGAGAACATGGGCACCTTCAAGCTGGGGCGCGACTACGGCATCTTCGGCGCGAATGCGATCCTGTCCGACATGACTTTGCTGGGCTCGGGCGCGCCCGTGCAGGCCACGCAGCGGGGACGGGTGACCCTGGGCCATATCGGTGCCGGCTATACCTATCTGGGCAACTATGGACAGATCATGTACAGCTCGCCAAAGTCGGGCGGCGTTGGCGTCGACGTGGCACTGGTCAGCCCCGTCTCCGATACGCCCATCGTGGCAGGCTCGACCTATTCTTCGAAGTCGAGTCCGCAAGTGCAGGCGCAGCTCACGTATGCGCAGGAAGGCTTGAAGGCGTGGCTGGGCGTGAAGTCGCAAAAATTCACGTCGAAGACGCCAGGTGTCGATGACCTGACCATGCGCGGCGTGGAAGTGGGCGGTTCGTACCAGATGGGTCCGGCTGGCGTGCTGGTCAACTTCCAGGGCGGCAAGGGCCTGGGCATCTTGTCCGATGCGGACCAGGGCGATACCAAGTCGAAGAACTGGCTGCTGCAAGGCACGTATAAAACGACGGACAAGCTGAAGCTGGGCTTGTCCTACGGCATCAGCAAGAACGACGACAACACGGCCGGCACGGGCGGCTTGAAGTCGAACGCCAACCTGACCCTGGGCGCGTATTACTCGCTCAACAGTGCGATCACCCTGGTAGGCGAGCTGGGCCAGACGCGCTCGAAAGGCTTTGCCGGCGGCGAGGCGAAGATGAATGGCGTGTCCCTGGGCGGCATTATTTTCTTCTAACTCAACAACGCGGCGCCTTGGAACAGGGCGCCGCACGGAGCACCATGCATGCGGATAATGCGCTTGTTCATAGCCTGCTGGCTATTCCTGTTTATCCTGGGACAGGCTTGGGCCGGTGTGCTGACCAAGGCCGAGCTGGCACGGCGCTTTCCCGCGCCCATCGTCGTGGGCGACAAGGAGGCCGACTTGCCTGTCTGGCCCCTGTTCCGCCAGAACGCCACGGCGACCGAACTGGTCGGCTACGTGTTTGAATCGGTGGACCTGGCACCCATACCCGGCTTTTCCGGCGTGCCCGTCAATCTGCTGATCGCCATTGATCCGAAAGGCAGTTTTCTCGACGTCGCCGTACTGTCGCAGCACGAGCCCGTGTTTCTCGACGGCTTAGGCGAAGCGCCCCTGTTTCAGTTCGTCAAGCAGTACCAGGGCTTGTCGCTGAAACAGAATATCGCCATCGACGCCAGGACGAAACGCGCGCCGGATGCGAGCCACGCCGATATCGATGGCGTATCAAAAGCCACGGCCTCCGTGCGCATCATCAACCAGAGCGTGCTGGCCTCGGCCTTGAAAGTGTCGCGCAAAAAACTCGGTTTTGCGCAAGGCCGCGACCCGGACCAGATCGCCCGCATCCGCATGGAGGTATTCGAGAAACTCGGCGTGGCGCAGATGCTCGAACAGGGCTTGATCCAGCATGTACGCCTGAGCAACAAGGAGGTGGAAGCCTTGTTTGCGGGCAGTCCCGGAGCCGGACTCGAACCGGAAGCCACGCGCGACACGGACGGCGTGTTCATCGACCTGTACCTGGCGTACGTCTCAGTTCCCACGGTGGGGCGCAACCTGTTGGCGGAACGCAGCTGGAATAAATTGCGCAACCGGCTCGACGAGGGCGACCATGCCATCCTCGTCATGTCGCGCGGGCGCTATGGCGTGCTGGGCGACGATTTCGTGCGCGGTACCGTGCCGGACCGCTTGTTGCTGAAGCAGGATGGCTTGCCCATCGACATGCGCGACCTGGACCTGGAACTGAGCTTGTCCGATGCGGGGCCACTGCCGACGGAAAGTGTCGCCGTATTTCGCATTATCAGCCAGGCAGGGCTCGATGCTGCCAGCCCGCTGGCGTTCACGCTGCCCATCACGCGCAGCAAGGGCATCGTGTATCCGGAACGCATCGTGCGTAACGTGGATTTCAATTACCGCTTGCCGGCCAAGTTCTATACGGCGCCGCAGGGAGACGATGCCAGTTGGCGCGGCACGTGGAGGGGGCGCAAGGTCGAGTTGCTGCTATTGGTGGCCGGGCTGGCGCTGCTGGCCGGCGCCTTGTTCTGGCAGAAACGCATGGTGCGCGATGGTCGCCAATTTGCCTGGTTCCGCCGCCTGTTTCTGATATTTACGATAGGCTTCATCGGCTATTACGCGCAGGGGCAGTTATCGATCGTCAATATCACGGGCGTCATCCAAGCGCTGCTGGCGGGGCGCAGTCTGGGCTTTTTCCTGTTCGATCCGATGACGGTGATCCTGTGGGCGTTCGTGCTGCTCAGCCTGCTGATCTGGGGGCGTGGCACGTTTTGCGGCTGGCTGTGCCCGTTTGGAGCGCTGCAGGAATTCACGGGCAAGCTGGGCCAGTGGCTGCGCTTGCCTCAGTGGAAGATCAAGTCGCGCCTCGACGGGCGCTTGAAATGGATCAAGTATGGCTTGCTGGCGGCCATTCTCGGCAGCAGCCTGTTGTCCAGCCAGATCACGGACAAGCTGGTCGAGCTGGAACCGTTCAAGACGGCCATCACCCTGAATTTCGTGCGCGCCTGGCCGTTTGTTGCGTATGCCGTGGGTTTGCTGCTGCTCAGCAGCGTTTCCTATAAATTCTTTTGCCGCTATCTGTGCCCATTCGGTGCGGCGCTGGCGCTGCTGGGACGGTTTCGCTTGTTCAACTGGATTCCCCGTCGCAAGGAATGCGGCACGCCGTGCCAGACTTGCCGCCACCGCTGCGAGCATCACGCCATCGCGCCGAGCGGGAAAGTCGATTATGGCGAATGTTTCCAGTGCATGGATTGCGTGGTGATTTACGCCAGCGATGAAAAATGCGCGCCCTTGATGCTGGAAATCAAGCGTGCCCGCACCATTCCCATTGTCCGGGCCACGGCTGAGGAGAGCAGCAATGCAGCGTAGAACGTTTATTTCCGCAGCGATAGGCAGCGTGGCCGGCATGGCGGGCTTGTCTTTGCCGGGCAGCATGGCGCGCGGCACGGCCACGGCCTCCGGTGTGCGATCTTATCAAGGCGCAGCGCTGGCGTTTGGCACGACGATCGCCGTTACCGTGTTGCACCACGATCAGCGCCAGGCTGAGCTGGCTATTGAAGACGCCTTGCACGCGGCCAGGAATATCGACCGCCTGATGAGCATTTACAGTCCCGCCAGCCAAGTCTTCCAGCTGAACCGTGATGGTCGCCTGGCCCGGCCGGACGCCCATCTGCTGGCGGTGCTGGCGCAGGCGCAAGCCTTGTCGCAATGGAGCGATGGGGCATTTGATATCACCGTGCAACCTTTATGGCAGCTGTTTCACGCGGCGGCAGACCAGGCCGGCTTGCCTGCGGAAGCATTGCGGCGCGAAGCGCAGGCGCGGGTCGGCTGGCGGCAACTGGTGTGGGACAGGCGCGAAGTGCGTTTCCTGCAAGCGGGCATGGCGCTGACCTTGAATGGCCTGGCGCAAGGTTATGCGGCCGACATGGCGCTGGCTGCCGTGCAGGCGCGCGGCATACGGCACGCGTTGCTGGACACGGGCGAATTCGTTGCGCGCGGGCAGCGTTCCGTGCGCCGGCCGTGGACCCTGGGCATCCAGGACCCGCGCGACGCAGAAATCCTCGCGGCCACCTTGAAAGTGGAAGGGCGCAGCGTGGCCACGTCCGGCGATTACGAATGTACGTTCACGCCGGACTTCGTGCATCACCACATCTTCGACCCTTCGAAGGGCGATTCGCCGCGTGAACTGGCCAGCGTGACGGTGCTGGCGCCCACGGGCTTGCTGGCCGATGGCTTGTCGACGACCTTCATGGTGACGGGCGCGGCGCGTGCGCATGCGATGGCCGCGCGGATGGATGGGGTCGACTTGATGACCATCGACAAGCAGGGCCGGCGTCAGATGTCGCCCGGCTTTTCCCGTCTGCTCTAGGCTATTTCAGATGCGGCACTTTGCGATAGATCGTGTTGCGCGATACGCCCAGGGCACGTGCCGTGGCCGAGACGTTGCCGCCGTGGGCATCGAGCGACTTGAGGATGACGCTCTGTTCCATCTCTTCCAGGTTGGCGCCGGCCGCGATCATGCGGTCCGTGCTGGCGCTGGCGGCAGTCGCTTGCGTCATTTCAATATCGTCGAGAAAATCATCGGGCATGTGGCGCAAACAGATTTCATGCTCGTCGCCTGCCATCACGATGGCCGTGCGCAACAGGTTCGTCAACTGACGGAAGTTGCCGGGCCATTTATGTTGCTGGAACATGCGCAGGATGTCGGGTGCCACTGTGTAGCGCGTGTCGGGCGCCTCCGTCGCGAGGATTTTTTTCACGACTGTGTCCAGGTCCGTGCGCTCGCGCAATGGTGGAAGTTTGACCACCAGGCCATTCAGGCGATAATACAAGTCTTCGCGGAACAGTCCCTTGGCCATGCGTTCGCGCAAGTTGTGATTCGTGGCGCAAATGAGTTCCACATTGACGGTGATCGATTTGCTGCTGCCCAGCGGCGTGACCATGCGTTCCTGCAGCACGCGCAACAGCCGCGCCTGCAAGCCAAAAGGCATGTCGCCGATTTCATCGAGGAACAGGGTGCCGCCATTCGCCTGCAAAATCTTGCCGAGCGCTCCCTTCTTGCGTGCACCCGTAAATGCCCCGTCTTCATAGCCGAACAGTTCGGATTCGATCAGGGTTTCCGGAATCGACGCACAGTTGACGGCGATAAACGGTCCCATGGCCCGTGGAGAATCGTTATGGATGGCTTGTGCCAGCAATTCCTTGCCCGTGCCCGTTTCGCCCATGACGAGGATGGGGATGTCGCGTCCCAATACCTTGTTGACCTTTTCGATCACCAGTTCCAGTTGCGGGTCGCCCGTGCGCAGGTAGCGCAGGCCTGACAGGCGGCGCGCCGCGTTGGCCGCATGGCTGGCCGGCGCGGGAACCTGGGCCGGGGCGGCGTTGATGTCGTTATGGTCGGTGCTGGCAGTAAAGCCGTGCTGGAAGACGCTATTGGACAAACGCAACTGCGCGCGCCCATATACGCGCACGCCGCTGTGCATGCACAGGTTCAGCAAACCGGGCGAGGCCGTGCGGTAATGGTCGTACAGGGCAGACACGGGCAAGCCGAACAGGGAGCTGAACGTGTGCGATTGCAGCGCGGCAAATGACAAGCCCAGCTGAAACAATCCATTCTTGTTGGCCGATAAGAACCGCCCACCCGGCGTGAACGAGGCGATGCCTTCCATCAAGGTGCCGATGAATTCGGGACGTGCGTGGAAGTGTACGGTGATGGCGTCTTCGAAGGTGGCGGAAAACAGCTGATTTTCGATCATCAAGGCCGACATGCGGACTAGGGCCATCGTATGCTTGTGGAAACTTCGCTGGTCGCTCGAGACATCGAGCACGCCGATGACATTGCCCCGGTGGTCCGTAATGGGCGCCGCGGAGCACGTGAGGAAATGATTGGCAGCCAGGTAATGCTGGTCCGCATGGACCAAAGTCGGTACTTTTTCCGTGATGGCCGTGCCGATGGCATTCGTGCCGCGGCTTTGTTCCGACCATGCCACACCCGGCTGCAGGGCCACACGGTTGGCTTTCTCCAGGAAATCATCATCGCCCAGCGAATGCACGATGACGCCGTTGGCATCCGTCAAGATCACCATATTGTGGGTGTTGACGATTTGCTGGTACAGGGTTTCCATGGCCGGCAGCGCGTGCGTGTGCAGCAAGCGGTTTTGCTCGATCAGCAAGGACAGGTCGGATTTGCCGGCCGGCGTAAAGTCGGGCGTGGCCGTGGGCGACAGGCCAAAAGCGACTGAGCGCTGATGGGAAGTTTCGATGATGACGGGAACGTTGTCCTGTCCTGCTGGTGTGGTGTTCGCGTCCGCGATGGACGAAAACGGTGCGCTACGGTAAGTAGCTGACGGTTGATACATGATCTCGTTGCCTCCGTTGGGCCCTGTACTGCGGCGCTCTTTTGAATATCGAGAGTGTTCCATAATGTAGCACCTGTCACAGATGGGAGCAAAGCAAAGCGAACCGGGCTATCCCCAGTGTTGCTGCCAGGCCCAGAGTTGCTCTCATCAATGGACAGTGCCTATGTCTGCATAAGCAAGTGCGGTGCCAGGGAGCGTTTCGCAGGGCGGAAAAATAGCCCTTGCAGGGCGCGCGGGGCAGGGCTATAATTCGCCCCCTCGCTGAACGACGCATGCAAATGCCGAGTAAAGCAGGGTGAAAAAAGAAGGAGTTGACGGACGTAGCAAATTGCTTCATACTCTTCCTTCTTCGCAGCTGACAAACACAACGCTTTGTCGATAGCGCGAAAGTAGCACCGAATACAGTTCTTTAACAATTAACAGTCGATAAGTGTGGGCATTTGATGTAAGTGCAGCGTCAATCTTCGGATTGGCGTCTAACTTAAAATATCAAATGTTCACAAGAAATAATGAAATAGGATACTTCTTCGGAAGTAGCCTGTCAGTTTTTTGAGTGAGCGACCCGTCGCAAGACGGTGCCAATAAAATGGCAAAGTAACAGAGATTAAACTGAAGAGTTT
>NZ_FNHA01000019.1:0-63239 GCF_900103595.1 Janthinobacterium sp. OK676
GCAGCGGTCAGCGTGGTTTTACCGTGGTCGACGTGGCCGATGGTGCCGACGTTGACGTGCGGCTTGGTCCGTTCGAATTTACCTTTTGCCATTTTATTCTTCCTTAGAACAATGATTTAAATGTAGGGACCGGCATTCTCGTGAAAGCCGGCCCGGAACTTCTATTACTTAGCTTTCGAGCTTACGATTGCTTCAGTCACATGCTTAGGTGCTTCAGCATAGTGCTTGAATTCCATCGTGTAAGTCGCACGACCTTGGGTCGACGAACGCAACGACGTAGCGTAACCGAACATTTCCGACAGAGGTACTTCGGCCTTGATGATCTTGCCGCCACCGCCAGCAATTTCATCCATACCTTGCACCATGCCGCGACGCGACGACAGATCGCCCATCACTGTACCGGCGTAGTCTTCCGGCGTTTCCACTTCCACGGCCATCATCGGCTCCAGGATGACTGGCGATGCTTTGCGGCAGCCATCTTTGAATGCCATCGAAGCGGCCATGCGGAATGCATTTTCGTTCGAGTCAACATCATGGTACGAACCGAAGAACAGCGTGACTTTTACGTCAACGACTGGGTAGCCAGCCATCACTCCCGAAGTCAGCGTGTCGCGCACACCTTTTTCAACTGCAGGGATGTATTCGCGAGGAACGGTACCGCCCTTGATCGCGTCAACGAATTCGAAGCCCTTGCCCGGTTCTTGCGGCTCGATCTTCAGAACCACGTGACCGTATTGACCACGACCACCCGATTGCTTGACGAATTTGCCTTCCGACTCTTCGCACACTTTACGGATCGTTTCGCGGTAAGCCACTTGTGGCTTGCCGACGGTGGCTTCAACGTTGAATTCGCGCTTCATGCGGTCAACGATGATGTCCAGATGCAACTCGCCCATACCGGCGATGATGGTCTGGCCCGACTCTTCATCGGTACGCACGCGGAACGATGGATCTTCTGCAGCCAGACGGTTCAGCGCCAGGCCCATTTTTTCCTGGTCGGCCTTGGTTTTTGGCTCAACCGCTTGCGAAATCACTGGCTCAGGGAAGACCATGCGCTCCAGAACCACGCTTGCCTTGTCGTCGCAAAGCGTATCGCCGGTGGTGGTGTCTTTCAGACCCACGACAGCGGCGATGTCGCCAGCGCGCATTTCCTTGATTTCTTCGCGTTCGTTCGCTTGCATCTGCACGATACGGCCGATACGCTCTTTCTTCTGCTTCACGGAGTTCAACACCGAGTCGCCCGAATTCAGGGTACCCGAGTAGCAACGGATGAAGCACAGCTGACCGACGAACGGATCGGTTGCGATCTTGAATGCCAGCGCCGAGAATTTCTCGTTGTCGTCAGCTTTACGCTCGACTGGCTGTTCATCTTCGTCCAGACCTGGGACTGGCGGAATGTCCAGTGGCGATGGCAGGTACTCGATGACCGCGTCCAGCATGGCCTGTACGCCCTTGTTTTTAAAGGCGGTACCGCACAACATTGGAACGATTTCGCTGGCGATCGTACGCTGACGCAGGGCAGCCTTGATCTCGGCTTCCGACAGGTCGCCTTCTTCCAGGTACTTGTTCATCAGGTCTTCCGACGCTTCAGCAGCGGCTTCAACCATGTTCTCGCGCCACTTGGCAGCATCAGCGGCCAGGTGTGCAGGAATGTCTTCGTATTCGAACTTCATGCCTTGCGAAGCGTCATCCCAGATGACGGCCTTCATCTTGACCAGATCGATCACGCCGGTGAAGACGTCTTCAGCGCCGATAGGCATCTGGATAGGCACCGGGTTGGCTTTCAGGCGCGAACGCATCTGATCGTAAACCTTGAAGAAGTTGGCGCCGGTACGGTCCATCTTGTTCACGAAGGCCAGACGTGGCACTTTGTACTTGTTAGCCTGACGCCATACCGTTTCCGATTGTGGCTGCACGCCGCCGACTGCACAGTAAACCATGCAAGCGCCATCCAGCACGCGCATCGAACGTTCCACTTCAATCGTGAAGTCAACGTGGCCTGGGGTGTCGATGATGTTGATGTGGTGAGCTGGGAAGTTGTTTGCCATGCCTTTCCAGAAGCACGTAACAGCAGCCGAGGTAATCGTGATACCGCGCTCTTGCTCTTGTGCCATCCAGTCGGTGGTGGCAGCGCCATCATGGACTTCGCCCAGCTTGTGGTTCACGCCTGTGTAGAACAGGACGCGCTCGGTCGTGGTCGTCTTACCTGCATCGATGTGAGCGGAAATACCGATATTGCGGTAGCGCTCAATGGGGGTCTTGCGGGCCATAATTAATCCTAAATGAATGGACAAAACCGAGCAGCATTTTTTTGCAAAAATGAGCCCGGCCTCGAACAACAGATGCTTGACAGCCGCCTTGCGGTAGCTGGCTTTATATTAGAAGCGGAAATGCGAGAACGCTTTGTTCGCTTCAGCCATACGATGGACTTCGTCGCGTTTTTTCATCGCGCCGCCGCGGCTTTCAGCCGCTTCCATCAGCTCACCGCCGAGGCGTTGTGGCATCGATTTTTCGCTGCGCTTGTTAGCAGCTTCACGCAACCAACGCATGGACAGAGCCATACGACGGACTGGGCGAACTTCGACCGGCACTTGGTAGTTTGCACCACCGACGCGACGGGATTTCACCTCAACCAGCGGCTTGGCGTTGTTGATTGCGGTAGCAAAAACTTCGAGCGGATCTTTGCCCGATTTTGCTGCGATGTGCTCGAAAGCACCGTAGATGATGTTTTCTGCAACCGATTTCTTACCGGACAGCATCAGCACGTTTACAAATTTAGCGACATCAGTGTTGCCGAATTTTGGATCTGGCAAAATTTCGCGCTTGGGTACTTCACGACGACGTGGCATATCAATTCCTTTCAATCTTCAGTTGAGCGCGCGTTCTTCGCACACTCGCGGACGACCATCATAGTCCTCCACTTACTCGACCAGATGCGGTCGACTACATTCACTTAGCTAGTTGCCACTGAGCGAAACTTGGGTTTGCTGCGTACAACTTATTACTTCTTGCCAGCTTTAGCGCGCTTGGTACCGTACTTCGAACGCGATTGCTTACGGTCTTTGACGCCTTGGGTATCCAGGGCACCGCGAACCATGTGGTAACGCACACCCGGCAAATCCTTGACGCGGCCACCGCGCAACAGCACAACACTATGCTCTTGCAGGTTATGGCCTTCACCGCCAATGTACGAAATGACTTCGAAACCATTGGTCAGGCGAACTTTAGCGACTTTACGCAGAGCCGAGTTAGGCTTCTTTGGAGTCGTGGTGTAAACACGTGTGCAGACGCCACGTTTTTGCGGGCTGTTTTCCAGCGCCGGCGATTTGCTCTTCACGGTCAAGGCGACGCGTGGATTGCGAATCAATTGATTGATGGTTGGCATCGTTATAAATCCAACAAAAAACTACGATTAATAACCCGGGCAAGATGCCCGGCGACTAAAACCTCGTCCCGCTTCCATCTACTGCGCACCGGAGGCGCCCGCAGCCACTCGATGAGGAGCGGCCATGAAATGCCAAGCAATACGTAAACGATGAGCAGAATAAAATCGAGAACTCGCTAGTTTAGACCTTGTGTTACAGGGGGTCAATCAGTTTACCGCTTTTTGCTATAAAAAAAGGCAAAAAAGCGGCACTTTTGTGGCATTTTGACTAATCTTTAGCCGCAGCGCGCGAACGCCGCCACCGCGCGGCACTTGATGATTTGGCATTCTTTCCCTGCGGCCAAGCATCGGATGCGCGCATTCTTGTACGACCGCAAGGCAACAAAAGGATTGATAATAGCGAACATTTTTCGCTGCCTTCCTTTATGCGCTCCTTGCTTCGCCCCGCCAATCTGTTCCTGCTCCTGACGTATGCCTTGCTGACGGCCGTACCCTTCATCCCCGCACTGCTGGGGCGTGCGCTCGAGCATCCCTGGCAGATGCTCACGTTCGAGCTGCTGGCCTGGCTGGCCGTCTGGAGCGTGTTCAAGCGCCCCGCCTACTTCCACTGGCTGCTGGTGCCCGCCTTCCTCGCCCTGCCGACGGAAATCTACCTGTTCATCTTCTACGGCCAGGGCATTTCCACGCACCACCTGGGCATCATCTTCGAAACCAGCCCCAAGGAAGCGATGGAATTCCTCGGGCAAAAAGTGTGGCTGATGGGCGCCGTCATGCTGGGCGTGATCGCCTGGTGCGCCGCCAGCTGGTTTGCGGCCGCGCGCACGCGCGACCTCGACTGGCGCGGCAAGACACGCCCGGCCGCCTTCTTGCTGCTGATCCTGCTGGGCGGCTTCTGGTGGTATGGCTACGAATTCGGTTTCAACGCCAAGGTCGTGCACAGCGCCCCCGCATCCGCCAAGGCCAGCGTGCCGGCGGCCAGCGGCAAGGCGGGCGCCTCCGGCTTCGGCGACGCCAGCTCGGCCGACGACGAAACGGCCGAGGAAGACGAGGAAAGCAGCAAACCGGAAAACGCCAGCATCGCCGGCGCCGACGAAACGGGCCTGGGCTGGCCCAGCCTGCCCCACTGGGCGCGCCTGCCCTACGCCTTCGACACCATCAGCAATTCCTGGCCCTTCGGCCTGGCCGCGCGCGGTTTCGATTTCTACAAGGAGCGCCGGTACCTGGCCGAGCTGGGACAAAAAAGCAGCCGCTTCCGTTTCGGCGCGCACCAGCAACAGCCCGATACCAACCCGGAAGTGGTGGTCATGGTGATCGGCGAATCGTCGCGCTACGACCGCTGGAGCCTGAACGGCTACGAACGCGACACCAATCCCCTGCTGAAACAGGAAAGCAACCTCGTGCCGCTGGCCGACGTCATCACGGCCGTTTCCGCCACGCGCCTGTCCGTGCCCGTGATCATCTCGCGCAAGCCGGCCACGCAAAGCCTCAAGGACGGCTTCTCGGAAAAATCCTTCCTCACCGCCTACAAGGAAGCGGGCTTCAAGACTTACTGGCTGTCGAACCAGATCTCGTTCGGCCAGTTCGACACGCCCGTGTCCGTGTTTGCCAAGGAAGCGGACGTGGTGCAATTCCTGAACCTGGGCGGCTTTACCAACAGTTCGAACTTCGACCAGATCCTGTTCGATCCGTTCAAGAACGCGCTGGCCGACCCGGCGCCGAAAAAACTCATCGTGCTGCACACCCTGGGCAGCCACTGGAACTACAGCCAGCGCTATCCGAAATCGTTCGACAAGTGGCAGCCGTCGCTGTTCGGCGTCGACAAGCCCGTCTACACGGACACGGCCATCAAGCCGCAGCTCAATAACAGCTACGACAGCTCCATCCTGTATACGGACTGGTTCCTGTCGAACGTGATCGGCCTGCTGAAGGACGACGGCCAGCGCACCGCCCTGCGCAGCTCGCTCGTCTACGTGGCCGACCATGGCCAGACCCTGTACGACGGCACCTGCCGCCTGGCCTTCCATGGCCACAACACGCAGTTCGAATTCCACGTGCCCGCCTTCGTGTGGTATTCGCCGCAATTCAAGCAGCACTATCCGGACAAGGTGACGCAGCTGCAGCGCCATCAAAAGGCGCGCCTGTCGACGGAAAACATGTTCCATACGCTGCTCGACCTGGGCGACATCCGCTTCGCCGGCGAACAGCCCGAATGGAGCATCGCCAGCCCCCGCTTCAAGCAGCACAAGCGCTACGTCGACAGCTACGGCTGGACCAACTACGACAACGCCATCATCCGCGGCGACTGCCGCGAAGTGATCGACAAGAGCACGCCGGAAAAGCAGGACAAATAAGAGCGCTCATCACGCCCGTTCCAGCACTCCCGTGCAATCGGCCGGCTGCGCCATGTGCGTGCTGAGCCAGTCGAAGACGCGTCCCGCCTTGTCCGCGATACCGGCGTCAAAACCGCGCTGCGCCAGCAGGGCGATGCCATTCGTTGCCTGCAGCACGCCGGGCGCCAGCAATAGCGCGCCCGCCTCATCGCGGCGCACGCACCACGGCGCCAGGCAGTCTTCCAGCAGCGGCCCCAGCACCAGGTTGTGCGAGGAAACGATCACCAGGTGCTGCGCGGCCAGGCTGTGCAGCACGGCGGCCGCCGCCGCCACCGATTCGAGGTGATTCGTGCCACGGAAGATTTCGTCGATCAGGAACAGGGCCGGCGCGCCCTCCTCGGCCAGCGCCAGCAATTCACGCGCGCGCCGCAGTTCGGCAATATATAAACTTTCGCCGCCATCGAGCGAATCTTCATTCTGCATGCTCGCATATACGGCCAGGCGAGGCACATCGGCGCCATGCGCATAACAAAAGCCGAAGGCACGCGCGCAGACCAGGTTCAAGCCTATACATCGCAGCAAGGTGCTCTTGCCGATACCGTTCTGGCCGGAGATGAAACCGCCCTTGCCCCGCACGCCGAACGACAGCGGCGCGGCGTTTTCCAGCAAGGGATGCCGCATGCCCTGCAAGGCCAGCGCACGTGGCGACGCGGCGCCCGCCCAGCAAAACACGGGCACCGCACGCAGGTGCCGCGCCAGCGCCAGGTCCGCCTCCAGTTGCGCTACCTGGGTAAAACTGTCGCGCAGGAAGGGCAACTGCTGCCGCACCAGTTGGCGCGTGCGGAAATAACGCTGAACGTTTTTCAGCAGGAGCCAGTCGCCATATTCGACCAGTACCGTATCGAGGAAGGGCACGTAATGCAGCAGCGAGCGTTCGATGGCGCGCGTCAGCCTGGGCGCCTGCGCGCTGCCGGCAGCCAATGGCAAGACTGCCGACACATCGAGCCGCGCCAGCGCGGTACGGGTTTTCAGCAGATAGCGCAAGGTGTCGAGCGTGCGCTCCCACGCCTTCGCACTTTCGTAAAAACGCACCTGCACAGCCATCAGTGCGGCACAGGCGGCCAGCACGCCAAACAGCGCTGGCCAGCCCACCAGCCAAGTGGCGGCGATGGCCAGCACCAAGGCCAGCGGCACCAGCCATAGCCAGGCACGCCACCATGGTGCCGGCGGCAGCGCCGCGCCGAACAGGGTCTCGCTCACTTCCGTATCGGCCTGGCGCAAGGGCAGGCAGGCACGCTGCAGGCCGGCCGCCTGGGCCGGGTCATCCAGCAACTGCTGGACGCGCGCAATGGAGGCCGGATCGGCCTGGCCACCGCTCAGGCGCCGGTGCAGCTCCTGCTGGCCGAAGATGCTGGTCTCGCGCGCCAGCTGCGCCGCATACTGGTCGAGCAGCAGCTCGTCCCAGGTCTGGCCATCGAGCGATGGCGCCTCGCCCGTCAGCCGCTGCAGCATCGCCACGTCGCTGCGGGCGAAAGGATAATCGAGTGCCGGAGCAAAGGCGCGGGCAGGGAAAAGTTGCTGGATGAACGGATGCATGGCGCCTGTGGAGGAGTCAATGAAGGGAACGCCACAGCAGATGCAGGCGATTGCCAATTTATCAAGTGCATGCTGTGCCGCCGGACACGCTGGACGGCGCGGACACGGCGGACAGCCGGACGTCAGAATTTTTCTCCATTCAAATCAATGACTTAATCACTGGCATGGATCGTGCATTGGAAAAAGCATCCTTCACGAGAACTGACCATGATCCGCGATACCTCTTCCCAAGACGCCGTGCTGTCCGCCCCGCCGGGCCAGCGCCACAAGCGACGCGCCCTGCTGCTCGCTGGCGCCGTCGTCATCATCGGCGGCGCCATCGCTGCCGTTGCCGGCTGGCGCAACAGCGAACATTCCGTCAACGGCAGCCGCCTGCGCATCGCCGAGGTCACGCGCGGCACCCTGATACGCGACGCGGCCGTCACTGGCCGCATCGTTGCCGCCATCAGCCCCACCCTGTATTCGACCACCGTGGCCACCGTCACGCTGAAAGCGAAGGCGGGCGACACTGTGAAAAAGGGCGACATCCTGGCCGTGCTGGAGTCGCCGGACCTGTCCGACGCGCTCAAGCGCGAACAATCGAGCGTGCAGCAGCTGGAGGCGGAAGTGGCGCGCCAGCAGATCCTGGCCAAGAAGCAGAAACTGCTGGCGCGCCGGGAAGCCGATACGGCCGAGATCGAGCGCCTGTCCGCGCAGCGTACGCTCGAGCGCTACGAAAGCGTGGCGCAGGTGGGCATCATCGCCAAGATCGATTACCAGAAGGCCAAGGATGCCTTGAATTCGGCCGATATCCGCAGCAAGCACGCCTCCCAGGCGGCGGGCCTGGAAAGCGAAGACGTGACCCTGGCGCTCAAGACCAAGGTCAGCGAACTGGAACGCCAGCGCCTCGTCCGCGACAATGCCCAGCGCAGGGTCGACGAGCTGACCGTGCGCGCGCCCGTCAGCGGCTTCATCGGCACCCTGTCGGTGGCCAACCGCAGCGTGGTGCAAGCCAATACGGCCCTGATGACCCTGGTCGACCTGTCGCAGCTGGAAGTCGAGCTCGAGGTGCCGGAAACGTACGTGGCCGACATGGGCCTGGGCATGCGCGCCGAGATCGAAACGGGCGCCGTCAAGGCAACCGGAAAATTGTCGGCGCTGTCGCCGGAAGTGGTGAAAAACCAGGTGCTGGCGCGCGTGCGTTTCGATGGCGCGCAGCCGGCCGGCCTGCGCCAGAACCAGCGCGTGGCGGCACGCCTGCTGATCGATGAAAAACCGAATGTGCTGATGCTGGCGCGCGGCTCCTTCGTCGAAGCCGAAGGCGGCCGTTTCGCCTACGTCGTGCGCGATGGCGTGGCGATGCGCACGCCGATCAAGCTGGGCGCGACCAGCGTGTCGGCAGTGGAAATCCTCGACGGCCTGAAGCTGGGCGACAAGGTGGTCGTCGCCGGCACAGAAAACTTCGAGAACGCCGCCCGCGTCTCGCTCAACTGACACATCATTCAACTTATATCCTGAGAGGCCCTCCATGCTGCGCATGCAAAACCTGAGCAAAGTCTACCGCACCCACATGATCGAAACCCACGCGCTGCGCGGCTTCGACATCCACGTGCAACAAGGTGAATTCGTCACCGTCACGGGCCCGTCCGGCTCGGGCAAGACGAGCTTCCTGAACATCGCCGGCCTGCTCGAGGAATTCACGGATGGCGAATACATCCTCGACGGCGTCAACGTCAGGGGCATGGACGACAATGCCCGCTCGCGCCTGCGCAATGAAAAGCTGGGCTTCATCTTCCAGGGTTTTAATCTGATTCCCGACCTGTCGCTGTTCGACAACGTCGACGTGCCGCTGCGCTACCGGGGCTTCAACCGCGCCGAGCGCAAGGAACGCATCGAGGAAGCGCTGGCCAAGGTCGGCCTGGCGTCGCGCATAAAGCATTATCCGGCCGAATTGTCGGGTGGCCAGCAGCAGCGCGTGGCGATCGCGCGCGCGCTGGCCGGCTCGCCCAAGCTGCTGCTGGCCGATGAACCGACGGGCAACCTCGATACGCAGATGGCGCGCGGCGTGATGGAACTGCTGGAAGAAATCAATGCGCAAGGCACCACCATCCTGATGGTCACGCACGATCCGGAACTGGCGCTGCGCAGCCAGCGCAATGTGCACATCATCGACGGCCAGGTGTCGGACCTGGTGCAGCACCGCGCCTCGCTGTCGGCCAGGCCGCAGCAGCCCGTGACCGCGTAAGGAGAGCACATGTTCCGCTACTATTTCACCTTGGGTCTGCGCAGCCTGCGCCGCAACCGCGCCCTGACGGCGCTGATGGTGCTGACCCTGGCCGTCGGCGTGGCCGCCAGCGTGTCCACCGTCACCATCCTGCACGCCATGTCGGGCGATCCGCTGCCGCACAAGAGCGACCGCCTGTTCGTGCCGATGATCGACATCCTGCCCGTCAAAGGCTATGTCCCCGGCGAAAAGCCCGGCTTCGCGCAAAGCCAGATGAGCTATATCGATGCGCGCAATTTCATGGCCAGCAAGGTGGGCGTGCGCCGCACCGTCATGTATGGCGTGGCAGGGCCAGTCGAACCGGCGCGCAAGGATATCGGTTCCTTCCAGGCCCAGGGCATGGCGCCCACGCGCGACTTTTTCAGCATGTTCGAAGCCCCCTTTCTGTACGGCCAGCCGTGGAGCGAAGCCGATGACGCCAGCGGCGCGGACGTGATCGTGCTCAGCCGCGCGCTGGCTGAAAAACTGGTGGGCACGAACAACCCGGTCGGCCAGCGCGTCACGGTGCTGGGCCGGCCCTACATGGTGACGGGCGTGCTGGCCACCTGGGACGTGGTGCCGCGCGCCCATCACATTATCGGCAGCAAGGGTGCGTTCGGTCCGGAGGACGAATTCTTCATTCCATTTGCCAGCGCGATCCGCCACGAAACCGAGCACGACGGCGGCATGAGCTGCAACGGCGACAATAACGCACCCGGCTACCAGGGCAGGCTCGCCTCGGGCTGCACCTGGCTGCAGTTCTGGTTCGAAATGGCCAGCAGCGGCGAACGCGGCCAGTTGCAGCAGTACCTGGACGCCTATGCGGGCGAGCAGCGCAAGCTGGGCCGCATGAAGCGCAACGCGCCGAACCGCCTGTACGACCTGAACGAATGGATGAGCTTTTTGCAGGTAGTCGACAACGACAACAAGCTGGCGGCCTGGCTGGCCTTCGGTTTCCTGCTGCTCTGCCTGGTCAACACCATCGGCCTGCTGCTGGCGAAGTTTTCCGTGCGCGCCAGCGAGGTGGGCATCCGCCGTGCGCTGGGCGCCACGCGGCGCGACATCTTCCGCCAGTTCCTGATCGAGACAGGCGTCATCGGCCTCGCTGGCGGCGTGCTGGGCCTGCTGCTGGCGTTCGGCGCGCTGGCCGTGGTCAGCAAGCAGTCGGAAGATCTGGGCACCGTCGCGCACATGGACGTACCGATGCTGCTGCTGACGTTTGCCATGTCGGTGCTGGCGGCCCTGCTGGCAGGCTTGCTGCCGACCTGGCGCGCCTGCCAGGTGACGCCGGCCATCCAGCTCAAATCCCAATGAACATCCTTTACCCAACATGAGGTCCAGCATGGAAATCCGTCCCATCCTGTCGGCGCTGATGCGCAGCAAAACCGGCGCCGTCCTGGTGGCCGTGCAGGTCGCGATCAGCCTGGCCATCCTGGCCAACGCCCTGCATATCGTCAACGTGCGCCAGGCCGTCGCCGCGCGTCCCAGCGGCGTGGCCGCTGAAAACGACGTTTTTTACGTCAATATCCAGAACCTCAACCGAGGCAGCCATGAGCGCCAGCTGGCCGAACAAAAGCGCCAGGCGGCATTGCTGCGCGCGCTGCCAGGCGTGATGTCGGTGGCGCAAACGTCGCAGGCGGTGCTGTCGCGCTCTGGCCACTTCACCAGCATGTCCGCCAAGCGCGACCAGGCTGCGGCCAGCGCCGAAGTATCCACCTATGTCAGTCCCGATTCGCTGATCAAAACGTATGGCCTGCAATTGGTCGAAGGACGCGATTTCCGGCCCGACGAGGCGCCCGAAATCAACGAAGACGTCGACGAGAGCTCGCCCAAGGTTCTGATACTGACACGGGCGGCGGCGCAGAAAATCTGGCCCGGCGAGACCAGCTTTGTCGGCAAAACCTTGTACCAGGGCACCGGCTCGGACGATCCGGAACTGCGCGTGGTGGGCATCGTCGAGCGGCTGCAGACCCAGAGCGCGCAGACCAAGCCGCGCGGCGAGTATTCGTCGCTGCTGCCGGCGCGCCTGACGGGCGGGCGCGGCCTGCTGATATACGCCGTGCGAGCCGAACCGGGCCAGCGTGACCGTCTGATGCAGGAGGCGCAACAGGCCATCCGCACTGCCAGCACGGACCGGCTGCTGGTCACCACCGACACCCTGGAACAGCATCGCAAGGCGCGCTACCGGGCCGACCAGGGCCTGTCGTGGATGCTGATCGCCGTGTCGACCCTGCTGCTGCTGGTGACGGCCAGCGGCATCGTCGGCATCGCCAGCCTGTGGGTGGCGCAACGCAGGAAGCAGATCGGCGTGCGGCGCGCACTGGGCGCCCGCCGCATCGACATCCTGCGCTATTTTTTGACGGAGAATTTCATGATCACCAGCGTTGGCGTGGCGTGCGGCGTGCTGCTGGCCCTGGGCTTGAACCAGCTGCTGGTAAGCCAGCTGGAAATGGCGCGCCTGCCACCCGTCTATCTGCTGGCTGGCGCGCTCGTATTCTGGCTGCTGGGCGTGGGCGCGGTGTACGGCCCGGCCTGGCGCGCGGCCAGCATTTCGCCGGCCACTGCCACCCGCAGTACCTGAGCCGGCACCTCAGTGATATGCTGCGCGCATGCCTACCGTACTGATTATTGACGACAATGCCGCCGTGGCCATCGCGCTCGACGTGCTGTTCTCGCTGCACGAGATCGACGCCGTGCGCGCCGCCTCGCCCGAGGAGGGCTTGCAGCTGCTCGAACGCCACGCCATCGACCTGGTGGTGCAGGACATGAACTTCACGGCCGACACCACGTCGGGCGAGGAAGGCGGCGCACTATTTCATGCGATCCGTGCGCGCTACCCGGACCTGCCCGTGATCCTGCTGACGGCATGGACCCAGCTCGACGCGGCCGTCGACCTGATCAAGTCCGGCGCGGCCGACTACCTGGCCAAGCCATGGGATGACCGGCGCCTGATCGCCAGCGTGCAGAACCTGCTGGAGCTGGGACAGGCCAACCGCGCGCTGCGCCAGCGCGTGGTGGCCGAACAGCGCCAGCGCCACGCGCTGGAACACGACTTCGACCTGCGCGGCATGGTATGGCAAGACCCGGCCACGGAACGAGTCGTGCACCTGGCGTGCCAGGTGGCGCGCGCCGACGTGTCCGTGCTCATCTCGGGGCCGAACGGCAGCGGCAAGGAACGCATCGCCGCCATCGTGCAAGCCAATTCCCAGGTCGCCAGCGGTCCTTTCGTCGTGCTCAATTGCGGCGCCGTTCCGGTGGAGCTGATCGAGGCGGAACTGTTCGGCGCGGAAGCGGGCGCCTATACGGGCATCACGCGCGCGCGCGACGGCAAGTTCGACGCGGCCGACGGCGGCACCCTGTTCCTCGACGAGATCGGCAACCTGCCGCTGGCCGGACAAATGAAACTGCTGCGCGTGCTGGAAACGGGACGCTTCGAGCGCCTCGGCTCGAACCGCGAGCGGCAAGTGAAGGTACGCGTCATCAGCGCCAGCAACGCGGACCTGCCGGCGATGATCAAGGCCGGCACGTTTCGCGAAGACCTGTTCTACCGCCTGAACGTGATCGAACTGCGATTGCCGCCGCTGGCCCAGCGCCCGCTGGACATCCTGGTACTGGCGCGGCATTTCCTGGGCGGCGAAAAGACGCTGGACGCGCAGGCGCAGGCAACCTTGCTGGCGCACGGCTGGCCGGGCAATGTGCGCGAGCTGAAAAACGTCATGCAGCGCGCCAGCCTGCTGACGCCCGGTCCCGTGATCGGCGCGCAGGAAACGGGCTTGCCGCTGGCCGGCGTAGCGTCGCAGCGCGCGCCGCAAGATGGCGCCGCGACGGAACCGGACCGCGACAGCGTCACGGCCGCTCTTGCGCGCGCACACGGCGTGGTGGCGCAGGCGGCGCAGGAACTGGGGCTGTCGCGCCAGGCGCTGTACCGGCGCATGGAGCGCCTGGGCATCGCGCGCGGCTGATGGCATTGCGTCCCATGCGCCTCTCCCTGCTCACGCGCTGGACGGCGCTGATCGTCACCTTGCTCGTGCTGGGCATCGTCATCGCCCTGCTGCTCGCGCATTTTTTGCCAGGCCAGCCGCTGCTGGTACTGGCGGGCACCCTGCTGTGCGTGCTGCCGGTGGCCGTCATTACCATCCGCGCGCAACTGCAATCGATGCTGTCGCTGTTTCGCGCCTTGAGCGGCACGGTCGCCAGCTACCAGGACGGCGACTTCGGCTTCAGCTTGCGCTGGCCGCAGAACGATGAACTGGCCGACCTGGTGGCGGCCCACAATGCGCTGGGCGACGTGCTGCGCAAGCAGCGCCTGGACCTGGTGCAGCGCGAACTGCTGCTCGACACCATGGTGCAGAACACGCCGGTGGCCATGCTGCTGGTGGCCGAGGGCAGCGCCATCGTCTATGCCAACCTGGCCGCGCGCCAGCTGCTGCATCACGGCCGCCGACTCGAAGGACGCCACCTGGCCGACATCGTGCGCGAGGCGGCGCCGGCACTGGCCGAAGCGCTGGCGCGCCGCAACGACGGCCTGTTTACCAGCGGCGAAGGGGAACAGGAAGAGGTCTATCACCTGGCGCGGCGCAGCTTCAGCCTGAACGGACGCAAGCACGAACTGCTGCTGTTGCGCCAGCTGACGCTGGAACTGCGGCGCCAGGAAGTGCAGACCTGGAAAAAAGTCATCCGCGTCATCAGCCATGAACTCAACAACTCGCTGGCGCCTCTGGCCTCGCTGGCACACTCCGGCGCCGAGCTGGTGCGCCGCGGCCAGACGGAACGCCTGCCGCAAATCCTCGCCACCATCGAGGAGCGCACGCGCCACCTGGAAAGCTTCATCCTCGGCTATGCGCGCTTTGCCAAGCTGCCCGCGCCGCGCCTGGCGCCATGCGAATGGCCCCCCTTCCTCGACAGCCTCGCCTCGCAGGCGGCCTTCACGCTCGACGGCCCGCCACCCGCGCAGGCGGCCTTGTTCGATGCGGCGCAAATGCAGCAAGCACTGCTGAACCTGCTCAAGAATGCGCTGGAATCAGGCTCGAGGGAAGAGCATATCGGCCTGCACGTCAGCCAGGCGCATGGCCAGCTGCGCATCGAAGTGCGCGACCGCGGTCCGGGCATGAGCAGCGCCGTGCTGGAAAACGCACTGGTGCCGTTTTACTCCACCAAACGCAGCGGCACGGGGCTGGGCCTGGCCCTGGCGCGCGAAATCGCCGAAGCCCATGGCGGGCGCATCACCCTGGCCAACCGCGAGGGCGGCGGCCTGGCGGTGACCTTGATTCTGCCTTTGCTGGACAGAAATTAGTTCCTCGTATAACGATTTTTAGACCACAAAATCTCGAACGATTTTTGAGTAAAATATTGATAATTGAATTGCCAATACGGCAATCTCAAGCATCCCATGCCCGTGTATTAGAAATAAGCTATTTGAGTTTGTATAATGCTATTGAAATAACTAATTGACAACGTGATGTCTCAGCGATAATTTATCAGCGCGGTACGGTTTTTTTGAAACATCAATCGTCTTTTCGCGGGGATCAACATGAAACTAAAATCACTCATCGCAGCGGCGGTCCTGAGCGCTGCTTCCATCGGCAGCGCCAGCGCCACCGCCTACACGGTCAACCTCGTCAATACCACGGGCAATCTGTGGACCAGCGGCTTCAGCGCGGTGCCCAGTCCGCTCGGCGACTTCACCGATACCTTCACGTTCACACCCAACGCGACCTTCGGTTCCACCGCGCAAGCCTTCCTGGCCAACCTGTCCGTCACGGGCACGGACAGCTCCTCCATCCACTTCACCAGTGCCGACCTGAACGGCATAGGACTGACCGGCTTTGGCGGCCCCACCGTCTTTGGCTATGCCCAGGGCGAAGTCCTGGCGCCTACGAACCTCCTGTTCAATGGCCCGCTGGTCCTCACCGTCATCGGCAACACCAAGGGCGGCAGCTATGGCGGCGTCTTCAACCTGAACCTGGCTCCCGTTCCTGAACCGGAAACCTATGGCATGCTGCTGGCCGGCCTGGGCATACTCGGCTTCCTGGCGCGGCGCCGCAAACAATCTTGAGCGCTCCCCCCAAAGACGCCACGGCGTCTTTTTCTTTGGCGGCTGCTAAACTGACGCCATGACGACCGACTTTACCTCCACCAGCCATACCGCTTTCAGCCACCCGGGCCACCCGCCCGCCACCACCACCGAACACCGCGGCATCCGCTACCTGCACCTGGGGACCAAGTGGGTGCAGGGCGCCATGCGTCTGGACAAACCCGACGCCATCGAGCTCGAATACGTGCAGATGATGATGATGTGGATGCTGTTCAAGACGCAGCCCAAACGCATCGTGCAGCTGGGCCTGGGCAGCGCCGCGCTGACCAAGTTCAGCTACCGCCGCTTCCCCGACGCCACGGTCACGGCCATCGAACTCAATCCGAACGTGATCGCCATCTGCGGCGCCCAGTTTGCGCTGCCGCCGAACGACGCACGCCTCGACGTACGCGAAATGAATGCGCTCGACTTCGTGCTCGACCCGGCCAACCATGGCACCGTCAACGCGCTGCAAGTGGACCTGTACGACGAAGACGCGCGCGGGCCCGTGCTCGACACGCCCGAGTTCTATCAGGCCTGCTTCGACTGTCTGACGGACGACGGCATCATGTGCACGAATGTCTTCGGCGACTTCCCCAACTACGACAAGAATTTGCAGGCGATGGAACTGGTCTTCGATGCCGTCGTGTGGGTGCCGGAAGTGGAAGATGAAAACATCGTCGTGCTGGCCTTCAAAAAATCGCCCTCGCTCGACTTCAGCGAGCTGTACGAGCGCGCCGCCACCATCAAGAAGCAATTCAACCTGCCTGCCAAGAACTGGGTCAACGGCTTGAAGCAGTGGATGCTGGATCAGCAGTAAAGTCGGAATCTCACGCTGGCAGCAGCCCACCCAGGCGGCGCGCCAGGCCATCCATGTTCTCGGCCGGCACCTGCGCATAACCGAGCAGGAAACCGTTCCAACCCGGCCCTTCTCCCGTGCCATGCGCGGACAGCGCCAGCGCCACGATGCCGTCCTGCGCGGCACGGCGGCTCAGCGCCAGGTCATCCCATGCGCCATCGTGGAAGCGCAGCGCCAGGTGCATGCCGGCCGTGCCGCCATGGATGGCCGCGCCCGCACACGCATGGCGCTGCAAGGCCTCGCTCAAGGCGTCGCGGCGCTGGCGGTACAGGCGGCGCATGCGCCGCACGTGGCGCGCGAACAGGCCGCAGCGCAGGAACTCGGCCAGCGCCAGCTGTTCGGCCACGCGGCCGCGCGCGGCGCCCTGCGCCTGCATCTGCGCGAAGGCCCCGGCCAGCGAGGCCGGCACGACGATAAAAGCCAGGCGCAAGGCGGGAAACATGGTCTTGCTGAAGGTGCCCAGATATACGACGGGCGCGTCGGCCACCAGTCCCTGCATGGCCGCCAGCGGCGGGCCGCCATGGCGAAATTCGCTGTCGTAATCGTCTTCGATGATCAGGGCGCCGGCGGCGCGCGCGCGTTCGAGCAGCGCCATGCGGCGCGCGGGACTGAGCACGCTGCCCGTCGGATACTGGTGCGACGGCGTCGTGTAGATCAGGCGCGGCGGCGTCACGCGCCAGTCGTCGTCCGTCGGCGCGATGCCATCCATGTCGACGGCGATGCCCGTCACCTGCAAGCCGGCGCCACGGCCCGCCGCCAGCGCGCCGCCATAGCCGGGATGCTCGATCCACAAGGTATCTCCCTGGTCGGCAAAGGCGCGCAGGCACACATCGAGGCTGCTCTGCGTGCCGTCCGTGATGAATACCTGGCCCGCATCGCAGACGACGCCGCGCGCGGCGCGCAAATGCTCGGCGATGGCCATGCGCAGCTGCGGCTCGCCGGCAGGGTCGCCGTAATTGAGCTGGCGCGGCGTCAACGCGCGCCACGCGCGGTCCAGCATGCGCCGCCACTGCGCCAGCGGAAATTCATCGAGCGCCGGCACGCCAGGCGCAAACGCACCCATCGCGTCGGCGGGAAACACCACCGCCGCGCTGGCATCCTGTCCCGCCACGCCGCGCAAACGCCGGGCGCGGCGCGACAAGCCATCCTGGCCTGCGCTCACTGGCGGGGCGGTCGGCACGCCAACGCTGCCGGCGACGACGGTGCCGCGCCGGTCCGGCAAGACAAACCCTTCGCTGGCCAATTGCTCGTAGGCGTACAACACGGTATTGCGCGCCAGTCCCAGTTCCGCCGCCAGCACGCGCGTGGCGGCCAGGCGCGTGCCGGGCGCCAGCTGGCCGCCGCGGATCGCCGCGCGCAGGCATTCATGCAGCAGGCGCTGGCGCGGCCAGCCCCGCTCGCGGTGCGTGCGCTCGAATGCGTTCAGCAGCAAAGCAAAATCCATGTGCCTCCCTCAACTGTGGCTCTACATTATTTCTCACTTCTGGATCTTTTTTCAGGGCCAGATGCCGATTATAGTGCGGCCTTCCTCTTCAACCAACGGGATTCTCACCATGACCGCTACCACCCTGCCTCCCAGCCCCCGTACCCGCGTGCGCCGCGTCGCCGAACTGGCCAGCTACGAGCAAGCCGCCCTGTACGCCATCCTCGACGCCGCCTACCTGTGCCATATCGCCTTCCACGACGACAAGGGCAGCCATTGCATCCCGACCGCCTGCTGGCGCATCGATGGCCACTTGTATATCCACGGCTCGAACGGCAGCCGCATGCTCAAGCTCTTGCAAGACAGCGACGTGTGCGTGACGGTCACCCATCTCGACGGCCTGGTACTGGCGCGCTCCGCCTTCAACCACACGATGAACTACCGTTCGGCGATGGTGTACGGGCGGTTTGAAAAAGTGAGCGACATCGACCAGCAGCACGCGGCCATGGACGCGCTGATGGAAAAGCTGATGCCGGGACGCCTGGCGCACGTGCGCGGCGGCAGCGCCAAGGAATACGCGGCCACCACCGTGCTGCGCATCGCGCTCGACGAATACGCCGTCAAGCAGCGCAAGGGCGGCCCGCTCGACGATGCGGGCGACATGGCGCATGCCGTCTGGACGGGCGAATTGCCGTTCACGCACGGCCGTGGCGCGGCCGTCGCCGATGCGCTCAACACCTGCGACATGCCCGCGTATGCCGCCGCATGGGGGACGGAATCCGCTTGACCGGCCAGCGTGCTTGACCGATGATCGGCGTTGATGGCGATCGCCACCAATTCACCAACCGATCCAATCACGCATGGAGCAAATGATGATGAAGCGAGTATCCCTGGCTGCGGCCCTGACGGTCATGCTGGCCTGTGGCGGCAGCGGCGCGGCACTGGCCGCCGACACGGGCGACGCGGCCCTGAAAGCGGCCATCGCCGGCAGCGCGCGCACGCCGGCCAACGCGCTGCGCGACGGCGCCCGCCACCCGTATGAAACGCTGATGTTCTTCGGCATCAAGCCGAACATGACGGTGGTGGAACTGGCGCCAGGCGGCGGCTGGTACACGGAGATCCTGGCGCCCTACCTGCGCGACAACGGCAAGCTGATCGCGGCCGGCAACGACCCGCAGTCAAGCAGCGAAGGCGCGCGCCGTGGCGCGGCGCGCTTCCAGCAAAAGCTCGACGCCAATCCTGCCGCCTTCGGCAAGGTGGACATCGGCGCCTTCGCGCCACCCACCACCTACCGCATCGCGCCCAAGGGCACGGCCGACATGGTGCTCACCTTCCGCAATATCCACAACTGGATACCGATCGGCGAAGCGGGCATGCAAACCCTGTTCAAGGAAGTCTATGACAGCCTGAAACCGGGCGGCGTATTCGGCGTCGTCGAGCACCGCCTGCCGGCGAGCAAGGCGCAGGACGCCACGGCCAGCAGCGGCTACATGCACGAAGCGTATGTGATCAAGCTGGCCGAAGGCGCGGGTTTCAAACTGGCGGCCAAGTCGGAGATCAACGCCAATCCGAAAGACACGGCCGACCACCAGGGCGGCGTCTGGGCGCTGCCGCCCACCTACGCCAACAAGGATGTGGACCGGGCCAAGTACACGGCCATTGGCGAGAGCGACCGCATGACACTCAAGTTCGTCAAACCATAAAGTGAGCGTCTCGGGTTACGCGCTGCGCGCTAACCCGACCTATCATCTTATTTCTTCGCTTCCTTCGGTTTCAGCGGCACCAGGTTCAAGTCCTGGAAGTCGTAGCTGAAATCCGTCTCGGCCGACACGGGCGCCATCTTTACCCGATCGATGCTGCCATCGGGATTGAGCGAGAACGTCACGTAGGCGTCGGCGTTGAAGTTGCGCTCTTTCCAGCGCACGATGAAGGTGTCGTGCTGCCAGTGTTCCAGCTCGCCCGTCAGGTCCGGTGTGCGCGTGAAGCTGAGGATATGTTTTTTCCCTTCCGGCTTGATGATGACCTTGCCGTACCAGGCATCCTCGTACTCGCCGTCGTACGCCGCCAGCGGCAGCGACGGCTGCGATCTGGCCGCGCGCGCGCTCGACGCCTTGCCCTGCTTTTTCACTTCCTCGGCATGCTGGTCCTGCTCCACCTTGGCCACCAGCGCCAGCCAGTCCGACGGCGCCGCCTGCAGGTAATGGTCGAGGATGCGCCATTGCAGTGCCGTCATCGAACCGCCATTTTCCGCATTGGTGAGGATGGCCACGCCCAGCTTCGCTTCCGGCACCATCACCACGCGCGAATAAAAGCCCTGCAGCGCGCCGCCGTGCATGGCCACCTTCATGCCCTTGTAGTCGCGCAGCTGGAAACCCAGGCCATACGCGCTGAAGTTCGGTTTGGTCGCGGCCAATGCCGGTTTCGGCTCGGGGATCCTGATCGGCGTTTGCGCCGCCCACATTTCGCGGCCCTGCTTTTCGCTGAACAGGCGCGCGTCCTTGCCATCCTTGTCCTTCACGCCGGCGATCTTGCCGCCGTCGAGCAGCACCATCATCCACTTGGCGATATCTTCCGCGTTCGTGTTGATGCCGACGGCGCCCACGGCGTTCGGCACGGGCATCGACTTGACGGCGGCGATCTTGCCGTCGATCTTGCTGTGCGCATTGGCGACGTCGGGATTGCCCGCGTTCTCCGCCAGGCTGGTGGTGGTGCCCGTCATGCCCAGCGGCGCCAGGATGCGCTCATGCATGGCCTCGCCCCAGCTTTTTCCCGCCTTGTCGGCGATGATCTTGCCGGCCACGATGTACAGCAGGTTATCGTAGGCATAGCTGTTGCGAAAACTCGTGGCCGGACGGATGTAGCGCAGCTTCTCGATGATCTCGTCGGTGCTGAAGGTCGTCGTCGGCCACCACAGCAAGTCGCCCGCGCCCAGGCCCAGGCCACTGCGGTGCGTCAGCAAGTCGCGGATGGTCATGGCGCCCGTCACGTAGGAATCGTGCATCTGAAAGCCGGGCAGGTGCTTGGTGACGGGATCGTCCCAGGCCAGCTTGCCTTCGTCGACCAGCATGGCCAGCGCGGCGGCCGTGAAGCCTTTCGAGTTCGATGCCACTTCGAAGACGGTCTGCGCGTCGACGGCGGCCGGTTCGCCCAGTTTGCGCACGCCAAAGCCCCTGGCGGTGATGACTTTGCCATCCTTGACGATGGCGATCGCCATGCCGGGCACGTCGAACACTTTCAGGGCGGTGGCGACGTCGCGCTCAAGATCGAAGGCAGGCGCGGGTGCCGGTGCGGCGGCAACGACGGGGGCCGCGTCAACAGCCAGCGCCGGCACGGCGATGCCGGAAAACGCCAGCACGATGGCGGCGGCAAGACGGTTCATGGTATGCATGGTCAGGATGTCCAAGGAAGGTTCAATGCGCTTGCGCGGCCATCAATTTATCGACGCTTTCCTGCGTCACCGGGTGGTAGCGTTCGCGCGCCTGCGCATACACGTCCTTGGCCCAGGCATGGCCCTGCGGCGTCTTCATCAAGGCGCTGTAGAGGGGCACGACGAACTTCTGGCGGCCCACGCTCATGAGGAATGCCTGCAAGGGCTGCTGCACGTCGTAGCCGGCGTTCACGGCGGCCAGGTAGAAGCGGTACGCCACTTCATTGTTGCCGCTCTTGCCCACGCCGTAGGCCTGGTCCAGCTCACGCAATTGCGCCGCGCTGGCCTTGTTGTTGATGTCGTTCAGGAAGTGCATCGATTCGATGGCGATCCACTTGTCCATGCCCAGGTCTTTCGTCGGCAATGTGCCTTTCAACCAGGCGTCGCGGTGCTGGTCGAGCAGCGCCAGGCGCGGCGAGACGACGCGCTGCGCGCTGGCCGGCACGCCCGTGCCATACAGCCATTCATCGAGTTCCGCTTCGGGCATCACGTCCGGATGCTGCGCCAGCAGGTTCTTGCGCAGATAGGCGACGAACTGCTCCGTCGTCACGCTCTGGAACGCGTGCTGGTCGAACCAGCCGCGCAGGAAGGGGTCGAACACGGCGCGGCCGGCACGGCGCTCCATGGTGGCCAGGAACCAGGCGCCTTTCGGGTAGATGATGCCGTCGTCCGTGTACGTTTCGGCCGGGTTGGCGTCCGCATCGCGCGTGATCAGCGCCGTTTTCGCGGCAGGCAGTTCGCGGATCGAGGCGGCCAGTTCTTCCTGGTCGACCTGCACGCCCATCTGCGCCACGTCGCTGCCATACAGCTGCTCGACGATGCGCGTGGTGACGTAGGTGGTGAAGCCCTCGTTGAGCCACATGTGCTTCCACGAGGCGTTGGTGACCAGGTTGCCCGACCACGAGTGGGCCAGTTCATGCGCGATCAGGTCGACCAGGCTGCGGTCGCCCGCGATCATGGTCGGCGTGAGGAAGGTCAGGCGCGGGTTTTCCATGCCGCCGTAAGGGAACGATGGCGGCAGCACGATCATGTCGTAGCGTCCCCAGCCATACGGGCCGTACAGCGCTTCGGCGGCCTGTATCATCTTTTCCGTGTCGGCCAGCTCGTATTCGGCGGCCTTGATGCGTGGCGGTTCCGCATACACGGCGGAGCGGGGACCGAGCTTGCGCACTTCCAGTTCGCCGATGGCAATGGCCAGCAAATACGATGGAATCGGCTGCGGCATCCTGAATTTCCAGCCGCCCTTGCCCGTCGCCTTTTCGTCGTTCTCGGCGCTCATGACGACGCGCATGCCCGCCGGCGCATCGATGCGCGCGCTATACGTAAAACGCACGGCCGGCGTATCCTGCGACGGCACCCACGAGCGGGCGTTGACGCTTTGCGACTGGCTGAACATGAAAGGCAGCTTGCCCGACATGGTCTGCTGCGGCGTGAGCCACTGCAGCGCGATGGCGTTCGGCGCCGTGTGATAGTAGACGCGCACCTTGCCCGGCTGGCCCGTGGTGGTGATGCGCAGCGCCTGGCCCTTTTCCGGATCGGCCTTGTCCAGCTGGTACGGCGCCATCTGCCAGGCGCCGCGCTTGTCCTGTACCTGCACCTTCGCGATCGACAAATCGCGCGTGTCGAGCACCAGGGTGCGCGCCGCCGGATCGATCCAGTTCAAGGACAGCTCGGCATAGCCCGACAGGGTCTTTTGCTTGAAGTCCGCTTTCAGGTCCAGCTGCAGGTCGCGCGTGCGCACCTGGTCATAGCGCGCATAGCTGAGGGGGTCGGCGTGCGCGGCCAGGGTTAGCTGGCAAAGTAGCGCACAGCCCAGCGCGCGCAGGAAGGTCAAAGTTTGCATGGTCGTCTTTTGAATGATTTGCGAAAGCCCCGGTCCGTGTACGCCGGGGCGTCGCGCAGAATAGCACTTCCGGCGCAGGCCGGCAGAAAAAAGCGCCGGACCGGTCGGCGCTGTTTCCCTATTTCGTCTCGGCCTTGGCTTCCGGCTTTGCCTCGGGCGCCTTGAGCGGCGTATTAAAATCCTTCATCAGGTTGTTCTTGTCGCGATCGAGCTTGAACAGCTCGAGGCGCGATGGCGTGATTTTTCTCGGCCAGCTATTGTTGCTGGTGTCGATGTCGGCCGTCTCCCAATACGGGTCCTGCACCAGGCCCACCATCGGTTCGTCCGTGACGATCACTTTACTGATCTTGTGCGGCGCATAGCGCCACACTTCGGCAGGTACGCGCTCGATGATCTTCTTGCCGCTTTTCAGTTCGATTTCCAGGATCAGCGGCATCACCAGGCCGCCGAGATTCGAAAAGTCGACCAGGTACAGATGCTTGCCCATGTTGCGCTGTTCCAGCAGCTTCCTCTCCCACGGTTCCAGCCCTTCCTGCTCTTCCGCATAGCTGTTGCGGTCCTTGTTGGTGACCGTGAATTCATCATGCTGGTTGTAGAAATCCTTCAGCGCGGGATCGATGTCGACCTTCTTCGGCAGCGCCTTGTTGCGCTGGTCCGAGATCGATATCGGCTGCGCCGCCTTCTGCGCCTTCTTCCACGCTTTCTCGACTTCGGGATTCTTCGTGCTCACGCCATATTCGCTGATGCCGTCGATGCTGATGTCGACCGCATCGGTGGTATAGAACCAGCCGCGCCAGAACCAGTCCAGGTCCGTGCCGGAAGCGTCTTCCATGGTGCGGAAAAAGTCGGCCGGCGTCGGGCGCTTGAACTTCCAGCGCACGGCGTACTGCTTGAAGGCGAAGTCGAACAGTTCGCGCCCGAGGATGGTCTCGCGCAGGATGTTGAGGGCCGTGGCCGGCTTGTCGTAGGCGTTCGCCGTGAACTGCAGCAAGGACTCGGAATTGGTCATGATGGGTACCTGGTTCTGGCTGCGCATGTAGTCGACGATCTTGCGCGGCTCGCCATTCCAGGACGGGAAATGCTCTTCCCACGCCTGCTCGGCCAGGTACTGCAGGAAGGAATTCAAGCCCTCGTCCATCCACGTCCACTGGCGCTCGTCCGAGTTGACGACCATGGGAAAATAGTTATGCCCCACTTCGTGGATGATCACGCCGATCAGGTCGTATTTCGTCGTCTTCGAGTACGTGCGCTCGCCCGTCTTCTTGTCCTTCACGGGGCGCCCGCCATTGAACGCAATCATCGGATACTCCATGCCGCCCACGGCGCCGTTGACGGAAATCGCGTTCGGATAGGGATAGTCGAAACTGTATTTGTTGTACTGCTCGATCGCGTGCACGACGGCGCGCGTGCTGTACTGCTGCCACAGCGGGTTGCCCTCGTTCGGGTAATACGACATGGCCATCACGCGCTTGCCGCCGCTGTCCAGGCCCTGCGCATCCCAGATGAACTTGCGGCTCGACGCCCACGCCACGTCGCGCACATTGGCGGCCTTGAAGTGCCAGGTTTTCGTGCCGGCCGGCTTGCCCTTTTCCGCCGCCAGCGCTTCCTGCGGCGTAATCACCAGCAGCGGCGTATTGCTGTTTTTTGCCCGCGCCAGGCGTTCGCGCTGCGCCGCGCTCAGCACGGCGGCGGGATTTTGCAGTTCCCCGGTGGCGGCCACCACGTGATCGGACGGCACCGTCAGGTACAGCTCGTAGTCGCCAAACTCCAGGGTGAACTCGCCGGAACCGAGGAATTGCTTGTGCTGCCAGCCGACGGCGTCGTAATACGCGGCCATGCGCGGGAACCACTGCGCGATCTGGAAGATCGTGTTCTTGTCGTCCTCAAAATACTCATAGCCGGAGCGCTCGACGAGCACCTTCTGGTCATTGATCCGATACGACCAGTCGATGCTGAACGTGATGCTCTGGCCGGGCGCCAGCGCCACCGGCAGGTCGATGCGCAACATGGTCTGGTTGACCACATGCGGCAGCGGCTTGCCGCTGGCCGCTTTCACGGCGGTGAGCTTGAAGCCGCCGTCGAATTCGCGGCCCGCATGGATGGCGCGCAAGTCCTCGAATTTCAGCGCTTCGTCCTCGCTGTTACTCAGCCAGGCCTGGCGCGAGGGCGCGCTCAGTACGCGGCGCTGGTCGGCATCCTGGCGCAAGCCGTTCTGGTCCAGCTGCAGCCACAGATACGCGAGGCTGTCGGGCGAGCGGTTGTGATAGGTGATCTGTTCGCTGGCCGTGATGGCGCGCCGTTCCTCATCGAGCGTGGCGCGGATCACGTAGTCGGCGCGCTGCTGCCAGTAGGCGTGGCCCGGCGCGCCGGACGCCGTGCGGTAGCTGTTCGGCGTGGGCAGCAGCTCTTCCAGCTGGCGGAACTTGTCGTCGAAGGGCGCGGCGGCGCACAGGGCGGACAAGGGGGAAAACAAGGTCAAACACAAGGCAAGCAAGCGGACAAGGACCGGCATGGCGCATTCCATCTGGGAGTCGTGGACAGAACTGCATTCTAAGTCGAGTCTGTTTGCAAACCGGTCATTGTTGTCGAAGTCCCACACGCATGGCCGCGCCGCGCGCCGGCGGCACTGGCGCCGGCGCGGGCATTGGCGTATGATGCGCCTCGAACATTGGGGAGTAGTCGTCCTGCGGTCCTGCCGCGGGAACCTGTATCAACATGATTGGCCCGCAGGCCATGGTGCAGGTGGTTGCAAGACTTGACGAGACCATTGATCCAGGGCGGCCGCATGGGCCGGAGTCGCCCGTGGATCATTGGTTAATTCGTCCGGCCCACGTACCTCTCGCAATCCCATGGAAGCATTCCTCATCTCCACCGGCATCGTCGGTCTCGCTGAAATCGGCGACAAAACCCAACTCCTGGCCTTTCTGCTGGCCGCCAAATTCCGCAAACCGCTACCCATCGTGCTGGCCATTTTCGTCGCCACCATCGCCAACCACGCGTTTGCCGCCGCCGTCGGCGCCTGGATCACCAGCATGCTGGGACCCGACGTGCTGCGCTGGGTGCTGGGCGTGTCGTTCCTCGCCATGGCCGCCTGGACCCTGATCCCCGACAAGCTCGATGAAGACGAGACGAAGCTGGCCAAATACGGCGTCTTTCTGACCACCCTGATCGCCTTCTTCATGGCGGAAATGGGCGACAAGACGCAGGTGGCGACCGTGGCGCTGGCGGCGCGCTACCACGATATTGTTTCTGTCGTGCTGGGCACCACCTTCGGCATGATGCTGGCCAACGTGCCGGCCGTCTATCTGGGCGACCGAATCGCCAACCGCGTGTCGCTGCGCCTCGTGCACGGCATCGCGGCGCTGGTCTTTGCCGTGCTGGGCGTGGCCACCCTGCTCGGTGCGGGCGCGGCACTGGGATTTTGACACAGCCATGGATAATTTCTCATTTACAATATTCATGTTCATAATTACAATGTCGTCGACATGAATACCGGCGCGCCGATCCCGAACGGCCGGCGCGCTTTCTTGAGGAATCTATGCAGTTAAATGGAAAAGTGGCGGCGCTGTGCCTGGCCGCTTGCGCAAGCCAGCCTGTTGCCGCCACGGCGGCACCCTTGAACTATCACCAGCAGACGGCAATGCAGTCCGCGCCCGAAGTACGCACGCGCGACCTGCTGCTGTTCGGCGCCGGCCTGATCCTGCTGGCCGGCCGGCGCCGGCCCGAACACGATGCGTGGCAAGTACGTGGGCAAGACTAAACCAGCAATAGCACCGCATACTCGCGGCCCTCGTCGCGCAGGGTGATGCTGTTGCCGCCCTGCGCCACGCCATCGAGCGACAGTCCCGCAGGCCGCCCCTGCGCCTGCTCCACCGTGATGGCGTAACTGCTGGCGCCGAAGCGGTAATGCAGCTTGAAGCCGCGCCACTCGGCCGGCATGGTGGGCGTCACGCGCAGCACGTTCGCTTCGCGCGTCAGACCGAGCAGGGATTCGACGATCAGCCGATACAGCCAGCCCGACGACCCCGTGTACCAGCTCCAGCCGCCGCGTCCCACGTGCGGCGCCACCGCATACACGTCGGCTGTCACCACGTACGGCTCCACCTTGTAGCGCGCCACCGCCTGCGCGTCGGCGCCATGGCGCACGGGACTGATCATGCGCAGCAATTCCCACGCCTTTTCGCCGTCGCCCATGCGGGCAAACGCCATCGCCGTCCAGATGGCCGCATGCGTGTACTGGCCGCCATTCTCGCGCACGCCGGGCACATAGCCGCGGATGTAGCCGGGATTGAGGTCGGCCTTGTCGAACGGCGGATCGAGCAGCTGGATCACGCCCGAATCGCGGCGCACCAGGCGCGCATCGACCTGGCGCATGGCGCCGGCGACCCGCTCCTTGTTGGCGGCGCCCGACAGCACGCCCCAGCTTTGCGAAATCGAATCGATCTGGCATTCCTCGTTCGTGTGCGAACCCAAGGGCGTGCCGTCATCGAAATACGCGCGCCGGTACCATTCGCCGTCCCACGCATGCTCCTCGACGTTGGCGGCCAGTTTCACGGCTTCGTCGCGGCAGAACTGGGCGAACGCGGCGTCGCCGCGCAGCATGGCCACTTCGGCAAAGCGCTGCAGCACTTCATACAGGAAGAAAGCCAGCCACACGCTCTCGCCCTTGCCATGCTCGCCCACCTTGTCCATGCCGTCGTTCCAGTCGCAGGACCCGATCAGCGGCAAGCCGTGCACGCCCAGGCGCAGGCCATGGCGGATGGCGCGCACGCAGTGCTCGTACAGGTCGGCCGATTCGCCCGAGCGCACGGGCAAGTCGTAATACGAATCCTCTTCCGGCTTGACGGCGCGGCCCTCGATGAAGGGCGCCACTTCCGACAGCACGTTGACGTCGCCCGTGGCGATCACGTAGCGGCAGGCGGCCAGCGGCAGCCACAGGTAATCGTCGGAGCAGTGCGTGCGCACGCCCCGGTCCGACGGCGGATGCCACCAGTGCTGCACGTCGCCTTCGACAAACTGGTGCGCCGCGCACAGCAGCAAGTGCTTGCGCAGCAGCTGCGGCGCCGTGTGTATCATCGCCATCGCGTCTTGCAGCTGGTCGCGGAAACCGTAGGCGCCGCCCGACTGGTAATAGCCGCTGCGCGCCCACAGGCGGCAGGCGATGGTCTGGTACATCAGCCAGCCGTTGGCGATGACGTCGAGCGACGGGTCGGGCGTTTCGATGCGCACGGCGCCCAGGGTATTTTCCCAGTGCGCGCGCACGGCGTCGAGCGTGGCGCGGGCCGCTTCCTTGCCCGCATGGCGCTGCACCATGGTGCTGGCGTCGGCATTGCGGCGCCCGCCCACGCCGAGGATGAAGACGATTTCGCGCTCCTGCCCCGGCTGCAGCTCGAACGGCACCTGGATGGCGGCGCACTGGTCCAGTCCCGTGCCCGCCTTGCCCGACAGGCGCACGCGGCGCAGCGCCGCCGGCTGCGCCAGGCTGCCATTGCGACCGATGAATTCATTACGGTCGCAGGTGATGGAACGGATGCTGGCGTCCGTATTGAAAAAGCCGACGCGGCCCGAAAATTCCGTGTTGTAGTTATTGCGCGCAAACAGGGCGCCGCTGATCGTGTCGACCTCGGTGTTCACGTGCATGCCGGACTTGGCGCGCAGGTCGGCCATCACCCATTCCACGTAGCCTGTGACGGACAGGCGGCGCGGCACGCCGCTGTCGTTGCGCACCTTGATCACCGAGTATTTGACTGCCGCGTCCAGCGCCACGTAGGTGCACAGTTCCGTGGCGATGCCCGCCTCGCTGTGCTCAAAAATACTATAGCCGAAACCGTGGCGCGTCACGTAGTCGCCGCTGCCGCGCGCCGGCAGCGAAGTGGGCGACCAGAACTGGCCGCTTTGCTCGTCGCGCACATAGAACGCTTCGCCGGACAGGTCCGAGACAGGATCGTTCTGCCACGGCGTGAGGCGGAATTCATGCGCATTCTCGCTCCACGTATACGCCTGGCCCGCTTCCGACACCACCGTGCCGAATTGCGCATTGGCCAGCACGTTCGACCAGGGCGCCGGCGTCTGCTTGCCGTCGCCCGTGGTGATCACGTATTCGCGGCCATCGGGCGTAAAGCCGCCGAGGCCATTTTCCAGGATCAGCTCGCGCGCCGGCGCCCGGTGCGGCACGCCGCCCTGTTCGCGGGCAGGGTCCTGCAGCAGAGGCGGCATGCGCAGCACGGGACTCGGCGGGCGCTTGACCTGCTCGGCCAGGGTGCCGCGCAGGTCGCTGATGATGGCGCGCGCCACCGATTGCAGCAAGATGCGGTCTTCGTTGGCGATCTGCTCGGCCAGGCGCACGAAGATGCCGCCCGGGCGGTCGATCGCCTGCGCATCGATGCCCGAGGCGATCAGGCCCATGATCTGGTCGTGCAGCAGCTGGCGGTAGCCCGACTGCTCCTCGTACCAGATCACCAGGTCGACGATCAACCCCTTCAGGCGCCAATAGGCATGCGCCTGCACCATCTGGCGCGCCAGCTCGATATTGGCCGCGTCGCGTATCTGCAGCAGCACGATGGGCAAGTCGCCGGAAATGGCATACGCCCACAGGCCGGACTGGCCGCGCTGGTTCTTGATCAGGATGCTCGCTTCCGCACGCAAGGCCGCATTCGGATAGATCACGGCGTTGGCCAGGCGCGCATACAGCTGCGCATCGGCTTCGCTGGCATTCAATTGGCGCAGCACCACCTGGCTGTGCGTCCAGGCCAGTTCGAACACGCGGTCGGCCAGATGGCGGTCCTGGTATTTGTCGATCAGGTGCAGGGCCGCCTCGCGCTGTTCGGCCATGCCGGTCACGCTGTCGACAGTGACGGCCTGGTCGGGTTCGAGCGTGATGACGTAGCGGATGGCCACGATGGGGTCGAGCACGGAACCGTGGCCGCCACTCAACGGGCCATCGTCCTGCAGCGCCTGCGGCAGCTGCGGCGTATTGCCGCGGCCGATGAAGCGCGCGCGGTCCGTCTCGAACGACACTTCATAGCGCTCGATATCGTGCACGGTCATCACATGCAGCAGCCAGGGCATCTGCTCCTCTTTCGAGCGGGGCCGGCGCGTACACAAAATCGCCTTTTCATGCGCGAGGATTTCCGTCTGCACGAACAGCTTGCTGAACGCGGGATGGGCCGCATCGGCCGCCGCCGGCGCCATCACCACTTCGGCAAAGCTGGTGATCTCGATGCGCCGCTGGCGGTTCGAATTATTGCTGATGCGCGTGCGGCGCATCTCGATGTCGTCCTCGGGCGAGACGACGATTTCCGTGTACAGTTCCAGGCCATGGTCGGCGCGGCGGAACTCGGCCCGTCCCTCGGAAAAGATCACTTCGTACTTCTTCGGTTCGGCCAGGGTCGGCTGGTACATGGTGGACCAGACGGCGCCGTCGTCAAGGTCGCGCAGATAGCAGAAATTGCCCCAGTTATCGCGCGTGCTGTCTTCGCGCCAGCGCGTCACGGACAGGTCTTTCCAGCGGCTGTAGCTGCCCCCCGCATTACTCACCATGACGTGGTAGCGGCCGTTCGACAGCAGCTGCGTTTCCGGCACGGCGCTGTTGGCTTGCGTGAGGATGCGCATCGGCATGGCCTGCTCGGGCGCGCCGCTGCGCAGCACCGCCAGTTCGGCCGTGTTCGAGTAAAACGCGCCTGCCTGCGGCGTGCGTTCCTGCAGCACCAGCAAGGCCGATTGCAGCAGCGGATCGGACTCGAAACGGCGCTGCATCGGACGGTCGTGCAGCAGGTAGCTGAGGGCCAGAAAGCCCATGCCCTGGTGGTGCACCATGAAGGAGCGGATGACGGCGCTGCCCTGCCCGCGCGGCAGTCGCGCCGTGGTGAAATCGATGGCTTCAAAAAAGCCGTAGCGGCCCATGTAGCCGGCCGCCTGCATGCGCTGCAGGTTCTGGCACGACGCTTCCGGCTGCACCATCAGGCCCATCATGCTAGCGTACGGCGCCACCACCAGGTCGTCGGCCAGGCCCCGCTTCAAGCCCAGCCCCGGCACGCCGAAGGCACGGTATTGGTAGTTCAAACTGGCGTCGACCGTGTTGTAGCCGGACTCGGAAATCCCCCATGGCACGTCGCGCTGGCGCCCGTAATCGATCTGCGCCTCGATGACGGAGTGGTAGGTCTGGTCGAGCAAGGTGTTCGGGTAGTTCGGCATCACCAGGAGCGGCATCAGGTACTCGAACATCGAGCCGCTCCAGGACAGCAGCACGGGCTGGCCGGCCACCATGCACAGCTGGCGGCCCAGGGCGAACCAGTGCTCCTGCGGCAGCTGGCCCTGGGCGATGGCGATGAAGCTGGCCAGGCGCACTTCGGAGGCGAGCAAATCGTAGTAGCTGGGGTCCAGACGCCGTTCGCTGACGTTGTAGCCGATGGCCAGCAGTTTTGTCGACGGGTTGTACAGGAAGCCGTACTCGATCTGCGCGAAATCGCGCGCCTGGCCCGCCGCGTGAGCAATGTCGCGCATGTGGCGGCCCGCCTGTTCGCGGCCCTGCGCCAGCAAGGCGAGCAGTTCGGAAGGCGTGCCTTGCGGCGCTTCCAGGTTGGCCAGTTCGCGCAGGGTGGGCACGCGCATCAGCGCCGCATCGACACCCGTCTGCGCCGCCCACGGCGCCAGCTGCAGCAGCTCGGCCAGCGCCGCGCGGCACTGGCGCGCCAACGCTCCCGCCCACATGGACAGCTCGCCATCCTCGCTTTGCAGGGTGAGCGACAGCAGCGCATCGGCCGCGCCATTCGCGGCGGAGAGATAAGCATGCCATTCGTCCAGGCTGGCCGGTGCCGCCTGCGCCTGCAGCAGGGTCATGCCGTCGCGCATGGCCTTGCCCTCGCCTTCGGCGGCGATGAATTCCTGCAGCACCTGCGCCGTCGTGCGGATGCCCTGCACCACTTGCGCGCCGATGATCGGGGCGTCATACAGCTCGACCAGTCCCGGCTGCAAGGTCAGCAGATGGCCGGCCAGGTTCCCGCTGTCGACCGTAGAGATGTACATGGGCTGCAGCGCCTTCAGGGTCTGCGTGTCGTACCAGTTATAGAAATGGCCCTGGAAGCGTTCCAGCTCCCCCATGGTCTGCAGTGTGGCGCGGCTGCGTTCGATCAGCTGCCCCAGGGTGATGTAGCCGAAATCGTAGGCCGTCAGGTTGGCCAGCAGCGCCAGGCCGATATTCGTCGGCGAGGTGCGGTGCGCCACCACGAGGTTCGGGTGTTCCTGCATGTTATCGGGCGGCAGCCAGTGGTCATCCGGTCCGACGAAGGTGTCGAAATACGCCCAGGTCTTGCGCGCCACGCCATGCAAAAAACGTCCCTGCTCGACCGACAGGCGCGCCACGGCCCGCTCGATCGGACGGCTGATCCACCAGGCGATGGCCGGTGCGGCCAGCCACAACAACAGCACCACGGCGGCGGCCGGCAAGGCTTCCGGACGCCAGTGGAGCAAGGCGCCGAAAGTGGCCAGTGCCAGCGCGGGCGAGCACCACATGGCGCGCCAGCTGTCGGCCTGCGAACCTGACGATACGTGCAGGTTCGAGGCGCGCCAGTCGAGCAAATGCTTGTGCGACACGCCCAGGCGCCACAGGGTGCGGACGATGGCATCGAGACTGATCCACGCTTCGTACGGCAGGAAGACGAGGGTCAGCATGGCATGCGAAAACTGCACGCCGCAGCGCCGCTCGAACGCGGCCAGGTGCTGGCGCCACAAGGTATCGCGCGGCTTGCGCAGCAAATCGTACAGGGCGGAAAAGACGGGCGGCAGGAAGATGATGGCCAGCACGGCCGCGCTCCAGAAGGCCACGTGCGGCAAGAAGCCCCACACCAGCAACAGCGACACGGTGGTGGCGGGCGCGACGACGCTGCGGCGCAGATTGTCGAACAGCTTCCAGCGCGACAGCATCGACAAGGGATTGCGCTCGCGTTTGCCGGCGCGGCCCGGCACACGGCCCAGCAGCCAGCCGATCAACTGCCAGTCGCCACGGATCCAGCGCTGGCGGCGGCTCACGTCGGCGTCGTAGCGGGCCGGATATTCCTCGTACAGCTGCGAGTCGCTCAAGAGGCCCGCGCGCAGATAACAGCCTTCCAGCAGATCGTGACTGAGGATTTTATTGTCGGGCAGGCGCTGGCCCAGCACGCGCTCGAACATGTCGAGGTCATAGATGCCCTTGCCGATGAACGAGCCTTCATAAAACACGTCCTGGTACAGGTCGGAGACGGTGCGCGTGTACGGGTCGATGCCCGGTTCACCGCCGCACAGCAGCTCGTAGCGCGACGCGTTCGCACTGGGCAGCGCCACGGCCACGCGCGGCTGCAGGATGCCATAGCCGGCCACCACGCGCGTGCCCGCCGCGTCGAGCACGGGACGGTTCAGCGGGTGCATCATGGTGGCGATGAATTCGCGCGCCGCGTCGCGCGGCAGCTGCGTATCGGTGTCGAGCGTGATCACGTATTTGATCGTGCGCAAGCCGCGCAACTCGCCTTCCACCAGCGAGAATCTGTCGCGCGCGCCGCCGCGCAGGAACGCGTGCAGGTCGGATAATTTGCCGCGCTTGCGCTCCTGCCCCATCCATGCATTTTGCTGCGAATTCCACAGGCGCGGACGGTGCAGCAACAGGAACGGTCCCACGTGGCCCAGTTCCTCGGGATCGGCCGGGTCGCCGTTGTCCTTGAATTCGACGCCTTCCACGCGGTACTTCTCGTTCAGGGCGCGGATGGTCTCCTGCGCCTGGCGCAGCAGGGCTTCGTCGCCCGGCATCGTTTGCGTCTCCGCGTCGACGAAGTCCGTCAGCAGGCAGAAACGCAGGTTCGGGTCGCGGTTGGCGAGATACCGCACTTCCAGCGCCTCGCACAGGGCCGCCACGTTCTGCTGGCTGTAGATCAGGGTCGGCACGACAACAATGCCGCGCGCGTCCGACGGAATGCCGGCCTGGTAATCCATGCGCGGCAGCGGGTGCGGCGACGTCATCAGGGTCGCCAGCCAGTTCACCACGGCCACGGCCAGCTGGCTGCTGCCCAACAGCGCCAGCACGCCCAGCGCCGCCAGTGGCCAGCCCTGCACGCCGTGGCGCACGGCACGCTCGAGCAGCAAGGCGCTCGTCGCCAGGCTCAGGAAGCAGATGGCGCCCAGGTACACGGCCAGCGGCGCGGCGCGCGCCGTATGCTGCAGCGCCTCGACGAAGGGCAGCTTGGCGCCGGCCTGCTTTTCCAGCACCAGCACGCCGCGCCCCACGAGGTAAAAGCCGATATGGCCGCGGCGCGCGTCATTGCCGTTGCCGTGCGTGTGCGCCAGCTGCACCACCATCTCGGCCACTTCCACTTCGCTGCGCCCGCTGCGCTTGGCGATGCGTTCGATGGCGTGGCGGTAGCTGTCGCGCGTGGCGAAATCCATCAAGCCATAAGTGCCGGCCGGGTCCAGGCGCAAGGTCTGCTCGACCACGCTCATCGTTTCGACGAATTCCTGCCAATCCATGGTGCCGAGAAAACGCAGGCTGCCAATGCTGTTGGCGATCGACAGCTGGTCGGCCGCCTGCTGCCCGATCTCGGACTGGATCTGCTGCTCGATGGTGAGGCCCGACTCGGCCAGCTTGTGCGTCAGCCACGACAAGGCCAGGGTCAGCGAGGAACTTTGCCCCTGCAGGCGGCGCGACAATTCGGCCACGAAGGCGCTGGTCATCGGCGGGTTCGAGCGGGCCATGTCGGCCACGAGCAGGATCAAGCCGCTGGGATTGCGCTCGGCGATCTCCGTCATCTGGTCGGCCCAGGTATTGGCCAGGTCGCGCTGCATGCGGTCGTCGGCCACGCGCACGGCCACGCGGCGCAGGTTCTCGATCAGGGCCAGGCGCAGCATGATGGGCACGGCCCACAGTTCACCGAGCGTGAGCGTGGCCACGTCCTGGTAAGCCTCGACGAAGTGACACAGGTTTTCCAGGTCGACCCGGCCGTCGCCGTGCGAGATGATTTCCAGCGCGATTTTATAGACGCGCGGGCAGCCGGCGTCGGGGCCTGACGTCAAGCGCGGCAGCTCCTTGCTGTAGTTCTTCGGCAAATGGCGCCGCGTGGTGCGGATCTGCTCTTCGATCAGGTAGAAATTATCGAGCAGCCATTCCGAGGCGGGCGTGACCTGGCGTCCGCTTTTGACGGTCGCCGTCAGCTCGTTGACGGTGGCCGTGATCAGGGCCGCATTGTCGGCCAGGCGTGCCAGCAGGCGGTCGCGGCCGTGATGCTTGCCCACCGCATGGCCGGCGGCCACGTGCTTGCCGTGGGCGGCCATCTGCATGGCGCTGAATAATTCGGAACGCAGGGGCAAGGCATCGTCGCGCGCGGCGTCGAAGGTGTCCGGTGCAAGGGAATGGTCACGGAAGATTTCTTTGACTTTGGAAATCTGTTCCTTGATCTGCTGCGTGACAACTGCTGTGTACTCTTTCAACTTGGGCCTCGCTAGGTGCGCGCACACAGCCAGCGGCCACCGTCACGCTGGCCCAGTCTGGAAGAACACGATCGGACACTGGCGAAGACGGAAAGCGAAGCGCCGGAGCGTTGCGACGAATCTCAGGGTATAGGGAGATTTTCTGAACTTCATCGTAGGTGCGCCATCTGCGCAAGACCGTGCGCTAGCGTACATACATCACGTTTTAGGGACGTTTCGGCAAAGAAATTAGCCTGTTGAGCGGCAGAAAAATGCCGTCAGGAAATGAATGCAAGAAAATGCGTGACGGGCACCGTGCCGAGGATGGCACGGTGCAATACTTCAAGAAAGAAAGTTCAGGCGGTTCAGGCCGCGATGGCCAGCGGGTGGCGCGTCGCTTCCGCCATCGCCATGCCGCCGTTCAGCTGCCATGCCGCGCCGTGGCCGAGGCGACGCAGGCAAGCGCTGGCGCGCGCGCTGCGGTTGCCGCTGCGGCAGAAAAACACCAGCGGACGCTGCGGCTGCTGCAGCCACGCGGCCACTTGCCCTGCCAGACGGCTCAGCGGTACGCTGCGCACTTCGCAGCCCTCGAACACCGTGCCGGCGCAGGCCGCGTGTTCATACGCTTCGCGCACGTCGACGAGGATGGCGTCGGGGTGCTGGCGCAGGAAGGCGGGCAAGGCGGCCGCGTCGAGCTGCAGTTCGGCGACCGGCACGCTACCGTCCTGCACGGTGCGCACGGTGCCGCAAATGCTGCCATCGTCGCCTGACGCGCACAGCACGGTATCCGGCGTCAGCAGCGCCGCCTCCAGCAAAGGTGTCAGCGCCTCGGACGCCAGATTGCCGATGAAGGCGAAGCGCTGCTCCAGCAGGTACACATGGGTTTCGCCACACTCGATGCGGCGCAAGCGCTGCTGGCCCAAAGCCAGCTCGCCGTCGATATCGACGTGGCCGACTTGCTCCATCCCGAGCTCCTGCAGCAAGGCCAGGCGCGCCACGCCATGGTCGGCTGGCGCCGCCGTGTGCACGATGGCGCGCAAGGCCAGGTGCTGGCAGCGGATGAAGGCGGCCAGGCGCGGCACGAGCGCGGCGACGGGATCGATGACGACGCAACTGGCGCTGGCAAGGTCGCTGAGCAGCCAGGTGCACTGGCCATCGACGCTCAACTGGACTACGCCGTCCTGCGCGCCGTCCTGCGGCGATGGCGCCAGCGCCGACGGCAGCAAACAGCTGCTGCGCAGCGCTTCGCCGCAGCGCTCGATGCGCGCGCAGGCGGCCGCAATGGTCGCCGCGTCGGTCAGGGGGCCGAACGACAGACGGATGGCCGAGCTGGCACGCCATTGCGGCACGTGCATCGCTTCCAGCACGTAGCTGGGAAGGGCCTTGGCGGCGGAACAGGCGCTGCCCGAACTGACGCGTACGCGCGCCGCGTCGAACAGGTCGAGCAATTCCTTTGACGACAAACCCGGCACGGAAAAATTGAGCGTCGTCGGCAAGGACAGGTCGAACGGCATATTGAAGACGATGCCGGGGAAGGCGCGTTCCAGGCTGGCCACCAGCTGCGCGCGGAACGCGGCCAGGTCGGCGTGGCTGCGGAAGGTCTTGCCATCGTCGAGCGCGCCCAGCACGGCGCCCAGGGCGGCGATGCCGGCCATGTTTTCCGTACCCGAGCGCAAGCCCGTTTCCTGGCCGCCGCCCATCATCAGGGGCGTAAAGGGCGCGCCGGCACGTACGTACAGCATGCCGATGCCCTTGGGCGCATACAGCTTGTGGCCGGAAAACGGCGCGTAATCGATACGCGTGGCGGCCAGGTTCAGTTTCAGCTTGCCCAGCGCCTGCACGCAATCGACCATCCAGTAGGCATCGGCACCCCGCTCCTGCAGCAGTTGCGCGATGCCGGACAAATCGCTGACGACGCCCGTTTCATTGTTCGCCGCCATCGTGCACAGCATGGCCACGTCGCCGATCAGCGCACCGAGCGCCTGCAGATCGTGGCGCCCCTGCGCATCGACGGGCAGCTTGCGCACTTCCAGGTTCAGGCCAAGCAAACGGTTCCAGTGTGCCAGGCTTTCCGGCACGGCCTTGTGCTCGGTCGCGCCATACAGCAGCAGGCTGCCGATGCGCTTGCCCGCATCGCGCCGTTCGCGCAGCGCGCACAGGGCGGACAAGACGGCTGTCTGGATGCCTTCGGTGGCGCCGCTGTTGAACATCAGGCGGCCGTCGCCCACGCCCAGCAAGCGGGCGGCGCGCTGGCGCACGCCATCCATCATGGCCTTGGCCTGCAATCCCGTCGCGTGGGTGCTGCTGGGGTTGCCATAGCCCTGCTCCATCGCCTGCTTGGCGGCGGCGACGGCGGCGGGCAGCACGCAGGTGGTGGCATTGCTGTCGAGGTAGATTTCTTTCATGATGGCAGTCTGAGTATTCTATAAAAAGGGCGCTGCTAAAAAGGAGCAACGCAAACGGCTGGGACATATGGATAGTCTACCGGCCTGCTCCCGTGAAGATATGCCAAAAAATGCTGCAAACGCTGTACCATGCAGCATGTTCATGCCATAAAAACTGGAATAGTGAAAATGAATTCACCGAACACCGCACTCGACAAATTCGACTGCGCCATCCTGGCCGCCCTGCAGCAGGACGGCACCCTGTCGATCGCCGCCCTCAGCGAGAAGATCGGCCTGTCCAGCACGCCGTGCTGGAAGCGGGTCAAGCGCCTGGAGGAAGACGGCTATATCGAGAGCCGCGTGGCCATCGTGAACCGGCAAAAAGTGGGACTGCCCGTGACCGTCTTCGTCAGCGTGCGCACGGGCCAGCACGATGAAAAATGGCTGCGCCGCTTTGCCGCCGCCGTCATCGTCTTGCCCGAGGTACAGGAATTTCACCGCATGAGCGGCGACATCGACTACCTGCTGAAAGTCGTCACCACCGACATCAAGGGCTATGACACCTTCTATAAAAAGCTCATCAAGGCCGTGCAATTGACGGGCGTGTCGTCCGCCTTTTCCATGGAACAAATCAAGTGCAGCACGGAATTGCCGCTGGAATTGATCGCCCACGGCTTGCCTGCCTGAAGCGAAAGCACGTTGCCGCATTGCAACATCAATGAACGAAAAGCAGCAATGGTGCGATGGAAGGCGCAGTGCGGCCGGTATACTGTCTGCTCGCCTGCCCGCTTTTCTGCTCATTCTGCAGGCTATCCTCCAAGGTCTTCCATGTCTCTGCTCCGCCGCCTCTCCATCCAGAAAAAACTCCTGTTCAGCATGGGCTTGTGCCTGCTGCTCTTCATGGCGATCTCGTCTTTCCTCAGCGTGCGCATGAGCAGCGATTACGTGCGCGAGCGCGTCGTCAGCCAGGAGTTGCCAGCGCAAGTGGGCGAGATCCGCAACGACGTGCTGCGCCAGATCAGCCAGCCCCTGTCCGTCGTGCAGACCATGGCCAACGATGTCTACCTGCAAGACTGGGAAGACGCGGGCTTGCCCGACAGCGGCATCGCCACCTTCCAGCGCTACGCCAGCGTGGTCAAGGAAAAGAACAAGGCAGCCTCGATCAACTGGGCCTCGGCCAGCACGGGCAAATATTTCACCACGGAAGGCTTGTTGCGCACCCTGGACAAGAACCAGGCGGCAGACCAGTGGTTTTATGGCTTGCTGGCCGGCGACAAGGCCTACACGCTCGACATCGACAAGGCGCAAAACTCCAGCGACCTGATGCTGTACTTGAATGCGCGCGGCCAGACGGCGGGCGGCAGGCAGATCGCGGCCGGCCTGGGCCTGTCCATCAATGCGCTGGCCGACACCATCCGCAGCTACAAGATCGGCCAGACGGGCCATGTCTACCTGGCGCGCGCCAACGGCATGCTGCTGGTGCACCGCGACACGTCCTTGGCCGACGGCAAGCATGCACTCAAGGATCTGCCGGGCTTTAGCGATACCCTGAGCCAGAGCCTGCTCACTGGCAAAAAATACGCGTATGCCATCTACGATGCGCCTGCGGGACGCCAGTTCGTCGCCGCCTCCTTCGTGCCGGAATTGAATTTGTACGTGATGGCCGAAGTGCCGGAAGCGGAAGTGCTGGGCAATGTCACGCGTTCGGCCCTGATCGCCGCCCTGGTCGCCGGCCTCGTCGGCGGCGGCATCGCCTTGCTCATCATCTATGTCATCAGCCGCGCCATCGCCGCTCCCGTCGCGCGGGCGGCCGACATGCTCAGCGAAATCGCCAGCGGCAATGGCGACCTGAGCCGCCGTATGCCCGTCGAATCGGAAGACGAGGTCGGCGCGCTGGCGGCCGCCTTCAACCGCTTCGTCACATCGCTGAACGTGACGATACGCGAAGTTCGCGACAGTACCGGGTCCATTGCGAGCGCATCGAGCCAGATCGCGTCGGGCAACCTGGACCTGTCGGCGCGCACGGAAGCCCAGGCGTCGAGCCTGGAAGAGACGGCGGCGGCCATGGAAGAGCTGACGTCGACCGTGAAACAGAACGCGGACAACGCGCGCCAGGCCAATCAGCTAGTGGTGTCGGCCTCGAGCCACGCCCTCAAGGGCGGTGAAGTGGTGGGACAAGTGGTGCAGACGATGGGCGCGATTACAGACAGTTCACGCAAGATCGCGGATATTATCGGCGTGATCGACGGTATTGCCTTTCAAACCAATATCCTCGCCCTGAACGCCGCCGTCGAGGCGGCCCGCGCGGGCGAACAGGGCCGCGGCTTTGCCGTGGTGGCCACCGAGGTGCGCAACCTGGCGCAGCGGTCAAGCCAGGCGGCCAAGGAAATCAAGGACTTGATCGTCGACTCGGGCAGCAAGGTGGAAGCGGGCAGCAAGCTGGTCGACTCGGCCGGCGCCACCATGCAGGACATCGTCGTTTCCGTGCAGCGAGTGGCCGACCTGATGGGAGAGATCGCCTCGGCCAGCCAGGAGCAAAGCCAGGGCATCGCGCAAGTCAACGCCACCGTGACGCAAATGGATGACGCCACCCAGCAAAATGCGGCGCTGGTGGAAGAAGCGGCGGCGGCGGCCCAATCGTTGCAGGATCAGGCGGCCCGGCTGGCACAGGTGGTCAGCGTGTTCAAGCTGGAAGAAGCCGGGCATGCGGCGCAGCCGCAGCCTCGGCGGGCGGCGCACAAGCCGGCGCTGCCCACGCCATCGCGCCCGGCAGCGCCAGCCAGCGATGCGTGGGAAGAGTTTTAAAGGGGTTTAAGGGGGTTTGAAAACGCTTAAATCGCCGGCGCTTTCACGCTGGCCGCTTGCTTGAAGAAATCGTAGATGCCGCTCTCGCTCATGCGGCGGGCATTCGCCAGTTCGCCGCCCTTGGTGGCGTACAGCACCTGGTTGTTGTCGCTCGAGACGAGCACGGCAGCCGGTATGCCTTTCTTGAGCGGATTGCCATAGGCTTGCGCCACGTCGAGGTTATGGTCGAAGTTACCCACGTCGACCTTGACGACCTTGAACTGCTGCTGCATCAATTCCGCGTTCTTGCCTTCCTTCAATGCCTTGTCGAGCGCGCGGCAATCCTCGCACCAGTTGGCGCCAAAGATCAGCAAGACGGGCACGTGCGCCGCCTTGGCTTCGGCCAGCGCGCGGGCCACGTCGGCCTTGGCGTCGGCCGCCGCGTTGTACGGCAAGTGCGGCGTGGCGACGGGGTTGGCCGGTGTCGGCGCGGCGGCCACGGCGGTGCCGGCAAGCAGCAGGCTGGCAAGGAAAAGAGAAAGACGCATGCGGGCTCCTGAGATCAATCATGGGGACCAGCTGAACAGCTGCCAGCTAGTGTGATTGTCTAGAATATGCCTGCTTGTGGGAAATATCCACCATTTAATTGCACTGTGCTTATGCGGAAAACGTATAAGCGACACCAAAGGAGAGCCTGCCACCGTCGCGGCCGCCAGGAACTTGCAAGCGGTCTGTGCCGAAGATTGATGCCCGCAGGCAGCGAAATGGAACGCATGGGATAATATCGGGCTGACACTGAGCAACGCGACCCGAACGCGCCCTCCTCCATGACGACTTCTTTCCTGGCACGCTGGCTGCCGCAACCGAACAACGGCAGCCGCCGCGAACAATTGCGCGCCTGCGCGGGCGCCATCTGCGGCTTGCTGCTGACGGGCCTGATTTGCCATTTCCTGCTGGCACCCGACAGCGCCAGCGTCTACCTGATCGCCCCCATGGGCGCCTCGGCCGTGCTGCTGTTCTGCCTGCCGGCCAGTCCGCTGGCCCAACCGTGGTCCGTGGTGGGCGGCAACGTGGTGTCCGGCCTGATGGGCATGGCTTGCGTGAAATGGCTGGGACCGAGCGTGGGCGTGGCGGCGCTGGCCGCCTGCCTGGCCATCGGCGCCATGTTTGCCCTGCGCTGCCTGCATCCGCCGGGCGGCGCCGTCGCCCTCACCACCGTCGTCGGCGGTGCCAGCGTGCACGCGGCCGGCTTTGAATTCGTCTTCATCACCGTGCTGTTCAATTCCGCCGTGCTGGTCGCTTGCGCCGTGCTGTACAACAACCTGACGGGACGCCGCTACCCGCACATCCAGCAACTGGTGGCGCCGCATCCGCACGATACCAAGGATGACGTGCCCAGCAACCGCCTGGGCTTTTCGCCGGACGATCTCGACGCAGTGCTGCGCCAGCACAGCGAAGTGCTCGATATCAGCCGCGACGATTTGCAAGCGATCTTCCTGCAAACGGAAATGCGCGCCTACCAGCGCCGCTTCGGCGTCGTCACCTGCGCCGACATCATGTCGAAAGACGTGCTCAGCGTGGAATTCGGCACCCCGCTCGACGTGGCCTGGCGCACCATGCGCGAACACCAGGTGGGCGCCCTGCCCGTGCTGAACCGGGCGCGCCGCGTCATCGGCATCATCACGCAGACGGATTTCCTGCGCCACGGCGGCCTCGACGATTACCAGGGCATGCGCCAGCGCCTGCGCGGCTTGCTGCAACGCAGCGGCCTGTCCCACAGCGACAAGCCGGAAGTGGTGGGTCAGCTGATGACGCCATCGCCGCACACGGCCCGCCTGGGCACGCCCATCATTGATCTGGTCCCCCTGATGGCCGACGCCGGCTATCACCATATTCCCATCCTCGACGATGAAGAGCGTCTGGCCGGCATCATCAGCCAGTCCGACCTGATGGCGGCCCTGTACGAAAGCCGCTTTGCCGAGGCCGCCGCATGACGCCATTCCAGGCACTGTTGACAGTGCCCGACGGCGGCTCCGCCGGCACGCCCGTCAGCGCGCATTTCTTTGGTGCCCAGCTGGCTATCGATGCGCCCGGCCATGCTGTCGACGTGGCGCAGCTGGTCGTCAGCGTAGGTGGCGTCGATGGCCCGGAACTGTTCCTGAACTGGCTCGACGCACAAGGACGGCAAGCCTCGCTGAAACCGCTGACGGCTAGCGACATCGCCATCGTCTTGCGCGAAGCGCCGGCCGCGCTGCAGCCGCAACTGCAGCGCCTGTGGGGCGAGCGCCAGCGCAACCGGCGGCAAGTGTCGGGCTGGCTGGCAGGTTTGACGGGCGCGGCCGTCGTCGCAGCCAGCCTGCTGTGGTGGCAAGGCGGCAATGCCATCGGCGCGCTGGCGGGATGGATTCCCCTGTCGACGGAAAAACAGCTGGGCGAACTGGCCCTGGCGCAAGTGCGCGCGCAGGGCGGCATCAGCGAAAACGGCGTGGCCCAGCAAACGGTGCAGGAGATCGGCCGCAAGCTGACGGCCGCTTCGCGCTACGAGTACCGCTGGCTCGTCAAGAACGACGACACGGTCAACGCATTCGCCATGCCTGGCGGCATTATCGTCGTGCATACGGGCTTGCTGCGCCAGGCAGCCGACCCGGGCGAGCTGGCCGGCGTACTTGCGCATGAAGTGCAGCATGTGGAGCAGCGCCATTCGCTGCGGCAAATGATCAGCAGCCTGGGCTGGGGCGCCCTCGTGGGCGTGACCATCGGCGACATCAGCGCCGTGGCCGCCATGCTGGCGCACCAGGCCGGCACTTTGTATTTCAGCCGCGACATGGAGGAAGAGGCGGACCGCCTCGGTTTGCTCGCCTTGCAGCGCGCGCACATCCGTCCCGATGGCATGCTGCGCTTTTTCCAGCAGCTCGATGACAAGAACGAGGCCAAGGTGCCGGACTGGATTTCTTCACACCCGCAAACGGCGGCACGCGCGCAGCAGATCCGCAGCCTGATCGCCGCCACGCCCTGCCCTGCCTGCCTTCCCTTGACCAGCAGCCACTGGCAAGGCATGAAAGCAGCCCTGCGGCCTACGGCAAAATAGCAACATTCCTCCCGCACAATTTATCCAAACGCACTGGGCAATGGCGTATGCTTACGCCCCGGCTGCTCCATCGCGACCGGCCACCCCGACCCCGCTACGCCTCCGTTCATACCCTCCTTACAAAGGACATCGCGCATGAAGCATCGTTTTGCCGCCGGCACCCTCGGCACCCTGACCATCTCCCTGTTGCTCGCCTACGCGCCCATGACGCAAGCGGCCCAGCCCGCGGCCAAAAGCGTGGCCGTCAGCGCGCCGAAAGCAAAGCAGCAGCTGCAAGTGCTGGCCGACAAATATTACGATGCGCTGGCCCGTTTCGAGCCGATCAATGCCACCGAGAGCGGCGACAACCGTTTTGACGACCAGCTCGGTTCAGCCATCGTGCCCGCCGCGCGCGCAAAACAGTTCGCCCTGTACCACCAGTACCAGAAGACCCTGCGCGGGATTGCCCGTGCACAGCTGTCGCACCAGGACCAGATCAACTACGACATTCTCGACTATGAACTGGCGACGGCGCTCAGTTTCGAGCGCTTCCCCGAATACCTGTTGCCTTTGAACCAGATGGACAGCATGCCCGTCACCCTGGCCAATTATGCGGGCGGCGAGGCATCGCAGCCTTTGACGACGGTCAAGGAGTATGACGCTTACCTGAGCCGTATCGGCCAGTTGCCGGGCTGGATAGACCAGGCCATCGCCAACATGAAAGTCGGCATGCAAAAAGGCATCGTGCTGCCGAAGGCGCTGACGGAGTCGGCGCTGCCGCAATTCAAGAAACTCGTCAGCGCCACGCCGCAGGACAGCGTCTATTACACCCCCATCAAGAACTTGCCGGCCAGCTTTTCCGAGGCGGACAAGGCGCGCCTGACGCAAACCTACACCGTCATCATCGAAGTCAAGCTGATGCCTGCGCTGCAGCGCCTGTCCACCTTCATGGAACGCGACTACCTGCCGGCCGGCCGTACGAGCAGCGGCTGGAGCGCCCTGCCCGATGGCGCGGCCTGGTACCAGGCACGCGTGGCCAGCAGCACCACGACGGATCTGAAACCGGAGCAGATCCACGCCATCGGCTTGAAGGAAGTGGCGCGCATCCAGGAACAATACGCGATCGTGGGCCCGAAGATGGGCTACAACGGCCCGGCCGCCGGCTTGCCCGTGTGGGTGTCGGAACAGGCGAAATACCGCCCGTTCAAGACGGAACAGGAAGTGCTCGACGTCTACCGCAAGCTGAACGTGCTGCTGGACAGCAAATTGCCCGCCCTGTTCACCCTGGTGCCGAAAGCGCCGCTGGACTTGCGCCTGGAACCTGAACTGAGCCGCGACACGGCCGCCGACCACTACACGGCACCGGCCGCCGACGGCTCGCGCCCCGGCGTGTTCTGGTCCGTCGTCACGGATCCGAAACTGTATGGCGACACGGGCATGACCACCCTGTTCCTGCACGAAGGCAAGCCCGGCCACCATTTCCACCTGGCGCTGGTGCAAGAGATGGACTTGCCGAACTTCCGCCGCTTCGGCGGCAACAATGCCTTCACGGAAGGCTGGGCCCTGTATGCGGAAACCCTGGGCAAGGAAATGGGCCTGTTCGAGGACCCGGCCCAGTATTTCGGCCACTTGAACGACGAGATGCTGCGCGCCGTGCGCCTGGTGGTCGACACTGGCTTGCACACCAAGGGCTGGACGCGCGAGCAGACGATCAAATACATGCGCGACACGCTCGGCTATGACGCCGTGGCGAGGAGCGAGACGGAACGCTACATGGCGTGGCCTGGCCAGGCCCTGGGCTACAAGATCGGCGCGCTGAAAATCGTCGAACTGCGCCAGCGCGCGCAGCAGGCGCTCGGCGACAAGTTCAGCCTGCCGAAGTTCCACGAAGTGGTGCTCGGCGACGGCACCCTGCCCCTGAAACTGCTGGAAGCCAAGGTCGACCGGTGGATCGCGCAGCAGAAGTAAATTAAACCCCTCCCGCAACAGCGGCAGCGCCAGTCCGGGCTGCCGTTTTTTTTCGCGCCGATGCTTGATCTGGCGCAGATCCAGCGTATCTCGCGCACGCCTGCCGGAACGCGTGCCAGACCATGCTACCTAATTCCCATACACTGAAGGGAGGCAGCATGCAAAGCGAAGACATCAGCGATGGCGCCACGGCGCGTCCGTCAACATGGCAGCAGCAGTCAGAACTACCAGCGGAAACATCCGCTTCGTCCGGGAATGGGCACGACGCCATTCTTCATTACACGAGCGCGCGCGGCGAGGCCGATATGCGGTCGCGGCGGCGTATTCCCGACGATACCCCGCGCGGCAACCATGCCCTGATCACGGCACTTGGCTGGCTCAGCATCGGCCTGGGCCTGGCCCAGCTGGTGGCGCCGCGCGGCCTGGCGCGGGCCAGCGGCCTGCGCGGCGTTTCGCCATTCTGGATACGCGCCATCGGCCTGCGCGAAATGGCGTGCGGCGTAGGCTTGCTGCGGGGAGAAACCCGGCCGGCATGGCGCTGGTCGCGCATCGCCGGCGACGCCATGGACCTGTCGCTGCTGGGCGCGGCCATGGCCAGCCGGCGCCATGCGCGCACGCGCCTGGCGGCAACGGCCGCCGTCGTGGCAGGCGTGACGGCCATCGACTATATCGCCAGCGCACAACTGGCGCCGCGCAAGCTGAGCGAACTGCCCGCGCCCGGCGAAGAGGGACTGGCGCTGCAAAAGAGCGTCATCGTCAACCGTTCCGCCGACGATTGCTACCGCGCCTGGCGCGACCTGGAAAACCTGCCCCGCTTCATGCCGGGCTTGCAATCGGTGCAGGTGATCGATGCGCGGCGCTCGCGCTGGAACAGCGTCGAAGGCGAGTGGATAGGCGAACTGACAGACGAACGCCCGGGCCAGGGCATGCGCTGGCGCGCGGCGGAAAACCATGCGGAAACGGGGGCGCTGGAACTGTCGCCCGCCCCCGGTGGGCGCGGCACCGTAGTGACGATGCAACTGCACATGCAGGCGCCGGCCGGCAAGGTGGGCACGGCCGTGGTTGGCCTGTTCAGCCAGGCCCCCGCCTACAAGATCGAGACCACCTTGCGCCGCTTCAAGCAGTGGATGGAAACGGGCGAGGTCAGCACCACCGAGGGCCAGCCATCGGGCAAGCGCAGCTTCAAGACGCGCCTGCTGCACAAGGCCAGCGGCACGGCGCCTGCCCCTCGACCGCAATCAAACGGAGGTGTGTCATGAAAGCCAATTGCTGGCACGGCAAGCGCGACGTACGGGTCGAACAGGTACCTGATCCCGCCATCATCAATCCCGGCGACGCCATCATCAAAGTCAGTTCCACGGCCATCTGCGGCTCCGACCTGCACCTCTACAATGGCGTCGTGCCCAGCATGGAGCAAGGCGATATCCTCGGCCATGAGTTCATGGGCGAAGTGGTGGAAACGGGCTCCGCGGTGCGCAAACTCAAGATGGGAGACAGGGTGGTGGTGCCGTTTCCCATTGCCTGCGGACGCTGCTTCTTTTGCGAACAACAGCTGTACTCGGTGTGCGAGAATTCCAATCCCAACGCCTACATGGCAGAAAAAATGTGGGGCCATTCGGGCGCGGGCATCTTTGGCTATTCCCACCTGACGGGCGGCTATGCGGGCGGCCAGGCCGAATATGTGCGCGTGCCGTTTGCCGACGTCGGTCCCATCAAGGTGCCGGACGAGCTCAAGGATGAACAGGTCCTGTTTCTCTCGGACATACTGCCGACCGGCTACATGGCGGCCGAAGCCTGCGGCATCGCGCCGGGCCAAGTGGTGGCCGTGTGGGGTTGCGGCCCCGTGGGGCAGTTCGCCATCCAGAGCGCCTTCCTGCTCGGCGCCGAGCGCGTCATCGCCATCGACCATTACCCGGAACGCCTGCGCATGGCGCGCGAACTGTCCGGCGCGGAAACCCTGCATTTCGATGCCGTGGACGTACCCGATGCTCTGCGGGAAATGACGGGAGGACGGGGCCCCGATGCCTGCATCGATGCCGTCGGCATGGAGGCCCACGGTTCCGGCGTCAGCTATATCTATGACCGCCTCAAGCAGACGATGAAACTGGAGTCGGACCGGCCCACGGCCCTGCGCGAAGCCTTGATGGCGTGCCGCAACGGCGGTGTCGTCTCGGTGCCGGGGGTGTATGGCGGCTTCAGCGACAAGATTCCGTTTGGCTCCATCATGAACCGTTCATTGACCATCAAGACGGGGCAGACACACGTGCAGCGCTACATGCAGCCGCTGCTGGAACGCATCCAGCAGGGCGAACTCGACCCAGGTGCCATCATTTCCCACCACCTGCGCCTGGACGAAGCGCCGCACGGCTACGATATCTTCCAGAAGAAACAGGAGCAATGCATCAAGGTGGTGCTGCATCCCGGCCCCTGAGCGGCGCTGACAGGCAAACCTCGCCGCCCTGCCCGACGGGCAGTGCTTATCTCAGACGAGCAGCGCGGCGCTCATCGAGCGCACTTCCTCGTTTGACTCGGCCAGGATGCTTTGCAAGGTGTCGTTGTCGATGATGAAATCGATGACGGAATCGGAAGGGGTGAGCATTTCCACGTACGTCACCTGCAAAGGTGAGGACACGGGCGACAGTTGCTTCGCCAACAATAAGGTATCGAGCAGGGAATCAGGCGGGATCGACAGCAAGCCATCGCGCAAGCCTTCGATGGCTTCGCTCACTGCCAGCGGGATCAAAAGCTTCTTCATGACTTCGCGGGAAATGATTTCTTCTGCGGACTCCATCCAGTGATCCGCATCGTCGTCGAGCAAGCCAGGAAATTCGTCGGCACGCGACAACAGGTAAAAACCGCCCACCTCATGCACGATGCCGGCGAACAGCGCCGTGTCGGCATCGACGTGCGTGACGCGGCGGGCAAGCACGTGCGCCAGCGCCGCCACGTGGGCAGTGTGCTCCCACAGCTGGGTCGCCTTCTGGCGCAGGACGGGGTCGATGATCTTGCTGCCGAACTGGCGTACCACCATGGCCGCCACCAGTGCGTACAGATTGCGGTAGCCCATGCGCATGACGGCGGCGCGCACGCTGGTCACGGGCGCCGCCTCGCCGCGGCTGTACACGGCCGAGTTGGCCAACGCGACCGTGCGCGCCGCCAGCAAGGGTTCGGCCAGGACCAGCTTGATGGCATGGTCGATATGGCAGTCCGGTTCCGCCAGGGCCAATTGCAATTGCAATGCGGAATTAACACTCGTGGGAAACGTTAATTCGCCGCGCACCGCCTGGGAAACAATCAAACCAAAAGCCTGCAATTTGTTCATCATACGATCTATCCGCCTCAGATATTATTCCAGCAAACAATTTCACTTTATAGCAGAAATTGTTTTCCAGGCCCGGCTTTAGAATACAGATGGCATGTCATTCGTCTGCATTGGAGAATCCGGCAATGTCAGCGCCTGCAATAGCGCTTCATCGCCAATAACAAACAGCTTCGGCTGCTGTAATACCTGCAGCAGAAATGGCTGGCCTTCACGCAGTCGCCGGCGATAATCGGCCAGCGTATATAGGTTGGGATTGATTTTACGCCTTAAGGTTCGCTCGGCCGGGGCCAATCCGGTCAACAAATCACCATAATTGGCTTCTTCGCCCACCAGCAGCAAATCGATGGCGCTGCCAGGCATGTCCTGCCCCTTTGCCGTGGCGCCAGACACGAAGGCCAGGTGGAGCTGATCACGCAAGGGCGCCAGGGTCATGCTGAGCACGCCGACGATGCCGAAGGTTTTCTGCACCAGTCCACTCAACTCGGGATACACGAGGCTTTCCTTGTTGGGCCAGAAGCGCCGCACGTTGCCGATACGCTCGGAAGTGATCAGGCCAGAGTCATGCAGCCGACGCAGTTCCCGCTGCGCCGACGCGCTGCCCAATCCCGTCAGGCGCATGATCTCGTTCAAATGAAAGCCTTCATTCACGCGGACAAAGAGCAAACCCAGCAACTTTTGCTGGGCTGGAGTAAACAGGGCTTGTGCAATCATGCGCCAAATCTTAGCATGAATGAACTGGAAACTGGCGTGGCGCAGGCAATAGGGCGTGACGCCGCAACAACGCTGTCATGCGCAGTTACCAGCAATTGGGCGGGCCCTTGCGCGGCAAGGCACACTGGCACAGTGGCGGCTAGCTGGCAATCTGCCATCCTTGTGAGCGCTCACTTCAGATTCCTCGGTACGTCGGGTAGAAATCTCGGCCGGCATCAGCATCAGCATCAGCATCAGCCTGGTTTAACCCATCAATTCAAGCATGCTCGACTTAAGAGTAACTCGGCGATATTTGATGTATTAAGCAACCGGGATGAATGTCGATAGATCAATTTGATTCGCAATCTCAGCCATTAATAACCGCGTGGCTCAGCTAGAGTTTTAATATCCGACTTGCGCTCCATTGACGCATACTGTCAATAAAACATACCACGCATGAATAAGCGACATGGGATGATCACGTTTCTTTCAATGCATCATATCAATAACAATTGACGATAGTAATACTGGCGGATATAAATGAGCCGTCAGGTACTTCCGCATTTCAGGCTGTTTTTATGGATGCACGAGTTAATGCACACAGGCATAAAAAAACGGCACCCGAAGGTGCCGTTCTTGTCAGCTGGCAACGCAGATCACGCTTCGTCGCCGTGGTGTTGCCGGGTCTCGATAGCCAGAAAAACTTCGGTGGCTTCACCGGCCAGGGTGGTTTTATCGGCCGGCAGCGAGGTTCGACAGTGCTTTCATTTCCTGTGCAGCTTCCACTTGTACATAAAAAAACGGCACCCGAAGGTGCCGTTCTTGTCAGCTAGCAGCGCAGATTACGCTTCGTCGCCGTGGTGTTGCTGAGTTTCGATGTCCTGCAGCGCTTCGGCAGCTTCGCCAGCCATCGAGGCTTTCTCGGCCAGCAGCAGTGCTTGACGCTCTTCCACTTCCCACGCTTCTTTCTCTTTGCGTGCGCGGTGGAAGGCCAGGCCCGTACCGCCAGGAATCAGGCGGCCGACGATGACGTTCTCTTTCAGGCCGCGCAGACCATCGCGCTTGCCCATGATCGCCGCTTCGGTCAGCACGCGGGTGGTTTCCTGGAACGATGCGGCCGAGATGAACGAATCGGTCGACAGCGAAGCCTTGGTAATACCCAGCAAGACGTTTTCGTAGGTCGCAGGGATCTTGTTCTCCGACGTCACGCGATCGTTCTCGTCCAGCAGTTCCGAACGCTCTACCTGCTCGCCAACGATGTAGTTGGTGTCGCCGGCATTGACGATCTGAACACGGCGCAGCATCTGACGCACGATCACTTCGATGTGCTTGTCATTGATCTTCACGCCTTGCAGACGGTACACGTCCTGAACTTCGTCGACGATGTAGCGAGCCAGCGCTTCGATACCCAGCAGGCGCAGGATGTCTTGCGGATCGGCCGGGCCGTCCACGATCATCTCGCCCTTGTTCACGACTTGGCCGTCATGCACCAGCACTTGCTTGTCCTTGGTAATCAGGAACTCGTGCTTGTTGCCGTCCATGTCCGTGATTTCCAGACGCTGCTTGCCCTTGGTTTCTTTACCGAACGCAACCGTACCCGTGACTTCCGCCAGCATACCGGCATCTTTCGGCGAGCGCGCTTCGAACAGTTCCGCAACGCGTGGCAGACCACCGGTAATATCGCGCGTTTTTTGCGATTCGGTCGGGATACGTGCCAGCACTTCACCCACCGATACCTGTTGACCGTCCTTGACCATGATCAGCGCGCCGACCTGGAAGCCGATCGCCACCGAGTGTTCGGTGCCGGCGATCTTGACTTCTTCGTTCGCGTCGTTGATCAGCTTGACTTGCGGACGCAGGGTCTTGGTCAGCGAACCGCGACGTTTCGCATCGATCGCCACCAAGGTGGACAGACCGGTCACTTCGTCGACCTGACGGGCTACGGTGACGCCTTCTTCGACGTTCTCGAAACGCACTTGACCGGCGTATTCGGTAATGATCGGACGGGTCAGCGGATCCCACGTTGCCAGGGCCGTACCGGCCTTGATGACCATGCCGTCCTTGACGATCAGGGTCGCGCCGTACGGTACTTTATGACGCTCACGCTCACGGCCATGGTCGTCGGTGATCAGCACTTCGCCGGAACGGGAAATGACGATTTGCGCGCCCTTGCCGTTCGTCACGTAACGCATGGTTGCCGTGAAGCGGATGGTGCCGTTCGATTTCGCTTCCACCGACGATGCCACTGCCGCACGCGATGCCGCACCACCAATGTGGAACGTACGCATGGTCAGCTGGGTACCAGGCTCACCAATCGACTGCGCTGCCACCACACCGACGGCTTCGCCGGCGTTGACCAGCATGCCGCGGCCCAGGTCGCGGCCATAGCACTTGGCGCACAGGCCGAAGCGCGTGTCGCAAGTCAGTGGCGTGCGAACCTTGACTTCATCGATGGACAGACGCTCGATCTCTTCGACCATGTCTTCGTCCATCAGGGTGCCGGCGTCATACAGGGTTTCCTGGGTTTCAGGATTGACGACGTCATGCACCACCACGCGGCCGAGGATACGGTCGCGCAACGGTTCGATGACTTCACCACCTTCAACCAGGGCCTTCATGACGGTACCGTTCATGGTGCCGCAATCGTCCTCGATCACCACCAAGTCTTGCGTCACGTCGACCAGACGACGGGTCAGGTAACCCGAGTTTGCCGTTTTCAGCGCCGTATCGGCCAGACCTTTACGAGCGCCGTGGGTCGAAATGAAGTACTGCAAAACGTTCAGACCTTCGCGGAAGTTCGCGGTAATCGGCGTTTCGATAATCGAACCATCCGGTTTGGCCATCAGACCACGCATACCGGCCAACTGGCGAATCTGGGCTGCGGAACCACGCGCACCGGAGTCGGCCATCATGTAAATGGCATTGAACGATTCTTGCGTCGACTGCGTACCGTCGCGGCGGATCACGTCTTCGACTTTCAGCTGGTCCATCATGGCCTTGCCGACTTCATCGGAGGTCTTGCCCCAGATATCGACGACCTTGTTGTAACGCTCGCCGGCGGTCACGAGACCCGAAGCGTATTGCTGTTCGATCTGCTTGACTTCCGATTCGGCCGTCGCGATCAAGGTGACTTTTTGAGGCGGTACCAGCATGTCGTCGACGCAGATCGAGATACCGGCGCGTGTCGCCAGGCGGAAACCCGATTGCATCAGTTTGTCTGCGAACACCACGGTGGCGCGCAGGCCGCACTTGCGGAACGACGTGTTGATCAGCTTGGAAATTTCTTTCTTTTTCAGCGCGCGGTTCAGGACGGAGAACGGCAGGCCTTTTGGCAGAATTTCCGACAGGATCGCACGGCCGATCGTCGTTTCGTAACGCGTTACCGTTTTCTCGAATTCGCCCGTTTCGGCGTTTTTCGGGTATTCGGTAATACGCACGGTGACGCGGGTCGTCAGTTCGACTTCCTTGTTGTCGTAGGCGCGGATCACTTCCGACACGTCAGGGAACATCATCCCTTCGTTCTTCGCATTGATCGCTTCGCGGGTCGCGTAGTACAGACCGAGCACGATATCCTGCGACGGCACGATCGACGGTTCGCCGTTCGATGGGAACAGGATGTTGTTCGATGCCAGCATCAGGGTGCGTGCTTCCATCTGCGCTTCGATCGACAGAGGAACGTGGACCGCCATTTGGTCACCGTCAAAGTCGGCGTTGAATGCGGCGCAGACGAGCGGGTGCAGCTGGATGGCCTTGCCTTCAATCAGGACTGGCTCGAACGCCTGAATACCCAGACGGTGCAGCGTAGGTGCGCGGTTCAACATGATCGGATGTTCACGGATCACGTCTTCCAGGATGTCCCACACGACCGGCTCCTGGATCTCGACCAGCTTTTTGGCGGCCTTGATCGTGGTAGCCAGACCCATCAGTTCCAGTTTATTGAAAATGAATGGCTTGAACAGTTCCAGCGCCATCAGTTTCGGCAAGCCGCACTGATGCAGTTTCAATTGCGGGCCCACGACGATGACCGAACGACCGGAGTAATCGACGCGTTTGCCCAGCAAGTTTTGACGGAAACGGCCGCCCTTGCCCTTGATCATCTCTGCCAGCGATTTCAGCGGACGCTTGTTGGCGCCGGTCATCGCTTTGCCGCGACGGCCGTTGTCCAGCAGCGAATCGACCGCTTCTTGCAGCATGCGCTTTTCGTTGCGCGTGATGATCTCTGGAGCGCGCAGCTCCATCAGGCGTTTCAGACGGTTGTTACGGTTGATGACGCGGCGATACAGATCGTTCAGATCCGAGGTCGCGAAACGGCCGCCATCCAGCGGTACCAGCGGACGCAGTTCCGGCGGCAGCACTGGCAGCACTTCCATGATCATCCAGTCAGGCTTGATGCCCGAACGTTGGAACGCTTCCAGCACTTTCAGGCGCTTCGCGTATTTCTTGATCTTGGCTTCGGATTTCGATTCCTTCAGTTCCACGCGCAGGGTTTCGGCATCGCGGTGGATGTCGATCGAGCGCAGCAGTTCACGGATACCTTCGGCGCCCATGAAGGCGGTGAAGTCGTCGCCGTACTCTTCGTACTTGGCGGCGTAATCGTCTTCCGACATGATCTGGCACTTTTTCAGCGGAGTCATGCCCGGATCGGTCACGACGTATGCTTCAAAGTACAGCACGCGTTCGATGTCCCGCAGGGTCATGTCCAGGACCATGCCCAGACGCGACGGCAAGGACTTCAGGAACCAGATGTGCGCGGTCGGCGAGGCCAGCTCGATGTGGCCCATGCGCTCGCGGCGCACTTTGGCCAGGGTGACTTCGACGCCGCACTTTTCGCAGATCACGCCGCGGTGTTTCAGGCGCTTGTACTTGCCGCACAGGCATTCGTAATCCTTGATCGGGCCAAAGATCTTGGCGCAGAACAGGCCGTCGCGCTCAGGCTTGAAGGTACGGTAGTTGATGGTTTCCGGCTTTTTGACTTCGCCGTAGGACCACGAACGGATTTTCTCAGGCGAAGCGAGACCGATCTTGATTGCATCGAAGGTCTCGTTGGTCTGTACTTGCTTGAATAGATCGAGCAGTGCTTTCATGTATCACTCCAGAGGTGATTAAATTTCTATATTCCTGAGACTACATTGCCCGGCGTGGTTTCCCAGCCGGGCTTTGTGTTTCCCAAACCAAATGACAGGGTGCTGTCGTTTAGTTGCGTTCGAGGTCGATATCGATACCCAGCGAACGGATTTCCTTGACCAGCACGTTGAACGATTCCGGCATGCCGGCGTCGATCACGTGGTCGCCCTTGACGAGGTTCTCGTACACTTTGGTACGGCCATTCACGTCATCGGACTTGACGGTCAACATCTCTTGCAAGACATACGACGCGCCATACGCTTCCAGTGCCCAGACTTCCATCTCACCGAAACGCTGACCACCGAACTGGGCTTTACCGCCCAGTGGCTGTTGCGTCACCAGCGAGTAAGGACCGGTCGAACGCGCATGCATCTTGTCATCGACCAAGTGATGCAGTTTCAGCATGTGCATGACGCCGACAGTAACCTTGCGCTCGAACGCTTCACCGGTGCGACCGTCATACATGGTCACCTGGTTTTTCGACGCGGTCATGCCCAGGTTCTTGGCGATGTCGTCCGGATACGCCAGGTCCAGCATGCGGCGGATCTCGGCTTCATTGGCGCCGTCGAACACTGGCGTGGCGAATGGAACACCTTTTTTCAGGTTTTCCGCCAGCTTCATGATCTCTTCGTCGTCGAAGTCGTTCAAGTCTTCCGCACGGCCGTTGTCGTTGTAGATCGTCGTCAGGTACTTGCGCACTTGCTCGACCTTGGTTTGCGCCTTCAGCATTTCGCCGATGCGGATACCCAGACCCTTGGCAGCCCAGCCCAGGTGAGTCTCGAGAATCTGACCAACGTTCATCCGCGAAGGAACGCCCAGCGGGTTCAGCACAACGTCGGCTGGCGTGCCGTCGGCCATGTATGGCATGTCTTCCACAGGAACAATACGGGAAACCACACCCTTGTTACCGTGGCGACCTGCCATCTTGTCGCCCGACTGCAGGCGGCGTTTCACGGCCAGGTACACCTTGACCATTTTTTGCACGCCTGGTTGCAGCTCATCGCCTTGCGTCAGTTTCTTGCGCTTCTCTTCGAAGGCCAGATCGAACTGGTGACGCTTCTCGTTGATCGATTCCTTGATCGCTTCCAGCGCTACCGCCGCATCGTCGTCCGCAGGGCGGATGTCGAACCAGTGGTATTTGTCCAGATCGGCCAGGTATTCCTTGGTGATCTTGGCGCCTTTGGCCAGCTTTTTAGGGCCGCCGTTGACAACTTTGCCGATCAGCATCTTTTCCAGACGCTGGAAGGCATCGCCTTCAACGATACGCATCTGGTCGTTCAAATCCAGACGGAAACGTTTCAGTTCGTCATCGATAATTTGCTGGGCACGTTTGTCGCGCACGATGCCTTCACGGGTGAAGACTTGCACGTCGATCACGGTACCGATCATGCCCGAAGGCACGCGCAGCGACGTATCTTTCACGTCCGAGGCTTTTTCGCCGAAGATCGCGCGCAGCAGCTTCTCTTCCGGGGTCAGCTGGGTTTCGCCTTTAGGCGTCACTTTACCGACCAGGGTGTCGCCGGCTTGCACTTCAGCGCCGATGTAGACGATACCGGATTCATCCAGACGTGCCAGCTGATTTTCAGCCAGGTTCGAGATGTCGCGCGTAATTTCTTCCGCGCCCAGTTTCGTGTCACGGGCCACAACCGACAACTCTTCGATGTGAATCGAGGTGTAGCGGTCGTCTTTGACGACGTTTTCCGAGATCAGGATCGAATCTTCGAAGTTCAGACCATTCCATGGCATGAAGGCCACGGTCATGTTCTGGCCCAGTGCCAATTCACCCAGGTCGGTCGATGCGCCGTCGGCGATCACGTCGCGCTTGGCAACACGGTCGCCCACTTGCACGATAGGACGCTGGTTGATGTTGGTGTTCTGGTTCGAACGGGTGTACTTGATCAGGTTGTAGATGTCGACGCCCACTTCACCAGCGGTCGCTTCGTCATCGTTGACGCGAATCACGACACGGCCCGCATCGATGTAATCGACGATACCGCCACGCAGCGCTTGCACGGTGGTGCCCGAGTCGACCGCAACGGTGCGTTCGATACCGGTACCGACCAGCGCTTTTTCCGGACGCAAGCAAGGCACAGCCTGGCGTTGCATGTTGGCGCCCATCAATGCACGGTTCGCATCATCGTGTTCGAGGAACGGAATCAGCGAGGCAGCGACGGAAACGATCTGGCCCGGCGCCACGTCCATGTACTGGATGCGCTCTGGGGATACCAGGATGGTTTCGCCGGCTTCACGGGCCGAGACCAGTTCATCGGACAGCATGCCTTCGTCGTTGATGGTCGCATTCGCCTGAGCGATGATGTAGCGGCCTTCTTCGATGGCGGACAGGTAGTCGATCTGATCGGTAATCTTGGAGCCTTCGACCTTGCGGTACGGGGTTTCCAGGAAGCCGTATTCATTCAGGCGGGCATACAACGCCAGCGAGTTGATCAGACCAATGTTCGGACCTTCCGGTGTCTCGATCGGGCAGACGCGGCCGTAGTGGGTCGGATGCACGTCGCGCACTTCAAAGCCGGCGCGTTCGCGTGTCAGACCGCCGGGTCCCAGAGCCGATACGCGGCGCTTGTGGGTAATTTCCGACAGAGGATTGGTTTGGTCCATGAACTGCGACAGCTGGGACGAACCGAAGAACTCGCGAATCGCAGCCGAAATCGGCTTCGAGTTGATCAGGTCGTGCGGCATCAGGTTGTCCGCTTCGGCTTGGCCGAGGCGTTCCTTGACGGCGCGCTCAACACGCACCAGGCCGGCGCGGAATTGATTCTCTGCCAGTTCGCCCACGCAACGTACGCGACGGTTACCCAAGTGATCGATATCGTCGACTTCGCCGCGGCCATTGCGCAGTTCCACCAGGATCTTGATCACGGCCAGCACGTCTTCGTTCGACAGGGTCATGGCGCCCGTCAGTTCATCGCGGCCAATGCGGCGGTTGAACTTCATGCGGCCCACGGCCGACAGGTCGTAGCGGTCCGAGTTGTAGAACAGGCCGTTGAACAGCGCTTCAACGGAGTCTTCCGTTGGCGGTTCGCCTGGACGCATCATGCGGTAGATCGCCACTTTCGCAGCCATCTGGTCGGCGGTGTCGTCGATACGCAGGGTTTGCGAGATGTAGGCGCCCTGATCCAGGTCGTTCGTGTACAACGTTTGGATTTCGGAAATGTTGGCGTCGCGCAAGCGGCCCAGCAGATCTTCGGTCAGCTCATCGTTCGCGGAAGCGACGACTTCACCGGTGTCGCCATCGACGATATTCTTCGCCAATACGCGGCCCAGCAGGTAGTCTTCCGGTACGGAAATGTGCTTGATGCCGGCAGCTTCGATATCACGCACGTGTTTCGCGTTGATACGCTTGTCTTTCAGCACCAGGGTCTTGCCCGACTTGTCGACGATGTCGAAACGCGCCACTTCGCCGCGCAGACGCTCGGCGACGAATTCCATCTCCGCGCCTTCGGAGCGCAGGTTGAAATTGTCGAAGACGAAGAAATTGGCCAGGATTTGCTCGTGCGACATGCCGATGGCTTTGAGCAGGATCGTTACCGGCATCTTGCGGCGGCGGTCGACGCGGAAGAACAGGATGTCTTTCGGGTCGAACTCGAAGTCCAGCCACGAACCGCGGTAAGGAATGATACGCGCGGAGAACAGCAGCTTACCGGACGAGTGGGTCTTGCCGCGGTCGTGCTCGAAGAACACGCCAGGCGAACGGTGCAACTGGGAAACGATAACGCGCTCCGTGCCGTTGATCACGAACGAACCGGTGGTCGTCATGAGCGGCAATTCGCCCATGTAGACTTCCTGTTCCTTCATCTCTTTGACGACGGGCTTGGTTGGCGATTCCTTGTCCAGGATCACCAGACGCACTTTCGCGCGCAGCGGCGACGCGAACGTCAGGCCACGTTGTTGACATTCTTTGACGTCGAAGGCAGGATCGCCCAGAACGTACGACAAGAATTCGAGACGCGCAAAACCATTGTGCGAAACGATAGGGAAAATCGAGGTGAAAGCCGACTGCAGGCCATCATTCTTGCGGCCGGACGGTGCTATGTCCTCTTGCAAGAAGCTATGATAAGACTCGAGCTGGGTCGCCAGCAGGAACGGAACGTGGTGAACGTTGGCGCGCTTCGCGAATGATTTGCGAATGCGTTTCTTCTCAGTAAATGAGTAGTGCATGGACACTCCGTGAGTGACAGAAAGGATAGAAAATTCAGGTTTTGCAAGTGTTCGTTTGCACCGCTGCGTGTGACACAGACGAAACCTCAAGGCTCTGCTTTCCGGCTTGAATCGAATAAAAACTGCTGCTACAACTACGTGACAAATACGATGCAGACGACAAAGGAGCCAAAGTCGGATTTCCCCCCTTGCGAGGGGAAACCTCAGACTTTGACTCGGGCGCTAACTGCCGCCGGTACAGATATTACTTCATCGAAGCGGTTGCGCCGGCTTCAACCAGTTTCTTCACTGCAGCTTCAGCGTCAGCTTTCGACACTGCTTCTTTCACAGTTTTTGGTGCGCCATCGACCAGGTCTTTAGCTTCTTTCAAGCCCAGGCCGGTGATTTCGCGAACTGCTTTAATGACGCCAACTTTGTTTGCGCCGAAGGTGTCCAGAACAACGTTGAACTCGGTTTGCTCTTCAGCAGCTGCTGCTGGGCCTGCTGCAGGACCGGCCGAAGCCATTGCTGCTGCGGACACGCCGAATTTTTCTTCGAATGCTTTAACCAGGTCGTTCAGGTCCATTACGGACATGGCGCTAACTGCTTCCAGGATATCGTCTTTGCTAATTGCCATTTTGAAACTCCTAAATTTATTACGTTAGTTACATCAGATTGGTACTGAGAGAAAAAAGCGCGCGCAATTAAGCGGCTGCTGGGGCTTCTTCTGCTGCTGCTTCTGCAGGAGCTTCGGCGCCTTCGCCTTTTTTCGCTGCCAGGGCAGCCAGACCACGTGCAAAGCCCGAAACCGGAGCCAGCATAACGCCCAACAACTGCGAAATGAGGACTTCACGGCTAGGAATGCTCGCCAACGCGGTGACAGCAGCTGTATCCAGCGGCTTGCCTGCGTAGTTACCTGCTTTGATGACCAGTTTGTCGTTGGTTTTAGCGAAGTCAGCGATGACTTTAGCTGCTGCAACGGCATCGGCCGAGATCGAGTAGATCAACGGGCCGGTCATGGCATCTGCCAGGCTGGCGAATGCGGTACCTTCAACGGAGCGACGAGCCAGAGTGTTTTTCAACACACGCAGGTACACGCCTTGGGCACGCGCTTTAGCACGCAGTTGCGTCAAGTGACCAACCTGGATGCCACGATATTCGGCCACGACGATCGTTTGCGCATTTGCTACTTGTGCGGAAACTTCGGCGACGACGGCCTTTTTGTCATTCAGATTGAGACTCACGGTCAACCTCCTTAAATGATGTTCGGCAATCACAACCGAGTGGTTGAGCGCCTTGCATCGGTTCGAACACGGCGTCCGAAGTCAAGAAGTACTAAACTGAGCGGATGAATTCACGCAGCATGAGGACTACAAAACTTGTTCGGGTACACCATCTGCGTTGGGCACTGGCCGTTGCCGGCCAGCCTATTAACCTTCTGCATGTGCGATCGCAGTCGGCCCAACGGTCTTTGATTGTCTGCCTGCCTGGTGCGAACACCGGGCAGACAGCCCAAAGATGCGCCCGCAGCGCCCGAAGGCGCTACAGGACTTGATTCTGTTACTTAAGCTGCCAGGCTAGCCTGGTCAACACGGACGCCAGCGCCCATGGTCGACGACAGCGAAACCTTGCGCAGGTACACGCCTTTGCTCGATGCTGGCTTGGCTTTGTTCAGTGCGTCGATCAGTGCGACCAGATTCGACTTCAGATCTGCGTCAGCGAACGATTTACGGCCGATGGTAGCGTGGATGATACCGGATTTGTCGGTACGGTACTGAACTTGACCGGCTTTCGCGTTTTTCACGGCGGTAGCGACGTCAGGAGTAACAGTGCCAACTTTCGGGTTAGGCATCATGCCGCGTGGGCCCAGGATCTGACCCAGGGTACCAACGATACGCATGGTATCTGGCGAAGCGATAACGATGTCGAAAGGCATGTCGCCGGCTTTGATCTGCTCAGCCAGGTCTTCCATACCAACGATGTCGGCGCCAGCTGCTTTGGCAGCTTCCGCTTTTTCGCCCGACGCGAATACTGCAACGCGTACGGTTTTGCCGGTACCAGCTGGCAGCACGACGGAGCCGCGCACCACTTGGTCGGATTTCTTAGGGTCAACACCCAGTTGTACCGATACGTCGATCGATTCATTGAACTTGGCCGTTGCGCACTCTTTGATCAGAGCGACAGCGTTGTCGAAAGCGTACACTTTGGTACGGTCGACTTTGGCTTTCAAAGCCTTGATACGTTTGGATAACTTAGCCATTATACAACACCTTCCACCGTGATACCAATCGAACGAGCGGAACCAGCGATGGTGCGCACAGCAGCATCCATGTCGGCAGCGGTCAGATCAGGGGTTTTCAATTTAGCGATTTCTTCAGCTTGTGCGCGGGTCAGCGTACCGACTTTGTCGGTATGTGGCTTCGGCGAACCTTTGGTGATCGCAGCAGCTTTTTTGATCAGGTAGGTTGCTGGAGGCGTCTTCATCACGAACGTGAAGGACTTGTCCGCAAACGCGGTGATCACGACTGGAATCGGCATGCCTGGCTCCAGACCTTGGGTCTGTGCATTGAAGGCCTTGCAGAATTCCATGATGTTCAGACCACGTTGACCCAGAGCTGGACCGATTGGTGGGGATGGGTTTGCTTTACCAGCTGGCACTTGCAGCTTGATAAAACCAATGATTTTCTTTGCCATGATGGCTCCTATCTTGGATTGAGTAGTAGCGCCCCGCCGATCCTACCCTGGCGGGGCTCCTCTGACCGGATTTCCCTGATAAAACCGGGACGCTCCTGGTGGCGCTTGATACAGATTTAAACTTTTTCGACCTGGCCGAATTCGAGCTCTACCGGAGTAGCGCGGCCGAAGATGGTGACAGAAACGCGCACTTTGGATTTCTCGTAATTGACTTCTTCGACATTGCCGTTGAAATCGGTGAACGGACCATCCTTGATGCGGACTTGCTCGCCCACTTCGTACAAGGTCTTCGGACGGGGCTTTTCAACACCTTCCTGCATCTGGCGCATGATGGCATCGATTTCGCGCGCGGAGATCGGCGTCGGCTTGTTCGATTTGCCACCGATGAAACCGGTAACCTTGCTGGTGTTCTTGACCAAGTGCCAGCTCTCGTCCGTCATTTCCATTTCAACCAGCACATAGCCAGGATAGAAACGACGTTCGGTGACCGACTTCACACCATTCTTGACTTCAACCACTTCTTCGATCGGCACGAGGATCTGGCCGAACTGGTCTTGCATGCCCGCGCGCTCAATGCGCTCGGTCAGTGCGCGCATGACGCTTTTTTCCATGCCGGAATAAGCATGCACGACATACCAGCGCTTGCTGCTCACTGGCACGCTCAGCGCTGCACCAGTATCCGCTGCCGGAGCGTCGCCCGGAACGGATTCGTCCGCCGCTTCATCATGCACATTTTCGCTCATTATTTTTTCCAACCAAGAATTACGTCATACAACAAAAACTCGAGCAATTTATCCGTACCCCACAGGAAAATCGCCATGACCAGCACAAAGGCAAACACGATCGCAGTGATCTGCGTGGCTTCTTTGCGGGTCGGCCAAACGACTTTCTTGGTTTCGCGCACTGCTTCTTTGGCGAAATTGAGAAATTCACGGCCGGTCGTCGAGACATACAAGAGCGCAACAGCAATAACCAAACCAGCCACAAGCGCGCTTGCACGCACCAGAGCTGGTTGGCCTGCCAGGTAATAAAACCCGACTACTCCTGCAATCGCAGCCACTATTGCCAGCGCGACTTTTATCTTGTCACTCGACGTGCTAACGGTTTGCACGGATTGATTTGACATTTTTCTACTTTCGGTGCCCTGCACCTTGACGGTGGCAGGGACGGAGGGCATCGAACCCCCAACCTTCGGTTTTGGAGACCGACGCTCTGCCAATTGAGCTACGTCCCTACGTAAAACTTTCGAGGAGTGCTATTCTACCACCCAGGACGCCCCGGGTGGAAGCATAACATTTCCTTATGCGAGGATTTTTGCAACCACGCCGGCGCCGACGGTACGGCCGCCTTCACGGATAGCGAAGCGCAGACCTTCTTCCATCGCGATCGGGTTGATCAGCTTGACGGTGATCGACACGTTATCGCCTGGCATGACCATTTCTTTGTC
>NZ_FNHA01000005.1:0-394235 GCF_900103595.1 Janthinobacterium sp. OK676
GGTCTTGATATGCCTACCAAGATTTTGACAGCGGTCGATACCGTTCGCAATATCACGAACGGCATGAAGGGAATAATACAAGGTCGGATTAGCGCCACGCGCGTAATCCGACAGGACGCGGCAACAATGTTGTCGGATTACGCTGCGCTAATCCGACCTACGCACTTATGCGGGCACACCGAGTATCACGCTGGACGCTTTAAATATCGCCGTCACGCTGCTGCCGATGACGATACCCAGGTCGGTGCAGCTCTGGTTGGTGATGATGGCGGCAATCGTGCCGCCGCGCGGCAAGTCCAGTACCACTTCCGTGTTGACGGCGCCCGTCTGCACGCGCGTGACCGTGCCGGCCAGCTGGTTGCGCGCGGAAAAGCGCGCGCCTTCGCTGTCGGTCACGAGGATGATGGACGAGGCCTTGATCAGCGCAAACGCTTCCGCGCCCGGCACCAGGCCCAGGCTTGCGCTGCTGCCCTGGGTGACGATGGCCACGATGTGCTGGCCACCGGGCAACTCCAGGGTGACTTCGTCGTTGACGGCGCCCTGTTTCAGTTCAGCCACCTTGCCCAGGAATTGATTGCGTGCCGTCGTTTTCATGGCCATTCTCCGAATGAGTAAAAGATCGTCGGCGATGCCTTCGGCCTGGCTGCCCAGCTGGCGCAGGTAGCGTGCATGCTCGCGCTCGATGATGCGGAAATTGTCGACCAGCTGGCGCCCCCGCTGCGTCAGCCGCGTGCCGCCGCCGCCCTTGCCGCCCGTCAGGCGCTCGACCAGCGGTTCGCCGGCCAGGTTGTTCATCGCGTCGATGGCGTCCCAGGCCGCCTTGTAGCTCATCTTCACAAGCTTGGCCGCCTGCGTGATGGAGCCGCATTCGGCGATGGCGCCCAGCAACTCCACCCTGCCGGCGCCACCGAGGTTTTCTCCGCCCACCGTCATCCATACCGAGCCTTCCAGGCCGATTTCCGCTGCCGCTGATTTATCCAATGCGTTCCCCCAATGCCATGTGCTCTTCCCTGTTATCGATCTGTCCGTCGCGCAAGTACAGCACGTGTTCGCCCAGGATGCGCGCATCTTCCGGATCGTGCGTGATCAGGATCATGGGCACGTCCAGGCGCTGCTGCCACTGGCTCAGTTCCAGCCGCATTTTGACACGCAGGGCCGGATCGAGGGCGGCAAACGGCTCGTCGAGCAGCAGCGCGCTCGGTTCGGCCACGAGCGCCCTCGCCAGCGCCACCCGCTGGCGCTGGCCTCCGGACAACTCGTCGGGGAACTGGTGCGCCAGTTCCTGCAAGTGGAAGGCATCGAGCCAATGCTCGACCTTCTGCAATTTTTCGCGCGCACGCGGATTGAACCAGCCGCGGCTCAGGCCAAAGCCCACGTTCTGGCGCACCGTCAGGTGCGGGAACAGCGCGTAATCCTGGAACAGGTAGGCGACGTTGCGCTGCTGCGGCGGCAGGTTGATGCCGGCGGCCGAGTCGAACAGGGTGCGGCCATTCAGGCGGATATGGCCTTCGTCCGGCGTGAAGAGACCGGCAATGGCTTTCAAGGTCATGCTCTTGCCGGCGCCGGACGGGCCATACATGGCGATGCGCTGGCTGCTGGACGTGCATTGCACCTGCAGGTCGAAGCGGCGTTTGCCGGAGCGCAAGGTGGCGCGGAGGTCGAGGTCGAGTTGCATGGGCGTCATCCTCAGCGTCATTTATGCGCGACGCGCCCGGGCGCCAGGCGGCCAGCCGACAGCAGCACCACGATGCAGACCAGGGAGGTGATCAGCACCAGCGTATTGGCCACGTCGTCCTGGCCCGCCTGCACGGCTTCGTACACGGCCACCGACAGGGTCTGCGTCTTGCCGGGGATGCTGCCGGCCACCATCAGGGTGGCGCCGAATTCGCCCAGCGCGCGCACGAATCCCAGCAGCACGCCGGCCAGGATGCCGCGCCAGGCCAGCGGTAACGTGACGCGAAAGAAAATCGCCATTTCGGAAATGCCCAGCACGCGGGCCGCCTGCTCGAGCTGGCCGTCGACGGCCTCGAAGGCGGCGCGCGCCGGCTTGAAGACGAGGGGAAAGGCGACCACGGTGGAAGCGATCACGGCGCCCTGCCACGTAAAAATCAGGTTGATGCCGAAGTTGTCCTGCAACCAGATGCCCAGGGTGCCGCGCCGGCCCAGCAGCACCAGCAGGTAATAGCCGAGCACGGTCGGCGGCATCACCATCGGCAGGGTCAACAGGGCGTCGAGCAACTCTCGCCCGGGAAAACGCGTGCGCGCCAGCAGATAGCCCGTGCCGATGCCGAGCAACAAATTGAGCGCCGTGGCCCATGCCGCCACTTTGAGCGACAGGGCCAGCGCAGTCCAGGCGATATCCATGTGCAGTCGTTTGCCTTATGGCTTCTTGAAACCGTACTTGGCGAGGATGGCTTGCGCCGACGCCGTCTGCAGGTAGCTGACGAAGCGCTTCGCTTCGGCCGCGTTGCCGCTGCCCTTGATGGTGGCGATCGGGTACAGCACGGGCGAGGCCAAAGGCACCTCCAGCACCACGTTTACCTTGTCTTTCATGATGGCCGCGTCCGTGGCGTAGACAAAGCCCGCATCGACTTCGCCGCGCGCCACATAGTCGAGCGACTGGCGCACGTTCTGCGTGCCGATGGCCTTCGCTTGCACGGCGTCCCACAGCTTGGCCTTCTTCAGCGCGCCTTCCGAGTAACGGCCGACGGGCACGCTGGCCGGATTGGCGATTGCCACGCGGGTCACGTCCTTGTGCGTCAGGTCGCTCAAGCTCTTGATGCCCAGCTTGCTGTCGTGCGGCACGATCAGCACCAGGCTGTTGCCGACGAAGTCCATGCGGTCGGCCGGCAGCACCAGGCCCTGCTTTTGCGCCGCATCCATGGTTTCCTGGTCGGCTGAGGCAAACACGTCCACGGGCGCGCCCTTGACGATCTGCTGCAGCAGCACGCCCGAGGCGGCGAAGTTCAGGGACACCTTGCTGCCCGGATACTGCGCCTCATAGCCCTGCGCCGCCTCCTTGAACGCATTCGTCAGGCTGGCTGCGGCCGACACGACCACTTCGCCGGCAAGGGCGGACGAGGCGGCGGTGGCAAAGAGGGCGGCGCCGAGCAGTGTGGCGAGGGAGGTGAGGCGCATGATCGTATCCTTGATGAGAAGAGAACCAGGCTCGTAATATACACCGATATATAGCGTTCTGCCATTGCGTGGGTCAAGACTATGCCAATGGCATTGACAGATGCGGATAGTCGGACTATTTTTAAAAATAGAAGAATATCAACTACTTTCCAGGGTTAAACGATGGGATACGCAGCGGTACTGCTTGGCCCCTTGATACTGCTGGCGGTCATTCTTCTGGCATTGGCCATCGAGAGGCGCCATCCCCTGGAACAGCAGCCCGCTGGCGCGTCGCGCTTCAATCTGGCGTATATGATCATCTATGCCGCCAGTGGCGCGATGCTTGCCCCGCTCACGGCCATCGTCACGGTACGGCTGGTCAATGCGGCCGGCGGCGGGCTCATCGATCTCGACGCTTCAGGCTGGATGCTGGTACCGGCATTCGTCGTGTATGCGCTCTCGATGGATTTTCTGGAATATGCCTTTCATCGGGTGCAACATCGCGTGCCCGCCATGTGGGCCATGCATTCCTTCCATCACAGCGATGCGGCCATGAATGCCAGCACAACGACCAGGCATTATTGGGCCGAAGCGGGCATCAAGGCGCTCAGTATCTACCTGCTTGCCGGTATCTTGTTCAAGACCAACTTGGCGATATTGGGAATGTACGGGGTTCTGGGCCTGTATCACGTTTTCCCGCACATGAATGTCCGGGCCGGCTTTGGCCCTTGCTGGATGTTGTTCAATTCACCGCAGTACCATCGCATTCATCACTCTGCGCAAGCGGAACATTTCGACCGTAATTTCGCAGGGCTGTTCCCCGTCTTCGACTGGCTATTCGGCACCCACCATATTCCCCGCGCGGGAGAATATCCCCCCACGGGTCTGGACACGGGCAAGGCGCCGGCAAGCTTGCTCGACACGCTAACGTGGCCAGTGCGCAAGTAAGGCCAGCCTCCCTAGGCGCGCGCCACGGCCTCCTCGTCGCGCCGCGCATAGCGTTGCGCGATCACGGCGCAAATCATCAGCTGAATCTGGTGGAACAGCATCAGCGGCAAGATCACCATGCCCAGCGAACGCGTGGAAAACAGCACCTTGGCCATCGGCACGCCGCTGGCCAGGCTTTTCTTCGAGGCGCAAAAGACGATGGCGATTTCATCTTCCTTGTTGAACCCCAGGCGGCGGCTGACAAAGGTCGAGATGCCCAGCACCAGCGCCAGCAGCAGCAGACTGATCAGGCCCAGCGCCACCAGCGTTTCCACCGAGATCGTATGCCACAGGCCTTCGCTGACGGCTTCGCTGAAGGCCGTGTAGACCACCAGCAAGATCGAACCCTGGTCAACGTATTTCAGGGTGGCTTTGTGGCGGTCGACCCAGCGGCCGATCCAGCGGCGCAGGAACTGGCCGGCCAAAAACGGCAGCAGCAGCTGCATGACGATGGACAGCACGGCGTCCACGGACGACTTGCTTTCCGCGCCCTTGGCCACCAGCAGGCCGACGAGGATGGGGGCGAGGAAAATGCCGATGAAGTTCGAGGCCGAGGCGCTGCAGATGGCGGCCGGCACGTTGCCGCGCGCCATGGCCGTCATGGCGATCGAGGACTGCACGGTCGACGGCAGCGCGCACAGGAACAAGATGCCCATGTACAGGTCGGGCGTGAGGAAGGTCAGCGCCAGCGGGCGCAAGGCCAGGCCCAGCAGCGGAAACAGGACAAAGGTGCTGGCCAGCACCAGCAAGTGCAAGCGCCAGTGCATGGCGCCGGCCACCACCGCTTCGCGCGACAGCTTGGCGCCGTGCAGGAAGAACAGGGCGCCGATGGCGACCGTGGTGATGTTGCCGAAGACCACGGCCGTCTGGCCCGTGCAGGGCAGGAAAGTGGCCAGCGCCACGGTGACGAGCAGGGCGATGGTGAAATTATCGGGTTTCAGATTGCGCAACAGGGCAGCGGGAGAAAAAGAAGACATGCGGTAGCCTGGTAACGGCGCAGCCTTGCAACAGAACGCTGTGCCGGGGATGACAAACGGCGCCGGGAGCGGCGCCAGTGCCAGCCATTCTACCTGCTTCCAGGCGGCTTGCCTGGAAGCAGCAATGCTCCCACTCGCTACCCGCCTTACACGATACCGCTGCTGCTGGCGCCTGCCTTCGGGGGGCGCGCCACGCCGCGCTGCTCCCGATAGCCGCTACCGCGGTAGCAAACGACGGGATCGATGGCGGCGCCCGAGCGCTGGCGCGCCATGGCCAGGATGGCGCTGACATCGGTGCGGAACGCCTGCTTCAGCGTCTGCGCCGAGGCGTGCACGTCGTTGGCTTCCTGGTGTTGGCGCAGGGCGGCGCGGTCGACCAGCGCGGACTGGATGAAGGCGCGCTGCACCTCGACTGCGCTGCTCATCAGGCTTTCGATGGGGTCCGTCACGTTGTGCGACTGGTCCAGCATGTAAGCGGGATGGAAGGCGGCGCCGTCGCGCGCGGCCGCATCGGCCAGCTCATTGAATACAAGGAACAGCTGGAACGGGTTGATGCTGCCCGAATCGAGGTCGTCGTCGCCGTATTTGCTGTCGTTGAAATGGAAGCCGCCCAGCTTGCCGAACTGCGCCAGGCGCGCGACGATCATCTCGATGTTGGTATTGGGCGCATGGTGGCCCAGGTCGACCAGGCATTTGGCTTTCGGCCCCAGCGCGCTGGCGCAGGCAAAGCTGGTGCCCCAGTCGGCGATGGTGGTGGCATAGAACGCGGGCTCGAACAGCTTGTGTTCGATAAAGATGTTCCAGTCGGCGGGCAGGGCGCCGTAGATGTCGCGCATGCTGTCGAGATAACGCTCCAGCGCGCCGCGCAGGTTGTGCTGGCCGGGAAAGTTGGCGCCATCGCCCACCCACACCGTCAGCGCCTTCGAACCCAAGGCACGCCCCAGTTCGATGCATTCGATGTTGTGCTCGATGGCTTGCGCACGCACGGCCGCGCTGTGCGACGTCAGGCTGCCGTATTTGTACGACTGCGCCTGTCCGGCCTGGTCCTGGAAAGTGTTCGAATTGACGGCGTCGAAGCCCAGGCCGTGGCTCGCGGCGATGTCGCGCAGGGCCGCCGTGTCGCTGACCTTGTCCCACGGAAAATGCAGCGAGACGGCGGGCGTGGCGCGCGTCAATTGATGGATCACGGCGCAGTCTTCCAGTTTTTCAAATACATTGCGCGGTTCGCCCAGGCCGGGGAAGCGGGCAAAGCGCGTGCCGCCCGTGCCTGCGCCCCAGCTGGGCACGGCCACGGCAAACGTCTGCGCCAGCGCCGTCAATTGCTCGATGTCCTGGCCGCGCCGTTCCAGCACGCCGCCCAGGGCCGCATAGTCGGCCTCCAGGTTGGCTTGCAGCTTGGCATTGTGGTCGGCCACGCGGCCGCTATCGATCATGGTATGCATCTTGTCTCCTTGCGCGCAGCGGCGCCATGGCCGGCTGCGTCGTTTTTTAGATTAACGTGTAAATGCGGCCGCGTTGCCCGCGTCGACATTGATGATATTGCCCGTGCTCTTGGCGGCCTTGTCGCTGGAGAGGAAATATACGGCTTCGGCGATGTCTTCCGGCAGCACGCTGCGTTTGAGCATGCTGCGCTGGCGATAGAATTCCTCGATATCGTCCGTATCGATCTTGTTCGAGGCGGCCCGCTCTTCCTTCCACTTGCCGTCCCAGATGCGCGAACCGCGAATGACGGCATCGGGGTTGACGACGTTGACGCGGATGCCGTACGGCGCACCTTCGAGCGCGATGCAGCGGGCCAGATGGATTTCCGCCGCCTTGGCGGTGCAATAGGCCGAGGCGCCGGCCGATGCCACCAGACCGTTCTTGCTGGCGACAAACACCATGCTGCCACCGAGCTTTTGCTGCTGCATGATGCGGAAAGCGGCGCGGCTGACGAGGAAATAGCCGGTCACCAGGATGGACTGGTTGCGTTCCCACATGGCCAGGGTCGTCTCTTCCAGCGGCGCCGACGAGGCGATGCCCGCGTTCGAGACCAGCAGGTCGATGCCGCCAAAGCGCAGCACGGCCGCGTTCAGGATGGCCTCGACGTCGTCTTCGGCCGTGATGTTTGCGCGCACCGTGGCGATATTGTCGCGGCCCGCCACCTTCAGCAGGCTCTGCTCCGCCGCTTCCAGCGCGGCGCCATCGATATCGGTGAGCATCACGCACGCGCCTTCCTGCAGCAGCTGGCGCGCGACGGCCTGGCCGATACCGCCGCCGCCGCCCGTCACCAGCGCGATGCGTCCGGCCAGGCTCTTGGGTTTCGGCATGCGCTGCAGCTTGGCTTCTTCCAGCAGCCAGTATTCGATATCGAACGCTTCCTGTTCCGGCAAGCCCACATAGGTGTCGACGCCATTGGCGCCGCGCATCACGTTGATGGCGTTGACGTAGAACTCGCCGGCGATGCGCGCCGTGGCCTTGTCCTTGGCGAACGACAGCATGCCCACGCCGGGGATCAGATAAATGATGGGGTTGGCGTCGCGCACGGCGGGGCTGTTGTCGCGCTTGCAGCGCGTGTAATAGGCGAGGTAGTCGGCGCGGTAGGCGGCCAGCGCCTCGTCGAGGCCCGCCACCAGCTTGTCGAAGTCGGGGCTGGCCGGATCGAAGTCGATGACGAAGGGACGGATTTTCGTGCGCAGGAAGTGGTCGGGGCACGAGGTACCCAGCGCGGCCAGCGGCAGCAGGTCGGCGCTGCAGACGAATTCGAGCACGTTGGCGCTGTCGTCGAAGTGGCCCAGCTTGTACTCGTCCTGGCTGATCTTGCCGCGCAGCAGCGGCATCAAGCGCTGTGCCAGGACCGCGCGCTCGCGCGCCGGCAAGGGCGCGGATCTGGCACCGCCGAACGCCGGCTGCGTGGTGTTGGCCGCCAGCCAGTCTTCCGCGCGCTTGATGATGGCCAGGGTGGTTTCATAGCAGGACTTGGCCGTGTCGCCCCACGTAAACAAGCCATGGCCTTCAAGGATGATGCCCTTCAAATGCGGCTGGGCCTGCGACAGCGCTTCAAGCTTCAAGCCCAGGTCGTAGCCGGGACGCTGCCACGGCAGCCAGCCCAGTTCGCCCTCGAAGATCTTTTGCGTGAGCGCACGGCTATTGGCGCAGGCGGCAATGGCGATCACGGCGTCCGGGTGCATGTGGTCGACGTGCTTGCGGGCGATGTAGGCGTGCAGGGGCGTGTCGATGCTGGCCGCGCGCGGATTCAGGTTGAAGGTGCAATGGGGCAGGTAGGCGACCATTTCATCTTCCAGCGCCAGGCCGCGGTAGCGGCCTTTGAGGGCGCGCAGCTTGTCCATGTACAGGGTGGAAAAGCCGTCGAGCTTGATGCTGCCCAGGTCGCCGCCGGAGCCTTTCACCCACAGCACGTCGACTTGCTCGCCCGTCAGGTGATCCGTCATGGCGATCTTGGCCGAGGTATTGCCGCCGCCAAAATTGGTAATGCGCATGTCCGAACCGAGCAGGTTGGAACGGTACAGCAGAAGCTCCGGTTCGCTCAAGGTCGCGGCGTGCGCATCGTCCCATAGCGAGGCCATGGGCGCAGGTGGTGTGGTGTCCATCGTGGCGGTCATACAGTGTCTCCATTCTTGGTTGTGCGTGCGGATTGCCATGGCCGCATCTGTGTGCGGGACGCCATGACGGCAACGCCCAGTAGAAGCCAGCGGCCTGATCATGTCAATCAACAAGCAATCAAAAACGTGAGGGAAACGCAAATAATCATCATGTTGATCGGAACTCCAATCACGCATTTGCGCGCTATCCAAATAATCACGATGTTGATTGATTGAATGTTGACATGCACTGCTCAACTGCTTAGGCTGGCTCACCGATAAAGAAGTCGTCCCCGGGCAGCTGGTACGGGAGAGGACTCAAAAAGGAGACAACGTGGTTAATCACAAACGCCGCAAAGGGCTGTTGAAGTTACTCGCCGAGCATGGCGTGGCAAGCGTCGACCAATTGGTCGGCTGGCTCAATTCGTCGCCGGCAACGGTGCGGCGCGACATCGCGTGGCTGGCCGAACGCAGCCTGCTGGTGCGCACGCGTGGCGGCGCCGAAAGCCTGCCGCAGAAGAAACAGCGCACGTTTGCCCTGTCGGGCGACACCTTCCATAACAATATCGACCGCTGCGCCGCGCAAAAACGGGCGATCGCCCGGCATGCCTGCGGCCTGTGCAGCGATGGCGACACCATCATCATCAATGGCGGTACCACCACCTACCGCATGGTGGAATTCCTCGTCGACAAGCGGCTGAAAATCCTCACCAATTCCTTTCTCATGGCCGAGCAATTATTGCGCAGCAGCGAGAATGAAATCATCCTGCCCGGCGGCAAGGTGTACCGCGAGCAAAACGTCATCCTGAGCCCCTTCGACAACGACATCAGCCAGCACCATTACGCCGGCAAGATGTTCATGGGCATCTACGGCTTGTCGATGCTGGGCTTGATGGAAGCCGATCCCTTGCTGATCCAGGCGGAAAAACGCCTGATCAGCCAGGCCGAAGAGCTGATCGTGCTGGCCGACAGTTCCAAGTTCGCCCGCAAGGCAGGCCTGATCCTGTGCGGCCTGAACCGCGTGTCCTGCGTCATCACGGACACCGGCGCATCGGATGCGGCCGTGCAGATGCTGGAGCAGTCGGGCGTCAAGGTCGTGGCCGTGGCGCCCGAGGCGCTGGCGGAAGCGGCCATGCCGCTGTCGCCAGCGGAACACGAGTGGCAAGAGCAATAGGCAAGTCAGTGGCAAAAGCAGAGGGTTGGAGACATGGTGTCTACCGCCCCGGCAGCAACAATAAAAAAGGAGACGTGGCATGAAACTGAACAAGATGATGGTGACGGCATTGAGCATGTGCATGATCGGCTGCCTGGCCAGCAGCGCCCAGGCGGCGGAAAAAATGAAGATCGCCATGGTCGTCAAGAGCCTGGGCAACGGCTTTTTCGACGCCGCCCACGAAGGCGCGAACGAGGCGGCCAAGCAGCTGGGCGACGTGGAAATCATTTACACGGGCCCCACCACGGCGACGGCGGAAGGGCAGATCGAAATCATCAGCTCGCTGATCAGCCAGAAGGTCAATGCCATCGTCATTTCCGCCAACGACGCCAATGCGCTGGTGCCGATCACCAGGAAAGCCATGCAGCGCGGCATCAAGGTCATCTCGTTCGACAGCGGCCTGGCCAAGGACGGGCGTTTGATGCAATTGAATCCGTCCAGCCCCGCGCTGATCGGCCAGAAGCAGATTGAAATGGCGGCCGACGCCATCGGCGGCGCGGGCGACATCGCCATCCTGTCGGCCACGGCGCAGGCGACGAACCAAAACATCTGGATCGGCGAAATGAAAAAGACGCTGGCCCAGCCCGCGTACGCCAAGATCAAGCTGGTGGCCACCGTGTATGGCGACGACCAGTCCGACAAGAGCTACCGCGAAGCCATCGGCTTATTGCGCAGCAACCCGAACCTGAAAGCCATCATCGCGCCGACCACGGTGGGCATCAATGCGGCCGGCAAGGCCGTGGCCGATGAAAAGCTCGTCGGTAAAGTGTACGTGACGGGCCTGGGCCTGCCGTCGGAAATGGCCGGCCACGTGAAGAGCGGCGCCGTGAAAAGCTTTGCCATCTGGAACCCGATCGACCTCGGCTACGCGGCCACGTATGCCGCCCATCAATATGTCACCGGCAAGGCCGGCAGCAAGCCCGGCGACACCATCGCCGTGGGCCGCATGGGCAAGCTGACCCTCGACGCCAGCGGCGAAGCGGCGCTGGCGCCACCGTTCACCTACAACAAGGATAACGTCGACAAGTTCTCGAAAATATTCTGATTTGTTTGTGTACCGATGGCCGTAATCCGACGTCACCGGTAAAGCCAACAATGTTGTCGGGTTACGCGCTTGCGCTAACCCGACCTGCGAATATCTCTCAAGTGTGAATGGCTATGTCACAGAATCCCCCTATTTCCGTGCCGGCGGAGGCGCCGGTGCTGCGCCTGTCCGGCATCTGCAAGCATTTCGCCGGCGTTGTCGCGCTGCACGACGTCGGCCTCTGCGTGCGCGCCGGTGAAGTCATGGCGCTGATCGGCGAAAACGGCGCCGGCAAGTCGACCCTGGTCAAGACGTTGACGGGCATCTATCAACCGGACGCGGGCAGCATGCAGCTGGGCGGCGAAACCGTCTCTTTTTCCAGCCCACAAGATGCGATGGATGCCGGCATTACCGCCGTGCACCAGGAAACCATGATGTTCGAAGAACTCACGGTGGCCGAGAATATCTATATCGGACGCCAGCCGCAAACGGGCTTTCCCGCGCGCATAGATTGGCCGCGCATGGCGGCCGAGGCGGAGAAAATCTTCGCGCGCCTGGAAGTGCAGTTGCCCGTCTTGGCCAAGGTCAAGGAACTGAGCGTGGCACAGCGCCACTTCGTGGAAATCGCCCGCGCCCTGTCGCAGGAAGCGCGCGTGGTGATCATGGATGAACCGACGGCATCCCTGTCGCAGCGCGAAATCCACGAGTTGTACCGCATCATCGCCCAGCTGCGCGCGGCGGGCACGGCGGTGATTTTCATTTCGCACAAATTCGATGAAATCTTTACCGTCGCCGATACCTATACGGTGCTGCGCGACGGCCATTTCGTCGCCGCCGGCGCGCTGGCCGACATCACGGAAGCGCAGCTGGTTTCGCTGATGGTCGGACGCACCATCGAGCAAGTGTTTCCCAAGGTGGACGTGCCGCTCGGCCCCACCGTGCTGGAAGTGGCGCAACTGTGCCACCCGACGGAATTTCATGACGTCAGTTTCTCCGTGCGGCAAGGCGAAATCGTCGGCTTCTACGGCCTCGTGGGCGCCGGCCGCTCGGAAGTGATGCAGGCGCTGTTCGGCCTCACGCCAGGCGTGAGCGGCAGCATTGCCATTGGCGGGCAGCAAGTGGCCATCGGCTGCGCCAGCGACGCCATCGGCCACGGCATTGCCTACGTGCCGGAAGATCGCCAGCACCAGGGCGCGCACCTGTCGATGTCCATCGTGCAAAACATCACCTTGCCGATTCTGGACAGCATCGGCTTTTTCCTGCGGCCACGGCGTTCCCAGGAAACGGCCATCGCGCGCCACCTGAGCGAGCAGCTGGAATTAAAGGCCAGCCACTTTACGCAGATGGTGTCGGAACTGTCGGGCGGCAACCAGCAAAAAGTCGTGCTGGCCAAGTGGCTGGCCACCAAGCCCCGCGTGATCATTCTCGATGAGCCCACCAAGGGCATCGATATCGGCTCGAAGGCGGCCGTGCACCGCTTCATCAGCGAGCTCGTCACGCAAGGCCTGTCCGTGATCCTCGTCTCGTCCGAGCTGCCCGAAGTGCTGGGCATGGCGGACCGCATCGTCGTCATGCACCAGGGCCATATCCACCGCGTCTTTGCACGCGCCCAGGCGACGCCTGAAAACGTCGTCGCCGCCGCGTCCGGCAGCGGCCATCCGCACGAGGAGCTCGCATGCGCTATCTGAAACAACGCGAAGTCCAGCTGGCCCTGCTGATCGTGCTGCTGGTGCTGCTGGTGGGCCTGCGTTCGCCCGTCTTCCTGACCCTGGGCAGCCTGTCCAGCCTGCTTACCGACAGCACCTTGCTGATCATGCTGGCGCTGACGCAAATGTTCGTCATCATCACGCGCGGCATCGACCTGTCCGTGGCGTCCAACCTGGCCCTGTCGGGCATGCTGTCGGCCCTGCTGGCCGTGCACCATCCGCAGTTGCCGCTGACGCTGGTGATCCTGGCGGCGCTGGGCATCGGCCTGCTGCTGGGGCTGCTCAACGGCTACCTGATCGGCTACCTGGACTTGCCGCCCATCGTCGTGACTCTGGGCACCATGAGCGTGTACCGGGGCCTCGTATTCGTGCTGTCGGGCGGCGCCTGGGTGTCCTCGCACCAGATGCCGGCCGCCTTCATCGATTTCCCATTGACACGGCTGCTGGGCGTGACCCACCTCGTGTGGATCGCCGCCGCCGCCATCGTGCTGACCTGCTACCTGGCCCGCTACACGCGCTTCGGGCGCGACCTGTATGCGATCGGCAACCAGCCGCAGGCGGCCCGCTATGTCGGCATCGCCACGGCGCGGCGCCTGCTGTGGACGTATGGACTGTCGGGCCTGATGGCCGGCCTGTGCGGCTATCTGTGGGTGGCGCGCTATGCCGTCGCGTATTCGGAAATCGCCTACGGCTTTGAATTTACCGTGATCGCCGCCTGCGTGATCGGCGGCATCAGCATCGCCGGCGGCGCCGGCACGGTGGGCGGCGCGGTGCTCGGCTCGCTGTTCCTGGCCGTCATCAACAACGCCTTGCCCATCGTCAAAGTCTCGCCGTTCTGGCAAAGCGCGCTGACGGGCATCGTGATCCTCACGGCCGTGCTGCTCAATGCGCGCGGCAACAAGAACACGGGCCGCCAGATCCTGCCGCTGGCGCGGCTCACCCCTACGACCCACAGGAGCGCCACGTGAACGCCACTGTCCCCACCTTGCACGGCAGCACGCCGGAGACGGCGCCCGTGCGCTCGCGCTACACCATCCTCGACCGCAAGGCGCACCGTCTGGGCCAGTATCTTGCCCACTGGGAAGCGTTATTGGCGCTGCTGCTGGTCGCCGTCTTCGCCGCCAACAGCGTGCTGCTGCCGCATTTCCTCGACGCCTACAACCTGGCCGACAGCACTTTCAATTTCAGCGAGAAAGCGCTGATCGCGCTGCCGATGGCCTTGCTGATCATTTGCCGCGAAATCGACATTTCCGTCTCCGGCATCCTGGCCCTGTCGTCCGTGGCCATGGGCCTGGCGCACCACGCGGGTTTGCCGCCGGCAAGCCTGCTGTTTGTCGCGCTGGCCACCGGCGCCGCCTGCGGCTGCCTGAATGGCGTGCTGGTGACGCGCTTCGCCCTGCCATCGATCGTCGTGACGATCGGCACCGTGGCCCTGTTCCGCGGCCTGGCCAGCGTGATCCTGGGCGACCAGGCCTACACGGGCTATCCGCAACTGCTGATCGACTGGGGGCAAGGCTATTTCTTCGACATCGTGCCACGCCCCTTCGTCATCCTGCTGGTCTTCACCGCCCTGTTCGCCGTGCTGCTGCATGCCACCAGCTGGGGCAGGCGCATCTACGCCATCGGCTGCAATCCTGGCGCGGCGCGCTTTTCCGGCGTGGCCGTGGACCGCTACCGCTTCGCCCTGTTCATGGCCACCGGCGCCATGGCGGGCCTGGCCGCCTGGCTGCTGACGGGACGCATCGGCAGCACGCGCCCGAACATCGCCATGGGCTGGGAACTCGAAGTGATCACCATGGTCATCCTGGGCGGCGTGAGCATCGCCGGCGGCAAGGGCAGCATCGGCGGTGTGCTGCTGGCCGTGCTGTTGCTGGGCATGGTGACGTATGGCCTGGCGCTGCTGAATATTCCCGGCGTCATCATGACGATTGTCGTCGGCATCTTGCTGCTGATCACGATTGCGCTGCCGCGCCTGCTGAACCGCAAACACACACGAAAATAAACCATGCAACAGATCGCTTTCAAGATGCAGCTGAAACCCGGCCATGCCGCCGAATATCAACGCCGCCACGACGCCATCTGGCCCGAGCTGGCCAGCCTGCTGCAGGAGTCCGGCGTGCGCGACTACAGCATCTTTCTCGATGAGGAGACGGGCGCGCTGTTCGCCGTGCTGCGCCGGGTGGACGGCCACGCGATGGAGGCGCTGCCGCAACATCCCGTGATGCGCCGCTGGTGGGCGCATATGGCCGACCTGATGGAAACGCAGGCCGATGCCTCGCCCGTCGCCGTGCCCTTGCTCCCCGTGTTCCATCTCGCATAAGGACCACCGTGACCATCGACGCCACCGTAGTACTCGATATCGGCAAGACCAATGCCAAGCTGACCTTGCTGGACGCCACGGGCGCCATCCTGGCCGAGCAGCGCCGCCCGAACCGCATCATTCAAACAGGACCGTACCCGCACCACGATACGGAAGGGCTGTGGGACTGGCTGCAAACGGGCCTGGCCGCCTTTTCTCGCCTGGCGCACGTCACCGCCATCGTGCCCGTCACGCATGGCGCCACGGCGGCGCTGGTCGACGCTGACGGCCTGGTGCTGCCCATCCTCGACTATGAATCGACCTTGCCGCAGGCACTGGCGGCAGAGTATGCCAGCTTGCGGCCGGCCTTTGCCGACAGCCTGTCGCCGCAATTGCCCTGTGGCCTGAACCTGGGCTTGCAACTGTTCTGGCTCGCCAAAACCTACCCGCAAGAATTTGCCCGCGCACGCCATATCCTGACCTATCCGCAATACTGGGCCTGGCGGCTATCGGGCGTGGCCGCCAGCGAAGTGACCTCGCTCGGTTGCCATACGGATTTGTGGCAGCCGCAGCAAGGGGCCTATTCGTCGCTGGTGGAGACGATGGCTTGGGCGCCGTTGTTTCCCCCGTTGCATGCGGCATGGACGGCGTTGGGACCCGTGCTGCCGCAGTGGCGCGAAAGCAATGGCTTGCTGCCCGATTGCCAGGTGCTGTGCGGCATCCACGACAGCAATGCCTCGCTGCTGCGCTACCTGGATGCGCAAGAGCAAGCCCAGCCGCGCACGGTCTTGTCGACCGGCACCTGGGTGATCGCCGCCGCCTTGGGCGCCCCCCTCGACCGGCTCGATGAAACGGCCGACATGCTGGCCAATGTGCATGCGCTGGGCCAGCCCGTGGCCTGCATGCGCTTCATGGGCGGGCGCGAATTTGCCGTGCTGGCGGGCAGCGCGCCGCAAGTGTGCGGCATCGATGATATCGCCCGCCTGGTCAGCCAGGGTACGCTGGCGCTGCCCTGCTTTGCGGAATCGGGCGGCCCCTTCGTCGGACAGGCGGGGCGCATTGCCGGACCGGCGCCACGTACGACCCAGGAACGCTATGCGCTGGCCACCCTGTATTGCGCGCTGATGAGCGATTATTGCCTCGATGCCCTTGGCGCCCAGGGACCCGTGACGGTGGAAGGCAGCTTCACGGACAACCCGCATTTCGCCCCCTTGCTGGCGGCCTTGCGGCCAGGCCAGGAGGTTGCCGTCTCGCAGGATGCCAGCGGCACCACCTGCGGCGGCTGGATGCTGCACCGCTGGGGCGAAGTACCGGCGATGGCGGCGACGGTGCTGCCCATGATGGAAGTGGAAGGTTTGAACGCGTACCGGGCGCAATGGAGGGCGATTTGCAGGTCGGATTAGGTCCGCAGGACCGTCATCCGACAACATCACCAGCGCCGGCCAACAATGTTGTCGGGTAAAACTGTGCGGGCAAAAAAAATGCCCTGTCCGCAGACAGGGCAACCCGGAGTAAAGTACAGCGCGAGCGGGATTAACCGGCGGCTTTGACTTTCAGCTCGTTCTTGATTTCTTTCACGCCGCTCACGGAAGCGACGATCTGCACGACGCGGTCACCCGCTTCGGCGCTCGGTACCTCGCCCGACAGGACGACGACACCTTGCTGGGTTGCTACCTTGACTGGCAGGGCGGCGGCTTGCGCATCGGCGCTCAGGGCGGCCTTGGCCGAGGAAGTGATGGTTTCATCAGGGACGGCTGCGGCAGCGTTGGCGGCCACGACGGTGTCAGCAGGAGCTTGTGCTTTTGGTGCGGAGTCAGCGGCATGCGAAGCGGTGATCGAGGCGCCCGACAGTACGATAGCGGCAACCAGGGTATTGAACAGTTTCGATGTTTGCATGGTAGTTCCTCTCAATGAAGTTAAAAGCTTCTTACTTGGATAAAGCAACACTTTGAAGCGTCACACCTACCCATACAGCAAGCGCCGTGCCAGCTTTTAAATTCCATTCAAAATCAACGACTTAGCTTTACACTCGATTTTTTCAGCCCGTTTCCCGGCGATCTGGCCCGAAAAACGGGGCTTTTTGTCGCCTGGCAGCGACAGCTTGTGGCAGGAACGTCAATGTTCCACACCAAGCCACTGATTTATAACGCTTTATTTTTGTCGCTATTCAGCGACAGGGTCGCCATCGCCCCGAAACAGGGCCGGCGTCAGCTCGTATTTCTGCAATAAGCGGTAGAACTCCGTGCGGTTGCGGTCGGCCAGGCGGGCCGCGTCGGCCACGTTGCCGTCCGTCAGGCGCAGCAGCTGAATCAGGTAGTCGCGCTCGAAGCGCTGCTTGGCTTCGTTATAGCTGAGCGCTTCCAGCGACGGCACGCGCAGCGCACGCTGCACCAGGGACAAGGGCACCAGCGGCGCCGTGGCCAGCGCGCACACTTGCTCGACGACATTGACCAGCTGGCGCACATTGCCGGGCCATGGCGCGGCCACCAGCGCCGTCAAGGCGTCGGGCGCAAAACCGTTCAGCGGTTTTTGATACTTGGCCGCCAGCTTCTGCAGGAAATGGTTGGCCAGCAGGGCGATATCTTCGCGGCGCTCGGCCAGCGGCGGCAGGGTCAAGGTCACGACGTTGAGGCGGTAATACAGGTCTTCGCGGAATTGCCCCTCGGTCATCGCCACGTCGAGGTCGCGGTGCGTGGCCGACAGCAGGCGCACGTCCACCGGACGCGTCTGGTCGGCGCCGACGGGGCGCACGGCGCGCTCCTGCAGCACGCGCAGCAGTTTCACCTGCAGCGGCAAGGGCATGTCGCCGATCTCATCCAAAAACAGGGTGCCGCCATCGGCCGCCTGGAACAAGCCTTCGCGGTTGCCGACGGCGCCCGTAAACGATCCCTTCACGTGACCGAACAGTTCCGATTCCAGCAGCTGCTCGGGAATGGCGCCGCAGTTGACGGCGATAAACGGCGCCTTGGCGCGGCGGCTGGCGTTGTGCAGCGCGCGCGCCAGCAATTCCTTGCCCGTTCCGCTGGGGCCGCGGATCAAGATGCTGGCGTCGGAGCCCGCCACCAGCTTGGCTTCGGCCAGCAATTCGGCCATCTGCGAACTGCGGCTGATCAGCTCGGCACGCCAGCTCTCGTCGCCGGACGCTTGCGCCGGCATGACGGTGGACAAGTTGATGGCATACGCCACTTTTTCCATCAAGAGCTTGCCGTCGAACGGTTTCGTCAGGTAGGCAAACGCGCCGCGCGCCGTCGCGTCGACGGCGTCGGGAATCGTGCCGTGCGCCGTCAGCAAAATGACGGGCAGGGCCGCATGCTGGCGGCGGATTTCATCGAACAGGGCCAGGCCGTCGCGGCCCGGCAATTGCACGTCGGTAATGACCAGGGCCGGCAATTCCACGGCCAGGCGCGCCAGCGCCGCTTCCGCGCTGCCCACGGCCGTGACCCGATAATTGCCCGCCTTCAGGCGGATGGTCAGCAAACGCAGCAGGTCTGGATCGTCGTCGACCAATAAAATGTGGGGGTGTTCGCTCATTTCGGCGCTCCCGCGGCAGGGCGCACGGACAGGCTGCGCTCGATGTTTTTCAGCGCTTCGAGTTTTTCATTGAGCAAGTCGTTGCGGCGCTGGGCGTCGCGCAGCTGCGTGTTGAGCTTGTCGATGCTCTCTTCCTGGCGGCGCAGTTCCGCATACTGGCTGCCCAGCAATTGGGCCAGCGGCGCCAGCAGTTGCGCATCCTTGCCCGTGGCCGTGGCCAGCGGTTCCAACAGCGCCTGCGCGCGGGCCAGGTCGCCGGGGCCGCGCAAGGCCGCCTGCAGCATGGCGCGGCGTATCGTGTTCTGCGGCGCATGGTCCGCTTTCGCCAGGTCCAGCTGCGCTTTCGCCAGCTCCGACGGCGTCATCAGGCGCAAGGCGCTTTGATACGCAAGCAGTTCGGTGAGCTGGGGATCGGCTACCACCACCACGCGCGGCGGCGTTTGCACCAGCACGGGCGTCTGGATGGGGGGCTTGGCGGCACAAGCGATCAACAGCAGCGCGCAGGCGGCCATGGCGGCCAGGGAAATTCTCGTCATCATAAGGGCAGTTCTATCCGAAAATGCGCGCCGGCGGGGCGCGGTAAAAGAGTGACGCTGCCATCGTGGGCGGCGATATATTCGCGCACGATGGACAGGCCGATGCCATTGCCGTTGCGCGCGCCGGCCGCCTGGCGCACTCCCTGGTAAAACGGTTCAAAAATACGCGCGGCATCCTCGGGCGCCACGCCGGCGCCCTCGTCGATGCAGTCGATGCGCACGCGGCCGCCTTCGCAAGACAAGCTAAAGCGCACGGTGCCGCCTTCCGGGCTGAAGCGCACGGCATTCGACAGCAAATTCGCCAGCGCCGTCGCCAGCTTGTCGCGGTCGGCCTGCACGATCAGGGACTCGCCCAGCACCTCGACCGTCAAGCGGCGCGCCAGCCATTGCAGGCGCTGCCCGGCCACCACATCTTGCAGCAAGACGAGCAAGTCGACCTTGCTGTGCGCCAGATGCTGGGCGTCAAAAGCGGCGGTATTGTAGCGCAGCAAGTCCTCGATCTGGGTTTGCAAGGACGCCGTGTTTTGCTGCAGGATGCCGGCGATTTCGCGCTGGCTGTCGCTGAGCTTGCCGGCCACCTCGTCTTCCAGCAAGGCCACGCCTTCGCGCAGGGCCGCCAGCGGGGTCTTCAGCTCATGCGAAATGTGGCGCAGAAAACGTTCCTTGTCAGCATCGAGGTCGGCCAGGCGCTGGCGCAGCCAGTCCAGCTGCTGGCCCAGGCGGCGCGTGTCGGCCGGGCCGCCGACAACGATGGGCTGATCGTAGCGTTTGTCACCGAGGCGCTCGATGGCCGTCTTGATGCGGCGCAGCGGGCGCGACAACAGAAAGCCGAAGCAGGTGGCCAGCACGGCCGCCAGCAGCACGGCGCCGCCCACCAGTATGCCCAGCAGGCGGCGCTGGCGTTCCAGCTCGGCCAGCAGGGCGTCGTTGCGGCTGCCGATTTCCGTCTTGCTTTCGCGCGCCAGGCTGTCATTGATTTGCGCCATGCGGGCGAACGCGCGGTACACGACGGCGTGACCATCGCGCTTGCGGCGCTTGCCAGCCTGTAAGACTTCCCACGCCGATTGCGCCTGCACCGTCCATTCGTCGGCCAATTGGGGAGCGAACTCGGGCGTGGCGCGGTTCAGCACTTGCAGCGCCGCCGCCGCTTCGTCGCGGGCCGCCGCGAAACGCTCGCGGAACACGGGATCATCGAGCACGAGAAACTGGCGCGCGCTGCGCTCCATGGCCAGGGTGCGCTCGGACAGGCGCTGCGACTGTTCCGTCAGGGTAATCGCCTGCGCCGCCGTCTCGCGCCCCAGCCGCGCCAGATGTTCCAGGGTCAGCAGGGCTTGCACGGAGGTGGCCGTCAAAATGCCCGTCGTCAAAATGAAGGCGGCAAATAACAGTTGGCGAAAGGAAAGTCGGGACAAGGTAGGCGCCTTCGGTTCAGTCTGGAGAGAGTAAAAGGCGCATGGTACGCTAAGCCTTCATCGCGGGGCGCCAGCTGTCAAAAATAGCCGACCTGATAACATTGTTGCTTTTGCGTCCCACAAGCAAGCCTCGGCGGCGGCGCGCAGATACTCCTAGTACAATAGGGAAAAACTTCATACAGGCATCAAAGTGGCCCCGGCCCTGGCATTACGCCGCTTTGCCCCCACATGTGATGCAGCCCCACCGACACTCCGAATCACCTACCGCAGAGATCCCATACCGCATGAGCACATTTGAAAAAGTCAGCAGCAACTTCATTCCAGTCTTGCAGGCAACCATCGAGCAATATGTCGAGCCAGCAACGGGCATGCGCCATATCCACATGCATACCGAGCAGGCTGAGATGGTGTTCCTGGTGGCCTTTCCCACTGTGCCCGAAGTGAGCGACGGGCGCGCCCACATCCTGGAACACCTGGCCTTGTGCGGCTCGTCGCGCTACCCGGTGCGCGACCCGTTCTTCTCGATGCTGCGCCGCTCGACGGCCACGTTCATGAATGCGATGACCTATCCGGACCGCACCGTGTACCCGTTCGCCAGTACCGACCGCAAGGATTTCTTCAACCTGCTCGACGTGTACCTGGACGCGGCCTTCTTCCCGAACCTCGATTACCTGAACTTCCGCCAGGAAGGCTGGCGCCATGCCTTCGAAGGCGACAAGCTCGTGTACCAGGGCATCGTCTTCAATGAAATGAAGGGCGCTTTCAACAGCCCCATGCGCGCGCTCGACAGCGGCATCGCCAGCGCCTTGCTCAAGGGCACGACGTATGAAGTGGAATCGGGTGGCGATCCGCTCGACATCCCCGAGCTGACGCATGACATGCTGAAAGCATTCCACGCCAGCCACTATCATCCTTCGCAAGCCGTGATCATGACGTCCGGCAATATCGAAGCGTCGGCCGTGCAGGAGCAAGTGGCGCAGCGCGTGCTGTCCAAGCTCAGCGGCTTCAGCCCGCGCCGCCTGCCGCAACTGGCGCCCGCATGGACGGCGCCGCAGGAAAACGTGGTAAAAATTCCGTCGCAGGAAGCGCGCGACGATGAATTCGGCCTGCAATTCGCCTGGCTGATGGGCGAGTCGAGCGACCCCATCGCCTACTACCACGCGCATCTGCTGTCGCACGGCTTGCTCGGTGAATCGTCGGCGCCCGTCATGCGCGCCATGGAATCGGCCGGCTATGGCCGCCCATCGGACATGAATGGCCGCGATGCGGGCATCCGCCAGATGGTGTTCCACATCGGCATGGAAGGGTTGACCCAGGAACAGATCGCCGATGCGCACCAGCGCATCTGGACGGCGCTGGAAGAAACGGCGCAAGAGGGCATCCCGGCCGCCGTGCTGCACGCGGCCTTGCGCGACATCAAGTACAGCCAGCGCGAGATCAGCAGCGGCCGCATGCCTTACGGCCTGGGCCGCTTGCTGCACGCCTTGCCGCTGGCCATGTACGATGGCAACGTCATGGATGCCTTCGACAACGCGGCGATTCTGGAAACCCTGGAACAGCAAATCGAGGACCCGGAATTCTTCAAGCAGCTGGTGCGCGAACTGATCGCCAACCCGACCCGTTTGACGACGCACGTGGTGCCCGACAGCGCCTACTTCACGGACCGCGCCGCCCAGGAAGACGCCAAGCTGGCGGCCCTGCAGGCGAAGCTGACGGATGCCGAGCGCGAGCACATCGTCGCCGAGTCCGCCGCACTGGAAGCGCATCAGCAACTGCCATCGAATTCCGAAGTCTTGCCGCGCATCCGCCCTGGCGACGTCAGCGCCTTGCCGCGCCCGGCCCTGCCGATTCCGGCCGCCGTCGACGGCGCCGTGGCGTTCAGCATCGCCTCGAACGGCATCAGCTATGCCAACGTGCTGTACGACGTGTCGGGCTTGCCGGAAGCGTCGTGGCCATGGCTGCGTCTGTACACGGACCTGGCGCCGGAACTGGGCGTGGGCGACATGTCGTTCGACGACGCCAGCGCCTGGCGCCAGAGCATGGTGCCCTCGTTCCACATCGGCCTGGAAGCCATTCCCCGCCCGCAACAGGCGATGCGCGTGGAACTGTCGTTCTCGGCCAGCGGTTTGCGCGAAGAACACGCGGCGATTGCCGCCGTGCTGTCGGCCTGGATCGCCAAGCCCCGCTTCGATGAAGAAGATCGCCTGGCCTTCCTGATCGAAAGCCTGGTGCAAGACAAACTCTCCAGCCTGGCCGAGTCCGGCAACCGCTACGCCATGCTGGCCTCGGCAGCACCGCTGTCGCCCACGCGCCGCTTCGACGACATCGTCGGCGGCCCGGCAGCATTGCCGTTCTACCGCCGTTTGCAGCAGCTGAGCAAGACGTCGGCAGGCTTGCAGGAAATCGCACGCGAACTCGACACCCTGCACGCGCACATCATCGCCCAGCCGCCGACCGTGCTGTGCGCGGGCCTGGAGCAGGATGGCATCACCCTGGCCCGCTTGCTGGAATTGCCGGCTGCCAGCACGGACGCGGCCGCGCCAGCCGTTGCTGCCGCAGCTGCCGCCTTGCCGCTGGCCAACACGGCCCTGCATGCGACAAGCCAGATCAACCATTGCTTCGTTTCCTGGGCCGTGCCGGGCGTGCACAATCCGGACGCTGCGGCCCTGGCTGTCGCCGCCGAGCTGATGACCAACCAGGTGCTGCATACGGCCCTGCGCGAAAAAGGCGGCGCGTATGGCGGCAGCGCCAGCTACGCGGCCGGCGCCGGCACGTTCACCCTGAGTTCCTACCGCGATCCGCGCCTGGCCGGCACGTTTGCCGATTTCGGCACGACGCTCGATCAAATCCTCGACGGCGATTTCTCGCAGGAGCAAGTGGAAGAAGCCATCATCTGCGTCATCAAGGGCCTCGACAAGCCGCATTCGCCGTACGCGGAAGCGCTGACGGCGTGGAACATGCAGCAGCGCGGCACGACGGAAGCCGTGCGCCAGCAATTCCGCACCGGCGTGCTGAACTGCACCCTGGCGCAGATCAAGGCCGTCACGCGCACATGGCTGAAAAACGGCCAGCCGAGCCGAGCCGCGTTTGCAGGTAATACAACGCAAGATCTGGCCGGGCTGGAAGTGGTGGATCTGCTGGCGCTGGCTTCTTAAGCTGGGCAGGCGGATCGTGTCGGATTACGCGGCGTACCGCCGCTAATCCGACCTACGCTACGGATCGGGTAGGTCGGATTAGCGTGGCGTAGCCGCGCGTAATCCGACACCACCACGGGCCAACAATGTTGTCGGATTACGTGCGGCCCTGCCGCACTAATCCGACCTACGATGCTATTGGGGGACAGAATTAGGTTCCATATACATTAATTCCCACTGGTGCCCATCCGGATCCTGGAAACTATGTCCATACATGAAGCCGTAATCCATCGGCTCCTTGTAGATGCTGCCGCCCGCCTGGACGGCCTTCGCCACCAGCGCATCGACTTCGCCGCGGCTCTCGGCCGACAGGCACACGAGCACTTCCGTCGCCACGGTGGTGTCGCACAGCTGCTTGGGCGTAAATTGCTTGAACTTGTCGTGCGTCAACAGCATGACAAAAATGTCGTCGGTGACGATCATGCACGTCGCCGTTTCATCCGTGAAATGGGCATTGAAACTGAAGCCCAGCGCCGTGAAAAACGCCACGGAGCGTTCCAGCGACTGGACGGGCAGATTGACAAAGATTTTGCGGGCCATCATGTCTCCTAGTAGGTCGTATGAGTAGGTGCTGCCCGCCGATTCTACACCGGCTGTTCAGCCCTTCGCGCGCGCCACGGTCTTGGGCGCGTAGCCGAAATAACGGCTGAACGCGGCGCTGAAATTGGCCGGGTGGCGATAGCCCGTTTGCCAGCCCGCCTGCGCCACCTGGCAACCATTTTCCAGCAATAACTTTGCCCGTTGCATGCGCAGCGCCAGCAGGGTGCGCTGCGGGCTGTCGTTGTAGCGGTAGCGCCATCCCTGCTTGAGCTTGAACAAGCTCAAGCCCACCTGCGCGCACAGGTAATCGAGCGTGAGTTCCTGCGCCATCTGTTCCTGCATCAGCGCGTGCACGCGTTCCAGTTTGGCGATATCGGCCTCGGACCAGCGCGGCACGGCAGAGGGCGCCGGCCGCAGTGCCCGCAATTGCTCCGCAAGCAGGCTGAGTACGCCGATATGCACGGCCAGCGGGTCCGTCGCGCGCAGCAGCGCGCGCGCGTGCAGGGCGGAGGCGGCCGTCGTGGCCGCATGCGCCAGCTGGCGCGCGCCGCCGTTGGGCAACAGGCAAGCCAGGCCCTCCGGCCAGTAGCGCGCCAGCGCCTCTTCCCCGACCAGCACGCGCAATTGCGCCGCCCGTTGATTCGCCTCGAAACGGCGCTCGCCGCTCGTGTGGCGAAACGCCGTCACCGTCGTATGGCCGCCCTGGAAACGCAGTTGTTCGCCATCGCGCGTGACGTAGCCGGACGCGCCTTCCAGGCCGATGGTGATCACCATGCCGCCCGCGTCGTCATGCTTCGATTGCTCGACGAGCGCCAGGCGCGGACGGTAATCGGAATGCACGAGCAGCAAGCCCTGGTCGACCTGGCGCTGCTCGGCGCGGCACTCTTTCAACCCCGGGTCCAGCTGGCGCCGTGTCCAGCCTGCCGCTTCCCAGTTCTGTCCCATCATCGCTCCCCCTGTTTTCCCGCGCGCCGACACGCATACGAAATGCGCCGTGCCGCATACAAATGCAAATGATAATTATTCTCATTGTTGCATAAAATAGGCATCCATGCCCATCACGCCGAAAGGAAGCGCCATGCCAATACCTTCGCAACACGCCTTGCAACCCGACCGTAACCTGGCCATCGCGCCCTTCCAGGCGGACGGGCTGGCCGCCGCCCTGGAACTGGGTATTTTCGATGCGCTGGCCACGCCGCACACGCCGGCGCAACTGGCCGCAGCCCTGTCGCTGCATGCGCCGCATACGGCCATGCTGCTGGAACTGCTCTGGAGCATGCAGATGCTGGAATGCGACGGGACCGATGACGGCATGCGGCGCTACCGCTGCACGGCCACTACCTTGCAGTATTTCTGCCGCAACTCTGTTGCCTTTTGCGGCGACGCCTGGCTGTCCCGGCTGCATGCGCTGGCGCCCGCGCAAGTAGCGATTGAACGCGCCTAACAATTACCATTTAGTAATTATGTTTTTTATAGCAAAAATGGGAGCAAATGCGCTAAGCTGTGCCGGCATTGATCGATGTCATCCGCAGCACTCCGCTGCCTCCACAGGGAATCCATCATGAGTCTGAATATCGCAGGGAAAGTCGTCGTCATCACCGGTGCCAGCAGCGGCCTGGGCGAAGCCACCGCGCGCCATCTGGCGGCGCTGGGCGCTTCCGTCATGCTCGGCGCGCGCCGCATGGACTTGCTCACTACCATTGCCGAGGAAATCACGGCCGCCGGCGGTCAGGCCGCCATCGCCCAGACCGATGTCACCCAGGCGGGCGACCTGACGCGGTTGGTTGACACGGCCCTGGCCGTGTTCGGCAAGGTCGACGTGCTGATCAACAATGCGGGGCTGATGGCCATCGCACCGATGAGCGCCTTGAAGGTCGACGAGTGGAACAACATGATCGATATCAACATCAAGGGCGTACTCAACGGCATCGCCGCCGTGCTGCCGCATTTCCTGGCGCAAAACAGCGGCCACTTCATCAATATTTCGTCGGTGGCGGGACAAAAAGTCTTCAGCCCGGGCGGCACCGTCTACAGCGGCACCAAGTTTGCCGTCAGCGCCATTTCGGAAGGCTTGCGCCATGAGCTGGCGGCCAGCGGCGGCGCCATCCGCACGACGGTCATTGCGCCGGGCGCCGTGGACACGCCATTGAGCGAGGGCAGCAGCCATGCCGAGAGCGCCAAGGCCGTCAAGGAGTTCTACCAGATTGCCATTCCCGCCGCCTCGGTGGCGCGCGCCATCGCGTATGCGATCGAGCAGCCGGCCGACGTGGATATCAACGAGATCGTGCTGCGCCCGACGGCGCAGGCGTTTTAAGCGGGGTCAGTCTGCAGCGCGGCGATGATCAGGTCCGCCAGCCGCTCGACGGGCGGCCTGCTCACCGGTGACGCACGCAACAGTTCCAGCGACAGCGGGGGCAGGGCGGGCAAGCCGGCCGCCACGTGATCGAGCACGCACACGGAAGACGGCAAGCCCAGGCCCGTGCGCACCGTCACGCCCAGCCCTGCCGCGGCGGCCGCCCACAGGCCTGCCAGGCTGGGACTGGTAAACGCCGTGCGCCAGGCGATGCCGGCCCGGTCCAGCGCCTGCGTGGCGCAGCGCTGGAACAGGCATTCGCGGTCGAACGCAATGAGCGGCAAAGGCTCGCCCGATTCGGGCCGCCAGGCCAGGCTCGACGAGGCGATCCAGCGCATGGCCGGTTCGGCGATATGCTGGCGCTGCTGCGGCGGATACTCGGCCACGTCGGCGATGCCCGCGCCGCCCCACAGCAGGGCCAGGTCCAGCTGGCCCATGGCCAGCCCTTCCATCAAGGCCGTGTTGCGCGCCACGTGCGCCTCGATGCGCACTTTCGGATGCGCGCGCGCAAAGCGTCCCAGCACGTCCGGCAGCAAGGCTTCGCCGAAATCCTCTTGCAGACCCAGCCTGATCCAGCCTTCCAGTTCCGCGCCCCGCAAGGCGACGGCCGCCTCGTCGTTGAGTTCCAGCAGGCGGCGCGCATAGCCGAGCAAGACTTCGCCGGCCGGCGTCAGCGCCAGGCCCCGTCCATCCTTGCGAAACAGGGGCATGCCCGCCTGCTCCTCGAGTTTTTTCAGCTGCGCGCTGACGGCCGAGGTGGAACGGCCCACCTTGTCCGCCGCGCGGGCAAAGCTGCCCAGCTCGATGCCAGCCACATAGCTGCGCAGGAAGGCGATGTCGAAATTAAGCAAGCTCATGGCATCAATACAATCGTCCGGTTTTATGGGATGGTTTAACGTAAATTATCTGATATTCAGAATGATCGTACTGCGCAACACTGTCAGGGTCAACCACTTACTTTCCTTGCCATGAGCACCAATTGCCAAGCTCTTCCTGTTCCTGTCTCCGCCACCGTGCCCGCGCCGGGCGACGCTCACCGCTGGAAAGTGCTGGCCGTCGGCGTGGCGGCCAATGCCAGCTTTTCCGCCGCCGCCAACGGCATGCCCACCACGGCCATCTGGCTGCGCAGCGGCTATCACCTGAGCAATACGGACCTGGGGGTGGCGCTGGGCGCCATGGGCCTGGGCGTGGCCTTGACCGAATTGCCATGGGGTATGGCCACCGACCGCTGGGGCGACCGCCCCGTGCTGCTGACCGGCTTGCTGGGCACCATGCTGGCACTATTGACCTTGCTGCTGTGGATCACGCCCGCTGACGGTTCCGTGCCTCCGTTGTGGGCGCTGGCGGCCGGGCTGGCCCTGGTCGGCGTGCTGGGCGGCAGCGTGAATGGCGCCAGCGGCCGCGCCGTGATGCGCTGGTTCGGCGCCGGCGAACGGGGTTTCGCCATGAGCATCCGCCAGACGGCCGTGCCGCTGGGCGGCGGCCTCGGCGCCCTCATCCTGCCCAGCCTGGCCTCGCGCCATGGCTTCATGCCCGTGTTTGGCGCCCTGGCCCTCGTATGCGGCCTGTCGGCGTTTTTTACGTGGCGCTGGATGCATGAACCCGATTTTTCTGCCGAGGCCGCCACGGGCCCGCAAAACGCGCCCAAAGGCCCATTGAAAGACCAGGCAACGTTGCCCCTGAAGAATCGCAAAGTCTGGCGCATGGTGGCCGCCATCGGCTTGCTGTGCGTGCCCCAGTTTGCCGTGCTCAGCTTTGCCACCGTGTTCCTGCACGATGACGGCAACCTGGGCCTGGCGGAAATCACGGCCGTGATGGTGGCCCTGCAGGGGGGCGCCATGGTGATGCGCATCTGGAGCGGGCGCTACACGGACCGCCACGCGAACCGGCCCGCCTGGCTGCGCGGCTCGGCCCTGGTGGCGCTGGCCACGTTCGTGCTGCTGGGCATGGCCGCCGCATACGATGCGCCAGGCTGGGTCTTGATGAGTGCCGTGGTGGTGGCCGGCATCGCCGTGTCCGCCTGGCATGGCGTGGCCTACACGGAACTGGCCACGGAAGCGGGCGGCGCCAACGCGGGCACGGCCTTGGGAATGGCAAACACGGCCGTGTACGTGGGCCTGTTCCTCACGCCGATTGCCATCCCGCATTTGCTGGCGGCCAGCAACTGGCCCGTCGTGTGGTGGCTGGCGGGGCTGGTGGCACTGCTGGCCCGGCCATTGTTTCCGAAAGCCTAGGGCAGCGCCCTGATCCGGTACACGCAGCGCATGGCGTTGGCCAGCACGTGCTGCTCGCGCACGATGCTGGCGTTCGGCCCCACCACTTCCTGGAACAGCTGCAATTCGGAGCGGCAAAAGCCCTGGCAGGTGCGCGCGGCGGCACAGATGGGGCAGTGGTCTTCGATCAGCAGCCAGTCCTTGCCGTCCGCTTCCACGCGCGCCATATAACCCTCTTCATCGCGCACGGCCGCCAGTTGCCGCAGTCGCGTGGGCAAGTCCGGCGCCGAGCACGCCTGCGCATACGCGCCGCGGCTTTCCTCTTCGCGCTGCGTGATGAGTTTATCCAGGCCCGTCTCGCCGAACAGCTGGCGCACGGAACCGATCAGCTTGATCGTCAGCTGCGCATGCGTGTCGGGAAAGCGCGCATTGCCCGCTTCCGTCAAGACCCAGTTCTGGCGCGGCCGGCCGGCGCCCGCCTGCGCTTCCTGCCGTCCCTCGATCAAGCCCGCCGCCACCAGCTTTTGCACTTGCTGGCGCGCCGCCTCGCCCGTCATGTCCAGGGTCTTGGCCAGGGTCGCCGTGGAGACGGGTCCCTTGGTCTTGATGAAATACAGGATGCGCTCCGTCGTTTGCGGCACCTCGCTATTATCCAAACGTTTACTTGTGTAATTCATTTCACTCAACTATCATGGGGCAAGTTAACCAACTAATTGCTTGCATAATAGGCCGGTAGCTCCCCGCTGTCGAGGAGTTTCCACGTCCGCGTGCCGGCAAGACACTTTTTGGACGGGAATCCCATGCAGCTGCAGCACTCGATCTGGCTGTTTCACGCCATCCTCGCTACCGGCCTGGCCATCTGGCTGACCTTGGCCGCCATCAACAACCTGCACGCCTTCCACGGCGCCGTCTGGGCCATCGGCAACACCATGCGCATGGACCCGCTGCGCCAGGACCCGACCATCCAGACACCGCTGCTGCGCCGCGCGCTCACGTCCTTGCGCTTACACCGGCTGGCGCTGGGCGTGGTGCTGGCCTTGCAGCTGCTGGCCGCCATCGCCGCCTGGACGGGCGTGGCGCTGTTTGCCGGCGACGGCCTGACCGCTGCCTTGCCCTGGCTGAACCTGGCCTTGTGCGCCATGGCCGCCTTTTTGCTGCTGATGCACCTGGGCGGCCTGTGGTTCGGCTACTGGATCGCGCAGGAAGGCTTGCAGACGACGCATCTGGTGCTGCTGCTGTGGACCCTGGCGCTGTTTTTCACCTTCAACGCGCAGCGGACCTGACCAGCCTCCGCTGCGCCTCTTCTTCCCAGTTGTAAAGGACTTCATCATGCATACGAAACTCGTCGGCGCCTCCGCGCTGGCCATCACCCTGGCCGTCGCGGGCGCCGCGCTCTATCCGCGTGCCGACTCGCATGCGGCCGATGCCGCCGCCTACCCCGCCACCAAGGTGGCGCTGGTGCCCGTCGTGCTGGGCACGCAGGAACGCTACTTTGCCGGCGTGGGCGAACTGGAAGCGGCGCGCCAGGTGCAGGTGGCGGCCGAAACGGGCGGGCGCATCACGCAGATCCGCTTCGCATCGGGGCAAAGCGTGGCGGCCGGCGCCGTGCTGGTGCAGCTCAATGATGCGCCGGAACAGGCGGCCCTGCTGCGCCAGCGCGCGCAGCTGAAAAACGCGGAAAGCAGCCACGCCCGCACGGCGCAGATGGTGAAGGAAAAGGCGGCCACGCAGGAGCAGCTCGATAGTGCGCTGGCAGCGCGCGATGCGGCCTTGGGCGACGTGCGCCAGACGGAGGCGCTGATCGCGCAAAAGACCATCCGCGCACCGTTCGCCGGACAGCTGGGCATCCGCAAGGTGCACGCGGGCCAGTACCTGAACGCGGCCGACACGGTGGCCAGCCTGATCGACACGAAGTCGCTGATGGTGAACTTCGCCCTCGATGAACAGAGCAGCGCGAAACTGGCGCCAGGCCAGGCCGTGCAAGTGCTGGTGGACGCCTATCCCGGCGACGTCTTCACGGCCAAAATCAACGCCATCGACCCGCTGATCTCTCGTTCGCGCATGGTGCAGGTGCAGGCGGCGCTGAACAATCCGCGCGGCGCGCTCAAAGCGGGCATGTACGCGAATGTGCGCGTGGCGCGCGAAGCGGGCCGGCAGCTGACGGTGCCGGAAACGGCAGTGACCTACAGCGCATATGGCGACACGGTCTTCGTCGCGCAGCAGGAAGGAAAACAGCCGCTCACCGTCAAGCGCGTGGGCGTGAAACTGGGCGAGCGGGCAGGGGGCCGGATCGCCATCCTCGACGGCTTGCGCGAGGGCCAGCGCGTGGTCGCTTCGGGCCAGCTGAAACTGGCCGATGGCATGGCCGTGCAAGCGGTCGCCAATACCTTGGACGAAGTAAAACGCGCCGCGCCCAAAGCCGGCTCGTAAAGGAAAGACATCACCATGAAATTTACCGATTTATTCGTACGCCGCCCCGTGCTGGCGCTGGTGATCAGCACATTGATTTTGATGCTGGGCGTGGTCGCCATCCTGCAGCTGCCGATCCGCCAGTATCCGATGCTCGAATCGTCCACCATCACCGTCAAAACCACGTATCCGGGCGCCTCGGCGGAACTGATGCAGGGCTTTGTCACCCAGCCGATCGCGCAAGCCGTGTCGTCAGTGGAAGGCATCGATTACCTGACGTCGTCGTCGGTGCAGGGCAGCAGCACGGTCACCGTGCGCATGGAACTGAACCGCGATTCCACGCAAGCGTTGACGGAAGTGATGGCCAAGGTCAACCAGGTGCGCTACAAGCTGCCCGAAGGCGCCTTTGATCCCGTCATCGAGCGCTCGGCCGGCGATTCCTCGGCCGTCGCCTATGTCGGCTTTGCCAGCGAGAGCGTGTCCGCGCCCGCGCTGACGGATTATCTGGCGCGCGTCGTGCAACCGATGTTCGCCACCATCGACGGCGTGGCAAAGGTCGACGTGTATGGCGGCCAGCAGCTGGCCATGCGCCTGTGGATAGACCCGGCGAAACTGGCCGCGCGGGGCCTGACGGCGGCCGACGTGGCAGATGCCGTGCGGCGCAATAACTACCAGGCGGCGCCCGGCAAAGTCAAAGGACAATTCGTCGTGTCTAATATCAGCGTCAACACGGATCTGACCAGCGTGGAGCAGTTCCGCGACATGGTCATACGCAAGGGCGCAGATGACAGCGCGGCGCTCGTGCGTCTGAAAGACGTGGGCACGGTGGAACTGGGCGCGGCCGCCACGGAGACGAGCGGCATCATGGACGGCGTGCCGGCCGTGTACCTGGGCCTGTCGCCCACACCCGGCGGCAACCCTTTGGTGATCGTCGACGGCATCAGGAAGCTGCTGCCCGAAATCCAGAAAACCCTGCCGCCGGGCGTGAAAGTCGAACTGGCGTTCGAGACGGCGCGCTTCATCCAGTCGTCCATCGACGAGGTGGCGCGCACCCTGCTCGAAGCGTTGCTGATCGTCGTCATCGTCATCTACCTGTGCATGGGTTCCTTGCGCTCCGTGCTGATACCCGTCGTGACGATCCCCCTGTCGATGCTGGGCGCGGCGGCGCTGATGCTGGCCTTCGGCTTCAGCATCAATTTATTGACCTTGCTGGCGATGGTGCTGGCCGTGGGCCTGGTGGTCGATGACGCCATCGTCGTGGTGGAAAACGTGCATAGGCATATAGAGGAAGGCAAGACGCCCGTGGCGGCCGCCCTCGTCGGTGCGCGCGAAGTGGCCGGCCCCGTGATCGCCATGACGATCACGCTGGCCGCCGTGTATGCGCCGATCGGCATGATGGGGGGACTCACGGGCGCGCTGTTCAAGGAATTCGCGCTGACCCTGGCCGGCGCCGTGGTGGTCTCGGGCGTGGTGGCCTTGACCCTGTCGCCCGTGATGAGCTCCTTGCTGCTGCAGCCCAAACAATCGGAAGGGCGCATGGCGCGCGCCGCCGAGCATTTCTTCGAGGGCTTGACCAGCCGCTATGCGCGCCTGCTGGACCGCTCCTTGCATCACCGCTGGCTCAGTGCCGGTTTCGCCGCGCTGGTGATGGTCAGTCTGCCGTTTTTGTACCTGCTGCCGCAGCGCGAACTGGCGCCGGCGGAAGACCAGGCCAGCGTGCTGACGGCGATCAAGGCGCCGCAGCACGCCAACCTCGATTACGTCGAGCGCTTTTCCTACAAGCTTGATGCCATCTACAAAAATATTCCCGAGACGGACTCGCGCTGGATCATCAATGGCGGCGAAGGGCCGGCATCGAGCATCGGCGGCATCAACCTGACGCCGTGGGCCGAACGGGCGCGCAATGCGGCCGTCATCCAGGCCGAATTGCAGCACGCCGTGGGCGACGTGGAAGGCACGAGCATCTTCGCCTTCCAGCTGGCGCCCTTGCCCGGATCGAGCGGCGGCTTGCCCGTGCAGATGGTCTTGCGCAGCGCGCAGGATTACGCCACCCTGTTTCGCACCATGGAAGACGTCAAGCAGCGTGCGCGCGCAAGCGGCCTGTTTGCCGTCGTCGACAGCGACCTCGATTACAACAACCCGGTGGTCAAAGTGCGCGTGGACCGTTCCAAGGCGAACAGCCTGGGCATCCGCATGCAGGATATCGGCGAGTCGCTGGCCGTGCTGGTGGGCGAAAATTATCTGAACCGTTTCGGCATGGATGGCCGCGCCTACGACGTCATCGCGCAAAGCCCGCGCGAGCAGCGCTTGACGGCGCAAGCCCTGACGCAGCAGTACGTGCGCGCCGACGATGGCAGCCTGCTGCCCCTGTCTGCTGTTGTCTCGGTGACGGAACAGATCGAGCCGAACATGCTGACCCAGTTCAACCAGCAAAACGCGGCCACCTTCCAGGGCGTGCCCGCGCCGGGCGTGACCCTCGGCGACGCCGTCGCCTTCCTCGATGGCGTGGCGAAAACCCTGCCGCCGGGCTTCAGCTACGACTGGCAATCGGACGCGCGCCAGTTCGCCACGGAAGGCAATACCCTGCTGCTGGCCTTCCTCGCGGCCGTCGTCGTCATCTACCTGGTGCTGGCGGCGCAGTACGAAAGTCTGACGGACCCGCTGATCATCCTGATCACCGTGCCGCTGTCGATCTGCGGCGCGCTGATTCCACTGGCCCTCGGCTACGCCACCGTCAACATCTATACGCAGATCGGCCTCGTGACCCTGATCGGCTTGATCAGCAAGCACGGCATCCTGATGGTGGAATTTGCCAACGAATTGCAGGTGCATGAACAGCTCGACCGCATCACGGCCATCCGCAAAGCGGCGCAGATCCGCTTGCGCCCGATTTTGATGACGACGGCGGCCATGGTGGTGGGCCTGGTGCCGCTGCTGTTCGCCTCGGGCGCGGGCGCCAACAGCCGTTTCGGCCTCGGTGTGGTGATCGTCTCGGGCATGTTGATCGGCACCTTCTTTACCCTGTTCGTGCTGCCCACCGTGTACACCTTTCTGGCGCGCCGCCACACGGCCGACCATGCCACGCCGCGTGCGCGCGATTTGTCGCAGGCGCTGAAGGAATCCCCATGAAAAATTACCGCTATCTAGCCTCCCTTTTTGCTGCCCTTTTCCCCGTGCTGGCCGGCTGCGCCGTCAGCCCCGCCTACGTCACGCCGGGCACGCCCGACATCGCCCTGGCCAGCCCGCAGCAAGCGCAATTCGCACCCGGCGCGAGCGCCGTCAGCGAGGCCGCCTGGTGGACATTTTTCGACGATGCGCGCCTGTCGCAGCTGATCGCCAGCGCGCTCGAACACAACCTCGATATCGCCCAGGCGCAGGCGAACCTGCTGGCCGCGCGCGCCGTCTTCGACGAACGCCGCCTCGATGAACTGCCTGCCGTCACAGGACAGGCGGGCTGGCGGCGCACCGTGCAGCAAGACACGCCCGACAGCCGCGCCGCCAGCGCCAGCACGCGCGTGGGTTTCGACGCGCAATGGGAGATCGACCTGTTCGGCCGCCTCGCGCATATCAGCCGCTCGGCACAGGCGCGCGCCGACGCGGCGCAGGCCGATTTGCGGCAGGTGCGGCTGACGATTGCCGCCGAGGTGGCGCGCAATTACTACGAGGCGCTGGGCTACCAGCAAAACCTGGCGCTGACGCAGGCGCAGGTGCACAGCTGGCGCGATACGGTGGCATTGGCCGACGCGCGCATCCGCGCCGGCAGCGGCTTGCCGGAAGAGCGCCACAACGCGCTGGCCAACCTGGCGCGCAGCGAGGCGATGCTGCCGCCCTTGCAGGCGGGCTTGCGCCAGGCGCAGTACCGGCTCGATGTCTTGAGCGGTCAAACCCCGGGCGCCATCGCGCTGGCCACCACACCCCGGCAACAGGCGCCGCTGGCGGGCCAGCTGCCGCTCGGCGACGTGAACCGCCTGATCAAGCAGCGTCCCGACGTGGTGCGCGCCGAACGCCTGCTGGCCGCCTCCAGCGAAGACGTGGGGGCCGCCACGGCCGACCTGTATCCGCGCCTGAGCCTGGGCGGCTTCCTGGGCTTTTTCGCGCTGCGCGGCAGCGGCGTGTTCGACGGCGGCGCGCGCGCCTTCGAGGTGGCGCCATCGGTCAGCTATCCGGCCTTCCGCCTGGGCAGCGTCAAGGCCCGCTTGCGCGGCACGCAGGCCGAGGCGCAAGGCGCGCTGGCGCGCTATGCGCAGGCCTTGTTAATCGCGCAGGAAGACGTGGAAAACGCCGTCACGCAGCTGGCGGAAAACCAGACGCGATTGGCGTCATTATTGCGGTCGGCGCGCCACGGCAACGCGGCCCTCGGCATCGCCAGCACGCGCTTTGCGGGCGGTTCCGGCAGCTACCAGGCCGTGCTGGAAAACCAGCGCGCCTTGTACGATATCCGGCGCGAAGCGCTGCTGGCGGAAACGGCGTCCTACATCGATGCGATTGCCCTGTACAAGGCGCTGGGATGGGGGCAAACTATGTAGTATTTTCGATCAAAAGGAGAGACGATGTTCACGCAAGGCAGCTGGCTCAATGCACCGGAAAACTGGTCCGCCGACGGCGCGCAATTGCGCGTGACAACGGACGCCAACACGGATTTCTGGCGCAAGACTTCGTATGGTTTTATCCGCGACAGCGGCCACTTTTTCGGCACCGAAGTCGATGGCGATTTCACGGCGCAGCTGCATGTGTCGGCGCAGTACGCAGCGCTGTACGACCAGGCCGGCATGATGGTACGCATCGATGCGGAAAACTGGATCAAGTGCGGTGTCGAATTTTCCGACGGCCAGCTCTTATTGAGCACCGTGCTGACGGCCGATACATCCGACTGGGCCGTCAGCATCGCGCCCGCCATGCCGGACGGTTTCTGGCTGCGCGTGACGGTGGAGCAGGGCGCGATCCGCGTGCAGTATTCGACGGATGGCAAGCTGTGGCCGCTGCTGCGCCTGGCGCCGTTTCCCGTGGCATCGCGCTACCTCGTCGGCCCCATGTGCTGCACGCCGGAACGGGCCGGACTTGAAGTCGTGTTTTCGCAGTTTTCCACCGGACCGGCGCTGCAAAAGGATTTGCACGATCTCACTTAGAACGCCACTGCGCCTTGCTTAGCTGAGCGCCGTATCGAGCACCATCATCAGGAGAAAACCGAACACCAGCGCGATACTGGCAAAACCACCATTGCCGCTGCGCTGCGCCTCGGGAATGGCGTCGTGCACGATGACGAACAGCATGGCGCCGGCGGCCGCCGCCAGGCCCCACGGCAGCAGGGCGGACGAGAGGCCGATCACGGCCAGCCCCGCCAGCGCCGCCACCGGTTCGACCAGCCCCGAAATGGCGCCCATGGCCACCGACAGACGCCGGCCATAGCCCACGCTGCGCAGCGCCAGCGCCACCACCATGCCTTCGGGCACGTCCTGGATGGCAATGCCGGCCGCCAGCGCATTGGCCTTGTCCAGGTCGATGCCCGCATAGCCGACGCCGATCGCCAATCCCTCTGGCAGGTTGTGCAAGGTAATGGCAAAGACAAAAATCCACGCCCGTTTCAAACTGCTGGCCGCGGCGGCGTCGGGCGCGCCGGGCGGCACGCGCGCACGCACGGCCAGGTTGAGCGCGATGATCAGCACCACGCCCGCCGCCATGGCCAGCGCCACCAGCAGGCTGGCCGCCAGCGGCGTGGCCGCATGCAGGCGCGCCGCACCCAAGGCCGGCAACACGAGGGAAAACGCCGTCGCCGCCAGCATCACGCCGGCGCCGAAGCCAAGAAATGCATCGTAGCTGCGCTGCGAAAATGTGTGCGACAACAGCACCGGCACGGTCCCGAGTGCCGTGGCACCGGCCGCCATGCCGCCACCGATCAGGGCCGGCGCCAGATGGGCATGGCGCAGCGCCAGCTGGGCCGTCAGCGCGTACAGCAAGCACAGCGCGCCACCGCCGCACAGGGCAAAGCCCACTGCATGGGGCCAGGACCAGTGTCTGGCCAGGGCCTGCAGCGCGCGCGGCGTGTTCACGCTGGTGGTGCCCGGCCAGCCGCGCTACAAGGGCATGGACGAGGTGCCGCCATCGCGGCCGTTGGGCCGCATGCCCAGTTCCGCGCCCGTCAACGGGTCGGCGTCCGGATTCGATGCCGTGCGCGCGGCCATCTGCCGCACCGTCGCCAGTTCGTCCTGCGGCAGCTTCACTTCCGCCTCGCCCGTGCCGCCATCGACGGCCATCTGCTGGCGCGGGTCGGAAATGTACTGCCACTTGCCGCCCTGGTTCCACGGCCCCCGCTCCTCGCCCGGCCCCTGCGACATGTTGAAATACACGTCCGCATACTGCGGGTCGCCCGGCAACTTGCCCGGCGGGAAGTTGGGCTCGATCGAATACAGGGCTTTTTCAAACGACTTCTGGTGCGCCACTTCACGCGTCATCAGGAAGCCCAGCGCTTCCTTCACGCCCGGATCGTCCGTCAGGTTGATGAGGCGCTCGTAGACGATCTTGGCGCGCGCCTCGGCCGCGATATTCGAGCGCAAATCGGCCGTCGGTTCGCCGATGGTGTCGATGTAGGCGGCCGTCCACGGCACGCCGGCCGAATTGACCAGCGGGGCGCCACCGCCGTACAGCACCTGCGTCACGTGGCTGTCGTTGCCCGCGCCCGTGATATTGCGGTACAGCTCCGCGGCCTGGTCGACCCCCTCGGCCAGCCGCCCCTTGGCGCCCTTGTTGAGCATGACGACGATATTGCCGATCACTTCCAGGTGGCTCAGTTCTTCCGTGGCGATATCGAACAGCATGTCCTTGCGGCCCGGATCGTCCTCGGACAAGGCTTGCGTGAAATAGCGGCAGGCGGCGGCCAGCTCGCCCTGCGGGCCGCCGAATTGTTCCAGCATCAGGTTGGCCAGCCCGGGATTGGGCTGCTCCACCCTGACCGTGTATTGCAGTCGCTTGTTGTGTGCAAACATGGTGCTCTCCTCGTTCACAGCACGCCGGCCTACTCGTGCTGATTCAGTGATCTGTGGATGTCCTTCGACTCGTTGCGGCCCGGCCGGTCGTCGGCCAGCTTGCCCGCTTCGCTCTGCGGCCGCTGCGCCGCGCCCTTGACGTGGGCGTTGTCGTCAGTTTGCGTCAGGGTGGCCAGGTTTTCCTGCTCCACCGGATCAGGCCCGCCCTGCGGCGTAATGACGTCATTGGCCCAGTGGCCGCTGTTGGCATTGCCGCTGGCCAGCTTGCCGCCGCCCTGGTTGGCATATGCATCGCCCTTCGACTTATAGGCGTCGGTCTTGTCCATGCGCGTGTTGCGGCCCTGGTCGGCGGGGTGCTGCGGGGTATTGCCGTGTTCGTCCTGCATGCGTTTCTCCTCGGTTGGTGGATGAAGACCCATGCTACTGGCGCGCGACCGCCGGCAAGATAGGAGCGCGGCGTGACGTCATGTAGGAAAGCGTCGCGTGCGTCAGCGCCGCCGCAGCCACAGCGCGCCGGCGGCCAGGCCGATGCCGAAGGCGCCGTACACGAGCAGCAGCGAGGGGCGCGACAGGCGCATCTCGTAGCCGGGCTGCAAACGGTGCGGCGTCAGCTGGTAATCCGTGAAGCAGGCCACGGCCGTGGCGCCGGCCGCCGCCGCGACGGTGGACGCTACGCGGCGCCGGTCGAGGATGCGCGCCGCATAACGCTCGAACAGCACGCCCCAGAACATGGCGCTGCAATGGTGGATGACGTAGCCGACCAGGGTGTGCCTGAGCGAGGCGTCGTCGCGGCGCGCCGCCTGGTCGCCCCACAGCCAGTGGCTGACGGCATTCACGGCGGCGAACACGCTGCCCGTTTCGCGCCGCCCGCACAGGGCCAGGGCGGCGGCGGACAAAAGGGAGGCAAGGCTGCCCGACAGGGCGCCATGACGCAGAGAGGGGGGTAGGGCGGGCATGGTTTTTCTCCAGTGGTGTAATCGCACAGTGAACTGAAACGCAAAAGACCTATCCAATCCCGACAAGAGGAGGCATGCATGCGCATACTGCTGACGGGAGCGAGCGGTTTCATCGGAACGCATGTTTCGACCGCGCTGCTGGCCGAAGGTTTCCAGCTCGCGTGCACGACGCGCCGCGCGCCGTCCCACGCCCGCATCGGCGATGCGCCGCGCGTGCGCCTGATCAAGGCCGATTTTGCGCGCGACACGGCCAAGGCCGCGTGGCTGCCGCGCCTGGCCGGCATCGACGTCGTCATCAACTGCGTCGGCATCATCGCCGAGCATGGCGCGCAGACGTTTGCGGCCCTGCACACGCAGGCGCCGCGCGCCCTGTTCGCCGCCTGCGCCGAGAGCGAGGTGCAGCTGGTGATACAACTGTCTGCCCTGGGCGCGGACGATGGCGCCGTCTCGCCCTACCACCTGAGCAAGAAGGCGGCCGACGATTTTCTCGCCAGCCTGCCGCTGCGCGCCGTCATCGTGCAGCCGTCGCTCGTGTATGGCGACGACGGCGGGAGCGCGCGCCTGTTCCGCATGCTGGCCAGCCTGCCCGTGTATCCCCGCTTCGGCCGCGCGCCGCAGCTGGTGCAGCCCGTGCACGTGGACGACCTGACCGATGTCATCGTCGCGCTGGTGCGCGGCGCGGGCGCGCTGGGCGGCCAGAAGGCGCGCCGCGTGCCCGTCGTGGGGCCGCAGGCGCTGCCGTTTGCGGCCTATCTGGCGGCGTTGCGCTCAGCCATGGGGCTGGGACGGCTGCGCGCCGTGCCGCTGCCCAGGTGGCTGATGCCGCCCGTGCTGCTGCTGGCCAGGCTGCTGGGCTTTGCCATGCCGGACCGCGCCACCCTGGGCATGCTCGAGCGCGGCAATACGGCCGATGCCGGACTCACGCGGCGTTTGCTCGGGCGCGTGCCGCGGCCCGTGGCGCAGTTCATCAGCGACGCGCGCGGCGCGGCCGTACGCGCCCGGCTGGACTGGCTGCTGCCTGTGCTGCGCCTGTCGATGGCCATCGTGTGGATCGCCACGGCCATCGTCTCGGCCGGCATCTATCCAGTCGAAGACAGCTATCGCCTGCTCGAACGCAGCGGCGTGCCGCCAGATTGGGCGCCGCCGCTGCTGGCCGGCGCCTGCCTGTTCGACCTGCTGCTGGGCATGGCCACCCTGGCGCTGCGCCCGCCGTGGCGGCGCTGGCTATGGCCGTTGCAAGCCGCACTCATCGTGTTCTATACCGTCTGGATCGCCGTATTCCTGCCGGAATTCCTGTGGCATCCGTATGGCCCCCTGACGAAAAACCTGCCCATGCTGGCGGCCCTGTGGCTGCTGTACCAACTGGAGGAAACACAATGGAATACCTGATCGTCAAATGGCTGCACATCGTCTCGTCGACCCTGCTGTTCGGCACCGGCATCGGCTCGGCCTTCTACCTGCTGTTCGCGAGCCTGAGCCGCGACGTGCGCGCCATCGCCGTCGTCAGCCGCCACGTGGTGCGCGCCGACTGGCTGTTTACGGCCACGACGGTGGTGTTCCAGCCGCTGAGCGGCTTTTACCTGGCCCACCTGGCCGGTTATCCCTTGGGCAGCCGCTGGATCGTCTGGTCCGTGGTGCTGTACCTGGTGGCGGGCGCCTGCTGGCTGCCCGTCGTGTGGCTGCAGATGCGCCTGCGCGACATGGCGCAAACGAGCGCGCGCGACGGCGTCGCCTTGCCGGCGCTGTACTGGCGCTATCTGCGCATCTGGACGGCGCTGGGCGTGCCCGCCTTCTTCGCCCTCATCGTCGTGTTTTACCTGATGACGGCCAAGCCGACTTGAACACGCATCACCGGGTTTGCGTCAGTGTTTGCGGCCCTGCTTCTTGCCGCCGCCGGCACCCTTGCCGGAACCGGCCTTGGCATGGCTGGCCGCATCCTTGCCGCGCTTGCCAACGTCATTGTCGGTGCCGCTTTTGTCTTCCATGGGGGCGGCCGATTGGCGGTTCTGGCCGGCCTGCGATTTTTGCTTGGGCATGACGCGCTCCTGATGAACGAGGGGACCTTGTCAGCCTAGCCGCCATGGCGCCATTGTCCATCGGCGCGCCCGCCGCCACGCTGTAGGATCAAGCCGCCCGCGCCGCCCACGTTTCATGCAGGTGGCGCCACAGCAAGGCGCCATCGGGCGTTTTCTCATACACGACGGTGGACCAGCGCTCGGTGTCTTCCGCGCCCGGCAGCGACTGGAATTCGCGGTAGGAGACGGTGGCGCCGGTGGCGCTTTCCTGGATCAATTGCAAATCCGCGATGCGCATGGCGAGGCCCGGGCGGCTACCGCCGGCGCCCTGGAAAAACCCGGTCAATCCGGCATGGTCGAGCCGCATCCCGCCCGGCGCCACCATCGTAAAGTCGGGCGAAAAACGCGCCAGCAATTGCGCGCAGTTTTCCGCTGCCGCCTCGCCGGAAAGCCACTCGCGGATCAGCACATGCGTGGATAGAACGTCGTCAAAACAGGGGTTCGTGGCAGTCATTTTTTTGCTACTCCATGGTGATGTAAAAGGTCGAGAACGGCGCGGTTGTCGATGCGCAGGCACAGTGCCAAAGGCAGCAGGCACGCGCTAGCCGCCAGCGCAAAGCACCAGTGGAACACCTGCGCCGCGCGCAGATGCTGGGCGGGGTCGTCCAGCGATGCGATGCCCTGCGCCGCCAGCAAGCCATTGAGCAGTACGCTGAGCAGCGCGACACCGAGGCAAAAGCCCAGCTGGCGGTTGATATTCCACACGGCGCTGGCCTGGCTCAACTGCGCGTCCGGTGTGCGCAAGAAGGCCGTGCTTTGCGCCGTGCTGCTGCACAAGCCGCCGCCAAAGCCCATCACGGCATACGCGCCGGCCAGCCAGAACAGCTGATCGGCCGCCTCCACGCGCAGCAGCATCAGCATGCCCGCCGCCTGCAGCAGGGCGCCAGCGATGAACAGCGGCTGCGGACCCACGCGGCGGTAGCTTTTGCCGGTCAGTGAAATGGCCGCAAACGAGGCCAGCGCCCACGGCAGCATCAGCGCGCCCGCCGTCGACGCCGGCATGCCCAGCACGCCCTGCAGGTACAGCATGGCCAGCAGGCTCACGCCCATGAAGACGCCCGGCACCAGCAGATACATCAGCATGGCGATGCGCAGCAGCGGCTCACTGGCCAGGCGCAGGTTGAGCAGCGGCGTCGATTTGCGCAGGGCGCCGCGCACGTAGCCCCAGGCGCAGGCGGCGCCCAGCGCCAGCACGCCAGCGCCGGCCAGCAGCTCGTCCGGCGTGCCCAGCATGGTCAAGCCCAGCAACAGCAGCAAAATCGCCGTGCTGCCCGCCAGCAGGCCGCTCACGTCGAGACGGGGAACGGCCCCGCGCGGCGGGTCGGGACGCAGCCAGCAGGCGGCCAGCAGCAGCGCCAGCGCGGCAAACGGCACGTTCAAATAAAAGATCCAGCGCCACGACAGGCTGTCGACGATAACGCCGCCCAGCGCGGGCGACAGGGCCGGCGCCAGCAAGCCCACCAGCATGATGATGGACGACAGGCCGGGGCGCTCGGCAGGCTGGTACAGCTGGTAGGTCATGCTTTGCCCCAGCGGAATGAGCAAGCCGCCGCCCAGGCCCTGCACGCAGCGCCAGGCGATCAGCGCCTCGATCGACGGCGCCAGGCCGGCGCCGATGCTGGCGCATAAAAAAGTTAGCAACGATGCCATGAACACGGTTTTGCTGCCATAATAGGCAGCCAGCCAGGCGCTGGCCGGGATGACGATGGTCAGGCCGAGGATGTAGGCGGTGCTGATCCAGGCCAGCTGCGCCACCGAAGCGTGCAGGGCATGGCCGATGTCGGGGTAGGCGACGCTGGTGATGAACATGTTGATCAGGTCGACGAAAAACCCCAGCAGATAGATGGCCGCGACCTTTTTGCGATAGTCCATGGTGCTCCGAATGGCAAACGGCCAGCTTAAGCTTGCATCGCCATTTGCGTAACGGGCCAGCCCCGATTACACTGTCAAAGAAATTTTGACAAATCTCGAAACCCGCATGTTTACTCATCCTTACCATGATCAGTCTTGACCGCCTGGGTATTTTCATCGCCATCGTCGATGCCGGTTCGCTGACGGCGGCCGCCGCCGTGCTGGGCCAGAGCAAGGCCGTCGTGAGTTTTAATTTGAAGCAGCTGGAGGCGGAGCTGGGCGTGTCGCTGCTCACGCGCAGCACGCGCAGCCTGGCGCTGACCGACGTGGGACGGCGTTTTTATGAAGATTGCCAGCGCGTGCTGAGCGAAGCGCAGGGCGCCATCGAAACGGCGCGCCAGGGCCACCTGGGCTTGCGCGGCACCCTGCGCCTGACCACCACCGTCGAATATGGCAGCCGCACGGTGATTCCCGCGCTGATCGCCTTTGCCGCCGCCCACCCGCAGCTGCAGATCCAGCATTCCTCGTCGTCGTCGCATGAAGACCTGATCTCGGGCCGCTACGACCTGGCCATCCGCATGGGTTCCCTCAACGATTCGAGCTACCGCGCCGCGCTGATCGAACCGTACGCGATCTGGCCCGTCGCCTCGCCCGCCTACCTGGCCTGCCTGCCTGCCAAGGGCATCGCCAGCCTGGACGACTTGCAGCGCGCGCGCTGGCTGGCGCACAGCCGCCTGGCCGCGCCCTTGCGCTGGGACGTGCAGACACAAGACGGCCCCGCCGCCTTCACGGCGCAGGACGACGCGGCCATCCATTCCGACTCCGCCTCGGCCCTGCTGGGCTTTGCCCTGGGCGGCTGCGGCGTGGCCTTGCTGCCGCAGTGGCAGGTGGAGGCGGAAGTGCGCGCGGGACGCCTGCGCCGCCTGCTGCCCGACGTCGTCTTCCCGCAGCAGGGCGTGTATGCCGTGTATCCGAACACCCAGCATATCGCGGAAAAAGTGCGCGCCTTTATCGATTTTTTGCGCGCCTTCGTGGGCACGCCGGAATGAGATTTCACGTCCTCAATATTTGACAAGGACAATGGTTTCCAAAGGGCAAACGAGCGCCCTTTTCGATTTGCACGGCCTACACTGACAGGACGTTGTTCACCGATTGGAGACCATCATGGCACATACATTGGCAGCAGTTTTCGCCGTGCGCGATATGGCCGAGCGCGCCCGGCACGACCTGATCACGGCGGGCTTTCCCGGCGCCAGCATCCGCCTGCACGATGCGGGCACCGACGATACTTCCGCCACGGAAAACATCCGCCGCGACGACAGCGACGGCCTGCTCGACAGCGTCAAGCATTTCTTCACCGACCTGTTCGGCAGCCACGCCGACCGCCACATCTATGCGGAAGCCGTGCGGCGCGGGCATGTCGTGCTGACCCTGGAAGAGGCCAGCGACGCCGATATCCAGCGCGCCACCGACATCGTCGAACGCTACGCGCCGCTCGACATCGATGCGCATGCCGAGCACTGGCGCGCCGGCGGCTGGCAAGGCGCGCCGCAAGACGCCAGCGCCATGCGCCAGGGCGCCAGCATGCAGTCGGATACGTCATCGCAGCAGGGCAGCATGAACGAGGCGCCAGGGTCGCAGCAATTTGCCAGCGACATGACGCCCCCGCCACCGTCCGGCGCGGGCGCCAATGTGCGCCGCTATCCCAGCGCCGACAACCTGCCCGGCACCAGCTACGACGACGAGCAGTACTACCGCAGCCACTGGAGCACCACCTATGTCGCCACGGGCGCGCGTTTCGAGGACTACGATCCCGCCTACCGCTATGGCCATTCGATGGCGAATAGCGACAGCTACCGGGGCCGCCCGTGGGACGAAGTGGAAGCGGACCTGCGTTCCACGTGGGAGCACACGTATCCGCAATCGGCATGGGACAACTTCAAGGCGGCCATCAAACATGGCTGGGCACGCGTGACGTCCTGACGCGCGAAGAGGGGGAGTGCTCCCTCTCAGCGCCCCTCGTGCGTGAGCTTGAGGAAGTGGTTCAGGATGTGGAAGTGGTCTTCGAAGAATTGCTCTTCCATGGCCGGCAGCGCGGCCACGGGCACCCATTGCGCCAGCGCCGCATCGTCGGCCGCCGTCACGGCCGGCAGCTGGCGCGTCTTCAAGTCAAAGTAATGCGCATGCGTGATGGTGCGCCCGCGCTGGCTGCGGTCCGGGTGGTCGAATACGGCCACGCCGACCAGCGCCTCGACGAGGGTGGGCGCCAGCACGCCCAGCTGGGTTTCCTCCGCCAGCTCGCGCAAGGCGCCCTGCAGCAGGCGTTCGCGCGGTTCCAGGAAGCCGCCCGGCAGCGCCCACAAACCCTTGCCCGGATAGCCGCCGCGGCGCACGAGCAGCACGTGGCCGCCCGTCTGCACCAGCGCGTCGACGGTGGTGAAGATGGGCGGATACGGCGCCATCCGCCAGCGCGCTTTATAGGCTTCGATGGCGCGGTATTCCTGTACCAGCGGCGCGTACCACGGCAACAAGGTCCACGCTTTTACATACTGGCCGATGGCCGCCGGCAGCAGCTGGGCCACGGCGCTCAGCGACACATCCACGTCTTCCGCCTCGAACAGCACGTTGCGAATCGCCGTCGCACCGATGGGCGCGCCCGCATCGATCTCGAGGTTGAATAACTGCCAGTGCGGGAAGTGGTGCAGGTAGTAACTGGTGGCGTCCTTGAAGCAGGCCACCAGCATCACGCGCTGCGCCTTCGGCACGGCGCCCGCCACGGCGCGCCGCACGGCGTCGGCCCACAGGCCGTCATCGTAGTAATCGCGCACGGCCACGTAATGCACGCGCGCGCGCTGCGCCTCGGGTAAGGTCGCGGCAATCATGGCGGCCCGTTCCTGCCACGTAAACGGGTTCTTCGGACTGCGCGCATGGAAGGCCGAGCCGAGCACCACCACCACTTGCGCGGCCGTCGTCAGGGCCTTTTGCAGCAAGCCCGCATGGCCATTGTGAAAAGGCTGGAAGCGGCCGATCAGGATGGCTGCGTCGGCAGGATAGGATGGGGTCATGCGTCGTCTCCGGTGGGGTAGTGGGCGGCGATCGGCAATTGACGGCCGCTGCCAAAGGCGCGCGAACGCACGCGGATGATGGGCGCCGCCTGGCGCCGTTTGTATTCGTTGCGGGCGACCATGCCGAGGATGCGCGTCACGAGGGTACGTCCCTCGTCCGTCTCGCGCAGCTGGTCGACCAGGGTCAACGCCTGCGCGCTTTCGGCCGCCGGCAAACGGCGTCCCTCGATATGCCATTTGAGGACTTCATCGAGCACGGGATACGGCGGCAGACTATCCGTGTCGCGCTGGCCCGGCGCCAGTTCCGCCGACGGCGGTTTATCGAGCACGGCGACGGGGATCAGTTCGCGCCCGGCGCTGGCGTTGACGTGGCGCGACAGGGCAAACACCTCGGTTTTATAGAGGTCGCCGATCAAGCCCAGGCCCCCATTCGTATCGCCGTACAGGGTGCAGTAGCCAACCGAGATTTCGCTCTTGTTGCCGGTGGTGAGCAGCAGGGCGCCGAACGCGTTCGAGTATTCCATCAGGATCGTGCCGCGCACGCGCGCCTGCAGGTTTTCCAGCGGCAGTCCCTGCAGCTTGCCATCGAAGGCCTGGGCGTAGCCGGTTTCATATTGCGCCACGATGTCGCGTATCGGATGCGTGTAGAGGGCGATGCCCAGGTTGACGCACAGGGCGACGGAATCGGTGACGGAGCCGGCGCTGGAAAACACGGATGGCATGGTGATGCCCACGACGTTGTCGGCGCCCAGCGCTTCGACGGCCAGGGCCAGGGTCAGCGCCGAATCGATGCCGCCCGAGCAGCCGACGACGACTTGCGTAAAGCGGCAGCGGCGCGCGTAGTCGCGTAACCCCAGCACGATCTGGCGCCGCGCAAATTCCACGGCGGGGATGCCGTCCGGGTCGGGCACGGGAAACGCGGCACCGTCGGTACGCGTAAAACGGCCGTCGGCAAAGCGCAGCAATGGAAAATCTTCGACGAAGCGGGCCGCCTCGAATTGCACGCCCTGGCTCGGTGACATGGCGAACGAGGCGCCGTCGAACACGAGCTGGTCCTGGCCGCCCACCTGGTTGACGAAGAGCAGGGGCAGATCGACGCGCTTGCAGGCGGCGCCAAACACGGCGTGGCGCTGCGCGCGCTTGCCGATGTCGGACGGGCTGGCGTTGATGCTGACGATCAGGTCGGGCCGCGCCGCGTGCAGGGCGTCGAAGGGGTTGACCGCGTAGGCGCGGCCATCGTCATTCCAGCCATCCTCGCAAATCATGAAGCCGACCCTGCAGCCGGCGATCTCCAGGGTGCAGGCGCCGGGCGGGCCCGGCTCAAAATGGCGGCCCTCGTCGAAGATGCCGTAGGTGGGCAGCAGCTGCTTGTAGTATTCGGCCACGATGCGCCCGTCGCGCATCGCCAGCAAGGCGTTGTACAGGGGCTTGCCGACACCGGAGTTCGGCCGCGCCGCGCCGATGACGGTAACCAGTTGCGGCCAGCGCGTGGACGCCTGCAACACGGTATCGAGCGCCTGCTGCATGCCGCGCAGGAAGGCGGCGTCTTCGAACAGGTCGCCCGGGTAATACGCGCACAGCGACAGTTCGGGACAGACGAGCAGATCGGCGCCTTCCTCGCTGGCGCGCAGCATGCGCGCGACGATGGCGGCGACATTGGCGTCGAAGTCGCCCACGGTGGGATTCATCTGGGCGAGGGCGATGGTCAGCATGGTGATCCTTCAATCGGTTGCGCTTGAAACCACTATCCTGCCTGAAAAGTTTTCCGAGCGTACTGATGCAATCGTGCAAGCCTGCCACTGCGGGTACTACAAGGTCTTGAGCCAGGCCCGCAAGCGCGTGCGCGCGTTCGCATATGGCGACGCCGTGTTGAACTGGATCATGCGTCCCATCGTGTAATGCGTGTACCAGGACTGGCCATACAATTGCGCGTCATCATGGCTTTCGACCAGCGCCAGCAACTGGTCTTTCGCCTGTTCCAGGCGCTGCAGCAAGTCGTCCATGCCCAGTTCAGCATAGTCGGCATAGAAGCGCTGCGCCAGTTTTCCCAGAGCGTTCCACGTGAAACCTTCGGCGGGAAAGGCGATGTCCTCGATGTGTTTGCCATCGCGCAGCTGCGCGTGCCAGTGCAAGACCAGCTCGTTCCAGCCGACCAGGTAGGCGAGCAGATCGCACACGCTCATGCGTGTGCCCGCCACTTGTCCTTCCAGCACGGGCTCCCGCGCCAGCGCCGGCGGCACGCGCGCCAGCTCCTGCGCCAGTTTCGCATACGTGGTGGTAATCGCCTCGATCAGTTCCGACTTGCTGGTGGGGATCGCCATCACGCCGCCTTGACGACAGGCAAGCCGGCCGCCTGCCAGTCGTCGTAGCCGCTGCCCAGACGGCGCGCCTGCAAGCCGTGCTGGCGCAAGGCCGCCACGGCCTGCACGGACAGCACGCAATACGGACCGCGGCAGTAGGCGGCGATCTCTGCGTTCGCGGGCAATTCGCCGAGGCGGCGCTGCAAGTCATCAAACGGAATATTGAGCGCACCGGGCAAGTGGCCGGCGGCAAACTCCTGCGCGGGCCGCACGTCGAGCACGGTGATGCTGGCTTCGCGCATGCGCTCCTGCAGCTCGTCGCCCGTGATCGCCTCCACGTGGTCGCCCCGGCCCAGCGCCTGCAACTCGCTGCGCTGGTGCTGCGCATACACGTCCAGCGCGGCCAGCAATTGCACGATGGGGCCGCTGCCGAGCCGGTACAGCACGCGCTTGCCGTCGCGCCGCGCCTGCACGAAACCGGCGCGCCGCAACTGCTGCAAATGCTGGGACGTGTTGGCCACGGACAGGCCCGTCAACTCCACCAGCTGCTCCACCGCGTACTCGCCATGCACGATCTGCTCGAGCAGGCGCAAACGGGGCGCGCTGCCTAAAACATGGGCAAACCCGGCAGAACCGGTGAGGAATTCAATATCGGCATTTTTCATTGACACAATGCTAGCACCCTTATAACATTCAAGCAATTAATTGAATGTTAGGGGTGGCAATGCAAATACTTTGGCTCGATGCGCTGGCGATCGGCGTGGGCGCGACGGCGGTGATGGATGTGTGGGCGGTGGCCTTGAAACGCTTCTGGTGCATTCCCTCGCTGAACTTTGCGATGGTGGGGCGCTGGCTCGGCCATCTGCCGCGCGGTACCTTCAGCCACGTCAACATCGCCCAGGCGGCGCCCGTACGCGATGAAGCCATCCTGGGCTGGACGGCCCATTACCTGATCGGCGTGCTGTTTGCGGCCGTGCTGCTGGCGCTGGTGGGACAGGAGTGGGTGCAAGGGCCGACGTTCGCGCCGGCCCTGCTGGCGGGTGTGTTGAGCGTGGCCGCGCCATTTTGCATCTTGCAGCCGGGCATGGGTGCCGGCCTGGCCGCCAGCAAGACGCCGCACCCAAACGCCGCGCGCCTGCGCAGCCTGATGGCGCACACGGCGTTCGGCATCGGCCTGTACCTGGCGGCCCTGCTGTGGTCGACCATGCGCTGACTTGCCGACTAGCTCGTCAGCGGCGGCACGGGTGCGGGCGCCGGTGCAACGGCTGACATGGCCGGCGCCTCGGGCTGCGCCGGCACCGTACTCAGCACCATCGTGCTGGGCTTGGCGATGGCAATGTGCGCCTCGTCCAGGCGCTTGAGCAGTTCGAACAGCAGCGCGCTGCGGATGCCCGACGTCAGGCGCGGCGACGAGGCAAAGCCGGTGGCGTTGAACAACAACAGGCCATTGTCGATGCCGTCGAGCTGCACATTCGGCGCCGGCGTGTCGAGCACGTCGGGATTGTCGACAAAGACGGACAGGATCAGCGCGCGCGCCGCCTGCGCATCCGTGCCCAGCGGCAGCGGCAGCTTGACCTGCACCAGGCCCAGCGGATTGGCCAGGGTCACGTTGCGTACCGTCTTGGTGATGAATTCCGAGTTCGGCACGATCACCGTCGAACGGTCGCCCAGCTGAATTTCCGTGGCGCGCACATTGATGCGGCGAATGTCGCCTTCCACGCCGCCCAACGACACCCAGTCGCCCACCTTGACGGGACGCTCGGCCAGCAGGATCAGGCCGGACACGAAGTTCTGCACCACGGCCTGCAAGCCAAAACCGATACCCACCGACAAGGCCGACGCCACCCACGCGATGCGTTCGAGGCCGATGCCGGCCGCCGACAGCGCCAGCGCCACGGCCAGCACGCCGCCGATGTAGCCGAACAGGGTGATGAACGACACTTGCATACCCGTATCGAGATTGGTAGTCGGCAAATAACTGTTTTGCAGCCAGCGCTTGAACAGGCCCAGCGCGATAAAGCCGACGACCAGCACCAGCAGCGCCTGGATCATGGCGGCCGGGCGGATCGCCACCTCGCCGATGGCCAGGCCATCCTGCAGCTTGCCGATCCGCTGGAACAGCTCGCCAGGCCCTTCGCCGAACGGCGCCAAGAGCAGCATCAGGGCCAGCAGCACGACGATGGCGCGGCCGATGCCCGACAGCAGCACGGCCGCCTGGTCACGCGCCTTGGGCGTGGCCAGCACGGGATGGGCCGCGTCCGGCGGTGGCGGCGTCGAGGCCAGCAACATGCAGATATCGTCGACCAGCACCGTCAGCAGATACGTGCTGCACAGCACGACGATGACCCAGGCGATTTGCTTGGCAATAAAACTGCCGAACGCCACATAGCCGACCAGCAAGCTGATGACGCTCGACGCCAGCGCCAGCCACAGCAGCACCGTGACGCAGCGCAGCCACAGTGGCGTCACCAGGGTGGTGGGATCGGCCTCGCGCAACTGGCGCCAGCAGCGCTCGGCCCGCATCAGGCCATAGGCGATGGTCGTGCTCATCACGAGGGCGACGATGCAATTGACGGCCACGGCCGTCGACAGGCCCGCATTGATGACGATGGTGACCCGTTCCGTCGCCCACACGAGCACGACGATGAAGGAAAACATCGATGGAAAATTGCGCATGCGGTGCGCCAGCGCATCGGGCAGGGGCAGCAAACGCCACGACACGCGGCGCGGCGACAGCAGTGCGTGACCGAGTCCCGCCGTAAAACCGGCAAAACAGATGATGCCGATCAGGCTGCTGAGGAAAGTCGACGTCTTTTCGGACAGGCCGCCCTCCCAGCGCAGGCCCATGGCCAGCAATTCCGCCACCAGGCCCGGCGTGGCCAGCGCCAGCACGAGCACGGCCAGCGCATGCAGGGAGCGGCGCAAGCGGCCATGCGGCACGCGCGTGGACGTGACCAACAGCAAATAGCGCGACGTCCAGATGCTGGCGCCGATCACGGCCACGATACCGGCCAGCAAGCCGCCCCAAGCCGACCACGGCGTGGCGCTTGCCGCATTCGCCAACTCTTGCTCCAGCGCCCGCAGGCGCTGCAGGTTCTGCGGCAATTCGCCATGCAGCTGCTTCCAGAACGAGCCGGCGAGTATCGAGGCCGTACGCTCGCCCAGGCGCGCCTGCAACTGCGCGCGGCGCGCCGTCGACACCTGTTCCGACGCCTGCGTCGCTTCCACGGCCAGCAAGCGCGCCAATTTCACCTGCGCATCGAGCGCGCTGCTGGTGCGGTCGAGCTGGCTGCGCTGCGCCGCCACGTCAGGGGCGTCTTTGGTCCCCGCCGCCGGCTTGCCCAGCTCGGCCAGCCGCGCCTGCACGCTGGCGAGCGTGGGCGCGAGCGCCTCGGCCACCTTGTCCGCCTCGGCGCTGGCCGCCAGCGCATCGGCGCGCATCTGCGACAGGGTCGCATCATCGAGGTCGGCGTCGCCATCGAGCGCCTTCTGGATGGTGGTAATCTGCTTGCGCAAGCCATCGAGACGCTGGTCGGCCGTGGCCGCATCGTCGACGGGCTGCGACCAGGCCGGTGGCGCAGATAGCGAGCAGGCCAGCAACAGGGTCAACAGCAGCGGCAGCAGCCAGCCGCGCCAAGGCTGGCGCGCGGAAAAGAAATGGGGGGTACGGAATGAAATCATGCGGTCCTATCGGCCAGGTCAATACGGGTGAAAGCAAGACGGCATCGCGCCGGCAGGCGCAGCGGCCGGCGGCGGGGCGATGGGTGTTACGGGAGTTGCTGAACTGTACGGCAAACAGCGACAGCCTAGCGCACTCCTGCGATAGATGGCGGAAATTTTCGTGCGGCAAGAAGATGGAGGATTTTGATGAACATAAAATTGAATTTAATGTCATTAAATTTAATTTTATGTTCACCTATATGAAGCGATAGCAAACATATTCTTGCAGTTAAGGACTAGAATATAAAGAATATGTTCACTTCCATGTTCACTTCCTAATCATGACAAAACGTGCCCGCCCGGAAGATGCCATGCCGACGCTCGTCAACGAGCGGCTCAGGATATGGGGCCAGTGCGTGCGCAAGCAGCGGGTGCAGCAAAACATCACGGCACGCGACCTGTGCGCACGCCTCGACATTTCGCACCCCACCCTGCAGCGCATGGAAAGGGGCGAGGCGTCCGTCAACGTGGGCCTGTTCCTGGCCGCCTTCCACGTGCTCGGCATTCTTGCCATCACGGCGCCGGAACCCGACGCGGCGCTGTGGCAAATGGACAGCGTCAACATCCGCAGCCGCCCCACCGTGAACGAGGGCGACGATGGCTATTTCTAGCCGCCCTTTGTTTGTCTATCTGCAGCGGCCCGACAACGGCGAATGGGTCGTGGCCGGCCGCCATGCGTTCGATGCGCGCACCGGCATCGGCAGCTTTCTGTACGCGCCCAGCTATGTCGATGCAGGCTTGTCCTGGGCCATCGATCCCGTCAATCTGCCCTTTATTCCCGGCATGGAACACTTGGCGCGCCGCTATGGCGGCCTGCATGACGTGCTGCGCGACGCCAGTCCGGATTCCTGGGGACAGATGCTGATACGCCGCGAACACCAGCTGAGCGAAAAAGCCACGGCGATCCAGTTCTTGCGCCTGTCGGGCAACGGCGACCGCTGGGGTGCGCTGGCCGTGGGGGACACGCCCAAACCGAACATTGCGCAACTGGCCAGCCCCAGACTGCACCACCTGGATGCGCTGGTGCAGGAAGTGCTTGCGATTGCTGAAGGCCGGCCAGCCGTCCATGCGCCCCTGCGCAAACGCCTGTTCGCCACCCCCAGCATGGGCGGCGCGCGCCCCAAGGCAACGGTGCGGGACGGCGAAGACTATTGGCTGGTGAAACCGGGATTGATGACCGATACGGTCGACCTGGCGCTGCTGGAACACGCGACGATGCAATGGGGCAGGGCGGCCGGCCTGCGTTTCGCCGACACGCGCCACCATGCATTGACGGCCGAACGCAGCGTGGTGCGCATCTTGCGCTACGACCGGCGCGGCGCGCGGCGCATCATGACGGCCAGCGCCGCATCGCTGCTGCAAGTGCAATATCCGCCGGTGGAAGCGGCCGACAGCGATGGCGCCAGCTATCCTCGCCTGGCGGAAGAACTGCGGCGCATCGGCGCGCCGCCGGAAGACGGCATCGAACTGTTCGGCCGCATGGTCTTCAATGGCGTCGTCGGCAACAACGACGACCATCCGCGCAACCACGCCGTGCTGTTCGACCTGGACGAACAACGCTGGCGCCTCTCGCCCGCCTTCGATGTCGTGCCGGATACGGAAGACGACCCGCAAGCGCTGGTCATGCAAATGAGCGCCGGCCGCCGCGACATCACGCGCGACGCCATGCTGCGCGATGTGACCCGTTTCGGCTTCTCCACGCGACAGCAGGCGGAAGATTATATCGATGCCCTGCTGGCGCGCATCGACAAAGCTTTTGCGCAGGTGGCGCCGCTGCTGAACGCAGCCTTGCGGGCACGGATGGCGGAGCGCTTGCGGACGATGCTGCTGCGCCTGGCTTAGGCGCAGGCGTAACTTCACCAGCCGGCTAGGAAAGCTCTCCCCGGATGATTTCCGCGCCGGCACTGAGCGCATTCAGCTTGCCTCTTGCCACCCGGCGAGCCAGGGGCGCCATGCCGCAGTTGGTGCTCGGGTAGAGCTTGTCGGCATCGACAAAGCGCAGCGCTTTGCGCAGGGTGTTGGCCACTTCCTCCGGCGTTTCAATGGTGTTACTGGCCACGTCGATGGCGCCGACCATCACTTTTTTGCCGCGAATGAGTTCAATCAGGTCGATGGGCACACGCGAGTTGTGGCATTCGAGCGAAATGATGTCGATATTCGATTTCTGCAGCTTCGGGAAAGACTCTTCATATTGGCGCCACTCGGAGCCCAGCGTATTTTTCCAGTCCGTATTGGCCTTGATGCCGTAGCCATAGCAAATATGCACGGCCGTTTCGCACTTGAGTCCTTCGATCGCCCTTTCCAGGGTGGCAATCCCCCAATCATTGACCTCGTCAAAGAAGACATTGAATGCGGGTTCGTCAAACTGGATGATGTCGACGCCGGCCGCCTCCAATTCCCTCGCTTCCTGGTTGAGGATCTTGGCAAATTCCCAGGCCAGTTTTTCACGGCTCTTGTAATGGCTGTCATACAGCGTATCGATCATCGTCATCGGACCTGGCAGCGCCCATTTGATCGGCTGCGTGGTTTGCTGGCGTAAAAATTTGGCGTCGTCCACAAACACCGGCTTAGTGCGGCTCACGGCGCCAACCACCGTCGGCACGCTCGCATCGTAGCGGTTACGGATCCTGACGGTTTCGCGTTTGTCGAAATCCACGCCGCTCAGATGCTCGATAAACGTGGTGACGAAATGCTGGCGGGTTTGCTCGCCATCGCTGACGATATCGATGCCCGCCTGCTGCTGTTCTTGCAGCGACAACAGCAAGGCATCCTGTTTGCCCTCGATCAATTCCTCGTCCTGCAATTTCCACGGCGACCACAGTTTTTCAGGCTGCGCCAGCCAGGAAGGTTTGGGCAAGCTGCCGGCAGTGGAAGTAGGCAATAATTTTTTCATGATGAATGCTTTCGTTTATTTTTTAATCAGCGCGCGTAGTTCGCAGACCATTGTTCAAGAATATTCTTGTAGGGCTTGATGAAGTGCTCTTCCGTATATTTGCCCTGCTTGACCGCCAGCTGGCTGCGCTCTTCCCGGTCATAGACAATTTGCGTCAACGAGTAATCCTGATTCTTCAGGCTGGGCTGATACAACTTCCCTGCCGCGGAATTGGCGTTGTAAATTTCGGGCCGGTATATCTTTTGGAACGTTTCCATCGTGCTGATGGTGCCGATCAGCTCAAGATTGCTGTAGTCGGCCAGCAGGTCGCCGATAAAGTAGAAAGCCAGCGGCGCGGAGCTGTTCGGCGGCATGAAATAGCGCACCTGCATCCCCATTTTTTCGAAATATTCATCCGTCGACGAGAACTCATTTTGCTGGTACTCGACACCCAGGATGGGATGCTGGTTTTCCGTGCGTTGATAGGTCTTGCTGCTTGAGGCGCTGATGCAGATCACCGGCGGCTTGCAGAAGTGCGCTTTATAGGTGTCTGACCTGACAAAGTGCTTGAACAGCTTGCCATGGAAATCGCCGAAATTGTCCGGCGTGCCAAACGTGGATTTATTATTGTTGTGCTCTGGCAGCAGCACGCTGAAGTCGTAATCGCGCACGTAGGATGAGAAGTTATTCCCGGCGATGCCATCGATGCGCGCATTGGTTTTTTTATCCAGGATATTCGGCTTCAATATCTCGATCAACGGAATATTGTCGCCTTCGGCATCGATATTCAACGCGACGGAAATGATTTCAAGCTCGACGGAATAGCGGTCTGCCTTCGGGTTGTCCCAATGCGCCAGGCTGTTGAAGCGGCTGTCGATCATCTTCAAGGTATTGCGCAAATTCTCCTGGCGACGCTCTCCCCGGGCCAGATTGGCAAAGTTGGTCGTCAAGCGCGTGTTGTCCGATGGGTGATAGTTTTCATCGAAGATAATGCTCTTGATGCTGAATACAAAATCTTTGCTCATGGTGATCTGTCCTGGTTTCTGCGAAAAGATGAATGTGTTGATTGCGTGGCTTAGGTGACCGTCGTGATATCAGGCCGCGACCAGCTCTTCAGCGACGGCGGATCGCGCATGGCGCGTCAAGCCGATCAAGGGCAAGGCCCGCTGGACCGCCAAGGTGGCGCGCTGGAGCAGGGCCTCATCCTGCAGGCGGTAGTCGGTAAAGTCCTTGTCGGTCGCGTAGACGCCCAGCGGCAATGTGCGTGCCTGGAAAAAGCTGAAGAGCGGGCGCAACTGGTGGTCGATCATCAGGGCATGGCGCTCGCTGCCGCCGGTGGCCGCCAGCAAGACGGGCTTGTCGATCAAGGCGTCCTGGTCAATGAAGTCGAAGAAGTGCTTGAACAGGCCCGTGTACGAGCCGCGAAAAACCGGCGTTGTCACCACCAGGATGTCCGCTTGCTCGACCGCCGCCAGTTCCCGCTCCACCGTCTCGGGCAGGTGGGAGCGCCAGGTCGCGCCGGCCAGCTGCGGGGCGACCTGGCCCAGTTCGACCAGCCGTTGTTCGCACAGCACTTCCTCGGCGATCAGGTCCATCAGGTGCTCGGCCAGGGCTGCTGCCTTGGAAGGGCGTTGCAGCCCGCCGGAAACGGCGACTAAGCGAAGTGGACGTGTCATGTTTGCTTTCATAGGGAGTGATGCGCGAGGGCGAAGAATGCCAACAGCAAGAGGATGGATGATAGCGGGGGGAATCGATGAAGTATAATGGTCTTATTTCATACATCCATGAATATGGCTCATTTCAATGCTTGAACGCATTCACCTCAGCATCGTCCAGCAAGTCGAGAAACAAGGGTCATTGACGGCCGCCGCAGGCGTGCTGAACCTGACCCAGTCGGCCTTGAGCCACAGCATGAAGAAGCTGGAGCAGCAGCTGGGCACCGACGTCTGGCTGCGCGAAGGGCGCAACCTGCGCCTGACGCAGGCCGGCCAGTATCTGCTGGCGGTGGCGAACCGGGTGCTGCCGCAACTGGACTTGGCCGAAGAGCGCCTGGGCCAGTTCGCTCAGGGCGAGCGCGGCGCGTTGCGCATCGGCATGGAATGCCACCCTTGCTACCAGTGGCTGCTCAAGGTGGTATCGCCCTATCTGGCCGCATGGCCCGACGTGGATGTGGACGTCAAGCAGAAGTTCCAGTTCGGCGGCATCGGCGCGCTCTTCGGCTACGAGATCGACCTGCTGGTCACGCCCGACCCGCTGTACAAGCCGGGGCTGGCATTCGAACCCGTGTTCGACTACGAGCAGGTGCTGGTCGTGGCCAAGGGCCATGCCCTGGCGTCGGCTGCCTATGTGAAGCCGCAGCAACTGACGCAGGAAGTGCTGATCAGCTACCCCGTGGACATCGAGCGCCTGGACATCTACAACCAGTTCCTGTTGCCGGCCGGTGTCACGCCCAAGCGCCACAAAGCCATCGAAACGACCGACATCATGCTGCAGATGGTGGCCAGCGGCCGCGGCGTGGCCGCCCTGCCGCGCTGGCTGGTCGAGGAATACGCGGCCAAGATGGACGTGGTGCCCGTACGGCTGGGTCAGCGCGGCATCGCCAAGCAGATCTTCCTGGGGGCACGCGAGACGGACACCGCCATCGACTACGTGCGCGCCTTCATCGCACTGGCGCGCCAGCCTGCCATCGCTCATGCGCAGTGAAGCTATGGTCAATCCCGCTCAGCCCTGGCCCGCCAGCGACATCACGCGCGGCTATTCCCTGGAAGCCAGTACGAAGGACATTGCTGCTTTGGGCGCAGCGGCGCCGCGGATATTACCCGGGTCCACCATTTCCATTCCCTACCTGGCACGCGAGGACGACGACGCGCGGCTGGCCGCGGCGCGGGCCGTGCGCAGGCTGGGCTTTGAACCCATGCCGCACTTGTCCGCACGCCGTATCGCTTCGCTCGCCGGATTCGAGTCCTTCGTGCAGCGCGCGGCCGCTGAAGCGGGCGTCGAACGCTGCTTCGTCATCGCCGGAGATCCATCGACCCCGGTGGGGCCATTTTCCGACAGTGCCGCGCTGATCGACACCGGCGTTTTCGAGCGCGCGGGCATGAAAGTAATCGGCGTGGGTGGCCACCCGGAAGGCCATCCGGTGATGAGCAAGGCTGAACAGTGGGAGGTGCTTGAACGCAAGTGTCACAGCATCGAGAAGCGCGGCATGACGCCCTTGATCGTCACACAATTCGCCTTTGATGCCGACATCGTGTTGACGTGGCTGCAAGCGCTACGCGCGCGCGGCATCCACCATCGCGTGCGCGTGGGCGTACCAGGCCCCGCGAGCATCGCCGTGCTGACGCGCTATGCCGCAGTATGCGGCGTGGGCGCCTGCGCATCGATGTGGTCCAAGTATGGCGTCTCGATCGGCAAGCTGTTCGGCACGGCGGGACCGGATCTGTTTGTAGATCGCCTGGCCACAGGACTGACAGCAGCGCATGGCAAGGTCAGCCTGCATTTCTTTCCATTTGGCGGCATCGCGCAGTCGGTGAAGTGGGTGGAGCAGTACCGTACACGCACCGACCCGGGCCCTTGAGCATCCTGTGCGACGACCGCCTCTCTGGTGACATTGCGCCACCAGAGAAAAGCACAATCCGCCCTGCTTATTCCACCGTCACCGACTTGGCCAGATTGCGTGGCTTGTCCACATCCGTGCCGCGAGCCAGCGCCGTGTGATACGCCAGCAATTGCAGCGCGACCACGTGCAGGATCGGTGACAAATCGCCATAGTGCTCGGGCAGGCGGATGACGTGCAGGCCTTCGCCGGAGTTGATGCGCGAATCGACGTCGGCGAAAACGTACAGCTGGCCGCCGCGGGCGCGCACTTCCTGCATGTTCGATTTGAGCTTTTCGATCAGGGCGTCGTTTGGCGCGATGGTGACGACCGGCATTTCATTCGTCACCAGGGCCAGCGGGCCGTGCTTCAGCTCGCCGGCTGGATACGCTTCCGCGTGGATGTACGAGATTTCCTTCAGCTTCAACGCGCCTTCCAGGGCGATCGGATAGTGCATGCCGCGGCCGAGGAAGAGGGCGTTTTCCTTGCGCGCGAATTCTTCGGACCAGGCGATGATTTGCGGTTCCAGCGCCAGCACGGAAGCAATCGCGACAGGCAGGTGGCGCATGGCTTTCAGGTGCGCCGCTTCCTGCTCTTCGGACAGGTGGCCATTGACTTGCGCCAGGCACAAGGTCAGCAGGAACAGACCGGCCAGCTGCGTCGTGAACGCTTTGGTGGATGCCACGCCCACTTCCACGCCGGCGCGCGTGATGTAGGCCAGCGCGCATTCGCGCACCATGGCGCTGGTGGCCACGTTGCAGATAGTCAAGGTGTGCTGCATGCCCAGGCTGCGCGCATGTTTCAGGGCGGCCAGGGTGTCGGCCGTTTCGCCGCTTTGCGAAATGGTCACCACCAGCGTGTTCGGGTGCGGCACGCTGTCGCGGTAGCGGTATTCGCTGGCCACTTCCACGCTGACGGGTACCTTGGCGATCGACTCGATCCAGTACTTGGCCGTCATGCCCGCGTACGAGCTGGTGCCGCAGGCCAGGATCAGCACGCGGTCGATCTGCTTGAAGATTTTATAGGCGTCGTCGCCGAACAATTCCGGCATGATGCCCGTCACGCCTTCCAAGGTGTCGCCGATGGCGCGCGGCTGTTCGAAGATTTCCTTCTGCATGTAGTGGCGGTACGGGCCCAGCTCGGCCGCGCCCGTGTGCGCATGCACGGTTTTCACTTCGCGTTCGACGGGCTTGCCATCGACGTCGACGATCCAGCAGCGCGACAGTTGCAGGTCGACCACGTCGCCTTCTTCCAGGTAGATGATCTGGTCCGTCGTGCCGGCCAGCGCCATGGCGTCGGATGCGACAAAGTTTTCACCATTGCCCAGGCCGACGATCAGGGGCGAACCCTGGCGCGCGGCGACCACGCGATGCGGCTCGTCGCGGCAGAACACGGCGATCGCATACGCGCCGTCCAGGCGTTTGACGGCTTGCTGCACGGTCTCGAACAGGTCGCCGTTATACATGTGCTCGACCAGATGGGCGATAACTTCCGTGTCCGTCTGGCTCTGGAAGACGTAACCCAAGGCCGTCAGTTCGGCGCGCAGTTCGTCATGGTTTTCGATGATGCCGTTATGCACCAGCGCCACGCGGGCGTTCTCTTCCGTTGGAGAAAAGTGCGGGTGGGCATTGAAGGAAACAGGGGCGCCATGCGTGGCCCAGCGCGTGTGGGCGATGCCCGTAAAACCGCTCAAGCCTTCTTCGCCGATCTGCTTTTCCAACTCGGCCACACGCGAGGTGGAGCGCGAACGCTGCAAGCGCCCGTCCGCATGCAGGGCGATGCCGCAGGAATCGTAGCCGCGGTATTCCAGGCGCTTCAAACCTTCGACCAGGATGGGAGTGATATTACGTTGCGCTACTGCGCCGACGATGCCGCACATGGAAACCTCTGTCTAAAATTTAATCAATGCACGCATGCTAATGCAGAGTGCGTGAAATATGCTTTCTAAATCCGTGTATATTTGACTGAATATTTCACCTCTATTTTATGATGAAATATTATTTCATTTAAACTCAATATATTCTCCAATTCATCAATACCATGAGCGAAGACAACATTACCCTCGACGAAATCGATCGTCGCATCCTGAACGCCTTGCAAATTGATGCATCGCAAACCAACAGTGAACTGGCGCAAGCGGTGCACGTCTCGGCGCCCACCTGTTTGCGGCGGGTCAAGCATTTGCGGGAAAGCGGCGTCATCGAACGCCAAGTGGCCATCGTCGCGCCGCAGCTGGTGGGCGCGCGCCTGACTGCCATCGTGGAAATCACGCTCGACGTACAGGCGACGGAGCGCATGGCGGAGTTCGAACAACTCGTGGCGGACGAACCCGCCGTGCTGCAATGCTACCGCGTCTCGCCCGGACCCGATTTCGTGCTGATGGTGCAGGTGGCCGACATGCCCGCCTACCATGCACTGGCGCATCGCCTGTTCGCCGCGCACGCGAATGTGCGCAACGTGAAAAGCTATTTTTCCACGTTCCGCAGCAAATTCGAGACGCGCATCGCGGTGTGAAGCAAGCGGACAGAACAGTTATCCCTGCTTATCCTCACTTTTCTGCATGCTTATACACAAGTTTATCCACAGTATAAAAATCACGGATTTTCACGGCTGCCACATCTGGTCTCGCAGGAGGCCTCTGAATAAATGCACATCGGCTGCCGGGCAAAACTTATCCCGGCTTATCCATCGCTTGCCCACGCTTTAATCACAGGCTTTTGCACAGCTTTACCCACAGCCAGCATTGAAGAATAACTCTTGAATATCCTTACAATACAATGACTTATAAGTTATTCATCACTTATCCGCAGATTGCACACAAGCTTATCCACAGTCCAGGCAAGCAAAAAACCAGCGATACTTTTTCAGCCTGCCCAGACTGGCTTGTACGCTGGAGCGGCAAGCTGGACCAGAAACTTATCCCGTCTTTTCCACAGGTTCTTTACCGTTTATACGCAGCTTATACCGGCCTTATCCATCACTTGTCCGCATGCTTGTTCACATGTTTATCCACACACGACAATACGGAGAAAATACGGGATGGAAAAAATGGTCGGACTTATCCCGGGTTGCCAGCCAATGCTCCACAGGATTATTCACAGGCGTAAAAAAACGCCGCCAGCCCGGACAGGCTGACGGCGTCATACGTACCGAGGGCGGTGCGCTTACTTCTTGATTTTCACGGGACGCGTCCAGCCGTCAATCGTCACTTGCCGCGCGCGGGAGACGGTCAGCTTGCCCGCCGGCGCATCTTTCGACAAGGTCGTGCCGGCGCCCAAGGTGGCGCCCTTGCCGACGGTGACGGGCGCGATCAGCTGGCTGTCGCTGCCAATGAAAGCATCGTCCTCAATCACCGTGCGGAACTTGTTCACGCCATCGTAGTTGCAGGTAATCGTGCCGGCGCCGATGTTGACCTTGGAGCCGATGGTGGCATCGCCGATGTAGGCCAGGTGATTGGCCTTGCTGTGCGCGGCGATCTGGCTGTTTTTCACTTCGACGAAGTTACCGATGTGCACGTCTTCCGCCAAGACCGTGCCCGGGCGCAGGCGCGCATACGGGCCGATGATGGAGGCGGCGCCGACGATGGCGTCCTCGATATGGCAGAAGGGCTTGATGTGCGCGCCGGCCGCCACCGTGGCGTTGATGAAGACGTTGTTGGCGCCCACGCGCACGCCGTCGCCCAGTTCGACTCTGCCTTCGAACACGCAGCCGACGTCGATGGTGACATCGCGGCCGCAAATGAGTTCGCCGCGCACGTCGATGCGGGCCGGGTCAAACAGGGTCACGCCCCGCTCGAGCAGCGCTTGCGCGATATTGTTCTGGTGAATGCGTTCCAGCTGGGCCAGCTGCACCTTGCTGTTGACGCCCGCCACTTCCCACACGGCGCTTGGATGCGCCGAGGTGACGGCCACGCCATCGGTGACGGCCTGGGCGACGATATCGGTCAGATAGTATTCCCCTTGCGCATTGTCATTCGACAAGGCCGACAGCCACTGCTTCAGGGCCACAGTGGGCGCGACCATGATGCCGCTGTTGATTTCCTTGATGGCGCGCTCTGCTGGCGTGGCATCCTTTTCCTCGACGATGCGCACGATGGCGCCGTGCTCGCGCACGATGCGGCCCAGGCCGAAGGGATCGTCCTGTTCCACGGTCAGGATGGCCAGTTTATCGTTGCCGGCCGCCTGCACCAGCTGCTGCAGGGAAGCGGCGCTGGTCAGCGGCACGTCGCCATACAGGATCAGGGTCGGCACATTGTCGTCCAGCAAAGGCAGCGCTTGTTGCACGGCGTGGCCAGTGCCCAGCTGCCGCGCCTGCTCAGCGGCGTCGATCTGCACGGCATGGTTCACTTTATAGCCGTCGAGCAACTTCAGCACCGCTGCGCCCCCATGCCCGTAAATCACGCATAATCGGGACGGCGCCAGGCTACGCGCCGTGTCGATGACGTGCGACAACAGCGGCTTGCCCGCCAACGGGTGCAATACCTTGGGCAGTGCCGACTGCATGCGTTTGCCCATACCGGCAGCGAGAATGACAACGTTCATAGACTGTAGTTTTTATAAGTTAAGAATATGAAAAATTTTAACACGCAGGCCCCGTTCTCCAGTCGCTTTCGTTACGCCGTGCTGGCCATGCTTTTCATTATCGTGGCCGGCTGCAGCGGCTTGCGCCTGGCCTACAACAATGGCGATACCGTGCTGTACTGGTGGCTGAACGCGTATGTCGACCTGGACCGCGACCAGAAGGGCTGGGTGCGCGAAGATATCGACAAGCTGTTCGACTGGCACCGCAAGACGCAATTGAAGGATTACGTGGAAATCCTGCGCACGGGCCAGAAGCAGTTGCAAGGCAATATCACGCAGGCGGACCTGATGATGGATTACGCCGAGATCAAGCAGCGCACCCAGGCGCTGCTGCTGAAGGCGGCGCCCGAGCTGGCCGATCTGGCGCGCTCGCTCAAGCCCGAGCAGATCGCGCAGATGGAAAAGAAGTTCAAGTCGAACAATGATGATTACCGCAAGAAATACCTGAGCGGCGATCAGGAGAAGCGCCAGAAACTGCGCTACAAGAAAGCCATGGAACAATTCGAATTGTGGTTCGGCAGCTTCAGCAGCGAGCAGGAAGCCATCATCCGCAAGGCGTCGGACGCGCGTCCGCTGAACAATGAGATCTGGCTCGATGAGCGCATGCGGCGCCAGCAGAATGTGTTGAACCTGGTCAAGAAGGTCCACCAGGAAAAACTCGGCAAGGACGCCACCATAAGCTTGATCACGACCCTGATCAAGGACAGTTTCGAGCGCCTCGAACATTCGGAGCGCAAGGCTTTCTTCGATGCCTACGAAAGCAGCACGGCACAGATGGTCTTGACGGTGATCAAGATCGCCACGCCGGCGCAAAAGGCCCACGCCGTCAAGCGCATGCAGGGCTGGATCGACGATTTCAATTCCCTGGCCACGCAAGCCAAATAGCGGGGCAGCGCCAGCAGGGGGGAGGGGGCCATATGCTATAGTGGCCGCCACCGAATTGAAGAAATCCCCATGCAAAAGAAGATTAAAAAACCCGCCAAAGTCCCCGTCCACCACGCGCCGCCACCGAACCAGGTGCGCATCATCGGCGGCCAGTGGAAGCGCTCCGTGCTGCCTGTTTTGCAGGCACTGGGCTTGCGCCCGACACCGGACCGCGTGCGCGAAACCGTATTTAACTGGATCAATCACTTGCGCGACGGCGACTGGGCCAACGCCCAGGTGCTGGACCTGTTCGCCGGCAGCGGCGCACTGGGTTTTGAAGCGGCCAGCCGCGGCGCCGCGTCCGTCACCATGGTCGACACGCACACGCCCGTGATCCGCCAGCTGGAAGAGAACAAGACGAAATTGCGTGCTGATAACGTGCAACTGCTGCGCGGCGACGCCCTGCTGACGGCGCAAGGCCTGGCGGCGCGCGGCCAGCGTTTCGACCTGATCTTCCTCGATCCACCCTACCAGCAGGATTTCCTGGCGAAAGTGTTGCCGCTGTGCGCCAACCTGCTCAAGGAAGGCGGCATCGTGTACGCGGAATCAGGCTTGCCGCTGGTCTTCGATGACACGAGCGCACCGGAAAAGCCGGAATGGATGGCGCCGTGGGAAGTCATCCGCGCCGACAAGGCGGGCACCGTTTATTATCATTTGCTAACTTACAACAAAGTGCCGGCAACTGCCTGAATCTGCCTATAAATGAGGCAAAAACGCTCCCTGGCCCGAGGCGCAGCACCAATTTCAGGCATAATGCGCGTCTATATTGGTGCATCGTCAGGGAGCCGCAATGGTTGTAGCCGTTTATCCAGGAACATTCGATCCGCTCACGCGTGGTCATGAAGATTTGGTGCGCCGCGCATCGGGTCTGTTTGACAAGCTGATCGTCGGTGTGGCCGACAGCAAGAACAAGCAACCGTTTTTCTCGCTCGACGAACGCCTGGAAATCGCCAACGAAGTGCTTGGCCACTACCCGAACGTGCAAGTGGAAAGCTTTTCCGGCTTGCTCAAGGATTTCGTGCGCAAGCATGAAGCGCGGGTCATCGTGCGCGGCTTGCGCGCCGTCTCCGACTTCGAATACGAATTCCAGATGGCGGGCATGAACCGCTACCTGCTGCCCGATGTCGAAACCATGTTCCTGACGCCGTCCGACCAGTACCAGTTCATTTCGGGCACCATCGTGCGCGAAATCGCGGCGCTGGGCGGCGACGTCTCCAAGTTTGTCTTCCCCTCGGTGAACCGCTGGCTGCAAAACAAGATTGCCGCCAACGCTGCCTCATCGCAATAAGTAAGAGTGAAATCATGGCATTACTGATCACCGACGAATGCATCAATTGCGACATTTGCGAGCCCGAGTGCCCGAATGACGCGATCTACATGGGCGCGGAAATCTACGAAATCGATCCCAACAAGTGCACCGAATGCGTGGGTCACTTTGACGAGCCGCAATGCCAGCAAGTGTGCCCCGTCAGCTGCATCCCCTTCAATCCCGCCTGGCGCGAAAGCCCGGAGCAATTGATGGCCAAGTACGAACGCCTGCAGGCTGAACTGCCCGCCAAGCCTTAAGCTTTTCTCCCGCACCACTTCTGCGTGGCGCCAGCTTCTGCCAACTGTTCTACACTGTGTGCTGACTTATCCACAGCCCATGGTTTCCACGGAGGTAGAAGATGCAAATACGCACATCCCGTTTCGGCCGTTCCCTCGCAGGCGCCTGCCTGTGCGCCTGCCTGGCACAAGCAGCGCTGGCCGTCGAGGTGGGCGGCGTCAAGCTGGACGACACGGTGCAGCTGGCCAGCCGCGAGCTGAAACTCAACGGCGCCGGTGTACGCTACAAGGTCATCTTCAAGGTCTACACGATCGCGCTGTACCTGCCGGAAAAGAAAACCCAGCTGGCCGACATCCTGCCCCTGCCAGGACCGCGCCGCCTGGAAATCGTCATGCTGCGCGACATCACTTCCGACGAATTGGGACAAGCCTTCATGCAAGGCTTGAAGCGCAGCTCCGACCAGGCCGACCGCACGCGCCTGCTGAGCCAGACGATGCAGTTCGGCGCCATGTTCGAAATGGTGCCCGGCCTGAAAAAGGGCGACATTCTCACCGTGGACTGGCTGCCGGAAGAGGGCACGTTGTGCAAGCTGAACGGCAAGCAGGTGGGCGACATGGTGCCGGACCTGGCCTTTTACAATGCGCTGCTGAAAATCTGGATCGGCGCCCATCCGGCCGACACCCTGTTGCGCGCGCATTTGCTGGGTGACATGGCCTGAAGCACAACGCGGGCGTAAAAAAAGCCGGCGCATGCCGGCTTGTCTTTCTGCAACAGCGAGCTTATGCGCGTGTCGACAGGGCGCGCAATTCGGCGGCGTTGCTTGGCGACACGCCATCCATCTTGCCCAAGGTGCGTTTCAAGGCTTGCGCTTCACGCATCTGCTGGCGCGCCAAACGCTCTTCACGGCTCAGCTTGGGACGCACCACCAGCATCATGGCGCGCGCGATGCCCACCAGCAAAGGCTTGAACAGCAGGGCAAACGCGCCCACGGCGACGATCACCAGCACGAGTTGCAGGGCGTTCAGCAGGGAAATCTCCAGCACGGGTGCGGATACTGCGTACAGGGCGGAGGCGAAGGTAGACATAGTGTTCCAGTGCATTATAGAATTTGCCAGTACTATAGTGCAGTGCAACATATAAATCTAATTCCATTTCTTGATACCAATTATATGAATCGTGAATGGAAAACTGTAATATTTTTTAACGAGTGAAAATATTCGTGCCCGGCGCGGTTTACACTCCTAAGTAATCAATTTTAAGTAATCAATTCAACTTTTATCTTGGGCTTTCCATGAGTTTTCTGACGCTGGATCTGAACTTGCTGCGTGTTTTCGACGCCGTCATGACGGAACAAAACCTGACGCGCGCAGCCGGCCACCTGGCGATGACGCAGCCGGCGGTATCAAACGCCATCAAACGCCTGCGCGAGAGCCTCGGTGACGAATTGCTGATCCGCACGGCGTACGGCGTGAAACCCACGCCCCGCGCCGAAGCACTATGGCCATCCGTGCGCTCGGCCCTGGCCAGCCTGGAAGCGGCCGTCACGCCGGAAACCTTCGACGTGTCGAAAACGCACGCCACCTTCCGCATGGCGATGGCCGATGCGACGGCCGCCTTCTGGCTGCCCTCGCTGATGCGTTCGATCGAACGGGAAGCGCCCGGCGTCAACGTGCGCATGATGCCGCTGACCACGCGCGAACCGCGGCCCATGCTGCTGCGCGGCGACATCGACCTGGCCGTGGGCTTCTTTCCCGGCGTGGCGGCGCAATTGTCCAGCGAAACGGGTTCGCCCATCCGCCACGAGCGCCTGTATTCCGGCAAGTATGTGTGCGTGATGCGGCGCGGCCATCCGCTGGCCGACAAGGAATTGACCCTGGATAACTACTGCGCTGCGAACCATTTATTGGTGAGCTTTTCCGGCCGTGCGCATGGCTTGATCGACGAAGCGCTGTCGCAGATCCACCGTGAACGGCGCATCTTGCTGACGGTCAACCAGTTCTTCACGGCAGGCCGAGTGGTCGCCAATTCCGACCTGATCACGGTCTTGCCGCGCCATTTGATCGCCTCGACGGGCATGACGGAGTCCCTGCTGTACAAGGATTTGCCGCTGACCTTGCCGGCCGTCCACCTGGACATGCTGTGGCACGAGCGCGACGCCCGCAGCCCCGCCCACAAATGGCTGCGTAATCATCTGGAAAGCATGAACACGCCCACTTTACGGACGGCCACAGCGGCCGGCGGCGGCGTGGCGCCCAAGCCCCATATCGAATAAGCGTCGCCTGCAGAAGAAAAAACGCCTGATGATCTCTCATCAGGCGTTTTGCTATGCGTGACTGCTGGAGCGGTAACCGATGCGAAAGCCGCCCCAGTGCTTGCCCTCGACGTGGATGGGCACGGACAAATCGTGCATGACCTCGCCCGTGTCGCGTTTATACGTCTGCAACAGGAAGGCCTTGGTGTTGCTGCCGCAGCGCTTGCCCGTGCGGTCGCTGAAGATGCGCTTGGTGCGGTTATTGACCATATCGGTGGCGTAGTCGCCCGTCAGCGGCTGGGAAAACTTCTTGTTATGCGTTGGGAAATAGCCATTGTTGTCGACGGCGCCCGCATACGCCAAATGGGGCAGGGCGGCCAGCACGCCTTCCTGCAGGTCGGGCAGCACCTTGTCCGTAAACGCGTCGAACTTCGTGTTGTGCTTGGGCGGATTCGTGTTCGGAATGGGCCGGTAATGGCGGTCGAACAGGGCTTCGCGCGTGATGCGGCCCGACGCGATCGCTTGTTCGAACAGTTTGCCCACCTCGCGCGCGGCGCGCTGGGCCGCCTCGCGGATCTCGTCGTGCGGCGTCGCCACGCTCGATTCGCCGAGGGCGCCGGCGATCACTTCGGCCCGCTCGGCCAGGGCCATGGCCGACTGCGTGGCGCGCGGCAATTCGGCATTGGTCGACAGCATGCTGTCGCGGATTTGCAGGATGGCGTCGGCGATCACCTGGGTCGTATCGACGTGTTCGCGCGAGGCCTGGGCGATTTGCCCGATCTCGTCTTCCGATTCGCCCGACGATTGCTCGATATGGCTCAGTGAGGCATGTACGCTTTCCACATTGCGCGCCGCTTCCGTCACGCCGGCCGCCAGCGAACTCATGCCCCGCGCGGCCTTTTCCGACTGTTCATTGATTTCGCGCACCATCACGCTGATTTCATCAGAAGCCTCCTTGGTGCGCTGCGCCAATTGCCGCACTTCACCGGCCACGACGGCAAAACCGCGGCCGTGTTCGCCGGCACGGGCCGCTTCAATGGCGGCGTTCAGCGCCAGCAAGTTGGTACGCGCGGAAATATCGGAAATGGCTTCCGTAAAGCCCGTGATGCGTTTGGATTTTTCCTGCAGGCTCAGCATGGTGCTGGACGCGCCTTGCGCCTCCTCGCGGGCATGATTGATGCGGCGCAAGCCCTGGTCCACTTCGGCGCGCGCCGCCACGCTTTCCACGCGCACGCCGGCGGCCACCTTGGCGGCCCGCTCCGCATTGGCGGCGATCTTTTCCGTCATTGCGGCATTTTGTACGGAACTGTCGGCAATGTCGCTGGCCGTGCGCACGTCAAGTTCCACCTTCTGTTTGACGGAATCGACAAAATACGAGGTTTCCGCCGCGCCAATCATGATGGCATCGATGGCATTACCCACCGTGTCGGCGAACTGGTGCAAGCCCGGCTCGCCGCGCGGACGACCGGCAAACGCCAGCAGCGCGGCGCCGATGGCGGCGGCCACGCAGGCAATCAAATAAGGATGGTCGCCGCCCGACAGCAGCAACAGATAAGCCAGGCAACAGGCCACGGCCATCGCCAGGATCGTGAATACAAAGAAACGCACCAGCTGATGCTGCAACTGCTTCATTTGTCCCCCGCTGCGCGAACCCGTCACGTCCCGCTGAGGGGACGTGCTGTGGCCGTATGCGGATGGGCACGATTGCCCACCTTGCACCCTGAACACAACGTCTGCGCGTGTTTTCAGGCCGGCTACCGGATAGCAGAATTGAAGTTCTACCCTACAACATTTGTTCCGATAGCTCAATCAGAAAAACGGGGCCGCTACACCAGGGTCACTTAATTGGCAATTTGGTGGTGTTTTTGACCTCTTCCATGACAGCATAAGTGTGGGTTTCCCGCACACCTTTCTGCAGCAAGGTCTTGCCCAGGAATTCGCGGTAGGCGGCCATGTCCTTGACGCGCGCCTTGACCAGGTAATCGAAACCGCCGGCGACCATGTGACATTCCAGTACCTCTGGAATGATTTGTACGCTATGCTTGAAGGCGTCGAACACTTCCGGTGTCGTGCGATCGAGCACCACTTCGATGAACACCAGCAACGATACGTCGAGCAGCTGCGGGTTCAACTGGGCCGTATAGCCCATGATGTAACCGGATTCGTGCAACTTGCGCACGCGCTCCAGACAGGCCGCCGGCGACAGGTTCACGCGCGCGGCCAGCTCCACATTGCTGATGCGTCCATCGCTCTGCAATTCCATCAAGATTTTCTTACTGATCTTGTCCAGCATTACCATCACCCCCAAATTAATATTATTTGGTTAAATTGTCGCATCAAAAACTATCTATTGCTAGCCCCCTGTATTACCAGAATTAATCCATAAGAATCCCCTTTACAATCGAATCATCTTAACGTCCGACTTTCTGTATTTTTTTGCACCAAAAAAGAGCAAGAATTACGGCAGTTTTCGTCCCCATTTTCCTTGTAAAGAGCACTTATGCACCCTGCAGGCCCCTCGGCTTTTACCCCGATTCCTTTTGCTGCGTTCCAGGCAGAAATCCTGCCCGAAGCGACTCCACAACGCGCCGCCATCACCGCCGCCTATAGGCGCGACGAGGTTTCCGCGGTGCAGTGGCTGTTGCAACAAGTGCGCCCCAGCAGCACCGAAACGACGGCCGAAGGACAAGCGCTGGCGCACCGCCTGGTCTCGAACGTGCGCCAAAAACGCACACGCGCGTCCGGCGTCGATGCACTGATGCACGAGTTCTCACTATCGTCGGAAGAGGGTGTTGCATTAATGTGTCTGGCTGAAGCGCTGTTGCGTATACCCGACAGTCAGACGGCCGACCGTTTGATCGCCGACAAAATCAGCAAGGGCGACTGGAAGAAACACCTGGGCGAATCGCCATCGCTGTTCGTCAACGCGGCCACCTGGGGCTTGCTGATTACGGGCAAACTGGTCAGTACCAGCAGCGAGTCGGGCCTCGGTTCGGCCATGACCAAGCTCATCGCCAAAGGCGGCGAACCGCTGATACGCAAGGGCGTCGACCTGGCCATGCGCATGCTGGGCAACCAGTTTGTTACAGGTCAAACCATCGAAGAAGCATTGAAGAACAGCCGCGAGAATGAAACGCGCGGCTACCGTTACTCGTACGACATGCTGGGCGAGGCGGCCCTGACGCAGCAGGACGCGGCCAACTACTACGCCTCGTACGAAACGGCGATCCACGCCATCGGCAAGGCGTCGAACGGCCGCGGCATCCGCAACGGCCCCGGCATTTCCGTAAAACTGTCGGCCCTGCATGCGCGCTACAGCCGCGCCCAACGCGCCCGTGTCATGGAAGAATTGCTGCCGAAAGTCAAAGCGCTGCTGTTGCTGGCCAAACAGTACAACATCGGCTTCAACATCGATGCGGAAGAAACGGACCGCCTGGAACTGTCGCTCGACCTGATGGAAGCACTGGCCTTCGATGCGGACCTGGCAGGCTTCGACGGCATCGGCTACGTGGTGCAGGCGTATCAAAAACGCTGCCCGTTCGCCATCGATTTCCTGATCGATCTGGCGCACCGCAGCGGCCGCAAGTTCATGGTACGCCTGGTCAAGGGTGCGTATTGGGATGCGGAAATCAAACGCGCCCAAGTCGATGGCCAGGAAGGCTATCCCGTCTACACGCGCAAGGTTTACACAGACGTCTCTTACCTCGTATGCGCGCAAAAACTGCTGGCCGCCAGCAGCCTGATCTATCCACAATTTGCCACGCACAACGCGCAAACCCTGTCGACCATTTATACCTGGGCGCAACGCGACGGCATCACCGACTACGAATTCCAGTGCCTGCACGGCATGGGCGAGACCCTGTACGACCAGGTCGTCGGCCCCGAGAATCTCGACAAGCCATGCCGCATCTACGCCCCCGTCGGCTCGCATGAAACCCTGCTGGCCTACCTGGTGCGCCGCCTGCTGGAAAACGGCGCCAATTCGTCGTTCGTCAACCAGATCGTCGACGAAAGCGTGGCCATCGATAGCCTGATCCGCGATCCGCTCGAGCAGGCGCGCCTGCAGGGCGGCTTGCCGCACCCGTCGATTCCGCTGCCGCTGGACATGTTTGGCAGCGAACGCAAGAACTCGGCCGGCCTGGACCTGTCGAATGAAGACACCTTGCGCACCTTGGCCACGGGCCTGGCGCAGCAGCAGACCTGGCAGGCGGCGCCGCTGATCGATGGCGCCGTCAGCCTGAATACGCCCATGCAAATCATCCACAATCCGGCCCAGCACGACGATGTCGTGGGCAAGGTCATGGAAGCGGGCCCGGCCGACGTGGAAACGGCGCTGGCCAGCGCCAGCGCATATGCCATGGATTGGCAAACCACGGAACCGTCAGTCCGCGCGCAAGCCTTGCAGCGCGCCGCCGACCTGTTCGAGGAACACCACATCGAGCTGATGGCCCTGGCCGTGCGCGAAGCGGGCAAGTCCCTGCCGAACGCGATCGCGGAAATCCGCGAAGCCGTCGACTTCCTGCGCTACTACGCGGCGCAGGTGGAACACGCGCCAAATACCCTGGCGCTCGGTCCCGTCACCTGCATCAGCCCGTGGAACTTCCCGCTGGCCATCTTTACGGGCCAGCTGGCCGCCGCCCTGGCAGCAGGCAACGTGGTACTGGCCAAGCCTGCCGAGCAGACGCCGCTGATCGCCCACCGCGCCGTGCAATTGCTGCACATGGCGGGCGTGCCGCGCGGCGCGCTGCAATTCTTGCCCGGCAGCGGAGAAGTCGTTGGCGCCGGCCTGTGCAATGACGCGCGCGTCAGAGGCGTGATTTTCACGGGCTCGACGGAAGTGGCGCAATTGATCAACCGCAACTTGGCCGCGCGCGCCGTGGCTGAGGGCATCGATATTCCCCTGATCGCCGAAACGGGTGGCCAGAATGCCCTGATCGTCGATTCGTCCGCCTTGCCGGAGCAAGTGGTGCAGGACGTGATGTCGTCCGCTTTCGACAGCGCCGGCCAGCGCTGCTCTGCCTTGCGCGTGCTGTTCCTGCAAGCGGAAATCGCCGACAAGACCATCCACATGCTCAAGGGCGCCATGCAGGAATTGCGCGTGGGTAATCCTGACCGCCTGGCCACCGATATCGGTCCCGTCATCGATGCGGAAGCGCAAGGTAACTTGCTAGCCCACATCAACAAGATGAAGACCGTGGCCCTCGACCATTATTCGCTCGATTTGCCGACCGTCAAAGGCACGTTTGTCGCCCCGACCGTGCTGGAAATCAAGTCGCTGGAACAATTGACGCAGGAAGTCTTCGGCCCCGTGCTGCACGTGATCCGCTACAAGCGCTCCGAACTGCCGCAACTGGTGCAATCGATCAACGACAGCGGTTACGGTCTGACTCTGGGCATCCATACGCGCATCGATGAAACCATAGCTTTCATCACCAAGCGCGCGCATGTGGGCAATATTTATGTGAACCGCAACATCGTTGGCGCCGTCGTCGGCGTGCAGCCGTTCGGCGGCGAAGGCAAATCCGGAACCGGCCCCAAGGCGGGCGGCCCCCTGTACCTGAAGCGCCTGCAGCGCAATGCGCCGGCCGGCGCGCAGCACCAGCGCCAGGCGCCGCCAGCGCTCGACGCGCTGACCGTGTGGGCAAAGATGCATGGCCACGACAAGGTCGAGCAACTGGCGCAGGAATACGCGCGCACGACCTTGCTGGGCAGCACCACCGTCTTGCCAGGCCCGACCGGCGAACGCAATACCCTGAGCTTTGCCTCGCGCGGCACGATTTTGTGCGCAGCGGCGACCTCTGGAACGCTGATGAACCAGCTGGCGGCCGTCCTGGCCACCGGTAACCAGGCCCTCGTGCTGGCGCAAGCACCGGAGCTGATCCCGGGCGACTTGCCGGCCGCGCTGAAGGACCGCATCCAGATCGTCAGCAGCCTGGAGTCGGTCAAGCATGATTTCCAGATCGCCATGATCGAACCTGGCCTCGATGCGCAGCTCAAACCGCTGCTGGCGGCACGGGACGGGGCCCTGGTGGCCACGATTGCGACCACGCAGGACGAGGCCATCCCCCTGTGGCGTCTGGTTGCTGAGCGGGCGCTGTGCGTGAATACGACGGCGGCAGGCGGTAACGCGAGTTTAATGATGCTCAGTGTCTAACATTTAAGCAGGCAGTCAACGTAAAAGGGCAGAACCAGTGGTTCTGCCCTTTTTTATACACACTGGCTGAAAAATCAGCCAGCCAGGCGCTGGCACAATTGCTGGATCACCGTCAACGCGTACGGCGAGGCGACGGTTTGCACGAAGCGCATGAAGTCGACGGCCGCCTCTTCGTTGGCATTGTCGGAAATGGTGCGCATGACCGTAAACGGCACGCCCAGTTCAAAACATACTTGCGCCACGGCGGCGCCTTCCATTTCGACGGCCAGCAGGTCGGGGATATCAACTTTCAGCTGGTGCAGATGCACGGCGCTGCTGATGAACTGGTCGCCGCTGGCGATCAGGCCGCGGTGCACTCGCGCATGCTGTAAGCCAAATGCCGCGATATCTGCCGCCTTGAGCACGCTGGACACATCGTCACGCAGGAAATCTTCCGCGGCGGCAGCCAGCTGCGTGCTCAGTTCCAGGTCCGTGGCAAAACGCTGCAGTCCCGTCAATGGCACTTCGAAGCGGGGAAACAGAGGGCGCGCGTCCATATCGTGCTGCAACAGCGCTTCGGCCACGACGATATCGCCCACTTTCACGCGCTTATCCCCACTGCCGGCTACGCCGGTGAAGACGATGTGGGTAACTCCGTACTTTTCCACAAGGATAGAAGCTGTCATGGCAGCGGCAACCTTGCCCAGACGCGACAGGACGCACACAGCGTCGATATTCCACAGGGTTCCCAGGGTGTAGTCGCGCATGCCGTGCGAACGCCTCTGGGGGCCTTGCATGGCTTCTACCAGCCCCTGCTGTTCTTCGTGCAAGGCACTGATGATGCCTAAACGCATTTTTTTGTGTGAATTCATGCTGTTTTTACAGGTTTTTTGAATTGCAAAACGGTTTACACGGTGAAAACAGCCGTTTCGACGACTTTTCCACCGTTCGCGTTTGTCTCTGTGTTTTAAATAAAGATGTATACATAAAAATAGTAGTGATAGTAAACGGCCATTTTTTTGTGGATAAGTCGGTATACCATCGAAAAATCATCGACTTAGCCCACAAAAAAGTAGGCGCACAAGCATTGTATCTACGGAGGACTTGTTTGGGATAAAAATTGGGCTGTGGACAAAGATCGACTTTTCCCACATCTCATCCTGTGGATATACAGGAACTTATCCACACCGCGAAGCAAAAATCATGGCTTTTCTTGCTGTAGTGGCATGTTTGACGTGTTTCGTCAGCATGGGATCTTGTCTGGCAATGAACGTTGAGCGACCACGAGCGCTGTTTTTTCACGGAGGCTGGCATCGAGGTGATTCCTGGAAGACGGTTTGGCAGTCGGTCGTGATGTTGCCGTCGGCTTTTTTTTTGATGGTTTGGCGTGCCTTTTGGAAATATCCCCGGACTTCCGCTTTTTTTGTCGGTTTACAATAGATCTATATATAAAAATAGTAGTAATAGTAAACGCGTTTTTTTCTGTGGATAAGTCGCTTTTTTTCAACAGGATCAACCGTTTACACGTAAAATAAAGGGTGCATAATCGCTGTATCACGCGAGGAGCAAAATTGTATAAAATGCGGACCTGTGCAAAAGTTCGTGTTTACGCACAAGTCATCCTGTGGATATCAAGTGACTTATCCACAATCGTTTCAAATTCCCCTTTTTTCGACATCGAACCACCTGCCGGCACTGTGCCTGCTCAGGTCTGTTGACGTTTCCATTTTGCAAAACGGTTTGGCAGTGCTGTGTGCGTGATGCCGGCCGTGCCGGTTTTCGTCGCGTAGTTGTTGGCGCGATTTTTTTTTTGTCGGCAAAAGCAGCTTCCCGGCTTTTTTTGAAGACAGGCTTGCGAACGTTCTTCAAGGCGTATGGCAGGCATAGCGCGCGTTGTCGGGTTTACCTTAACAAGTTCGTATACAAGAATAGTAATAGTAGTTAACGGACACATCTTCTGTGGATAAGTGCCGATTTATCCTTGTAAACAATCGCTTGGCGTACGGATAAGCGCTGAGTAAGCGTTGTATCTGCCTGGGATGGTTTCTGGACAAAAAAAAGCCGCCGAAAAAAATTTTCGTTTACGCACATATCGTACCTGTGGATATCCATATGGTTATCCACAGTCCGCAAGCCCCTGGCTTGATGCTTTTTTTACCTTGCCGTGACGCTTGTTCGTATCCCAGGCAACGATTAATGTCGCCCTGGCACGGCACTGGTGGTAATCTCAAGGCGGCTCAGCAGCCATGCATGCATGAAAAAAGACAGACTCTGGTAGCGGAGCGCGGTGGGGAGACACGCCGCGCGACAGCTTGATGGCATACCGAAAGGAGCTTCATTGGAATCGGCAGGCGAATACGACTACATCATCGTGGGCGGCGGCACGGCAGGTTGCGTGCTGGCCAACCGGCTCACACGCGACAAGGATGCCAACGTTTTGCTCGTGGAAGCGGGCGGCAAGGACGACTACGTGTGGATCCACATCCCCGTCGGCTACTTGCATTGCATCGGCAACCCCCGCACGGACTGGCTGTATTCCACGCAGGCGGACGCGGGACTGGGCGGGCGCAGCCTGATCTATCCGCGCGGCAAAGTGCTCGGCGGCAGCTCTTCCATCAACGGCATGATCTATATGCGGGGCCAGGCCGGCGATTACGACCACTGGGCCGACTTGACGGACGACGCTTCCTGGCGCTGGGACAAGGTCTTGCCGCTGTTTAAGCAAAGCGAGGATTATTACGGCGGCGCGTCGGAAAACCATGGCGTGGGCGGCGAGTGGCGCGTGGAAAAACAGCGGCTGTCGTGGGATATCCTGAACGCGTTTCGCGATGCGGCGCAGCAAGTCGGCATCCCGAAAACCAGCGATTTCAACGGTGGCGACAATAGCGGCAGCGCGTATTTCGACGTCAACCAGCGCCGCGGCATCCGCTGGAATACCTCGAAGGCGTTCTTGAAACCGGCGTCGCGCCGCCCGAACCTGACCATCATGACGGGCTGCCACGTGGAACGTCTGTTGATTGAGACTTCGGAGTCGGGGCCCCGTTGCACGGGCATCGTGTTTACGGGCGGCGGCACGCAGTGGCAGGCGACGGCGCGGCGGGAAACCTTGCTGACGGCGGGCGCCATCGGTTCGCCCCAATTGCTGCAATTGTCCGGCATCGGCCCGGCCGCCTTGCTGCAGCAGCATGGCATCGTGCCCGTGTTGGACTCCGCTGGCGTGGGCGGCAATTTGCAGGATCATTTGCAGCTGCGCATGGTCTTTAAAGTGCAGGGCGTGAAAACCTTGAACATCATGGCGGGCAATATGCTGGGCAAGATGCAGATCGGCTTGCAATATGCGCTGTTCCAGAGCGGACCCATGTCGATGGCGCCGTCGCAGCTGGGGGCGTTCGCCAAGTCCGATCCACTGCAAGCCACGCCGAACCTGCAATACCACGTGCAACCCTTGTCCTTGGACAAATTCGGCGAACCCTTGCATGCGTTTCCCGCGTTTACGGCCAGCGTGTGCAATCTGCGTCCCACCTCGCGCGGCCATGTGCACATCGCATCGGCCGACAGCTATGCGGCGCCGCACATCGTGCCCAATTACCTGAGTACGGAGCAGGACCGCAGCGTGGCGGCCGACGCCTTGCGCCTGACGCGGGCCATTGCCGCCGCGCCGGCCCTGAAAAAATTCGCGCCGCAGGAATACAAACCCGGCGTGCAATTCCAGAGCCAGGAAGAACTGGCGCAGGCGGCCAGCCAGATCGGCACCACCATTTTTCATCCCGTGGGCACTTGCCGCATGGGCCTGGCCAGCGATGTCTCCAGCGTGGTCGACAGCACCTTGCGCGTGATCGGCGTGGCAGGCTTGCGCGTCGTTGACGCGTCGATCATGCCGTACATTACTTCTGGTAACACGAACTCGCCCACCGTGATGATCGCGGAAAAAGCGGCGCAAATGATACACGCGGCCTGGAAATAGCGGGGCAAGCATGGGAGTTTGCGCCATTCGGGCTGGCGAAAAATCCCCGTAGTTATACTGTATTGTGCGTTAAATTTAAGTTGTGTATTATAAAAATGACTAAGTAGTACAAAAAGTACAACTAGGAGACACGATGTCAAACGTAATCTTGGAAACAAGAAATTTGACCAAGGAATTCAAGGGTTTCACCGCTGTGAGCGAGGTGAACCTGAAGGTAGAGCGCGGCCATATCCACGCCTTGATCGGTCCTAACGGCGCCGGCAAGACCACGTGTTTTAACTTGCTCACCAAATTCCTGGTCCCCACTTCCGGACAGATCCTGTTCAATGGGAAAGATATCACGGCCGCCAAACCGGCCCAGATCGCGCGCATGGGCGTGATCCGTTCCTTCCAGATTTCCGCCGTCTTCCCCCATTTATCCGTGCTGCAAAATGTGCGCATCGGCTTGCAGCGCCAGCTCGGTACCTCGTTCCACTTCTGGCAAAGCGAACGGGCATTGAACCAGCTCAACGACCGCGCCATGGCCTTGCTGGCCGAAGTCGACCTGACGGAGTTTGCCGACACCATCACGGTCGATATGCCCTACGGGCGCAAGCGGGCGCTGGAAATTGCCACCACCCTGGCGATGGAACCGGAAATGATGCTGCTCGACGAACCGACGCAGGGCATGGGCCACGAAGACGTGCACCGCGTGACGGAACTGATCAAAAAAGTGTCGGCCGGCCGCACCATTTTGATGGTGGAACACAATATGAGCGTGGTCTCTGGCATCTGCGACAAAATTTCCGTTCTGCAGCGTGGCGCCATGCTGGCCGAAGGCAGTTATGCGGAAGTGTCGCGCAATCCGCAAGTGATGGAAGCGTACATGGGCACCACCCACGCGGAACTGGAAGGGGCGCATTGATGGCGACACAAGTGAATGGCGGCGCACCCGCGCTGGAAATTACACAGCTGCACACCTGGTATGGCGAATCGCACATCCTGCACGACGTGAACCTGAAAGTGCAGCAGGGCGAAGTGGTGACTTTGCTGGGCCGCAACGGCGCCGGCCGCACCACCACCCTGCGCGCCATCATGGGGCTGACGGGCGCGCGCACGGGTTCCATCAAAGTCAACGGCGCCGAAGCGATAGGTTTGGCCACGCACAAAATCGCCCACCTGGGCATCGGGTATTGTCCCGAAGAGCGCGGCATTTTTTCCTCGCTGTCGACGGAGGAAAACCTGCTGCTGCCGCCGACCCTGGCCAGCGGCGAGAAGGGCATGTCGGTGGAGGAAATCTACGCCATGTTCCCGAACTTGCAGGAACGCCGGCACAGCCAGGGCACGCGCCTGTCGGGCGGGGAACAGCAGATGCTGGCCGTGGCGCGCATTCTGCGCACGGGCGCGCGCCTGCTGCTGCTCGATGAAATATCCGAAGGCCTGGCGCCCGTCATCGTGCAAGGGCTGGCGCGCATGATCACCACCCTGAAAGCGAAGGGCTACACCATTGTCATGGTGGAACAGAATTTCCGGTTTGCCGCGCCGCTGGCGGACCGGTTTTATGTGATGGAGCACGGTCAGATCGTCGAGACTTTTGCTGCATCCGAACTGGAGGCCAAGATGCCGGTATTGACCGAGCTGCTTGGCGTGTAGTCCCCTTGTAGTACGCGTATATCTTGTAAGCGTCCATCGTCAGCAATCGACTGAATAGCAAACAATAATCCCAACGGAGACACTATGAAACGTAACGCTATCGCCATTGCCACCGCCACTCTTTGCGCATTGGGCTTGTCCGCTGCCGCGCACGCCCAGGTATCGGGCGACACCATCAAGATCGGTTTTATTTCCGACATGTCGGGCGTGTATTCCGACGTCGACGGCCTCGGCGGCGCGGAAGCCATCAAGATGGCGATCGCCGATGCCGGCGTGGTACTGGCCGGCAAAAAGGTGGAATTCATTTCCGCCGACCATCAAAACAAGGCTGACATCGCCGCTTCGAAGGCGCGCGAATGGTTCGACCAGCAGGGCGTCGACATGCTGATCGGCGGCACCAATTCCGGCGCCAGCCTGGCCATGGCCAAGGTCGCGGCGGAAAAGAAAAAAATCTTCATCGCCATCGGCGCCGGCTCCTCGCGCCTGACGAATGAAGAGTGCACGCCGTACACCGTGCATTACGCCTACGACACGGTGGCATTGGCGCGCGGCACGGGCGGCACCATCGTCAAGCAGGGCGGCAAGAACTGGTATTTCATGACGGCCGACTACGCGTTTGGTCATTCGCTGGAAAAAGACACGGCCGAGGTCGTCAAGGCGGCCGGCGGCAAGGTACTGGGCAGCGTCAAGCATCCGCTGGGCGCCTCGGATTTCTCGTCCTTCCTGCTGCAGGCGCAAGCTGCCAAGCCGCAAATCCTGGGCCTGGCCAATGCCGGCGGCGACGCCATCAACAGCATCAAGGCGGCCAACGAGTTCGGCTTGACGAAATCGATGAAACTGGCCGGTTTGCTGATCTTCATCAACGACATCCATTCGCTGGGCCTGAACCTGACGCAAGGCATGTACCTGACGGATGGCTGGTACTGGGACTTGAATCCTGAAACGCGCGCCTGGTCGAAACGCTATTTCGCCAAGATGAAGAAGGAACCGTCGATGCTGCAGGCGGCTGACTATTCGGCCGCGGCGAACTACCTGAAAGCCGTCAAGGCGATCGGTACGGATGACACCGAGAAGGTCATGGCCTACCTGAAAAAGACCAAGATCAACGACATGTTTACCCAAAATGGCGAAGTGCGTCCCGATGGCCGCATGGTGCACGATATGTACCTGATGGAAGTGAAGAAACCGTCCGAGTCGAAGTACCCATGGGATTACTACAAGGTGGTCGCCACCGTGCCCGGTGCGCAAGCGTATGTGACCAAGGCCGAATCGAAGTGTTCGCTGTGGAAGTAACGCTGTAGCAATCCCTGCGGATCGCCCGCCTGCGCGCGGGTGGTCTGTCCTGCGCGCCATCAGCCCGGCGCGCAGGGTGCGCCTTGCGCCGCCGCCTCCGTTGGCGGTGGCGCGTTTCCCTTGATACCACACCGCTACCCGGCGGTGCTTTTTATACTGTGATGCCATGGAAATTTTCGGCGTTCCATTACCAGCAATGATGAGCCAGCTGCTGCTGGGTCTCGTCAACGGCTCGTTCTATGCCATGTTGTCCCTCGGTCTGGCCGTCATCTTCGGCTTGCTCAACGTTATTAATTTCTCGCACGGCGCCATGTACATGATGGGCGCCTTCCTGGCCTGGATGGGCCTCAGCTATTTCGACATCAGTTACTGGGCCATGCTGGTCATCGCCCCGATTCTCGTCGGCCTGGTCGGCATCCTGATCGAAAAGACCATGCTGCGCTGGCTGTATAAACTCGACCACCTGTACGGCTTGCTGCTGACCTTCGGCATCACCCTGATCATGGAAGGCGTGTTCCGCTCCTTCTATGGCGTCTCGGGACAGCCGTATGCCGTGCCCGAAGCGCTGGCCGGCGCGACGGACCTCGGTTTCATGATCCTGCCGAACTACCGCGCCTGGGTCGTGATCGTGTCGCTCACCGTCTGCCTGGCCACCTGGTTCGTCATCGAAAAAACCAAGTTGGGCGCCTACCTGCGGGCCGGCACGGAAAACCCGAAACTGGTGGAAGCGTTCGGCATCAACGTGCCGCTGATGGTCACCCTGACGTTCGGCTTCGGCGTGGCCCTGGCCGGTTTCGCTGGCGTGCTGGCCGCGCCCATCATCCAGGTCTCGCCGCTGATGGGCTCGAACCTGATCATCGTCGTGTTTGCCGTGGTGGTGATCGGCGGCATGGGTTCCATCATGGGCTCCATCCTGACGGGCCTGGGCCTGGGCGTGATCGAGGGCCTGACCCGCGTGTTTTACCCGGAAGGCTCGGCCACCGTGGTGTTCGTGGTGATGGTCATCGTGCTGCTGCTGCGTCCCGCCGGCCTGTTCGGCAAAGAAAAGTAATCCTCATCAGTCATGTATTGGAGCTACCACGATGAATAAGAATGTAGGCTACGCCATTGCCTTGCTGCTGGCGTTGGCGGCCCCGTTTTACGGCTATCCCGTCTTCCTGATGAAGTTGCTGTGCTTTGCCCTGTTTGCCTGCGCCTTCAACTTGCTGATCGGCTATACGGGCTTGCTGTCGTTCGGCCATGCGGCCTTCTTTGGCGGCGCCGGCTATGTCACCGGCTATGCGCTGCGCACCTGGGGCTGGCCGACGGAACTGGGCTTGCTGGCCGGCGTCGTCACGGGCGCCTTGCTGGGCCTCGTGATCGGCGGGCTGGCGATCCGCCGCCAGGGCATCTACTTTACGATGATCACCCTGGCGCTGGCGCAGATGGTGTACTTCCTGGCCTTGCGCCTGCCCTTTACGGGCGGCGAGGATGGCTTGCAGGGTGTTCCACGTGGAACCTTGCTGGGTACGATAGACCTGGGCAATGACACCGTCCTGTACTACGTCGTGCTGGCCATCTTCATCGCCGGCTTCGCCCTGATCGTGCGCACCATCCACTCGCCGTTCGGCCAAGTGCTCAAGGCGATCAAGGAAAACGAACCGCGCGCCATCTCGCTCGGCTACGACGTCAACAAGTACAAGCTGATGGCCATCGTGCTGTCCGCTTCGCTCGCTGCGCTGGCTGGCGCCACCAAGACGCTGGTGCTGGGCTTTGAGACTTTGACCGATGTGTATTGGGGCATGTCGGGCCTGGTCGTGCTGATGACATTGGTCGGCGGCATGGGGACCTTGGCCGGTCCCATCCTCGGCGCCGTGCTCATCATCGCGCTGGAAAACAAGCTGGGCGACGTCGGCACCTATCTGGCCACGCACACGGGCATCGAGTGGTTCGGCACCCTGGGCGAGTCGGTGGGCATGGTCACGGGCGTGATCTTCGTCATCTGCGTGCTGCTGTTCCGGCGCGGCATCGTCGGCGAAGCCATCGCGCGCTTCGGCGGCAGGGCCGCCAAAGCCGCTGTCTGATTTTCAAGCAACGCCGGACGATTCGTCCGGCGTTTTTCATTGTGCGTCCACTGTTACTTCAACGGAGAGTACCACCATGCAAATGACGATCACGCGCGCGGGCATTGCTGGCATGAGCCTGTGCACCTTGCTGGCGTTGGCAGCCTGCGGCAGCAACCATGCGCCGGAAGAACTGAACCAGATGCCCGGCTACCTGGGTACCATCACGCGGGCCGACTACGACGGCAAGACGAACGATCTGCTGACGGCCGGCCTGGGCAAGACGGGGCTGGCCGGCGCCGCGCCCGCGTATGCGAACGCGGAGCAGCCGACGCCGCTCGAACTGCGCCGCAACGCCATCTATGCCAATTACCGTGCCGTGCTCGACATTGCCGCCAACAGCGGCTACGGCACCTTGTACGGACCGAACGTGGATGCGTCCGGGAACGTGGGCACGGGCGAGGGCCTCGTCGCGGGCAGCGAATACATCGCCTATGCCGACGATGGCACGGGCAAGAAGAACGTCACCTTGATGGTGCAGGTGCCGGCCAGCTTCGACCCCGACCGCGCATGCATCGTCACGGGCACGTCGAGTGGCTCGCGCGGCATCTACGGCGCCATCGGCAGCTCGGGCGAATGGGGCCTCAAAAAAGGCTGCGCCGTGGCGTATGCGGACAAGGGTTCCGGCACGGGCCTGTACGTGTTCGAGGACGACAGCGTCAACCTGCAAAATGGCGTGCGTGCGGGCAGGGTAGCCGCCGGTAAAAACGCCATCTTCGCGCCGGACCTGAGCGACGCCGAGCGGCTGGCCTGGGCGGGCAGCAATCCGAACCGCATCGCTTTCAAGCATGCGCACTCGCAGCAAAATCCCGAGAAGGACTGGGGCAAGGTCACCTTGCAGGCCGTCGAGATGGCGTATTACGTGTTGAACGAGCGCTACGGCGTACTGGCCCGCGACGGCAGTTCGCGCGTCGTGCGGCTGACGCCGAAGAACACCATCACGATCGCTTCGAGCATTTCCAATGGCGCCGGCTCGGCCTTGCTGGCGGCGGAACAGGATAGCAAGGGCTTGATCAGCGGCGTGGCGGCCAGCGAGCCGCAAATCCAGCCGGCGGCGTCGGGCGCCTACACCGTGCGCCAGGGCGGGGCGGTGGTGGCCAATCCCGGCCGTGCGCTGTTCGACTACGCCACCTATGCGGCCCTGTATCAGCCGTGCATCGCTTCCGTGGCAGGCAATGCGGGACGCTGCACGGCGCTCGTCGCCAAGGGCTTGTTGAACGGCGCCGACCTGGCCGCGCAGCAGGCGGACGCGAAGCAGCGCTTGCGCGCGTATGGCTGGTTGCCCGACTCCGATCCCTTGCAGGCGGCGCACGCGGGCACGAACATCCTCGTGGCCGTCACCTATGCGTATGCCTACGGAAAATTTTCCGTGACCGATAAAGTGTGCGGTTTCACGTTTGCGCAGACGGATGCCGGCGGCAATCCGATCGCGTTTACCTCGACGCAGAAGGCGGCCAGCTTTGCCGCGCAGAACGGTATCCTCGGCAATGTCGTGTACGAGAACAGCGTGGGTGGCGCCAAGGTCTACACGGCCGGCGTGTCGCCGTCGAGCAGCCTGGCGGACCAGTCGCTCGACGGCTTCCTGTGTTTGCGCAGCCTGGCGACGGGACGCGACACCGTCAGCGGCGCCAACTTGCAGGGGACATTGGCGACGCAAAGCGTGCGCGTGCGGGCGGGCGTGGCCGAGGTCGCGGCCAGCGGTAAATTGAACGGCAAGCCGGCCATCATCGTGCACGGGCGCAGCGACACCCTGATTCCCGTCAATCAGGCCTCGCGCGCCTATCTGGGCCTGAACGCCGCCGTGGAAGGGAACAGCCAGTTGCGCTATATCGAGGTGACGAACGCCAACCACTTCGATTCCTTCAGCAACGCCTTGCCGACCTTGATCGTGCCGCTGCATGTGTACCTGAACCGGGCGCTGGACGCCATGTATGCGCACTTGAATGCCAAGCAAGCCTTGCCGCCATCGCAAGTGGTGCGCACGGTGACGCGCGCCGATGCTTCGACCCTGATCACGAACGTCAATGTGCCGGCGATCGCCACGGCGCCCGCGCCCGGCAATGTCATCAGCGTGACGGGCACTGTCGTCGATATTCCCAACTAGGCTGTCTTGCCTGTGGATGCTGCGGCCACGTTTTACGTGGCCGTTTTTATTCCCAGGCCGACTCGGCGATGCAGCCCAGTCCCTGGAACACGGGCCTGGAAAACCAGTAGCCTTGCATCAGCGAGATGCCGCAGCTGGCAAGAAAGTCGCGCTCGGCGCGTGTCTCGATGCCTTCGGCCAGCACGCGGATACCGAGTTCATGGCACAGGCTGGCGATGGCCCGCACGATGGCCTGGCGCGGCGTGTGCGTATCGATGCCGCGCACCAGGTCCATGTCGATCTTGATGATGTCGGGCTGGTATTCGGCCAGCAAGTTCAAACCCGCATAGCCGGCGCCGAAATCATCGATGGCCGTCTGGAAACCGAAGCGCCGGTAGGCGCGGAAAATCTCGACCAGATGGGGACGGTCCTGCACCCGTTCGCCTTCCGTCACTTCAAAGATGATTTTGTCGGTAGGGAAGCGATGCAGCCTGGCCGCTTCCAGGGTGCTGCGGATGCACACTTCGGGACGGTAGACGGCGTTGGGCAGGAAGTTGATCGATAGAAAGCCCTGCATGCCCAGCCTGGCAGCGCCGGCCACGGCCTTGACGCGGCAAGCCTGGTCGAAGCGGTAGCGGTTGTCGTCGTTGACTTGCGCCAGCACGCTGGCCGCGCTTTCGCCGTTGGGGCCGCGCACCAGCGCCTCGTGCGCATAGATGCTGCGGGTGGCCAGGTCGACAATGGGCTGATAGGCATACTCGAAGGCAAACGGCAACGGCGCGCTGTCGTGGCAGCCGGCGCAGGCACCGTGCGGAAAGTGGGTGCTGTCAGGATGGATGGGGATGTCGGGAGGCGTCATGGCGGCAGTGTAGCAGGGTGGGGTGGCGGACTCCGTCTGCTGGCTCACAGTGCGGCCGCATAGATGGCGCGCGCGTCGCTGCGGGTGACGGGACGGGGATTGTTTCCCAGCAAGCGCGTCTGCAGCATGGCTTCGTCGGCCAGCCGGTCCAGGTCGCTGGCCACGATACCCACTTCGCGCAAGGTGCGCGCGATGCCGGTGGCCACGGCAATTTCCTGCATGGCCTCGATCAGGGCCATGGCCCGCGCTTCCTCGCTGCCCGCGATGCCGGGCTGCAGGATGGTCGCCAGTTGCGCATACAGGGGCGCCGCATGGGACAGATTAAAACGCAGCACGTGCGGCAGCACCAGCGCATTCGACAAGCCGTGTGGCACGTGGAACAGTCCACCGATGGGATAGGCGAGCGCGTGCACGGCGGCCACGGGCGCGTTGGCAAAGGCCTGGCCGGCCAGCATGGCGCCCAGCAGCATGGCTTGGCGCGCCGGCACGTTGGCGCCATCGCGGCAGGCCGTGACCAGGTTGCTCGACAGTAGTGACAACGCCTGCGTGGCCAGCATGTCGGACAATGGATTTTTCAGCAGGCGGCTGGTGTACGCTTCGATCGCATGCACCATGGCGTCGATGCCCGTGGCGGCCGTCACGGCGGGCGGCAAGCCCAGGGTCAGGCTGGCGTCGAGGATGGCCAGGTCCGCATACAGTTGCGGCGCGACCACGCCCATCTTGCTGGTGGCGCCCGTGGTGACGATGGCGATGTGCGTCACCTCCGAGCCCGTGCCGGCCGTGGTCGGCAATTGCACGAGGGGCAGGCGCTTGCCGTGGACATTGCCGATGCCATACAGTTGCGCCAGTTCCTGGTGGCCTGGCGCCAGCACGGCGATCAGTTTGGCTACGTCCAGCGAGCTGCCACCACCGAGGCCGATCACCAGTTCCACGTGAAACATCTGCGCCTGGGCCACGCCGGCCAGTACGATGGCTTCGGGCGGATCGGCTTGCACGTCGGAAAAGACGTGGACCTCGATGCCGGCAGCCTGCAAGCTGTGCAAGGGAGCATCGGCCAGGCCCGTGCGTAAAAAACCCGCGTCGGTGACGAGCAGGGCGCGGCGCACGGTGGGGAAGTGGTGGGCGATGTGCGTGCCCAGTTGGGCGGCGGCGCCCGGTTCGACGATCAGATGCGGCACGGTGCGGAACTGGAAGGCGGACATGCGTACTCCTGACGAGAAGGACAGAAGCCAAGCTTACTCCGCTTTCCAGCCCCGCGCCTGTTTCACGTGAAACCAGATGCGTCGCTTACTCCCAGTCCAGCGCGCCTTTTTTCCACTCATAGACCAGTCCGATTGTCAGCACGGCGAGAAAACCCATGACGGCCCAGAAACCGGGCAAGCCCAGTGCATGGACATTGGCCGCCCACGGCATCAGAAAGATGACTTCAATATCGAACAGGATGAACAGGATGGCGACCAGGTAGAAGCGGACGTCGAACTTCATGCGCGCGTCACCAAATGCTTCGAAGCCGCATTCGTACGGCGACAGTTTTTGTGGGTCCGGTTTGTGCGGCCCGAGCGCGCGGCCCAGCAGCATGGGCACGATGCCGACGAGAATGCCGATCAGAATGAACAGGAGAACGGGAAAATAGTTTTCGAGGAGCATGGGGATTCCTCTCAGTGGCTGGACGACAGTTTCATCAGCACGATGCCGCACACGATGAGGACGGCGGCGCACACGCGCAGGGTGTTGACTTGCTCGCCCAGAAAAACGATGCCGACGATAAAGGCGCCGACGGCGCCGATGCCAGTCCAGATCGTGTAGGCCGTGCCCAAGGGCAGGGTGCGCATGGCCAGTGACAGCAAGCCGAAGCTGGCGATCATCGTCACCACAGTGACAAGGGAGGGAGTGAGTCTGGTGAAACCTTCGGAGAGTTTCATCGAGTATGCCCACACGACTTCAAGCATGCCGGCAATGAGTAATAGTATCCAGGCCATGGCGGCTCCTTATACAGAGCGGGCCGTCCCGGTGTGTTCCCATGATGGGGGAGGCCGTCCTCCTGGATGATCGTCACGATGGCCACAGGCGTGGCCACGGATGCGGACGATGCGGCAATTGTAGCAAACATTGCAGGACGCCGCAGCCCCGTCGCGGGCGCTTTGCTGGCACTGCTGCGTGTTCCACGTGAAACAAAAATCGTCGTTGACTGGCCCATGCTGAGTAAAAATTAAGCAAAAATTGGCCCGTGGAAGGTTGCGCTTGCAAAAAGACTCTATAATCGGAGCTCTCTTCCCGCATTTTTACTTGCACTGTTACCTATTTATCATGTTATTTCCTACAGAATTCGACGTCATCGTTGTCGGCGGTGGTCACGCCGGCACCGAGGCGGCCCTCGCTTCCGCCCGCATGGGGCAGAAGACGCTATTGCTCACGCATAATATTGAGACGCTGGGCCAGATGTCGTGCAACCCCTCCATCGGTGGCATCGGCAAGGGCCACCTGGTCAAGGAAGTCGATGCCATGGGCGGCGCGATGGCGATTGCCACCGACGAGTCCGGCATCCAGTTTCGCATCCTGAACTCCTCGAAAGGCCCGGCAGTCCGCGCCACGCGCGCCCAGGCCGACCGTATTTTGTACAAGGCCGCCATCCGCACGCGCCTGGAAAACCAGCCGAATCTGTGGCTGTTCCAGCAAGCCGTCGATGACCTGATCGTCGAAGGCGACCGCGTGGTTGGCGCCGTGACGCAGATCGGCTTGAAGTTTCTTGCGCGCGCCGTCGTGCTGACGGCCGGTACCTTCCTCGACGGCAAGATCCATGTCGGCCTGAACAATTACTCGGCCGGCCGTGCCGGCGACCCGCCCGCCATCTCGCTGTCGGCCCGATTGAAAGAGCTGAAGCTGCCGCAAGGCCGCTTGAAAACGGGCACGCCGCCGCGCATCGATGGCCGCACGATCGACTTTTCCGTCATGCAGGAACAACCGGGCGACCTCGATCCCGTGCCCGTGTTCTCCGTGATGGGCAACACGGCCATGCACCCGCGCCAGGTGCCGTGCTGGGTCACGCACACGAATAGCCAGACGCATGACATCATCCGTGCCGGCCTGGACCGCAGCCCCATGTACACGGGCGTCATCGAAGGCGTGGGCCCCCGTTATTGCCCGTCGATCGAAGACAAGATCCACCGTTTCTCGGGCAAGGAATCGCACCAGATCTTCCTCGAGCCGGAAGGCTTGACGACGCACGAGTTCTATCCGAACGGCATCTCCACGAGCTTGCCGTTCGACGTGCAGATCGCGCTGGTGCAGTCGATGAAGGGCATGGAAAACGCCCACATCCTGCGCCCTGGCTACGCCATCGAATACGATTATTTCGACCCGCGCGGCTTGAAAGCCTCGCTGGAAACGAAGGCCGTCACCGGCCTGTTCTTCGCCGGCCAGATCAACGGCACCACGGGCTACGAGGAAGCGGCCGCGCAAGGCATGCTGGCGGGCCTGAATGCGGCCTTGCTGACGCAGGACAAGGAAGCCTGGGTACCGGGCCGCTCCGAGGCCTATCTGGGCGTGCTGGTCGACGATCTGATCACCCAGGGCGTGCAGGAACCGTACCGCATGTTCACCAGCCGCGCCGAATACCGTTTGAGCCTGCGCGAAGACAATGCCGACATGCGCCTGACGGAAATCGGCCGCGCTCTGGGCTGCGTGGGCGACGCCCAGTGGCAAGCGTTCGAGACCAAGCGTGAAGCGGTGGCGCTGGAACTCGAGCGCCTGCGTTCCACGTGGGTCAACCCGCGCATCCTGGCGGCCGCCGAATCGGAGCGCATCGTTGGCCAGGCCATCGAGCGCGAATACTCGCTGGCGGACTTGCTGCGCCGCCCGAACGTCGCCTACGACACCCTGATGAGCATGACGGGCATCGAAGGCCAGCCCCTGGCCGGTCCCGGCGTGGAGGATGCGGCCGTGCGCGAACAGGTGGAAATCCAGCTCAAATACGCGGGCTACATCGAGCGCCAGAGCAAGGAAATCGAGCGTCACGAACACTATGAAAACCTGGCTTTGCCCGAAGGTTTCAACTACCTGGACATCAGTGCGCTGTCGGTCGAAGTGCGGCAGAAACTCGACAAGCAGCGCCCGGAAACCCTGGGCCAGGCATCGCGCATTTCCGGCGTGACACCGGCGGCCATTTCGCTGCTGCTGGTGCACCTGAAAAAGCGCGGCTTTGGCGCCGCGCACACCACCACTTTAAAGGACGAGGTTGTTGAATGAAGCAGTTTGACCGGGCCGCACTGGCCCCCATTTTGAATGAAGGCATCGCCGCGCTGGGGCTCGATCTGAGCGCGGATCAGACGGAAAAACTGCTCGATTACCTGGCCTTGCTGGCCAAATGGAATAGCGTGTACAACCTGACGTCGGTGCGCGATCCGATGCAGATGCTGACCCTGCATGTGCTCGATTCGCTCGCCGCCGTGCCGGCGTTCGCGCAGGCGAAAAACGTGCTCGACGTGGGCGCCGGCGGCGGCTTGCCGGGCATGGTCCTGGCCATCGCGCGGCCCGATATCAAGGTGTCGATGATCGACACCGTGCATAAAAAGACGGCTTTTTTGACGCAAGTGAAGGCTGAACTGGGCTTGAGCAACGTCACCGTGTACACGAAACGGGTGGAACAGCTGGAAGTGCAGCAGAAATTCGACGTGATCACCTCGCGCGCCTTTGCCGACCTGTCCGACTTTGTCAACTGGTCGAACCATGTGCTGGCCGAGGGCGGGCAATACATCGCCTTGAAAGGGGTGGCGCCGCCAGACGAGAGAGAGCGACTGCCGGCAGACTGGAAAGTGACGGAATTACGAGCAATCCGGGTGCCAGGGCTAAATGCAGAGCGTCATCTGGTCTTTATAGCAAGAATTTAAAAGCCGAAAAATTAAACGGTATAAATCATATAAACAGTTCATACGGTATAAATTATATAAACCGTATAAACGATTTATATCGTATAAATGAAATAAACAGTATAAATCGTTTCGGCAGGATGCCGGGGCGCATGATGAAGTTTGCATCTCTTTACAACTAGAAGATACATGGCCAAAATTTTTTGTGTAGCAAATCAAAAGGGTGGTGTTGGTAAAACCACAACAAGCGTCAACCTCTCCGCCGGTCTGGCCAAGTTGAACCAGCGCGTTCTGCTGGTCGACCTCGACCCGCAGGGCAATGCGACCATGGGCGCCGGCATCAACAAGGCCGGCCTGAAGGCGTCGACCTATGAAGTGATGCTGGGCGAGTCCGATGTCAAAACGGCACGCCAGCGTTCGGAAGCCGGGCGCTTCGATGTCCTGCCGTCGAACCGCGAGCTGGCCGGCGCCGAAGTGGAGATGGTCGAGCTGGACAACCGCGAACGCCGCCTCAAGGATGCGCTGGCCGAAGTGGACGGCGAATACGACTTCATCCTGGTAGATTGCCCACCGGCATTATCGATGCTGACCCTGAACGGCCTGTGCGCCGCGCATGGCGTGATCATCCCGATGCAGTGCGAGTACTACGCGCTGGAAGGCTTGTCCGACCTGGTCAACACCATCAAGAAGGTGCATGCCAATCTGAACCCGGACTTGAAGATCATCGGCTTGCTGCGCGTGATGTTCGATCCGCGCATGACATTATCGCAACAAGTGTCGGCGCAGCTGGAACAGCACTTCGGCGACAAGGTGTTCAATACCATCATCCCGCGCAATGTGCGCCTGGCCGAAGCGCCGTCGTACGGCTTGCCCGGCGTAACCTTCGACCCGAGCTCGAAAGGCGCCCAGGCGTATATCGCTTTCGGCGCCGAGATGGTCGAACGCATCAAACATATGTAAACAGCAGTATCGGGGTCGGACCCTTTGGGTCTGACCCCGGCTTTAGCGGTTGGGCTGAAAAACTGCCAACCCCAAGAAAAATACTGGGGTCGGACCCGGAGGGTCTGACCCCTTAGTTAATTAGGACAGCATGGCTACGAAAAAATTAAAAGGACTGGGTCGCGGACTCGACGCCCTGTTGGGCGGCGGCGGTGGCGACTTCGCCAGTCCGGACACGAATCAACCGTCGAACTTGCCCGTGTCGCAAATGCAAGCGGGCAAATACCAGCCGCGCACGCGCATGGACGAGGGGGCCTTGAATGAACTGGCCGCCTCGATCAAGGCGCAAGGGCTGATGCAGCCGATCCTGGTGCGCCCGATCGGGCAAGACACCTTGAGCGGACTTGTCAAATATGAAATCATCGCCGGCGAACGCCGTTTCCGCGCTTCGCAATTGGCCGGCCTGACGGAAGTGCCGGTGCTGGTGCGCGATGTGGACGACTTGGCCGCCGCGGCCATGGCGCTGATCGAGAATATCCAGCGCGAAGACCTCAATCCGTTGGAAGAAGCGCAGGGCATTCACCGCCTGATCGCCGACTTCAGTTTTACGCATGAGCAAGCGGCCACTGCGCTGGGACGCTCGCGCAGCGCCGTGTCGAACCTGTTGCGTTTGATGAACCTGGCAGCTCCCGTGCAAACCATGCTGATGGCCGGCGATATCGACATGGGCCACGCGCGCGCGCTGCTGGCCGTCGATGCGGCCAGCCAGATTACCCTGGCGAACCAGGTCGTGGCCAAGCGCCTGTCCGTGCGCGAAACGGAAAAGCTCGTCACCCGCACGCTCGAGGAAGCGGCCAACCCGGTCGAACCGCGGCAAAAGGAAAAGTCCGGCGACATCGCGCGCCTGGAAGAAGAGCTGTCCGATGCGCTGGCCACGCCCGTGGTGTTCAAGATGGGCAACAAGGGCCGTGGTCAATTGGTGATCGATTTTGCCGATCTTGACGTATTGGATGGTTTGTTGACCCGCTTGCGTGGTTAAATAGCAAGCTGCAAAGGCAGGGGCCATGCGGGTGTGGACAACCGGGTCATGCTTTCCGGATGCACCACGTGATTCCTTGATAACACGGCTGGGAGCGGCCAGACAAGCGGCTTTGCCATATAGTGGTGCAAATGGCGGCGAATAGTCGGTAAAGCGTCAGTTTCACGCAGCAATTGCCCTGCTGCGGTGCAGCAACGTTTGACTCTATAGATCAAAGCCAACTATAATCCCGTGTCTTTGCGTGTGTAGATTTTTCTGGGAACTTGGCAATTGAGTGATTCACAACAAAGTATTGCCAAGCCAGTCTACAAAGTAGTTGCCTTGCAGCTAGCAATCGCTATCAGTTTTGCCACGGTCACCCTGTTTTTCGGTGGCAGTGTGAAAGGCTGGTCCGCCGCATACGGCGGCGCTATCGCAGTCATCGGTAGCCTGGTGTATGCCCTGTTGGTAGTTCGCGGTTCTAGCGACGCCAATAAGGCATTCCGGGCGCATTTGCGCGCAGAAGTGGTGAAAATATTTATCACAGCGGTGCTGTTTATATTGGCACTGGTGTTGTTTCAGTCGGCCGCCTGGTTATGGCTGATCTTGGGTTTCGCGGTGGCAACCTTAGCATACTGGTTTTCATTGCTCGCTGTTTAATCATTGGTTTTGGGGCCTGTTGAGCTCTGAAACGACAAATCTAAATTCATTATGACCACAGAACACGCTATCGAAGCGGGCCATGCTGCCCCGGCCAACGCCACAGAATACATCAGTCACCATCTGGCCCACCTGAGAAGTGCCGACGGCATGATCAATCTGGATACGTTCTGGATTTCGGCCATTCTGGGCTTTGTTTTCCTGGCTGTTTTCTATATGGCGTCGCGCCGCGCGACGGCTGGTGTCCCTGGCAAGTTGCAAAACTTCGTCGAAATGGTCATGGAAATCGTCAATGACACTATTAATGGGGCCTTCCACGCGAAAAGCAAGGTCATCGCGCCGCTGGCCATCACTATTTTTGTGTGGGTCTGGTTGCTGAACGCGATGGACTTCCTGCCGGTTGACCTGTTGCCGAAGATTCTGAGCTGGTTTGGCGTGCATAAACTGCGCGCCGTGCCGACCGCCGACGTCAACCATACCTTCGCCATGTCGCTGTCGGTCGTGCTGTGCGTGATCGCCTTCTCGATCAAGGCCAAGGGCCTGGGCGGCTGGATCAAGGAACTGTTCACGGCACCGTTCCATGCGAGCGGCCTGATCGGCACGATCGCCCTGGCACCTGTCAATTTCCTGCTGCAAATGGTTGAGCTGGTTGCAAAACTGATCTCCCTGTCGCTGCGACTGTTCGGCAATATGTATGCCGGCGAACTGATTTTCATCTTGATCGCGTTGTTGCCTTGGTGGGCACAGTGGGCGTTGGGTGGTCCATGGGCAATTTTCCATATCTTGATTGTAACTTTGCAAGCTTTTGTGTTTATGGCGTTGACGGTTGTGTATCTGAGCCTCGCGGTTGAGAAACATTAATCATTAACTTTATATTTTGTTTTTTTAGTATCTTTCGTTTTTAAATTTAGGAGAATTTTATGCAAGCTCTGATCGCACAAGTACAAAGCATGACCGTTCTGGCAGCAGCAATCATCATCGGCCTGGCCGCAATCGGCACCGCTCTGGGCTTCGCTATCTTGGGTGGCAAATTCCTGGAAGCTTCGGCACGTCAACCAGAACTGATGCCACAACTGCAAACCAAACTGTTCGTTATCGCTGGTCTGCTGGATGCTATCTCGATGATCGGCGTTGGTGTTGCTCTGCTGTACACGTTCGCTAACCCGTTCCTGTCCGCTCTGACGGCTGTTGCTCAGTAATTCGCTCCAACCCTAGGAGAAACTTTTAGTTAGGAGCAAAGGTATGGACATCAATATGTCGCTCATCGGCCAGATGATCACCTTCGCGGTGTTGGTCTGGTTCTCGATGAAGTTCGTATTTCCAGCGCTGAACAACGCGCTGGATGAGCGTGCCAAACGAATCGCGGATGGATTGGCTGCGGCCGATCAAGGTCAGGCTTCGATGGCAGTCGCTGAAAAGCGTGCGCAAGAGGCATTGAACAGTGCACGTGAAGAAGCGTCGCAACGCGTTGCTGACGCTGAAAAGCGCGCGCAGCTGGTTGCTGAAGAGATCAAGCAAAATGCACAAGCTGAAGCTGCGCGTATCATTGCGCAAGCCCAGTCGGACGCCGAACAGCAACTGTCGAAAGCACGCGAACAATTGCGCGCTCAGGTGGCTGACCTGGCTGTCAAGGGTGCCGAGCAGATCTTGAAGCGTGAAGTAAACCCAACGGCTCACGCCGAAATGTTGCAGCGTCTTGCTGTCGAGCTGTAATCATGGCAGAACTCGCAACCGTCGCCCGTCCCTACGCGGAAGCTTTGTTCCGCGTAGCCCAAGCTGGTAAGGAGTCAAGCAACCTCGCGGCGTGGTCCGAGCTGGTGTCCGAACTGGCACAGATCGGTAGCCACCCCGAGGTACAGGCGTACGCGCGCAATCCGAAAGTTTCGGAAAGCGACGTCGCCGCCACCATCCTGTCGTTGTTGAAATCGCCGCTCAATGAGGAAGTGAAAAACTTCGTCACGATGTTGATCGAAAATGGCCGCATCAGCCTGCTGCCGGAAATCGGCGCGCAATTCCATGCCTTGAAAAATGGCCTGGAAGGTGCGGCTGACGCCGAGATCACGAGCGCTTTCGATCTGAGCGAAGGCCAAACGGCCGAGCTGGTCGCAACGCTGGAAAAGAAATTCAGTCGTAAGCTCAACCCTGCCGTCACAGTGGATCCATCGCTGCTCGGCGGCGTGCGCGTGGTCGTTGGCGACCAGGTGCTCGATACCTCGGTGCGCGCCAAGTTGCAGCAACTGCACGCTGCACTGGTGTCGTAAGACACGCGCTTCGGCAGGCCAGCTTAGACAGACCCTTACCCCTCGCGCAAGCTGAGAGAAACACTTTTAGGAGTTAGTATGCAACTCAACCCATCTGAAATCAGCGAGTTGATCAAGAGCCGGATCCAAGGTCTTGACGGCGGCGCTGAAGTGCGTAATCAAGGCACGGTTATTTCCGTCGCCGACGGTATCTGCCGCATCCACGGTTTGTCGGACGTGATGCAAGGCGAGATGCTGGAATTCCCAGGCAACACGTTTGGCCTGGCAATGAATCTGGAACGCGACTCCGTCGGTTCCGTGATTCTGGGTGCCTACGAGCACATCTCCGAAGGCGACACGGTGAAATGCACCGGCCGCATTCTGGAAGTGCCAGTCGGTCCTGAGCTGCTTGGCCGCGTTGTCAACGCGCTGGGCCAGCCGATCGACGGCAAAGGCGCCATCGAAACCAAACTGACGGCCGCGATTGAAAAAATCGCCCCGGGCGTGATCGCCCGTGAATCCGTTTCGCAACCGATGCAAACCGGCCTGAAGTCGATCGATGCGATGGTTCCAGTTGGCCGCGGCCAGCGCGAACTGATCATCGGCGACCGTCAAACCGGCAAGTCGGCTGTGGCGATTGATGCGATCATCAATCAAAAAGGCCAGGGCATGAAATGTATCTACGTCGCGATTGGCCAAAAAGCCTCGTCGATCAAGAACATCGTGCGCTCGCTGGAACAGCACGGCGCGATGGAATACACCATCGTTGTCGCCGCTTCCGCTTCGGAATCGGCCGCCATGCAATACATCTCGCCGTACTCCGGTTGCGCCATGGGCGAATACTTCCGTGACCGCGGTGAAGATGCACTGATCGTCTACGATGATCTGTCCAAACAAGCTGTTGCATACCGTCAAATCTCGCTGCTGCTGCGCCGTCCACCAGGTCGCGAAGCGTACCCAGGCGACGTGTTCTACCTGCACAGCCGCCTGCTGGAACGCGCAGCACGCGTGAACGCCGACTACGTCGAGAAGTTCACCGACGGCGCCGTCAAAGGCAAGACCGGTTCCTTGACGGCGTTGCCGATCATTGAAACGCAAGCTGGCGACGTGTCCGCATTCGTTCCAACCAACGTGATTTCGATTACCGACGGTCAGATCTTCCTGGAAACCTCGCTGTTCAACGCCGGTATCCGTCCTGCAATTAACGCCGGTATTTCCGTATCGCGCGTCGGTGGCGCCGCCCAGACCAAGGTCATCAAAAACCTGTCCGGCGGTATCCGTACCGACTTGGCGCAGTACCGTGAACTGGCCGCGTTTGCGCAGTTCGCTTCGGACCTCGATGAATCGACCCGCAAGCAGCTGGACCGTGGTGCCCGCGTAACGGAATTGCTCAAGCAAGCCCAATACTCGCCACTGTCGATCTCGCTGATGGCCGTATCGCTGTTCTCGGTGAACAAAGGCTTCATGGACGACGTGCCAGTCAAGCAAGTGCTGTCGTTCGAAGCTGGTGTCCACGCTTACATGAAGACCAAGCAAGCTGCTCTGCTGGCCAAGATCGAAGAAACCAAGCAACTCGACAAAGACAGCGAAGCAACTCTGTCGGCGGCCATTGCTGATTTCAAGAAATCCGGCGCATATTAAGCGGCCAGGCGGCGCCCACCTCGAGTGAGGCGCCGCCCTACGCGCAGAAGGAGTAAGGACTCATGGCATCAAGCAAAGAGATACGAGGCAAGATCAAGAGCGTAGAGAATACGAAGAAGATCACCAAGGCGATGGAAATGGTCGCCGCGTCCAAAATGCGCAAGGCGCAAGACCGGATGCGGGCCGCCCGTCCCTACAGTGACAAGATTCGGAATATCGCCGCCAATCTGGCGACCGCCAATCCGGAATACACGCACCCGTTCCTGGCAGCTGCCCAGGGTACGCAAGCGAAGGCAGTGGGTTTCATCGTTGTCACGACCGACAAGGGTCTGTGCGGCGGCATGAACACCAACATCCTGCGCCAGGTGACGTCGAAGTCGCGCGAGCTGGAAGCAGCTGGCAACCGGATTGAAGCAGTTGCCATCGGTAACAAGGGTTTGGGTTTTTTGAATCGCATCGGCGTCAAGATCGTCGCCTCTGCCATTCAAACTGGTGATACGCCCCACCTGGACAAATTGATCGGACCTGTCAAGGTCATGCTCGAAGAGTTCCAGGCTGGCAAGCTCGACGCAGTGTACCTGTGCTACACCAAATTCATCAACACGATGAAGCAGGAACCAGTGGTCGAACAGTTGCTGCCATTGACGGCCGACAAGATGGTCGTCGACAAGAGCGCTCACTCGTGGGATTACATCTACGAGCCGGATGCACAAAGCATCATCGACGAATTGCTGGAGCGCTATGTAGAAGCGCTGGTGTACCAGGCAGTCGCGGAGAATCTGGCGTCCGAGCAATCGGCACGGATGGTCGCGATGAAAGCTGCAAGCGACAACGCGGGTAGTGTGATCGGCGAATTGAAGCTGATCTACAACAAGACCCGCCAAGCTGCGATTACCAAAGAACTCTCCGAAATCGTCGCCGGTGCGGCTGCGGTTTAAACGAATTTAACTATATTGAAGGAACGAACATGGCTGATGGCAAAATCGTTCAGTGTATCGGCGCTGTGGTGGACGTTGAGTTTCCCCGCAACGCGATGCCTAAGGTATTTGATGCCTTGAAGATGGCAGGCTCGGAACTGACCCTGGAAGTACAACAGCAGTTGGGCGACGGCATTGTCCGTACCATTGCACTCGGCTCGTCCGATGGCCTGCGTCGCGGCATGATGATCCAAAATACCGGCAAACCTATCATGGTGCCAGTCGGTAAAGCAACCCTGGGTCGCATCATGGACGTGCTGGGCAATCCGATCGACGAATGCGGCCCCGTGTCGCACGAGCAGATCGCGTCGATCCACCGCACCGCTCCCGCATACGACGAACTGTCGCCATCGCAAGAACTGCTGGAAACCGGCATCAAGGTGATCGATCTGGTTTGCCCGTTTGCAAAAGGCGGTAAAGTGGGTCTGTTCGGCGGCGCTGGCGTAGGCAAGACCGTGAACATGATGGAACTGATTAACAACATCGCCAAAGCGCACAGCGGCGTGTCCGTGTTCGCCGGTGTCGGTGAGCGTACTCGTGAAGGTAATGACTTCTACCACGAGATGGCTGACGCGAAAGTGGTCGATCTGGAAAACCCGGAGAACTCCAAAGTCGCGATGGTCTACGGTCAGATGAATGAACCGCCAGGTAACCGTCTGCGCGTTGCGCTGACCGGCCTGACGATCGCTGAATCGTTCCGTGATGAAGGCAAGGACGTTCTGTTCTTCGTCGACAACATCTACCGCTTTACGCTGGCTGGTACCGAAGTCTCGGCACTGCTGGGCCGTATGCCGTCGGCTGTGGGTTACCAACCGACCCTGGCTGAAGAAATGGGCCGTCTGCAAGAGCGTATTACGTCGACCAAGACCGGTTCGATCACCTCGATCCAGGCCGTCTACGTTCCAGCCGATGATTACACCGATCCGTCGCCTGCTACCACGTTTGCTCACTTGGATTCGACCGTTGCGCTGTCGCGTGACATCGCTTCCCTGGGTATCTACCCAGCCGTGGACCCACTGGATTCGACCTCGCGTCAGCTCGATCCGTTGATCGTTGGTCAAGAGCACTATGACACCGCGCGTGCCGTGCAAACGACCCTGCAACGCTACAAGGAATTGCGCGACATTATCGCGATTCTGGGTATGGACGAGCTGGCACCGGAAGACAAACTGCTGGTCGCCCGCGCACGTAAGATGCAGCGTTTCCTGTCGCAGCCTTTCCACGTCGCTGAAGTCTTTACCGGCGCGCCTGGTAAATACGTTTCGCTCAAAGACACGATCAAGGGCTTCAAAATGATCGCTTCGGGCGAACTCGATCACCTGCCGGAACAAGCGTTCTACATGGTCGGCACGATCGAAGAAGCAATCGAAAAAGCCAAGAAACTTAACTAAGTTAAGTCTGGGCCTAACCCCGCCCCTCAGAAGGCGGGGTTCTTCAACCCGATAGGACACACATGGCACACACAATTCACGTTGACGTGGTTTCCGCTGAAGAACTGATTTTTTCAGGTGAAGCAGAATTCGTCGCGTTGCCGGGTGAACAGGGCGAGCTGGGTATCTACCCACGCCACACGCCTTTGATTACCCGCATCCGTCCGGGCGCGGTCCGCATCAAGGTAGTCGGCCAGGCAGAAGAAGAGTTCGTCTTCGTCGCCGGCGGCCTGCTGGAAGTGCAACCGGATACCGTGACTGTCCTGGCCGATACCGCGATCCGCGGTCACGACCTCGACGAAGCGAAAGCGCTGGAAGCGAAGAAGTTGGCGGAAGAAAATATCCACAACAAGGATTCGGGCATCGACTACGCGCAAGCGCAAGCCGAGCTGGCCAGCGCGATTGCGCAACTGGCAGCGATCCAGAAGCTGCGCAAGATGTAATCAATTTGCGCCGCGCAAGAAAGGCAGCCTGCGGGCTGCCTTTTTTTTCAGCAAAACGTATTTCAGTAAAAATTAGCGGCGCTTGTCCTTGCCCCTTTCCAGTCCCGCCTTCAATATCGTCTTCCACTTGGCGCGCGCGGCGATGCGCTCGAGCGGCGTTTCCTCGCCGCGCCGCGCATCGCGCAGCAGCTTGTGATAATTGCGCAGGCGGTTCCCATCGACGGCGCCACGCACGGCGCAACCGGGTTCGCTCGCATGCCGGCAATCGCGGAACTGGCACGCCGCCGCCAGCGCCGCGATATCGTCAAAGGTAGCGGCCAAGGTTTGCGCATCGGCATCGGCCTGCCAGCTGCGCAGCCCCGGCGTGTCGATGATGCAGGCGCCGCTGGTGCACAGGTGCAGCGAGCGGGCCGTCGTCGTGTGGCGGCCGCGTCCGTCGCCATGGCGCACGCCCTTGGTTGCCTGCTCCGTCGCGCATAAAGTATTGGTCAGGCTGGACTTGCCGGCGCCCGATGAGCCGAGCAGCACCAGGGTCTGGCCGGCGTCCAGCCACGGTTCCAGGATGGCCACGTCATACGCATGGCGCGTATCGATGGCAAACAGCGGCACGTGGGGCGGCAGGCGCTGTCTGAGCTGCGCCAGCTTGCCCGGCACGTCGTCGGCCACGTCGGCCTTGCTCAGCACGACCACAGGCGCCACTTGCGCCGCCAGCACGATGGCCAGATAGCGTTCCAGCCGGCGCGGATTAAAATCGTCGTCCAGTCCCATCACCAGCAGGGCCGTATCGACATTGCTGGCAAGCAGTTGGCGCCGGCCGTCATTGCCGCGCCGCGCGATCTGCGTGACTGGGGATAAGTGCGCCGTTATCCACAGCATGGCGTGACCGTCGGCTTCGGCGGCGGCCCAGTCGCCCACCGTGAGGATGGTGTCGCGTTCCTGCAGCTCGTGCAGCAGGCGCGGCAGGATCTGCGCTGGCTGTTCCAGGAGGCCATCGTGCACGATGATGCTGTCGCGGTGCACGGCGCAAACGCGCATCAGCTGCGCGGTTGGGGAAGAGATATCGAGCTGGGTGGCTGCGCTGGCGATGGCCTGCTGCAGCCCGATAAGGCGTAGTTGCGCAAAATCGAATGCGATCATGGTAGCGTGATTCCGTATTCTGTCGTCCGCGTGCGGACGTGTCGCCTGCGCGTGCAGGCACCGCCAGTCCTTATGACTGGCACGAAAGAGGCGGGAAGTCGGCTACGCGATCAGCGTATGGGAACTGCGGGCTAAAAACCTTAGCGGGGAAAAACGGTGATCAGGCAGCCGACAGCACGGCAGTATCCGAATGGCGCATGTTGTCTACTCCTGTTGTGTGATGGAAAACACCAGTGTGCCAGCGGCCTGCGCCGCCGTCAACGGGATGTGTGGCTCAGCTGCACATGCCGTAAGCCTGGCGCTCGGGGAAATAGCGGTAGGTAAACGTGCGCACCGGATAGCGCTTGCCGCCGACGAGCATGTCGGGCATCGACAGATCGAAGCGCTGCGGCAGCTGGCGCGGCAGTTGCAAACGCAGGCGCCATTGCGTTTCCTTGCTGTTGCCGACGGCGGAAAACATGATGGGCAGCTGCTCGATGACGTCGACGATCTCCGCCTTCTGGTTCATGCCGCGCTGGTAAATGGTCAGCACCTTGGCCTCGGCGAAGGGCGGCTTTTTCGGTTCTTCCAGCAGGAAGGACAGGCGCGTAAAACTGGCTTGCGTACCGACGGGCAAGGTAAAGATCAGCGCCAGTTCCGTGCCGCCTTCTTTTAAGGTGACGGGCGGCGTGGCGTAGATGCTGATACCGCGCGGCAGCTCGAAGCGCGAGCCCTCCGTCCACGTCTTGCACTCGGGCGTGGTGGCCTGGTACAGGCTGGGCGCCGTGTAGTCATCGCAGGCGGAAACCAGCAGCAGCAGGGGCAGGGCAAGTAGGGCGGAACGGCGCATGGGAGTCACGGTTGGGGAATGAGCCGACAGTGTAAGCGATCCCCACGCGATCCACCAGCGGCGCTAGGAATGCCCGGGCGGCGCGCGCCGCACGGACTGCAGCTGGCAATGCGCGGCCTGCAGCGCATCCTTGAGGATGTCGAGCGCCAGCTGCGGCCGCGCCGCGCCGCACATGAAGATGTCGACGGCGGCAAAGCCGCATTCCGGCCACGTGTGGATGGAAATGTGCGATTCGGCCAGCAGCAGCACGCCCGTGATGCCCTGGCCCGGGCCAAAGCTGTGGAAATGGCCGTGCAGCACTTGCGCGCCGGCCGCGATGGCGGCGTCGCGCAGCAGGCGCTCGAGCGCGGCGCCGTCGCGCAGGCGTTCCGGCGCGATGCCCGACAAATCGGCCAGCAGATGGATGCCCAGGGGCAGATGCGGTGTGGACGCCATGCCTATTTGTGGCTGCCGCCGCTGGAGCCGCCGCCATAGCTGCCGCCGCCGCTGCCCGTGCGCGAACTCCAGCTGCTGCCGCCGCTGCTGCCGCTGCCGGCCACCTTGAACATGCGCACCCAGTTGGCGGCCGTGACGGAAAACGTCACCATCAGGGCATAGATCACGTATTTACTCATCGGGGATTCTTTGCATTCTTGTCGAGAAAAGCGGCGGGCAGGAACAGCGCCAGGCAGCCCAGCACACTCCACATCAAGGTGCTGGAGAACGAGACGAACATGGGGATCGCATTGAGGACCAGCACGATGACCATGAAGACCTTGGCGATGCCGCGGTGACTGAGCTCGATATTGTGCACCTGGTCGCCGCCGTGAAAGGCGGCGCCGAACCAGGCGCTCATCTGGTCATAGGCGACGGGCACGGAGCGCGACCAGGTCATTTCCTCACCCGTGATCTCGGCTGCCAGCTTGGTCTGTCCCTGCTCGAATTCATGCACGTGCGTGCTGTCGCCGACGGCCACCTTCCAGTTGAAGGCGCCCGCCGCATACACGACTTGCGAGCCGTAGTCATACAGCTTGCGGTAGGTGGCGCCATCGAGCGTGCAGGTATCGGCGTCCAGCGACGCCCAGCTGGGCCAGTTCGGCAGCACGTTCGAGCGCGACCAGCCATCGTCCGTCTCCACCAGCCAGAAGAAGCCGGCGCGCGCGCCGTACAGCAGGTATTCGTTCCACTCGCTGCCTTCGTCGTCGGCGCGGCGCATCATGCCGATCACCGTGAAGTTCACATTGCTGATCTTTGCGCTGGCGCCCAGCTCCAGGGAGATGTCGGCGTTCTCGTGCACTTGCTTGCCGATGGCCAGCACCTGCGCTTCCGGGCCGCTGGCGTCGAGCTGCGCGTGGCAGGCGGGGCACACGAGCTGCGCCGCCACGCCAGGCACGTACTTGATGCCGCTGCCGCAGGAGGGGCAGTCGAGCGCATCGAGCTTGCCGCGGTACTTGCCGGCGCTCCTGGCGATGGCATCGTCGTCGCGCAGCAGCTGGCACTTCAAACTGTCCAGGGTGACGGCCACGCCCTGGTAGACGACCGGTTGCGGGCCATCCGTGTAATCGAGCGTGACAAAGCTGGCGTAGTTGCGCAAGTCCGCCACCTGGATGCGCCAGCCGGCGCCCACCTTGAACGGCAGTTCTCCCTGCCCGGCGATGCATTCGGCGCTGCGGATCTCGGCCGCCGTGTACGGCTCGCCGCAAATCGTGTAGCGCCTGCCCGGCACCAGCTCGCCAAAGGCGGGCAGGGCGTCCTGCGTCTTGCGTTCGCGCGTCAGGGTGTACAGGCCGGACGAGTCGCCCAGCCAGGCGGTGCTCGTGTCGTCGAACAGCAGATACCACTCGTTCCACGTGCCGGCGCTGTAGCGCTGCTGGATGCGCCCGACGACGGTGAAGTGCACGCCATCGTGCACGCCGGCCGTGCCGATCTGGATCGGCGTATAGTCTTCCAGGACGGCCGACATCTTGCCCAGGTCCCTGACGGAATCGGCGTCCTTGAGGATGGTGCTGTGGCAGTACTCGCACACGGCGAGCACGGAAGCGTGCGAGCGGAAACGGACTTCCGCGCCGCAGCTGGGACAGGAAACAGTTTGCATGCAGTCGCGCTTAGCCGATCAGTTTTTTCAACAGTTCAGCCTTGGCGCCGTCGTAGTCGGCCGGCGAGATGAGACCCTTGTCCAGCAGGCCCTTGAGCTTTTCCAGGCGCGCCTCGATCGGTTCTTCCGCCGGCGCCGGCGGCGCCGCCGGTGCCGGCTGCTGCAGCGCGCCGCCCATGCTTTGCGCCATCACCTGGCCGATCGACAGCCCGGCGCCGAGACCGGCGCCGATGCCGGCCATGCCGCCTTCGTTCTGCGCCGCCAGCGGGATCGCATTGGCCACCTGGAATTTCGTGTAGCCGCTCATCTTGTCGGCACCCAGGCCACCCTTCATGCCGGCCGAGATGCGTTCGTCGAGCGCCGCCTGCAATTCCTCTGGCAGGCTGATGCTGGCCACGTTGAATTCATCGAGGCCCACGCCGTAGCGGGAAAACGCCTGCGCCAGGCCATCCTTGACTTGCTGCGCCATCAGCGCCTGGTTGGCCGCCATGTCGAGGAAGGGGACGTTCGCGCCGCCCAGCGAGCTGGCCATGCTCGACATCAGAATGCCGCGCAACTGGTCTTCCACCTCGTCGCGCGTATAGATTTCGCGCGTGCCGCTGATCTCGGTGAAGAAGGTGCGGGCGTCGGCGATGCGGTACGAGTACATGCCGAAGGCGCGCACGCGGATCATGTCGAAATCCTTGTCGCGGATGGTGATCGGCTGCGGCGTGCCCCACTTGCGGCCAGTCTGCACGCGGGTGCTGAAGTAATACACGTCCGACTTGAAGGGCGAGTCGAACAGCTTGTCCCAGTTTTTCAGGTTGGTCAGCAGCGGCAGGGTTTGCGTCGTCAGCTTGTGCGTGCCGGGACCGAAGACGTCGGCGATCTTGCCTTCATTGACGAAGACGGCGACCTGCGATTCGCGCACGTTGAGGATGGCGCCGTTCTGGATCTCGAAATCCTGCATGGGAAAACGCCAGGCCAGCACGCCTTCCGTCTCTTCGTTCCACTGCAGTACGTCGATAAACTGCTTCTTGATAAAGCTGCCGAGGCTCATGATGGATGTCCTTGAAAAAGATAAAGCGGTGTCAGGAAATGCAGGCGGCGTTGATGGCGCCGATCGACAGCGAGATGGTGCCCAGCAGGCCGCCGAAAGCGCTGTTGTTCGATTCGATCTGGTCCTTCGACATGCGCAGCAAGCGCGTGGTCACCACATAGACGAGCAGCTGCACCACCATGGCGCCGAAGGCCCAGGCGAAGAATTGCTGGTAGCCGGCCGTGTGCATCAGGGACGAGGCGATGGTGGCGGAAAAGCCCAGCAGCGCGCCGCTCAGCGACAGGGCCGCCGCGTGGTTGCCCTGGCGGATGAGCAGCACTTCGTTATATGGCGTGACGCGCGTGTAGATGATAAAAAAGGCAATCAGCAGCGCGGCGGCCAGTATAAGATGGATCAGATAGTTTAGGATGTCGGGCACGGCATTCCTCGCAATGAGCATTTGATAACGTCACCGCATATTAGAACAAAAAAAGTCCAATGAACAAAAAGATTCTGATTTTGTCCGTCTTCGTGGTCGCCTCCTGCGGCCTCGCGTATGAACTGATCGCCGGCGCCATGTCCAGCTATCTGCTCGGCGACTCCATCCTGCAGTTTTCCACCATCATCGGCTGCTACCTGTTTGCCATGGGTGTGGGCGCTCACTTTTCAAAGTATGTAAAGGACGAGGACGTGCTCTCGCGCTTCGTCGACATCGAGCTGGCCGTGGGCCTGATCGGCGGCCTGTCGGCCGCCATCCTGTTCATGACGTTTTCGTGGATGGCCGCGCCATTTCGCACCTTATTGTATGTGATGGTGTTCCTGATCGGCGCACTGGTCGGCATGGAAGTGCCGCTGGTGATGCGCGCCCTGAACTCGCGCCAGACGGAATTTTCCGAGCTGGTCAGCCGCGTGCTGACCTTCGATTACCTGGGCGCGCTGGCCGTCTCCCTGCTGTTCCCGCTGGTGCTGTCGCCGTACCTGGGCCTGGTGCGCACGGGCTTTCTGTTCGGCATGCTCAACGTGGGCGTGGGCCTGTGGACGATCTGGGTATTCCGCGCGGAGCTGAAGAACCTCACGGGGCGTTTGCTGCGCGCCTGCGCCGTGATGCTGCTGCTGATCGCCGGCTTTGCCATGTCGGACCGCATGGTGGCCTGGGGAGAACACGGCCTGTTCGGCGACGAGATCGTGTATTCCACCACCACGCCCTACCAGCGCCTGGTGATCACGCGCTGGAAGGACGATACGCGGCTGTACATCAACGGCAATTTGCAGTTTTCCTCGCGCGACGAGTACCGCTATCACGAAGCGCTCGTGCACCCCGTGCTCGAGGCCTTGCCGTGGGCGCGCCGCGTGCTGGTGCTGGGCGGCGGCGATGGCCTGGCGCTGCGCGAAATCCTCCGTTATCCACAGATCGAACACGTCACCGTGGTCGACCTCGACCCGGCCATGACGGCCGCGTTCACCACGCGCCCGGAACTGGCAAAGCTGAATAAGGGCTCGTTCTCGGACAAGCGCGTCACCGTCGTCAATGCCGATGCGGCCGTCTGGCTGCGCAACAACGGCGACATGTTCGACGCGGCCATCGTCGACTTCCCCGATCCGTCCAGCTTCGCGCTTGGCAAACTGTACTCGGTGCCGTTCTACGACCTGGTGAAAAAGCACCTGGCCGCCAAGGGCCTGATGGTGGTGCAATCGACGTCGCCGTTCTTTGCCCCGCACGCCTACTGGACCATCAATTCGACCCTGCGCGAAGTGGGCATGCGCACCTGGCCCTACCACGCCTACGTACCCTCGTTCGGCGAATGGGGTTTTATTCTCGCTTCGCCCCAGCTCGACTACACACCGCCGACGAAATACCGCCTGCCGATGCGCTACCTGAATGCGGACACCACGCGCGAGATGTTCATCTTCCCGCCCGACATGCAGCCGCTGCCGATGGCGCCGAATCGCCTCAACACCCAGTCGCTCGTGCATGAATTCGAGCAGGACTGGCGCCAGGTGATCCGCTGATGCAGCGCCGCTCTTTCATGCTGTGGGCCGCCGGCGGCACTGCGGCGGCGGCCGTGGGCATCGGCAGCATCGCCGCGTATCTGCGCTGGCAGGAAATCACGCCGAAGGTGCTGTACCCGGGCCGCAGCGAGGGGCATTTTTTGCGCAAGCTGCTGCGCGAGCGCACGGCGCTGCCGGCGCCTTCGGCAACCGTCACGACGGACGTGGCCATCCTCGGCTCGGGTATCGCCGGCCTGACGGCCGCCTGGCGCCTGAACAAGCTGGGGCACAAGGATTTCCTCATGATCGATGGCCCGCAGCCGTATGGCAACGCGGCCGGCGGGCAGTTCGGCGACCTGGCTTATCCGACCGGAGGCCATTATTTGCCACTGCCGTCGCCCGAATCGACCCATGTGCGCGAAATCCTGTTCGACCTGGGGATCATCGAGCGCGATCCGCAGGCGGAAAAACCATACTACGACGAGCGCTACATCCTGCACGCGCCGGAAGAGCGCCTGCTGTTCAACGGCCACTGGCAGGATGGCTTCATTCCCACCGAAGGCGTGCCGCCTGCGGAACTGGCGCAGCACGAGCGCTTCTTTGCCGAGGTGCGGCGTTTGCGCCAGGCGCATGGCAACGACGGCAAGCGTGTCTTCGTTTTTCCCACCGCGGAATCGTCGCAAGACCCGGCCTGGCAGGCGCTCGACACCATCACGTTAAAACAGTGGATGGAGCGTGAAGGCTATACCTCGCCCACCCTGCACTGGTATCTGAATTACTGCTGCCGCGACGACTACGGCACGCGCTACGACCAGGTCTCGGCCTGGGCCGGCCTGCATTACTATTGCAGCCGCTGGGGCCAGGCGGCGAACGCGGGCAACGGCGCCTGGCTGACCTGGCCGGGCGGCATGCAGCCGGTGGCCACGGCGATGGAGCAGGCGTCGGGCGTGCGGCGCAAGAGCGGCACGGTGGTCTCCGTGCGGACGACGGAGCAGGGCGTCGAAGCGCTGTGCCTGGAACTGGTCGATGGCCAGCCGCGCACCTACCTGGTCAAGGCGCGCAAGGCCATCTGCGCCATGCCGCTGTATGTCGCGGCGCGCGTGGTGGAGAATATCGCCAGCTATGGCTTTGATGCGAAGCGCGATACGCCCGCGTATGCGCCGTGGATGGTGGCCAATTTTTTACTGAAACGCTTTCCTGATGAACTACCGCACGCGCCCCTGTGCTGGGACAACGTCGTGTACCAGGAACCGGGCCTGGGCTATGTCGTCTCGACCCACCAGGACATCCGCGTGCGCCCGCCCGAGAAAACCGTCTTCAGCGCCTACGTGGCCCTGTCCGACCGCACGCCGCAGCAAGCGCGCAAATGGCTCGATACGGCCACGCCCGAAGAATTGCTGGCGCTGGCCAGCGTCGATTTGAAGACGGCGTACGGGCGCGATTTCGCCCGCTGCGTCGAGCGCGTCGACATCACCGTGCGCGGCCACGCCATGGCCGCACCGTTGCCGGGATTTCGCAGCAACGCGGGGCTCAAAGCCTTGCGCGAGCACGACGGCGCCATTCTGTTCGCGCATGCCGATCTGTCGGGCTTTTCCGTATTTGAAGAGGCCGCGTGGTGGGGCGACAGGGCGGCGCGCCTGGCGATCACATAAATGAAAAAGGCCGGCGCAAGCGCCGGCCAGAGCCCCCTAAGGCTCGAACCTGTACTTCCTTGTTCTTCTCATTTATTTTTATTAATGACGTCGATGAACACGGCCGCCAGCAGTACCAGGCCCTTGATCACCTGCTGGTAATCGATGCCGATGCCCATGATGGACATGCCGTTGTTCATTACGCCCATGATGAAGGCGCCGATGACGGCTCCCATCACCTTGCCCACGCCGCCCGAGGCCGAGGCGCCTCCGATGAAGCAGGCGGCGATTACGTCCAGCTCGAAACCCGTACCCGCCTTCGGTGTGGCCGTGTTCAAGCGCGCCGCGAAGATCAGACCGGCCAGCGCGGCCAGCATGCCCATGTTGACAAAGGTGTAGAAGCTGACCCGTTCCGTCTTGATGCCGGACAGGCGCGCCGCCTTCTCGTTGCCGCCCACGGCATATACGCGGCGGCCCAGCACGGTGCGGTTGGTAATGAAGGTGTAGGCGACGATGAGCAGCGACATCACGGCCAGCACGTTGGGGAAGCCGCGGTACGACGCCAGCAGATAGCTGAAATACACCATCACGGCGGCGAAGACCGCGTTTTTCAGCAGGAAGAAGGCGCGCGGCTCGTTTTCCATGCCGTGCTTCAGTTGCTTGGCGCGGCTGCGCAGCGAGGTGAAGATCAGCGCCGCGGCGGCGATCACGCCCAGCAGCAGCGAAAAGCCGCGCAGGTTGTCGCCGCCGAACGGGTCGGGCAGGAAGCCCGAGCTGAGCATCTGGAAGCCTTCAGGGAAGGGGCCGACCGACTGGCCTGCCAGCAGCGCCAGGGTCAGGCCCTTGAAGACCAGCATGCCGGCCAGGGTGACGATGAAGGACGGGATTTTGAAGAAGGCGACGAAATAGCCTTGCGCGCCGCCGATGACGGCGCCGGCCAGCAGGCAGAGGATGCTGGCGGCGACAAAATTCATGTTGTAGTTGACGATCAGGACGGCCGCCAGCGCGCCGACGAAGCCGACCACCGAGCCGACGGACAAATCGATATGGCCGGCCACGATCACCATCAGCATGCCCAGCGCCATGATGACGATGTAGCTGTTTTGCAGCACCAGGTTGGTCAGGTTCAGCGGCTGCATCAGGGTGCCGTCGGTCATGTACTGGAAAAAGCCCATGATGACGATCAGCGAGAGCAGCATGCCGTAGTCGCGCATATTGTTCTTCAAAAAGCCGGCATAGCTTTTCGCTTGCGGCGCGGCCGCTGGCGCTGCTGCTGCCGGCGCGCCTGCTGTCAGTTTATTGTCCATTGTTTTCTCCGTGTGTAACGATCGCGCGCATGATTCGCTCCTGCGATGCTTCTGCCGCGCTCAGTTCTGCCGCGAAGCGGCCTTCGTTCATGACATAGATCCGGTCGCACATGCCCAGCAATTCCGGCATTTCCGACGAGATCATGATGATGCATTTGCCTTCGGCGGCCAGGTCGCTGATGATGCTGTAGATCTCGTATTTGGCGCCCACGTCGATGCCGCGGCTCGGTTCATCGAGGATCAGCACGTCGGGGCGCGAAAACAGCCACTTCGCCAGCACCACTTTCTGCTGGTTGCCGCCCGACAGATTGACCACCTTCTGCGCCACGCTCGAGCAGCGGGTCTTGAGCTTGCGGCGGAAATCCTCGGCCACGCTGAATTCACGCTGCTCGTCGATTACCATGTGCCTGGAAATCGCATCGAGGTTGGCCAGGCTGGTGTTCTTCTGGATGTCTTCCTCGAGGATCAGGCCCAGGCCCTTGCGGTCTTCCGTCACGTACGCGAGGCCATGGGCGATCGCCTTGCCGATGGTGCTGACGTCGATCTCCTGGCCATTCTTGAGTACCGTGCCGCTGATGCGCTGGCCGTAGGCGCGGCCGAAAATGCTCATCGCCAGTTCCGTGCGTCCGGAGCCCATCAAACCGGCGATGCCGATGATCTCTCCCTTTTTGGCATGCATGTTGATGCCCTTGATGACGGGGCGGTCGGCATGCTCGGGATGGAAGACGCGCCAGTCGCGCACTTCGAAAATGGTCTCGCCGATGGTGGGCGTGCGCGGCGGATAGCGGTCGGCCATTTCGCGTCCGACCATTTTTTCGATGATGCGGTCTTCGCTGACGGGTTCCACGCGGCAGTCGAAACTGTCGACCGTGTTCCCGTCGCGCAGCACCGTGATGGCATCGGCGACTCTTGAAATTTCATTGAGCTTGTGCGAAATCAGGATCGAAGCGATGCCCTGCGCTTTCAGGCCCAGCAGCAGGTCGAGCAGGGCCGCGCTGTCGCTTTCGTTCAAGCTGGCCGTCGGCTCGTCGAGGATCAGCAGCTTGACGTCCTTGCACAGCGCCTTGGCGATCTCGATCAGCTGCTGCTTGCCCACGCCCAGGTTGGTGATCAGGGTGTCCGGGGACTCTTTCAGGCCGACTTTGTGCAGCAGTTCGCGCGTCTTGCTTTGCGCGTATTCCCAGTCGATGACGCCCATGCTGGACGGTTCGTTGCCGAGGAAGATATTCTCGGCGATCGACAGCTGGGGCACCAGCGCCAGTTCCTGGTGGATGATGATGATGCCGATTTCTTCGCTGTCCTTGATGCCGCGGAAGTGCCGCGTCTGGCCCAGGTAATCGATGTCGCCCGTATAGCTGCCATGGCCGTAGACGCCACTGAGCACTTTCATCAGGGTCGATTTGCCGGCGCCGTTTTCGCCGACGATGGCGTGGATCTCGCCGCTGCGTACCCGCAGGTTGACATTGTCGAGCGCAACGACGCCCGGGAATGTTTTGCGTATCCCGCGCATTTCCAGGATAGTGTTCGTCATATAACCTCTCTGGCACGGCCGCGCTGGTCGGCATCGGTCGTGCGGCAGTCTTGTTCTTGATCGTGCGTGAAGCGAAAGGCCCGGCAGCGCCGGGCCTTCAGTACCGTGGATGCTTATTTCACTTGCGCTTCCGTGTAGTAGCCGCTGCCGGTGACGAGCACCTGCTTCCAGTTCGCCTTGTCGACGGTGACCGGTTTCAACAGGTAGGACGGCACGACTTTCACGCCGTTGTTATAGGTCTTCGTATCGTTGACGGTCGGCGTCTTGCCGCTCATCATCGCGTCGACCATGTTGGCCGTGACCTTGGCCAGCTCGCGCGTGTCCTTGAACACGGTCGATGCCTGTTCGCCGCGGATGATCGATTTTACCGACGGGATTTCCGCATCCTGGCCCGTCACGACGGGGAACGGCTGCTTCGGCGTGCCGTAGCCGACGCCCTTGAGCGAGGACAGGATGCCGATGCTCAAGCCGTCATATGGCGACAGCACCGCGTCGACGCGCGCATTGCCGTAGTAGGCGCTGAGCAGGTTGTCCATGCGGGCTTGCGCCACGGCGCCATCCCAGCGCAGGGTGGCGACCTTTTCCATGCCCATCTGCTTCGAGCGCACCACCAGCTTGCCGCTGTCGATGTAGGGTTTCAGCACCGACAGCGCGCCGTTGTAGAAGAAGTGCGCATTGTTGTCGTCGGCCGAGCCGCCGAACAGTTCGATATTGAACGGGCCTTTGCCTTCTTTCAGCTTCAGCGCCGATTCGATATAGCCCGCCTGCAGCACGCCGACCTGGAAGTTGTCGAAGGTGGCGTAGTAATCGATATTTTTCGTGCCGCGGATCAAACGGTCATACGAGATGACCTTGATGCCCTTGTCGGCCGCCTTTTGCAGCACGTTCGACAAGGTGGTGCCGTCGATGGCGGCGATCACCAGCACCTTGGCGCCCTTGGTGATCATGTTTTCCACCTGCGCCAGCTGGTTCGGGATATCGTCGTCGGCAAACTGCAAGTCCGTCTTGTAGCCGCGCTCCTTGAATACCTTGACCATGTTGTCGCCGTCGGCGATCCAGCGCATGGACGATTTGGTTGGCATCGAGATGCCGATCGCGCCCTTGTCCGCAGCGCTTGCCACGGGCATTACCGCCATGCCGGAGATGGCCAGCGCCAGGCTCGCGGTCAGCATTTTCATTGTTGTTTTCATTTCAGGTCTCCACCGTCTTCGATAGTTGAATGTGCCAGGGCCGTCGTCCAGTGGGCGGGCTCCGTGCGAATGGCCGATTGCAGGCCACGGCTGATACTAGTTTGTCCATCCATCCCTCACCAATCACTTTTTTCGCATTGGTGATATCCAAAACGATATCAATGGGTCAATTGATGCAATGCGCCATGGCGCGCCTTGCCGCCTGCGCACAGAGCGGAAACGGGGGCCCGGCGGCGGCTTTTTTTGGTGCGCTGCAATACCAATAATCATCATTCAATTTGGTGATTTTCGTAATTGCGGCGATACATGGCGGCGCGCAGAATCGGTCCGAACTTGAAGACCCGCCATCCCGTCACGATCTTTTGAAAGCTTGCCATGCAGCCGATTTCCCCCGCCTCCCTGTTGCCCGCCGACCTGGCGCAGGCCCTTCTTGTCGGCCGCATCTGGCGTGACGGCCCCTGCGTCGTCGCCGTGCGCGGCGGCGAAGTGGTCGACATCACGCAGACGGTGGCGACGGTGGCCGAGCTGTTCGAACGCAGCGATGCGCTCGAGATCGTCCGCCATGCGCCCGGCATTGCGCTCGGCCCCGTGCAAACGCTGCTGGAGCAGGCGCTGGCAGCGCCGGCCGGCGAGCCGCTGCTGCTGGCGCCGTGCGACCTGCAGGCCGTCAAGGCATGCGGCGTGACCTTCGCCGTCAGCCTGCTCGAACGGGTGATCGAGGAGCAGGCGGGCGGCGACGCGGCGCGCGCGGCGAGCCTGCGCACCGCCCTGCAAATGACCCTGGGCGGCGACTTGTCGGCATTGAAGCCTGGCTCGGATGCGGCGCAGCGCCTGAAGCAACAGCTGCAACAGCGCGGCGCCTGGTCGCAATACATGGAAGTGGGCATCGGCCCCGATGCGGAAGTGTTTACCAAGGCGCAGCCGATGTCGTCGGTGGGCTGCGGCGCGCAGGTGGGCTTGCTGCCATCGTCCGCCTGGAACAACCCGGAGCCCGAGATCGTCCTGGCCGTCAACAGCCGCGGCGAGGTGCTGGGGGCGACCCTGGGCAACGACGTCAACCTGCGCGACATCGAAGGGCGCAGCGCCCTCTTGCTGGGCAAGGCCAAGGACAACAACGGCTCCTGCGCCATCGGCCCCTTCATCCGCCTGTTCGACGAGCACTTCACGCTCGACACCGTGCGCGAGGCGGAAGTGTCGTTGCTGATCGAAGGCGCGGACGACGGCTTTGTGCTCGAAGGCGCCAGCTTCATGCGCGAAATCAGCCGCGATCCGCTCGACCTGGTGCGCCAGACTGCCGGCCAGTACCACCAGTATCCGGACGGCTTCATGCTGTTCCTGGGGACCATGTTCTCACCCGTGAAGGACCGCGGCGCGCAGGGCGGCGGTTTTACGCACCACCTGGGCGACAGGGTGACGATTGCCAGCGCTTCGCTGGGCGCGCTGGTCAACGAAGTACAGCGCTGCGATGCGATTGCCCCCTGGACGTTCGGCGTGCGCGCGCTGTACCAGAACCTGGCGCAACGCGGTTTGCTTTGATTATTTATTAACTTGGAACGCTTAACAAAACCGTAGCGAGCGGATGAGAGTTGTGGCTGAGAAGCGGAGCTGTGCGCATGCACAGTGAGCATCGGAGGCCGCAAATCTCGACGCGCAGTAGGTTTGGTTATGCGTTTCTAAAAAGAGAGATACCATGCAACATGCAATCTATCCTAGCCTGGCCGGCAAGCGCGTCGTCATCACGGGCGGCGGCACCGGCATCGGCGTGGCCATCGTCGAGGCGTTCGCGCGCCAGGGCGCCCACGTCACCTTTCTCGACATCGCCCGCGAGGCGTCGCTGGCGCTGCAGGACAAGCTGGCCGACCTGCCGCAGCCGCCCGTTTTCCGCTATTGCGACCTGACGGACCTGGGCGCCCTGGCCGCCACCTTCGCCGAGATCGCACACAGCGCGGGCGCCACGGATATCCTCGTCAACAACGCGGCCAATGACGACCGTCACGAACTGCAGGACGTCACGCCCGCTTACTGGGACGAGCGCATGGCCGTCAACCTGCGCCACCAGTATTTCTGCGCCCAGGCCGTGGCGCCCGCCATGCGCGCCAAGGGCAGCGGCGTGATCCTCAACCTGGGCTCGATTTCCTGGCACCTGGCGCAAGCGCGCCTGTCGATCTACATGACGGCCAAGGCCGGCATCGAGGGCCTGACGCGCGGCCTGGCGCGCGACCTGGGCGTCGACGGCATCCGCGTCAACTGCATCATTCCCGGCGCAGTGCGCACGCCGCGCCAGGAAAAGCTGTGGCACACGCCGGAAGCGGAAGCCGTGATCCTGCAGGGCCAATGCCTGCAGCTGCGCGTGGAGCCGGAAGACGTGGCGGCGCTGGCGCTGTTCCTCGCGTCGGACAACGCGGCCAAGTGCGCGGGACGCGAATACTACGTCGACGCAGGCTGGTACGGCGCATGAGCACCGCAGGCAACCGCCAGGCGCGGCGCTTCCGTTCGCAGGACTGGTTCGACAATCCCGACCACATCGACATGACGGCGCTGTACCTCGAGCGCTTCATGAACTATGGCATCACGGCCGAGGAACTGCGTTCGGGCCGGCCCATCATCGGCATTGCGCAAAGCGGCAGCGACATCAGTCCCTGCAACCGCATCCACCTGGAGCTGGCGCAGCGCGTGCGCGACGGCATCCGCGACGCGGGCGGCATCCCGATGGAATTCCCGCTGCACCCGATTTTTGAAAATTGCCGCCGTCCCACGGCCGCGCTGGACCGCAACCTCGCGTATCTGGGCCTGGTGGAAATCCTGCATGGCTACCCGATCGACGCCGTGGTGCTGACGACGGGCTGCGACAAGACGACGCCGGCGCAATTGATGGCCGCCGCCACGGTGGACATTCCCGCCATCGTGCTGTCGGGCGGCCCCATGCTCGACGGCTGGATGGACGGCGAACTGGTGGGTTCCGGCGCGGCCATCTGGAAGGGCCGCCGCCAGCTGTCCGCCGGCTTGATCGACAATGACAAATTCCTGCAGATCGCCGCCGCCTCCGCGCCGTCGGCCGGTCATTGCAACACCATGGGCACGGCATCGACCATGAATGCGCTGGCGGAAGCCTTGGGCATGTCGCTGACGGGCTGCTCGGCGATTCCCGCGCCATACCGCGAACGGGGCCAGATCGCCTATGAAACGGGACGCCGCATCGTCGCCATGGCGCATGACGACGTGCGCCCGTCGAGCATTCTCACACGCGAGGCGTTTTTGGACGCCATCATCGTCAACGCGGCCATCGGCGGCTCCACCAACGCCCAGCCGCACCTGATGGCCATGGCGCGCCATGCGGGCGTGGAATTGAACTCGAGCGACTGGATGGAACACGGCTACGACGTGCCGCTGCTGTTGAACATGCAGCCGGCCGGGAAGTATTTGGGCGAGCGTTTCCACCGCGCCGGTGGCGTGCCGGCCGTGATGTGGGAGCTGCAGCAGGCGGGCTTGCTGCATGCGGACCGGTTGACGGTCACGGGCCAGAGCATGGCGGCGAACCTGGCCGGACGCGAAAGCGCGGACCGCGAGATGATCCGCCCGTTTGCCGCGCCGCTGAAGGAAAAGGCCGGTTTCATGGCCTTGCAGGGCAACCTGTTCGACTTCGCCATCATGAAGACCAGCGTGATTTCGCCCGCTTTCCGCGAGCGCTACCTGTCGCGTCCCGGCAGTGAGGGCGTGTTCGAGGCGCGCGCCATCGTCTTTGACGGTTCTGCCGACTACCACGCGCGCATCAACGACCCGGCGCTCAACATCGACGACAGCTGCATGCTGGTCATGCGCGGCGCAGGTCCCGTGGGCTGGCCCGGTTCGGCCGAAGTGGTCAACATGCAGCCGCCCGACGCCTTGCTCAAAGCCGGCATTCTGAACCTGCCGACCCTGGGCGACGGGCGCCAGTCGGGCACGTCGGACAGCCCTTCGATCCTGAACGCGTCGCCGGAAAGCGCCGTGGGCGGCGGCCTGGCGCTGTTGCGCACGGGCGACATCATCCGCGTGGACTTGAACGGGGGCCAGTGCGACATGCTGGTCGATGCTGGCGAACTGGCGCGCCGCGCGCAGGAGCTGCCGCCGCCCGTCAACGACAGCGCCACGCCGTGGCAGGAAATCTACCGCGCCAGCGTGGGCCAGCTGGAAACGGGCGCCTGCATGGAGCTGGCCCTGAAATACCGCGCCGTGGGCCAGACCCTGCCGCGCCATAACCATTAGCAGGCAGATCGGGGTAGGCCGGCTTAGCGCTCCGCGCGCAAGCCGACAACACCAGCATCACCAAATTTTCAGCAGTACCCGCAGTTAAAAAACGTTGTTAATAAAATCCACAAGGAGACACACAATGAACAAGATCATCAGTGCAGCCATCATGACCGCCATGCTGGCATTGAGCAGCAGCGCCGCCCTGGCCGATGCGAAAAACCCGAAAATCGGCTTCTCCATCGACGATTTGCGCGTGGAACGCTGGACGCGCGACCGCGACTTCTTCATCGCCGCCGCCGAAAAGCAGGGTGCCAAGGTCTTCGTGCAGTCGGCCGACGCCAGCGAGCAGCGCCAGATTTCGCAGATCGAAAACCTGATCTCGCGCGGCGTGGACGTGCTGGTGATCGTGCCGTTCAACGCGACGGTGCTCAACAACACCGTCAAGGAAGCGAAAAAGGCCGGCATCAAGGTGCTGTCGTATGACCGCCTGATCCTGAACGCCGATATCGATGCGTATATCTCGTTCGACAACGAGAAAGTGGGCGAGATGCAGGCCGAAGGCGTGACCAAGCTGCAACCGAAGGGCAATTACTACCTGCTGGGCGGCTCGCCGACCGACAACAACGCCAAGATGCTGCGCGAAGGCCAGATGAAGGTATTGAAACCGTTCATCGACAAGGGCGACATCAAGATCGTCGGCCAGCAATGGGTGAAGGACTGGAGTGCCACCGAAGCGCTGTCCATCGTGGAAAACGCGCTGACGGCCAACGGCAACAAGATCGACGCCATCGTCGCCTCGAACGACGGTACGGCCGGCGGCGCCATCCAGGCTTTGGCTGCGCAAAAACTGGCCGGCAAGGTGCCGGTCTCGGGCCAGGACGCCGATCTGGCGGCCGTAAAACGCGTCATCGCCGGCACGCAATCGATGACCGTCTACAAACCGTTGAAAACCATCGCATCGGAAGCGGCCAAGCTGGCCGTGCAACTGGCGCGCAATGAAAAGCCGGCCTACAACTCCAGCTATGAAAACGGCCTGAAAAAGGTCAGCACGGTGCTGCTGAAGCCAACGCCGCTGACCAAGGCGAATGTGAACATTCTCGTTGATGACGGTTTTTATACCAAGGCGCAGCTGGGTAATTGATCACCCGCTTGATGTCGGCTTGCGCGCTGCGCGCTAAGCCGACCTACGATTGCCGGCATCGGCCGGTATCCGACAATCGCCGGCTCCGGAAACGCCGGTGGTGGTGTCGGCCGTCCGCATCGGCCGTAGGTCGGATTAGCGGCGCCATGGGCGTCGCGTAATCCGACATTTCCCCCGTATCCGCAACGAGAGTGAGCATGTCCGACTATCTGCTTGAAATGAAAGGCATCGTCAAACAGTTTGGCGGTGTCCGCGCGCTTGACGGCATCGACCTGCAGGTGCGGGCCGGCGAGTGCATCGGCCTGTGCGGCGAGAATGGCGCCGGCAAGTCGACCCTGATGAAGGTGCTGTCCGGCGTGTACCCGCACGGCACCTGGGATGGCGAGATCCTGTGGGAGGGCCAGCCCCTGCGCGCGCAATCGATCCGCGACACGGAAGACGCGGGCATCATCATCATTCACCAGGAGCTGATGCTGGTGCCGCAGCTGTCCGTGGCCGAGAATATCTTCATGGGCCGCGAGCTGACCCTGCCCGGCGGGCGCATGCATTACGCGGCCATGTACAAGCGCGCCGACGAACTGCTGCGCGAACTGAAAATTCCCGAACTGAACGTGGCGCAGCCCGTGATGAATTACGGCGGCGGCCACCAGCAGCTGGTGGAAATCGCCAAGGCGCTCAACAAGAATGCGCGCCTGCTGATCCTCGACGAGCCGTCGTCGTCGCTGACGGCGTCGGAAATCGCCGTTCTGCTCGATATCCTGCGCGCGCTGAAAGCCAAGGGCGTCACCTGCATCTACATTTCGCACAAGCTCGATGAAGTGGCGGCCATCTGCGACACCATCGTCGTCATCCGCGACGGCAAGCATATCGCCACCACGCCGATGGCGCAGATGAACGTCGAGCGCATCATCGCGCAGATGGTGGGCCGCGAAATGAGCCAGCTGTATCCGCAGCGCGTGCAGCCGGCGGCCATCGGCGAAGTGCTGTTCGAGGCGCGCCACGTGACCTGCATCGACGCCGACAACCCGCAGCGCAAGCGGGTCGACGATGTGTCGTTCACCCTGCGCAAGGGCGAGATCCTCGGCATCGCCGGCCTGGTGGGGGCGGGGCGCACGGAGCTCGTCTCGGCCCTGTTCGGCGCCTACCAGGGGCCGTGCCAGGCCGAAGTGTGGCTCGATGGCCGCCGCATCGATACGGACTCGCCGCAAAAGGCCATCGCCATGGGCCTGGCCATGGTGCCGGAAGACCGCAAGCACCACGGCATCGTGCCCGACCTCGACGTGGGGCAGAACATCACGCTGGCCGTGCTGGAGGAATTCGCGCGCGCCACGCGCATCGATGGCGAGGCGGAATTGACGGCCGTGCGCGGCGAGATCGCCCAGCTGGAACTGAAGGCGGCCAGCCCGTCGCTGCCCATCACGAGCCTGTCGGGCGGCAACCAGCAAAAGGCCGTGCTGGCCAAGATGCTGCTGACGCGCCCGCGCGTGCTGATCCTCGACGAGCCCACGCGCGGCGTCGACGTGGGCGCCAAATATGAAATTTACAAACTGATGCTGGCGCTGGCCGACCGTGGCGTGGCCATCATCATGGTCTCGTCGGAACTGGCCGAAGTGCTGGGCGTGTCCGACCGCGTGCTGGTGATGGGCGAAGGCCGCCTGCGCGGCGACTTTATCAACGATGGCCTGAGCCAGGAAACCGTGCTGGCGGCCGCGCTCGACCAGCGCCCGGCACCCGCCGCCAACACCGCAAACAAGGAACCCGCAGCATGAAACCGCACAGTATCAAACAGCTGTTCACCCAATACAAGATGCTGGCCCTCCTGATCGCCGTGGCGCTGATCTGGGCCTTCTTTTCGTGGAAGACGGAGGGCAGTTTCCTCACGCCGCGCAACCTGTCGAACCTGCTGCGCCAGATGTCCGTCACCGGCATCCTCGCCTGCGGCATGGTGCTGGTGATTATCGCCGGCGAGATCGACCTGTCGATCGGCTCCCTGCTGGGGCTGCTCGGCGGCATCGCCGCCGTGCTGGACGTCACGCAGCACTGGCCGCTGGCGCTGAACCTGGCGGCCGTACTCGGCTGCGGCCTGGTGATCGGCCTCTTGAATGGCTACCTGACTGCCTACCGGGGTATCCCCTCCTTTATCGTGGGCCTGGGCGGCATGCTCGCGTATCGTGGCGTCCTGCTGGGCATCACGGGCGGCATCACGATCGCACCCGTCTCCGAGCCGATGGTTTACCTGGGGCAGGGCTATCTGCCCGCAGTGCCCGGCATCGTGCTGGGCATCGGCCTGTTCCTGCTGGCCGCCTTTTTGACGTGGCGCGCGCGCGCCAGCCGCGCGCAGCATGGCTTGCCGCAGACGGCGCCCTGGGCCGACGGCTTGCGCCTGGCCGTCATCGGCGCCGTGCTGTATGCCTTCGTGCAAACCCTGAACGGCTATGAAGGCATCCCGCTGCCCGTGCTGTTGCTGCTGGCCTTGCTGGGACTGTTCAGCTACATCACGAGCCAGACCGTGTTTGGCCGGCGCATCTACGCCGTCGGCAGCAATATGGAAGCGACGCGCCTGTCCGGCATCAACGTGAAAGCCGTCAAGCTGTGGATCTTCGGCATCATGGGCCTGATGTGCGCGCTGGCTGGCCTGATCAACACGGGCCGCCTGGCCGCCGGTTCGCCCTCGGCCGGCACCTTCAGCGAACTCGACGCGATCGCCGCCTGCTTCATCGGCGGCACCTCGATGCGCGGCGGCTCGGGCACCGTGTACGGCGCCCTGATCGGCGCGCTGGTCATGGCCAGCCTCGATAACGGCATGTCCATGCTGGACGTGGACACCTACTGGCAGATGATCGTGAAAGGCAGTATCCTCACTTTGGCCGTGTGGGTCGATGTCAGCACGCGAGCAGGGCGTCGTTAGCCGTGAAACGATCTGGCACGGGAGGAGACACCATGAAGATGCCGACCGCGCACCGGATCGCGCTGCTGTTTAACGGGAACAAGATCTACGACCGCGACATCATCGCGGGCATCGCCGCCTACCTGAACACGACGCGCGTGTCGTGGGACCTGTTCCTGGAAGAGGATTTCCGCTGCCGCCTGCCCGGCATCGAACGCTGGCAGGGCGACGGCATCATCGCCGATTTCGACGATCCCGCCGTCTGCGAAGCATTGGCCCATAGCCGCCTGCCCGTGGTGGCCGTGGGCGGCTCGTATGCGCGCGCCGAGGATTACCCGGCCGGCATCCCGTATGTGGCGACCGATAATTTCAAGATCGTCAAGCTGGCCTATGAACACCTGGTGGAAGCGGGCCTGACGCGTTTCGCCTGTTTCAGCCTGCCCGAGGCCGACGTCAACCGCTGGGCGCAGGAGCGCGAAACGGCGTTTTGCGCCTTGATGGAGCGCGACCACATGCGCGCCGACGTGTACCGGGGCGTCGCCACCAGCGCGCCCTCGTGGGACGAGGCGGTGGAGCAGCAGATCGCCTGGCTCAACAGCCTGGAAAAACCCGTCGGCATCATCGCCGTCAGCGACGCGCGCGCGCGCCAGCTGCTGCAAGCGTGCATGCATGCGGGGATCGCCGTGCCGGAGCAAGTGGCCCTGATCGGCATCGACAACGACCCGCTGGCGCGCATGCTCACGCGCATTCCCTTGAGTTCCGTAATCCAGGGCACGGAGGAAATGGGCCGCACGGCCGCGCATCTGCTGCACCAGATGTTGAATGGCGCGCGCCTGTCCGGCACGCGCATCCTCGTGCCGCCGGCCGGGCTGAACGTGCTCGCTTCCACGCGCCACCAGCCTTTCCAGCATCCGCAGGTGATGCAGGCGCGCCATTTCATCCGCCAGTACGCCTGCCAGGGCATCAAGACGGAGCAGGTGGCCGATTACGTGGGCGTGTCGCGCTCCTCGCTCGAGGCGCACTTCCGCCACGAACTGGGGCGCAGCGTGCACGACGAAATCCTGCATTTCAAGCTCGATGCGGCCAAGACCCTGCTGGCGCGGGGGCCCGGGCAGGTGGCCGAGGTGGCCGTGCGTTGCGGCTTTACCACGGTGCAATACATGCATGCCGTCTTCAAGCGCGAACTCGGCTGCACGCCGCGCGAATTCCAGCAGCGCAGCCGGCCGCCGCCAGCCCCCGGGCAGGCGCCATGATGCATCTGCTGCGCAATGCGCGCGGCATGCGCGTGGCCATCGACGCGCACGATGCCAGCGTGCGGGCCTGGTGGGCGCCCGACCGCTATGGCCGCCTGGCCGACGTGCTGGGCGCGGCGCCCCCTGCAGCGCGCTCGTCCACGGCCTGGCAGTGCGCGCCGCCGGACGACGGCCACTTGCTGCTGCACCTGGCGCACGACGGCCTATCCGTGCGCCTGGCCTACCGGCTTGACGAGGATGGCAGCTTGCACCTCGACTGTGATGCCACGGCCGAGACGGTTTCCCGTTTTGCGCTGGCCGCGCCCCTGTTCAATCTGCAGGGCCGCCGTGCCGCCGTGGGCGATCATGTGCTGCGCCTGGCCGCCGACCGCTACTGGCCCGGCGGCCGCTCGTGCAGCGCTCCGCTCGACGTGGCGGGCAGCGCGTTTGATTTTCGCCAGCCGGCGCCGCTCGCCACACGCCTGGCCTGGCCCGCGCTCGTGCACTTGCCGGGCTTCCGGCATGACTTTTACTGGACGGGCAGCGGCCAGCTGCGCGAGGCGGCGCGGGTTGCCGACCCCGCTTCGGGCCGTGTCCTGCGTTTTTCCAGCACCCAGGACAGTTGCCGTTTGTATTCCGATGCGCGCTGTTTTTCCCTGCTGGCGCAGGGCGTGCAATTGCAGCCGGGACAGGTGAGGCGCTTCAGCCTTGCCTACCGTTTGGGCGTGCAGGATATTGACGCATTTGACATATCCGAACCGGTATCAATGATGTCAAATAAGTGATTGGTCAGATATGCGGGGCAGTTCTACCATGGGGTAGTTTTTCCCTCATTCATTTTTGTCCTGACCGACGCTGCGAACCTGCCCATGAACATACTCACCATCGATGCCGGCACCACCAATACGCGTACCTTGCTGTGGCGCGCAGGCGCCGTCGTCGCCCAGGCGCAGCTGGAAACGGGCGTGCGCAATACCGCCATCGATGGCCATAACGGCGCGCTGAAACAGGCGCTGCGCGACACCATCGCCAGCGTGCTGGCCAGCGCGGGGCTCGCGCCGTCCGACGTGGACCTGGCAGTGGCCTCGGGCATGATCACTTCGCCCATGGGCGTGCGGGAAGTGCCGCACTTGCCGGCGCCCGCCGGCCTGGCCCAGCTGGCGCAAGGCATGCAGGCGGTGGACTTGCCCGACGTGCTGGCGCAGCCCCTGTGGCTGATTCCCGGCGTGCGCAACCAGCATGGCGCCGTCGGCCTGCACAACGTCGAAGCGATGGACATGATGCGCGGCGAAGAGACGGAAGTCGTCGCGCTGCTCGAGCGCCTGCAGTTGCGGGGCGCGGCGACGCTGATCATGCCCGGCTCGCATACCAAATTGATCAGCGTGGACGAGCAGCGCCGCATCCTCGGCTGCAGCACCACCATCGCGGGCGAATTGCTGCAGGCGATCACGCAGCACACCTTGATCAAGCAATCGGTCGATGGCAGTTTTGCGCAAACCCTGGTGCCGAAAATGCTGCTGGCCGGCGCGGCCGCGGCGCAAAAAACGGGGCTGGCGCGCGCCTGCTTCAGCGTGCGCACGCTGGGCCAGTTCAGCGCCATCGAATGCAATGAGCGGGCCAATTTCCTGATGGGCGCCGTCCTCAGCGGCGACCTGCTGGCGCTGCGCAACAGCACGGCCATCCAGATGCGGCCCGATAGCCCGCTCGTCATTACAGGTAAACCCATGCTGCGCCAGGCGCTCGGGCTGCTGATCGAAGAACACGGATTTTTTTATGGCAAGCGCATCATCGTCGACGACCAGCAGCAAGACTATCTGGCCGGTCACGGTGCGCTGCTGATCGCCGCCGCGCGCGGCTTGATTTCCCCGCAGGAGACAGTATGAGCAGCAACAAGAACAAGCGTCCCTTGCGTTCGCAATCGTGGTTTGGTGGCGACGACAAGGACAGTTTTATACACCGCAGCTGGATGAAGAACCAGGGCTATCCCAGCGACGCCTTCGATGGCCGCCCCGTCATCGGCATCTGCAATACCTGGTCCGAACTGACGCCCTGCAATGGCCATTTCCGCGACCTGGCCGAGATGGTCAAGCGCGGCGTGCTCGAGGCGGGCGGCTTTCCCGTCGAATTCCCCGTCATGTCGCTGGGCGAGACGAATCTGCGCCCGACGGCCATGCTGTTCCGTAACCTGGCCAGCATGGATGTCGAGGAATCGATCCGCGCCAACCCGATCGACGGCGTGGTGCTGCTGACGGGCTGCGACAAGACCACGCCGGCCCTGCTGATGGGCGCGGCCAGCGTGGATTTGCCCACCATCGTGCTGTCGGGCGGCCCCATGCTGAACGGGAATTACCGTGGCAAGCCGATCGGTTCGGGCACGGACGTGTGGAAATTTTCCGAAGACGTGCGCGCCGGGCGCATGACGTCAGCCGAATTCAAGCAGGCCGAATCGTGCATGTCGCGTTCGGCCGGCCACTGCATGACCATGGGCACGGCCTCGACCATGGCCAGCATGGTCGAAGCGCTGGGCGTGACCCTGCCCGGCAACGCGGCCATTCCCGCCGTCGATGCGCGCCGCAAGCTGCAGGCGCAGCTGACGGGCCGGCGCATCGTCGACATGGTGCATGAAGACCTGAAACTGTCGCAGATCCTCACGCGCGAAGCGTTTGAAAACGCCATCATGGTCAACGGCGCCATCGGCGGCTCGACCAATGCCGTGATCCATCTGCTGGCCATTGCCGGGCGCATCGGCGTGGACATGCGCCTGGGCGACTGGGACCGCCTGGGCCGCGACATTCCCTGCCTGCTGAACCTGATGCCGTCGGGCCAGTACCTGATGGAAGATTTTTACTATGCGGGCGGCCTGCCCGTGATCATCCGCGACCTGCTGGGCAAATTGCATGGCGAGGCGCTCACCGTCACGGGCGCCACCATGGCCGTCAACGTGGCCGAAGCGGAAAATTTCAATCCCGAGGTGATTACGCCGCTGGCGCAGCCATTCAAGGACGAGGGCGGCATCGCCGTCCTGCATGGCAACCTGGCCCCGCGCGGCGCCGTCATCAAGCCCTCGGCCGCCTCGCCCGAGCTGATGCAGCACCGTGGCCGCGCCGTTGTCTTCAACAGCATCGAGCACTATAAAAAGCGCGTCGACGATCCCGCCCTCGATATCGACGCCAGCTGCGTGATGGTGCTGCAAAATTGCGGCCCGCAGGGCTATCCGGGCATGGCCGAAGTGGGCAATATGGGCTTGCCGAAAAAGCTGCTGGAGCAGGGCGTGCGCGACATGGTGCGCATCTCGGACGCGCGCATGAGCGGCACGGCCTACGGCACGGTGGTGCTGCACGTGGCGCCGGAAGCGGCCGTGGGCGGGCCGCTGGCCCTGGTGCGCGATGGCGACATGATCGAACTGGACGTGGCGGGACGCCGCTTGCACCTGGATGTCGACGAGGCCGAGCTGGCGCGCCGGCGTGCCGAGTGGAGCGCGCCGCCGCCGGCCATGAAGGGCGGTTATCAGGCTATGTACATCAAGCACGTGACGCAGGCCGACGAAGGCGCGGATCTGGACTTCCTCGTCGGTTGCCGCGGTTCCGCAGTACCGCGCGAGTCTCATTGAAGGGAAGGAAAAAAATGATGGGGACACAGGCGCAATTACTGGTCGATGCGCAGAATTTCCTGGGCGAGGGCGTGCGCTGGTGCGAACGCAGCGGCCGCGTCTTCTGGACGAATATCGAAGGCTGCCAGCTGCATGCGCTGGTGCTGGCCACGGGCGAGCGCCAGAGCTGGGCCATGCCCGAGCGCCTGGCGTGTTTCGCGCTGACGGATAGCGACGACGTGCTGCTGCTGGGCCTGGCCTCGGGCCTGGCCTGGTTTGACGCGCGCAGCGGGGCCGTCACGCGCTTGCACACGGTGGAGGCGGACTTGCCCATGACGCGCCTGAACGATGGCCGCTGCGACCGCCAGGGACGCTTTGTCTTCGGCACGCTCGATGAGCGCCCGTGCCGCGATGCCATCGGCAGCTTTTACCGCCTCAACCTGGACTTGAGCCTGGAGCGCTTGCCGCTGCCGCAGATCGCCATCTCGAACAGCATCTGCTTCAGCGTCGATGGCACGGCCATGTATTTCTGCGACTCGATGAAAAAGGCCATCTACCGCTGGGACGATTACCTGGGGGGCGACGCCAGCCGGGTGCGCGTGTTTGCCGTGCTCGACCCGGGACCGGGCGCCGCCGATGGCGCCATCATCGATGCGGATGACCACCTGTGGAGCGCGCAGTGGGGCGCGGGCAGGGTCTTGCGCTTTGCGCCGGACGGCAGCGTCGAGCGCAAGGTCAGCCTGCCCGTCTCGCAGCCCAGCTGCGTGAGTTTGGGCGGCCCGCACTACGACGAATTGTTCGTCACGACGGCGCAGGAAAGCTTGAGCCCTGCCCAGCTGGCGGACGAACCGCTGGCCGGCGGATTGTTTCATGCGCGCCAGGTGGGCGTGCGCGGTTTGCCGGAAGTGCGCTTTGGCGCCTTGCCGGCCTGACAGGAGAAAGCATATGCAAAAACACGCGGTTTTCAATGGCATCCTCGAACGGGGCATGGTCGGCATCGTGCGCGCCGATACGCCCGATGCGGCGCTGCGGATCGCCGAGGCGTGCATCGCCGGCGGCATCACGGCGCTGGAAGTGGCATTCACCACGCCCGATACCCTGGGCGTGCTGCGTACCCTGCGCGAACGCCATGGCCATGACGTGCTGCTGGGTGCGGGCACGGTGCTCGATACGGAGACGGCGCGCGCCGCCATCCTGGCCGGCGCCCAGTTCATCATTTCGCCCAGCGTCAACGTGGACACCATCGCGCTGTGCCAGCGCTACCAGGTGCTGTCCATGCCGGGCGCGATGACGCCGACGGAAATCGTCACGGCCCTGCAGGCGGGCGCCGACATCGTCAAGGTCTTCCCCGCCGAGATGTTCGGCCCCGCCTACATCAAGGCCCTGCGCGCGCCCCTGCCGCAAGCGCCATTGATGCCGACGGGCGGCGTGACGGTGGAGAACCTCAATGAATGGTTTGCCAGCGGCGCCGTGGCCGTGGGCATCGGCAGCAGCCTTAGTGGCCCTGGCGCCACGGGTGATTACGCGGCCGTGACGGCGCGCGCGCAGGCTTTCGTGGCGAAGATGGCGGCTGTGCGTTCTCAGTAACGTCCTGTTGAGAAAACCGTAGCGAGCGGATGTGAGTTGTGGCTGAGAAGCGGAGCTGTGCGAAGCACGGGGCCGCCAAGGCAGTGAGCATCGGAGGCCGCAAATCGCGCCGCGCAGTAGGTTTTTTCTGCTACGCTAGGCGGGCAATGTCGCACGCCTCATAGACCAGAATATGTCCAACATCGCCCGCATCCTGCAAGACAGCCGCATCATCGCCATCGTCGGCATGTCCGACAAGCCCGAACGCGCCAGCCATGAAGTGGCCGACTACCTGCTGCGCCATGGCTACCGCGTGCTGCCCGTCAATCCGGCCCTGGCCGGGCGCGACGTGCTGGGGCAGCGCGCCTACGCCAATCTGACGGAGGCGGCCGCTGCCGTCGCGCCGGCGCGCATCGACATCGTCGACTGCTTCCGCAAATCCGCAGACATCGTGCCCATCGCCGAGGAGGCCATCGCCGTCAAGGCCGGCTGCCTGTGGCTGCAGCTCGAGGTCGTCAATGAGCAGGCGGCACAGCTGGCGCGGGCCGCAGGGCTGGACGTGGTGATGGATCACTGCACAAAAATCGAGCACCGCAAGCTGGCGGTGGCGGCATGAAGGCGCGCACGCAATTTCGCGCCGGCAAGGACTTCGAGCTGAACGAGGATTTCGCCGGCAAGCGCCTGCTGGGCGCCGCCACCAAGGCGGCGAACAAGAAGCTGACGCCAGCCCAATGCAAGGCCATGGACCGCGAGGAAACCGTGGCCCTGACGGCGCAGATCGCCGAGTGCCAGAGCATGCTGTACGCGCAGCACAAAAAGAAGGTGCTGCTGGTCCTGCAGGGCATGGATACGTCGGGCAAGGATGGCACGGTCAAGGCCATCTTCAGCAACATCAACCCGATGGGCATCCGCGCCATCGCGTTCAAGGGGCCGACCGATATCGAACTGGCGCACGATTATTTGTGGCGCGTGCACCAGCACGTGCCCGTGAAGGGCGAGATCGCCATCTTCAACCGCAGCCATTACGAAGATGTGCTGATCACGCGCGTGCAGGACATGATCGACAAGGCCGAATGCCAGCGCCGCTACGCGCAGATCCGCGATTTCGAACGCATGCTGAGCGAGACGGGCACCGTCATCCTGAAAATCTTCCTGCATATCTCGAAGGACGAGCAGCGGGGACGGTTGCAGGAGCGGCTTGACGATCCCGACCGCCAGTGGAAGTTCGACCCCAACGATATCGCCCAGCGCAAGAAGTGGGATGGCTACCAGCGCGCCTATGAAACGGCGATCCGCGAGACGGATGCCGACCACGCGCCGTGGTATGTGGTGCCATCGAACTCCAAGACCCAGCGCAACCTGGTGGTCGCCTCCCTGCTGCTGGAAACCCTGCAGGGCATGAAGCTGGAATACCCGGCGCCGGACCCGAAACTGTCGTCTTTCAAGGTTGAGTAGAGGTCAGCCCAATTCCGCGCCGCGCCTGCGGAATCGGCCGCGCTGTGGCATAGTATCCCTCGTCGATAATTCAAACCAGACCGGAGATCCATATGCTGCAGTTGAAAGATCCTACCTTGTTGCGTCACCAGGCTTACGTGAATGGAGCCTGGGTCGATGCCGATGGTGGCCAGACGATTAACGTGAACAATCCCGCCACGGGCGAGCATATCGGCACGGTGCCCCTGATGGGCGCAGCCGAGACGCGCCGCGCCATCGAGGCGGCCAATGCCGCCTGGCCCGCCTGGCGCAAGAAGACGGCCAAGGAGCGCGCGGCCGTGCTGCGCCGCTGGCATGACCTGATCCTGGAAAACGCCGACGACCTGGCGCTGATCATGACCACCGAGCAGGGCAAGCCCCTGCCGGAAGCGAAGGGCGAAGTGCAGTTCGGCGCTTCGTTCATCGAGTGGTTCGCCGAAGAAGGCAAGCGCGTGGCGGGCGAGACCCTGCAGTCGCCATGGCCGGACCGCCGCCTCGTCGTCACCAAGGAGCCGATCGGCGTGTGCGCCGCCATCACGCCATGGAATTTCCCCGCCGCCATGATCACGCGCAAGGTCGGCCCGGCCCTGGCCGCCGGCTGCCCGATGGTATTGAAACCGGCGGAAGCGACACCGTTTTCCGCGCTGGCGCTGGCCGTGCTGGCCGAGCGCGCGGGCGTGCCTGCGGGCGTGTTCAGCATCGTCACGGGTGCGCCGAAAGACATCGGCGGCGAAATGACGTCGAACCCCATCGTGCGCAAGCTGACGTTTACGGGCTCGACCCAGGTGGGCCGCCTGCTGGCGGAACAGTGCGCGCCGACGATCAAGAAACTGTCGCTGGAACTGGGCGGCAATGCGCCGTTCATCGTCTTCGACGACGCCGACCTGGATGCGGCAGTGGAAGGCGCCATCGCCTCGAAATACCGCAACGCGGGCCAGACCTGCGTCTGCGCCAACCGCCTGTACGTGCAGGACAGCGTGTATGACGCGTTTGCCGACAAGCTGGTGGCCGCCGTGGCCAAGCTGAAGGTGGGCAATGGCATCGAGGCCGGTGTCACGCAAGGTCCGCTGATCGACGCCAAGGCCGTGGCCAAGGTGGAAGAACACGTGGCCGACGCGCTGGGCAAGGGCGGCCGCCTGCTCGCTGGCGGCAAGCGCCATGCGCTGGGCAATGGCTTCTTCGAGCCGACCATCATCGCCGACGTGACGAACGACATGCGCGTGGCCACCGAGGAAACCTTCGGCCCGCTGGCACCGCTGTTCCGCTTCAAGACGGACGATGAAGTGATCGGCCTGGCCAACAACACGGAATTCGGCCTGGCCGCCTACTTCTATTCGCGCGACATCGGCCGCATCTGGCGTGTGGCCGAAGGCCTGGAAACGGGCATGGTCGGCGTGAACACGGGCCTGATCTCGAATGAGATCGCGCCCTTCGGCGGCGTCAAGCAATCGGGCCTGGGCCGTGAAGGGTCGACCTACGGTATCGAAGATTACCTCGTCATCAAATACATCTGCATGGGCGGTATCTAGAATGCTTGATTAAATCTACTGCGCGGCGCGCTTTCCGGCCTGCGATGCTCGCTGCCTCGGCGGCCCCGTACTCAGTACAGCTGCGCTTCTTAGCCAGAAATCGTTGCCGCTCGCTACGATTTTCTCAAGCATCCGTTACGTCCGTTATCGATGGCTGTTGCGAGCCGATCCTAACCGGTCCAGCATGCCCTTGACCGCTTCCATCTGCGTGCCGCTCTTGCGGTAGAAATCCGGATCGATCGGATTGATGCTGGTGTAGCCCCAGAAATCCCAGCAGCCTTTCGGGTTGTACGGGTAGACGGGGCTCGGTTCGGCCTGCGGATACAGCACGATGATCTTGTTGGCGTCCGCCACCTGGTTGTAGCCGGTGCTCGTATAGAAACGGTCGCCGATGGCCTGCGTCGTTTGCAGGCAGCCGTGGAACACCACGTGCACGCGGCAGCTCTCGCTGTCGCAGGCTTTCGGAATGTAGGCGTAACCCGTATTGCTCATGCTCGAGTACGAATTCTGGATGAAGCTGCGCTGGTTGAAGGCGATCAGCTTGCCCGTCAGGGTGGTCGCCGACGGTTGCAGGTCCGGGTACAGGTGCTGCAGGATGTCGCGCGCCTGCACGTAGTCGCAATCGTTGATGAATGGCGATTCCGTCACGGCGCAGGGCTTGTCGGCATTGCTGTCGGTGAGGATGGCGTGGCCCGCGCCCAGCGTGTCGACGAAGCGGATCTGCGCCGCCGGCGTGCCCGCCAGTTGATAGAATTTTCCCACCTGTTCCACCACCGGCCGCGTCACGGTCTGGTCTTTCGTTCCGCTGAACAGATACACGCGCTGGCGCTTCAGGTTGGCCGTGTCGTCGATGAGATGGTCGCGCGCAAAATCGTTCGCCGCGCGCAGCAATTCGCTGGCGACGGGCGGCGCCACCTGCGCGCTGCCGGGATTCATGCAGGTGCTCAAGGCATTCGTCAGGTAGGGAATGTAGGGGAAGCGGCCCGGCTGGCCCGAGCAGAAATACGGGCCGCCCGCGATGATGCCGGCGCCGGCCACCGTGGCCGAGTAGGCGACGGCAAACTGCGCCGCCATGAAGCCGCCCGAGGACAGGCCGGATACCGTGGTCTGGCGCAGGTTCGCCTGGTAGCCGGGCAGGGCGGGGGCGTCCTTGGTCGCGGCGGGCTTGGCGGCTTTGGCGGCCGTGGCGGCGTGCGCGCCGCCTGGCGCCAGGATGAGCAGGCTGGCGGCCAGGAGGGCGGTGGTTAGTGTGGTCAGGTGCGCGGTCAGGTGCGGGAAGGGCATGGCGGCTCCACAGGGCAAGGGCAGGAAGGCCGAGCATAGGTAAAAAAACTGTGCGCTGGGCAAGTACTGCACCGTCGTTGATGTCGCTCAAGCAATTGTCGTTGTTGTCCGTCTTGTACGCGCGCGCGGCGTTTGACATAGAATGGTTTTTTTCCGTTCAACCATGGTGCCCTTCATGTCCAAGACCCTTGCCCAGCTGTTTGCACTGACCACCCTTGCCGCCGGCGCCGGCCTGGCCATGCCGGCCCATGCGGCCGACGCTGCCCCTGCTGCCGCTGCCGCGCCAGCCGCTTGCCCCGCCATCCTCAAGCAGACCTTCAACCGCCTGCAGGATGAGGCGCCGCAAAACCTGTGCCAGTATGCGGGCAAAGTCGTGCTGGTGGTGAATACGGCCAGCTATTGCGGTTTTACCAATCAGTATGAAGGACTCGAGGCGCTGTACGCCAAGTACGGCAGCAAGGGCCTGGTGGTGCTGGGCTTCCCGTCGAACGATTTCGGCAAGCAGGAGCCCGGTAACAGCAAGGAAATCGCCGATTTCTGCTACAACACCTATGGCGTGAAGTTCCCCATGTTTTCGAAGTCCGTCGTCTCCGGCCCTGCGCCGAATCCGCTGTACGTGGACCTGATCAAGCAGACGGGCAAGACCCCGGCCTGGAATTTCCATAAATACCTGATCGACCGCCACGGCAAAGTGGTGGAAAGCTTCCCCAGCAAGGTGACGCCGGACGACAAGAAACTCGTTGGCGCGGTGGAAAAAGCGCTGGCGCTGTAAGGCGCGCAGAGACACAAGCAGGCTTGATCGCCTGCTTTTTTTTAATGCCGCGCTTGTCGTCTTGCCATCATTGTCCTAAGCTGGTTGTTCGCGTTTGTCACAACAAAGGAGAACATCATGGCGTATGTCGATGGATTTGTCGTGCCCGTACCGAAAGCCAAGCTCGATGCCTACCTGGCCATGTCGCGCAGTTGCGGCGCCGTGTGGCGAGAGTACGGCGCGCTGGAATTTCGCGAATGCGTGGGCGACGATGTCAAGCCGGGCAAGCTGACCTCGTTCCCGCAGGCGGTGGACTTGCAGGATGGCGAAGTGGTGGTGTTTTCATGGATCGTGTATGAGTCGCGCGCCAAGCGCGATGAAATCAACGACAAGGTCATGAAAGACCCGCGCCTGGCCGAGATGATGGACCCGGCCAAGCTGCCGTTCGATGGCAAGCGGATGATCTATGGCGGCTATGAAATGCAGGTGGATATCTAGCGGCTGAAACAGTCCATGGCGGCGTTGCAGTGCCTCGTCGTGCGTTCGCACTGCCTTCGGCAATGCGCCTTGCCCTGAACGGTTTCAGGCGCTAGCGATAATCTGTGCCGGTATCGCCCCGCGCAGCGCATTGCACACGACGATGGCTTCGGCCCGCGCCAGCATGGCGCGCGTGATGACGGTTTCCTGCGCATTCCAGGCGGGATCGGCCAGCATGGCCGCGCGTTGCACGCCGGGTAGCAGGCCGCAGGACAGGGGCGGCGTATGCCAGCGGCCGTCCAGCTGCACGAAGACATTGCTGCGCCCGCCCTCCGTCAGCTCGCCCCGTTCGTTAAAGAACAGCATGTCGAAGCCGCCTTGTGCCTCGGCCGCGCGCCAGGCCGCGTCATAGCGCGCGCGCACGCTGCTCTTGTGGCGCAGGAACAGGTCGCCGGCAGTCGTTGTGTCGGGCGCCAGCATGACGTTGACCGTCTCCGGCAAGGCGGTGAGAACGCCGCTTTGCACCGTGAACCGGCCGTCGTGGCGCAGCGCCAGACGCAGTCGGAAAGGGACATCGTCGGGGCGCGCCGTGCAAGCCGCCTGCAGCGCGGCGCGGGCAGTGTCGGCATCCCAGCTAAAACCGAAGTAGGCGCAGGAGGCGGCCAGGCGCGCCAGGTGGCGCTCCTGCTGGCGGCAACCGTCGGCACGGCTCGCGTGCAGGGTTTCGAACAGTTCGAATTCATTCGTGAGGCCCGTGAGGAAGCGGGCCTTGAGCTGGCATTCCGCAAATTCTTCCTGCGGGTCGCTGTCGAGCACGATGCCGGCGCCCACGCCCATTTCGCCGCGCCGGATGCCGCCAGGGCCAGCCGGCTGCAAGGCCAGGGTGCGGATCGGCACGGACATGCAAAAGTCGCCGACGGCCTGACTGGAAGATGGCGGATCGAACCAGCCGATGGCGCCCGTGTAGATGCCGCGTGGCGCCGGTTCCAGTTCGGCGATGATTTCCATGGTGCGGCGTTTCGGCGCGCCCGTGATCGAGCCGCACGGATACAAGGCCTGGAAGATGTCGGCCAGGCTGGCGTCGCCGCGCAGGCGCGCCTGCACGGTGGACGTCATTTGCAGCACGCTGCTGTAGCGCGTCACCTCGAACAGTGCGGGCACCTTGACGGAACCCGTGGCGGCGATGCGGCCGATGTCGTTGCGCAGCAGGTCGACGATCATCAGGTTTTCCGCGCGGTTTTTTGGGTCGTTGGCCAGGGCGGTGGCGCGGCGCGCGTTTTCTGCCGTTTGATCCGCAGGGGCGGCCGGCGCCGTGCCTTTCATGGGACGCGCCGTCAGCTCGCCTTGCGCATGGCGCACGAACAGCTCCGGCGACAGCGACAGCAGGGCGCCGCCATCGGGCAGCATCACCAGCGCACCATACGGCACGGGCTGGCGCGCGCGCAGCCGCGCATACAGGGCCAGGGGCGAGCCGAAGGCGTCGAAGCGCAAACGATACGTGTAGTTGACCTGGTAGGTGTCGCCGGCCACGATGTAGTCGTGGATGCGGTGCAGCGCGCGCGTAAATTCGGCCTGGTCGACATTGGCTTCGATGCCGGCCACGCCGGCAGGCGCGGCGTCCGTGTCGACGCGCGCGTCCAGCCACTGCGCCACCTCGTCCTGCGACAGCTGCGTGCAATGCTCGAAGACGAGCACCTGCGCCAGCGGCGGCGCGTCGATGCCGGCCGCGCGCGGCGGCATGGCCAGCAAGTGGGCGCCCAGTTCGTAGCTGCACACGCTGACGGCGTGCTGGCCGCGCTGCAAGGCCTCTTGCAGCCCTTCCAGCAGGGTCGGCCACCGTTGCCCCTCGCTGCACCGCAAGACCGCCGCCAGGCCCGTGTACAGGCGCGAACCGGCGCCCGGGGTGCTGGCGTCGTCGAGCAGGGCGAAACAGTCGGTATGCATGGGGACAGCCGCGGCGGTGACTTACCCCAGCAGCATGGCGATTTGCAGCGCCGCTTCCTGGGATGGATTGATCTTGAAGCCGCTCTTGGCGTAGCGGTGCCAGCGTCCGATGACGAAGCTGACGATCAGGGTGGCGCGCGCCGCCACTTCGCTTTCCTTGCCATGGCCTTCGGCGGCGGCCACGCGCAAGGCCTGCTTGAGCGCCAGTTCCACGCGGTCGTAGAACTGGTTCATGCGCACTTGCAGGCGCTCGTCCTCATTGACCAGCGCGTCGCCGATCAGCACGCGCGTCATGCCCGGATTGCTGATGGCGAAATTGAGCAGCATGCCGATGATGTCGCGCGTCTGCGTCATGCCGTCGCTGTGTTTTTCCGCGATCTGGTTGATCAGGCCGAAGACGCTAGACTCGATGAATTCGATCAGCCCCTCGAACATTTGCGCCTTGCTGGCGAAATGGCGGTACAGGGCCGCTTCCGATACGGTCAGTCTGGCCGCCAGTGCGGCGGTGGTGATCTTTTCGCCTTTCGGCTGCTCCAGCATTGCGGCGAGGGCCTGAAGAATTTGTAGCCTGCGTTGGCCCGGCGGTGTGCTTGCCATATTTTCTCTTGTCGTTAAAAAAAATGCTGCCTTGATGGGGAGGTCCGTCACCGCCGCTAGCGGTGCGGCTTCCAGTGTCAACCGGAAGCCCAGGAATCCCCTTCAACGCAGACGGTGAAGGCGGCGTGCCAAATGCCGGACAGATTTTACTTTGACATCGACGTAAGCGGGGCGATTTAACGCCTTGGGCAACTTCGCCACGCCGATCGGATCGGCCATTTTCAGGTATTGCGTGATCCAGGCCGTGCGCAGACCCAGTTTTTTCGCACCCTTGAGGTTGGCCAGGGTGTCTTCCACCAGGATGCAGCGGCCGGGGCGGATCTGGTGCTTGCGCATCAGTTTGCGCAGCATCAGGGTCGAAGGCTTGGGACGCAACTGGCGGTGCACATGCATGGCCTCGATGGAGACGTGGTGTGAAAAATGCCGGCGCAGTCCCAGGTGGCGCATCACGTCGCTCGAATAGCGCAGCGGCGCGTTGGTGAGTAAAATTTTACGGCCAGGCAAGCGTTTGAGTAAAGCCCCCAGCCCCCGCTCGGCGCGTATCATGGCGCGCAAATCGTCGAAGGCATGCGTCTCGTGCAGAAAATGCGCGGCCTGCACCTGATGGTGCTTGACCATGCCCAGCAAGGTGGCGCCATAGCGGCGCCAGTAGGCCGCGCGCGCCGCATTGACGATGGCGTCGTCGGCCGGCGTCACGCCGTCGCCCAGTACGCGGGCAATATAGGTATTCATATTGGCCGTGATGGTGGGGAAGATGGCGTGCGAGGCATTGTGCAGCGTGTTGTCGAGGTCAAACAGCCAGACCGGCGACGAGCGGTTAAGATGGGACACAGGCACAGGAGTCTTTGCTAGCGAGAGAAGATGAACAATTCAACAATCAGGAAAACCATGCGACGCCAGATTATAGTGATGTTTTGCGGATTATTCTTGCTGCCGTTGCAGTCGGCCTTGGCGGAAGCGCCGGCCGTGGCGCAAAACCGGGGCGCGCTGTTCAAGGTGCAGGACGCCAGCCACACCCTGTATCTGTTCGGTACCATCCACGTCGGCGCACCCGACTTTTATCCGCTCGAGCCGACCGTGACGCGGGCATTGGACGGCGCTGGCGCGCTGGCGCTGGAGATCGATCCCGGCGCCGATCCGCGCAAGGCCGTCAGCGCCGTGCTGAAATACGGCATGGAGGCGCCGGGCAGCAAAGTGCCTGTCGACTGCCGCCAGACCCTGGCCCCGCGCCTGGCGCCGCTGTTGCAAAAATACGGCATCGCGCCCGAAGCGGTGGCGCCGATGAAGCCGTGGATGCTGGCCAGCGTGCTGGCCATCGGCGAATTTTCCACGCTTGGCTACCGCTCGGACCTGGCGGTGGACAATTACCTGTCGCAGCAAGCCAAGGCGCGCAAGATCCCCGTGGTGGAACTCGAGTCGATGGAAGGCCAGATGGCGCTGTTCGGCGCCATGTCGCCGGTCGACCAGTGCCGCTTCCTGGAAGACGGCGTGGCCTCGATCGAGGACCAGGAACAAAGCCAGGAAGCGCGCGAGATCGCCAACGCCTGGCGCAACGCCGACGCAGCCGCCTTCGACAAGCTGGCGGCGAAGGCGGCCACAGACCCTTCGTTCGCCGCGCAGTTCGTGCAAAAGGTGTTGCTGGACGGCCGCAACCCGGCCCTGGCCGACGGCATCGCCAAGTTGCTTGCGCGCGAAAAGTCCAGCCTGGCCGCCATCGGCGTGCTGCATTTGGTTGGCGAAAAGAGCGTGCCGGATTTGCTGCGTAAACGCGGATTGAAGGTCGAGCGGGTGTATTGAGTTTTGACGACAGAAGGCAGAAGAGATAGCGCTAGCTCAGCCGCGCAAGACACGCGGCAGAGCAGATGGAAAAGTGTTCAGGGCAAGGCGGACTGACGAAGACAGTACGAATGTACGGCGAGGAAGGACAACGCCGCCATGGACAGTTTTTCAGCTGCGGGGAAAGGATACTGGTGCCCTTGACGTGGATCGAACACGTGGCCTCTCCCTTACCAAGGGAGTGCTCTACCACTGAGCTACAAGGGCATAAAAAATCGGCGCTGGGTGAATTGCGCCGAATTATTTTTTAGTGCGAACGGATCATAGTACCAAAAGCCTGCTCGGTCAACACTTCCAGCAATAATGAGTGTTCGATGCGGCCGTCGATGATGTGCACCGTGTTCACGCCGGACTTGGCGGCGTCGAGCGCGGACGAGATCTTCGGCAGCATGCCGCCCGAGATCGTGCCATCGGCGAACATCTCGTCGATTTCACGCGCCGACAGGTCGGTCACCAGGTTGCCCTGCTTGTCCTGGACGCCGGCGATGTTGGTCATCATGATCAGCTTTTCCGCTTTCAGGATTTCCGCGATCTTGCCCGCCACGACGTCGGCGTTGATGTTGTAGGCCTGGCCGTCCTGGCCGAAACCGATCGGCGAGATGATGGGGATGAAGGCGTCGTCCTGCAGCGCCTTGACGACGGCCGGGTTGATCGCGTCGATCTCGCCGACGAAGCCGATGTCGAGGAATTCGCCCGGATGTTCGCGGTCCGGCATCTGCATCTTGCGCGCGCGGATCAAGCCGCCATCCTTGCCCGTCAGACCCACGGCCTGGCCGCCGTAATGGTTGATCAGCATGACGATATCCTGCTGCACTTCGCCGCCCAGCACCCACTCCACCACTTCCATGGTTTCTTCATCGGTGATGCGCATGCCTTGCACGAAGGTGCCTTGCTTGCCGATTTTTTTCAGCGCGTTGTCGATCTGCGGTCCGCCGCCGTGCACGACGACGGGGTTCATGCCGACCAGCTTGAGCAGGATGACGTCGCGCGCGAAGCCGTGCTTCAGGCGTTCGTCCGTCATGGCGTTGCCACCGTATTTGATGACGATGGTCTTGCCGTGGAAATTGCGGATGTAGGGGAGGGCCTCGGCCAGAATCTGCGCCTTGATTTGCGGCGACACCGCCGTCAAGTCGTCATTCATGTCCAGGTTCAAGTTAGCTAGTTGATTCATGGCGAGTCCGGAAAATAGATTTGTGCGATTTTACAGGGAAGAAGAAAATCTTGGAGGCATTATAGGGCGATCTTGTTGTATTTTCCCTGATGATCCTATAGTCTGGCCCGATATGTCCCCCAGCCAGCCCTTTTACCGCCCGTTACATCTGCGTCGCCTTCCGGCGCGGCATGACACACACTTGCCAATTCAAACACAGCCATGAGCCAGTGCAGCCTGTGCGGCGCCACCTTCCAGTGCGGCCAGCTTGACCCGGACGCCAACGAACCGTGCTGGTGCCTGGCCCTGCCGCCCGCCGTTCCCTTGCCCGGCGGCGCTGCCGCGGGCTGCTGGTGCCCCGCCTGCCTGCAAACGCACATCGCTACCTTGACGCCGCCTGCAAAAGTCCCGACAGCGGCCAAATAAGCGCATCGGCACGCTTTTTCCTTTGCAAAAGACCTTGCATTTTGTAGGGGAATACGGTCAGACTTCGACTTTCAAGAATTTCTTATAGGAAAGTTATGCGCTTCAGGGATATCAGTATCGGCGTGCGCATCAATGCCGGTTATGCCATGTTGATCGTGCTGATGCTGGTCGTCATCGTGCTGTCCGGCAGCCGCATCTATGCCATCCGCGCCGAGACCGACGATATCCTGCAGCGCGACTGGGTCGCCGCCAAGGCCACCAGCAAGATCCACGGGCTGGCGCGCGAGGCGGCCACGCGCATCGGCAACCTGCCGAACCAGCACGAGCTGGCGCTACGCCAGGCGAACCAGGCGCGCCTGGAAGCGATCAAGCAAGGCATCGACGAGCAGGTGCGCATCCTCGACGGTCTCGATGCGCGGCCCGAGGAGCGGCGCCTGCTGGAACAGATGCACCTGGCACGCGCCGACTACTATGTGTCGCTCAAGGCGATGTTCGAACTGGTCGAACACGGCGAGCATGCCCGCGCCGAGCAGGCCATGCAGACGCAGACCTTGCCGGTGCTGGAAAAAGTGCTGCTGTACGTGGGCCAGCTCGATGACCTGCAGCAGCGGCAGATCCGCGACAGCGCGGCCAGGATACGCAACGACATCGATACCTCGCTGCTGCTGATGGGCGGCATCGGCCTGGCGGCCTTGCTGACGGGTCTCGCCTTTGCGTGGTCGGCGCGCTCGATCACGCGGCCGCTGGGCGAGGCGGTGGCGATCGCCACGCGCGTGGCCAATGGCGACCTCAGTTCCGTCATCGAAGTGACGTCGCGCGACGAGACGGGCGAACTGCTGCAGGCGCTCAAGGACATGAGCACCAGCCTGGCCGTCGAGCAGGACCTGCGCCACGCCGTCGAAGTGGCAGAAGATGCGACCAAGATGAAGTCGGACTTCCTGGCCAATATGTCGCACGAGATCCGTACGCCGATGAACGGCATCATCGGCATGACCCACCTGGCGCTGCAGACGGAACTGACGTCGACCCAGCGCAACTACCTGGAAAAGGTGGAATCGGCGTCGAAGAACCTGCTGGCCATCATCGACGACATCCTTGATTTCTCGAAGATCGAGGCGGGCAAGATGGCTTTTGAAAAAGTCGATTTCTTCCTCGAGGACGTGCTGGCGCAGATCGCCGACCTGTCCGTGATGCGGGCGCAGGACAAGGGACTCGAACTGCTGTTCGACGTCGCCCCCGACGTGCCGAACGCCCTGCAGGGCGATCCGCTGCGCCTGGGCCAGGTGCTGATCAACCTGACCAACAACGCCATCAAATTTACGGACAAGGGCGAGATCGTCGTCACCATCCGCCTGCAGCAGCTGGAAGAGCATGCGGCCGTCTTGCGCGTGGACGTGCGCGACACGGGCATCGGCCTCACGCCCCCCCAGCGCAGCAAATTGTTCCAGGCTTTTACCCAGGCCGACACGTCCACCACGCGCCACCATGGCGGCACGGGCTTGGGACTGACCATCAGCAAGCGGCTGGTGGAAATGATGGAAGGCGAGATCGACCTGGTCAGCGAAGCGGGCGTGGGCAGCACCTTTTTCTTCACGGCCCGCTTTGGCCTGGCCGCCGTGCCGCGCGATACTTTGCTATTGCCACAGCAATTCCATGGCCTGCGCGTGCTGGTGGTCGACGACAACCCCAGCGCGCGTGAAATCTTCGTCAGCATGCTCACGGCGCTGGGCTTCGAGGCGCGTGCCGTGTTCGGCGGCGTGCAGGCCATCGGCGCCGTGGCGCAGGCGCGCGCCGAGGGGCGGCCGTACGGGCTGGTGCTGATGGACTGGAAAATGCCGGGCATGAACGGCCTCGATACCCTGGCCGGCATCCGCGCCGATGCCGCCGGCATCGATGCGACGCCGGCCTGCATCATGGTCACGGCCTTCCATCGCGAAGCGCTGCTGGAGGCGGCGCGCCAGCGCGACTTGCCGCTCGACGGCGTATTGAACAAGCCGATCAGCGCCTCGACCCTGCTCGACCAGATTGCGTTCGTGTTTGGCGGCGTGACGGGGCAGAGCCGCAAGACGCAGCGCCAGAGCAGCTACCGCGACGACGAGCGGGCCCTGCGCGGCGCCTGGCTGCTGCTGGTCGAGGACAATGAAGTCAACCAGGAAGTGGCGCAGCATATCCTCAACGACGCCGGCATCCGCGTCGACATCGCGGGCAATGGCGCCATCGCGCTGGCAAAGATCGAGGAAAACACCTATGACGGCGTGCTGATGGATTGCCAGATGCCGGTGATGGATGGCTACCAGGCGACGCGCAAGCTGCGCCAGGATCCCCGTTATTCGAACTTGCCCGTGATCGCCATGACGGCCAACGCCATGGTGGGCGACAAGGAAAAATGCTTGGACGCCGGCATGAACGATTTCATCGCCAAGCCGATCGACGTGGCGCAGCTGTTCGGCACCCTGGCGCGCTGGATCGCGCCGGCCACGCCGCAGGCAATGATGGCGGTGGTGGCGCAGCCGGAAGCGGAGCTGCCCGTGATCGCCGGCCTGAAAATGGCGGAAGCCATGCGCCGCGTGGGCGGCAATGCCGCTTTGATGCGAAAATTGCTGGACCGCTTCGTGGAAACCCAGTTCGACGCCATGCAGCGCATCGTTGCCGCCATCGAGAACAACCAGCTGGAAACGGCGATCCGCGAAGCGCATACCCTGAAAGGCCTGGCCGGCAATATCGGCGCCGGTGGCCTGGCCGACAGCGCCGCGCGGGTCGAGCACTTGCTCAGCCTGGGCTCGCACGACGGCTTGCCGCAGGCGCTGGCCGCCTGCACCCTGGCGCTCGACGAGCTGGTGCCGAAGATCGTGCTGGCCATGCAGTCGCGCGGCCATGCGGCCGAGGCGGGCGGCGCGGCGCTGGCGCACGTGGCGCCGGTGGACCGCGCGAACCTGGAAGCGGGCTTGCGCGAACTGTCGCAACTGCTGCAGCAGGACGATGCGCAGGCCGTCAGGCACCTCGACGGCATCGGTCCCGTGCTGGTCGCGGCGGGGCAGGCGGAACATGCGCGCCAGTTGAAGCGCATGCTGGGACAATACGATTTCGAAGGTGCGCTGGCGCAGCTGGGCGAAGTGGCCGATGCGCTGGAGCTGACACTGTGAGAAGGATAATGATGCAGAACGAAGGACGGGCATGAGAGCGCCGGCAAGCAAGCCAACCATCCTGGTGGTCGACGACACGCCAGACAATATCGACCTGCTGCGCGCGGTGCTGGAAGACGATTACCGCACCAAGATCGCCGTCAATGGCGAGCGTGCCCTGAAGATCGCCGCCGGCAGCGACCAGCCCGATCTGATCCTGCTCGACATCATGATGCCGGGCATGAGCGGCTACGACGTGTGCCGCGCGCTGAAGGCCGATCCCGCCACGGCCGGCATCCCCGTGATTTTCGTCACCGCCATGAGCGAAGTGGCGGACGAGCAGCTGGGCCTGGCCCTGGGCGCCGTCGACTACATCACCAAGCCGATCTCGGCGCCCATCGTGCTGGCGCGCATCAGGACGCAGCTGGCGATGAAGCAGATGCAGGATTTCCTGCGCGACCAGAACCAGTACCTGGAAACGGAAGTGGAGCGCCGCGTGCAGGAAGTGGCGGCGCTGCAGGACGTCACCATCCACGCCATGGCCTCGCTGGCCGAGACGCGCGACAGCGAGACGGGCAACCATATCCGCCGCACCTCGCACTACCTGAAGGCGCTGGCCGAGAAGGTGCGCGACTTGCCGCGTTTCCGCGATTTTTTGACGGACAAGAATATCGAACTGCTGTTCAAGACGGCGCCGCTGCACGACATCGGCAAGGTGGGCATCCCCGACCATATCCTGCTCAAGCCGGGACGTTTCGAGCCGCACGAAATGGCCATCATGAAGACGCACACTACCCTGGGGCGCGACGCCATCCTGGCGGCCGAGCACGAGCTGGGCATCGAAGTCGATTTCCTCAAATACGCGAAAGAGATCGCCTACAGCCACCACGAGAAATGGGATGGCAGCGGCTACCCGCAAGGCCTGGCCGGCGAAGACATCCCGATTTCGGCCCGCCTGATGGCGCTGGCCGACGTGTACGACGCCCTGATCAGCCGGCGCATCTACAAGCAGGGCATGGACCATGCGCAAGCCGTGCGGATCATCGTCGAGGGGCGCGGCTCGCACTTCGACGCCGAGATCGTCGATGCCTTTTTGCAGATCCAGGACCAGTTCATCGCCATCTCCCACCGCTATGCGGACGGCGTGTGCGAGATCGCCGACAAGCAGCGGCAAATCGCGCCCTACACCGACAACGTCAGCTGACGGTCTTGAAGAAGCGCAGCATCTCGCGGCTGGCGTCCGGGCCTTTTCCATCCGTATAGCTGCCGCTGTCGCTGCCGCCGGACCACGCGTGGCCCGCGCCGTGGATGATCCAGTACTCTCCCAGCGGCGAGCCGTCGGCCTGGCTGTGCGTGGTGCGCGTGTAGCGGTGGCCATTTGGCACGCTGCCGTCGATGGATGCGGCTTTGGCCGCCTTGCCGCCCGCCTGGCTGCGCACGCCCTGGGCGATCAGTTCATCGCCATTGCGCAGGTTGACGGTGGTGTCGCGGTCGCCGTGGAAAACGATGATGGGCACGCCGCCGGCCGGCGCCTTGCGCTGGGCATTGGGCATGGCGCCGCCCTTCATGGCCGCCAGCGCGGACGGCAAGTCCTGCGCCGAGGCGAAAGGCAAGCCCGAATGCACGCCGACGGCGGCAAACAAATCCGGGTACAAGGTGCCGACGATGACGGCCATGGCGCCGCCCGCCGACAGGCCGGCGACGAACACTTCGCGTTCATTCACAGGATATTCGTCGATCACTTGCTGGGCGATGCCGGCGATCAGCGAAGGTTCGCCCTGGTCGCGTTGCTGGTCGATGGCATTGAACCAGTTCCAGCAGCGCGAACTGTTGGCGCCCTGCGTCTGCGCCGGGTAGACGACAAAACATTCCTTTTCTTCGGCCAGCGCATTCATCTGCGTGCCGGCCGCGAAATCGTCGGGATTTTGCGTACAGCCGTGCAGCATCACGATCAGCGGCATGGCCTGGCCGTGGTAGGTGCTGGGGATGTACAACTTGTACGAACGCGTGCCCGCGTGGTTGCGGTACACGCCGTCGATGAATTGGGCACCGGCCGGCACATCGACCGGCGTGGCGGCCGGCGCGTTGAAACCGGGTGGGTGGAAATTCGGCAGCTCGAAGCTGGGCATGTCGAAGCTGTGCTGGCCCAGGCCGGCCGGCACGCCCAGGCGCGCCATGAAATCCTGCGCGAAGTCCTGCGCCGCCTGTGCGGGCGTGGGCGGTACCGATGCCGCTTCCGGCTGCTCGGCTCGGGCTTGCGCAGGTGGCGGCGCAGGTGGCGGATTAATGTCGCGCATCGGCTGCGGTGGGGGCGTTTGCGTGGCGGCCGCTTGCGGCGCCAGGCCGGCGGCGGACAGCGCCTGCTGGATCGCTTCGGTGGCGGCGGCGGGACCGCTGCCCATCAGGTTGCGGGTTGCGGCGCGCATCTGCGCCAGCATGTTGAGAGGTAGTTTCATGACCATCCTTAACGGTGCAGCGTATCGGCCGGGTCATCGCCGCGAACCAATACGCTAGTGAATTCGCCCTGCGAGCGCCGTCTTGACGACGGTGCTGGCGTGCAGGGCACCTAATACGAAGATCGACTCGATGGTGGCCAGTGCCAGTTCCACGGAGACGTCGCTGGCGATGCTGGCCAGTCCCAGCACCTGTATCTGCAGGCGCTGGCCGGCTGCCTGGATCGCTTCCAGATCGGCGCGCGAGTAATGCTGCATGCCCAATACCAGGCTTTTGCGGGCGACGGTTTGTTTCACCACGTCGGCGTGGGTACCCAGCTGGTTGCGTATGGCCGTACGGATCAGATCCGTGCGGTTGGAATAAAATCCCTCCTGGACCAGCAGATCGATCTGCCCCAGGTCGATCAAGCCGAGGTTGATCGTGATTTTCTCGGATTCCCCAATTTTGGGCTTGCTGTCTTGCTTGGCCATAAGTCTCCAGAACTCCATGTGGCATCCATTTGCCATCTGTATGGATGGTAGTATAGTTGTGTAGTATCTCAAGTCAAGCAGGATCTGGCCTGATCCGGCTGTAGGACGGCCACCCGCAGAGTGAAAGCCGGGCATAAAATAAATATGCGACAGATAACTCTTTGACCATGTTTCGCGCTGAAAAATGTAGCGATAGAAACATTGCATGGCCATGCCATCGCCTCGCCGGCGCCGTTTCGCGGCATAATGAAAGCCTTCACGTTTACCGATGCCGCTCCATGATGGTCGCTCCCCCACCTCCGCCAGCCGTTCCGCTTCCCTTGCCGTCGCCGGTACCGTCGCCCTGCGTCAGCCTGTGCAAGATGAACCGCAATAGCGGCTTGTGCGAAGGCTGCTTGCGCACGCTCGACGAGATCATCGCCTGGAGCAAGGCCGACGACGACTTCAAGCGCGCCGTGTGGGCCGAATTGCCAGGACGCGAATCCCTGCTCGACTTCGAGCCCGACTACTGAGGAAGCCCATGCCGCGATCGCCAGCGCTGTTCCCCGATGCCATGCAGGTGTTCGAACGCGGCTGGCTGTCGTCGAATAACATCCTGTTCCAGGGCCGGGACGAGACGGCGCTGATCGACAGCGGCTATGTCACGCACGCGCCGCAAACCCTGGCCCTGCTGCGCCATAGCCTGGCCGGGCGTCCCCTGGACCGTCTGTTCAATACGCACCTGCATTCCGACCATTGCGGCGGCAACGCGCTGCTGCAAGAGGAATACGGCTGCCATACGGCCATTCCCGTGTCGGAAGCGGGCAAGGTGCGCGCGTGGGATGTCGATGCCCTGAGTTTTCAGGCCACGGGCCAGCAATGCCCGCGCTTCGGCTTTGACGCCACCGTCTCGCCAGGCGACTCGTTGACCTTGGCCGGCATGGGCTGGCAAGCGCTGGGCGCGCCGGGCCACGATCCGCACTCCTTGATTTTTTACTGCGCCGGCGAGGGCATCCTGATCTCCGCCGACGCCCTGTGGGAAAACGGCTTTGGCGTGATCTTTCCCGAACTCGATGGCGGCTCCGGTTTTGCCGAGGCGCGCGCCACCCTGGACCTGATCGCCGGCCTCGACGTGCGCGTGGTGGTCCCCGGCCACGGGCGGCCATTCACGGATGCCGCCGGCGCCCTGCAGCGCGCCTATTCTCGCCTCGATTACCTGTCGTCCGACCCCGTGCGCAATGCGCAGAACGCCGTGAAAGTGCTGCTGAAATTCCTGCTGCTGGAACGCCAGCGCATCGCCCTCGCCGACATACCGGCCCTGCTGCGCGGCATGCCCGTCTTTGAAGAGGCGAACCGGCGCTTTCTGCGCCAGGAAGCGGCCGCGCTGGCCGAGTGGGCCGTTTCCCAGTTGATGCGGGCCACGGCGGCACGGGTCGAGGGTGAGTACTTGCTTAACGAGGCTTGAAACGCCGGCGCGATAAATTCAGCACGATCGTACTTTTTCTGAACTATAATCAAGCTCAGTGTGTTTCTCATCCCGATCAACTTTCCAGCGAGTCCGCCATGGCATTGCCTGTTGCGTTGCAAAACCTCTCCTTACCCGTTATCGCTTCGCCGATGTTCATCGCCAGCGGCCCGGCCCTCGTCGCGGCGCAGTGCAAGGCCGGCATCGTCGGTTCCTTCCCGGCCCTGAACGCGCGTCCCGCCGAATTGCTCGACACCTGGCTCACGGAGCTGCAGGCCGAACTGGCCGCCTTCCAGGCCGCCAATCCGGGCAAGAAAGTGGGACCGATCGCCGTCAACCAGATCGTGCACCAGTCGAACGACCGCCTCGCGCACGACGTGGAAGTGTGCGTGAAACACCAGATCCCCATCATTATTTCCTCGCTGCGCGCGCCGCCCAAGGAAATGCTCGATGCCATCCATAGCTATGGCGGTATCGTGCTGCATGACGTGATCTCGATCCGCCACGCGAAAAAGGCGCTGGAGGCCGGTGTCGATGGCTTGATCCTGGTGGCCAGCGGCGCCGGCGGCCACGCGGGCACCCTGTCGCCGTTCGCCCTGGTGGGCGAGGTGCGCAAATTTTTCGACGGCCCGCTGGCGCTGTCGGGCTCCATCGCCACGGGCGACGCCGTGCTGGCCGCGCAAGCGATGGGCGCGGACTTTGCCTATATCGGCTCGCGCTGGCTGGCGACCAAGGAATCGAACGTCAGCGACGGCTACCGCGACGCCATCGTCGATTCCAGCGCGGCCGACATCGTCTACACGAACCTGTTTACTGGCGTGCACGGCAATTACCTGAAAAAATCGATTGTAGCGGCGGGACTCGATCCGGAAGCCTTGCCCGAAGCGGACAAGAGCGCGATGAATTTCGGCTCCGGCAGCGCCAAGGCCTGGCGCGACATCTGGGGCGCGGGCCAGGGGGTGGGCTTGATGGACGACGTGCCGAGCGTGGAAGAAATGGTGGCGCGCCTGAAAGCCGAATACGATGCGGCGCGCGCGCGGTTGAAGCTGTAATCGTTGTTGCGATGGTGGTGGTGTCGGATTACGCGGCGTGCCGCCGCTAATCCGACCTACGACCTATGATGACGGTGTCGGATTACGCCACCGGGCACTGGTAGGTCGGATTAGCGCGCAGCGCGTAATCCGACAACACCACAATCACTCCTGCTTCAAATCTTCAGGCTTGATGGCCCACAGCCCCGGCAGGTTGCGCCAGTAGCCATACGCATCCATGCCGAAGCCGACGACGAAGCGGTTCGGGATCACCAGGCCGACGATGTCGGCTTGCACGGGCTTCTTCTTGCCGATGGCCTTGTCGGCGAACACGGCCAGGATGACTTCCGAAGCGCCCATGTCCAGCAAGCGCTGCTTGACGTGCGCCAGGGTTTCGCCTTCGTCGAGAATATCGTCGAGTACGATGACGGTACGGCCCGCCACGTTCGAGCGGGGGATGACTTTCCATACCACTTCGCCACCCTTGTCGTCGTCGCCGTAGCGGCTTACGTGGATGTAATCGAATTCGAGCGGAAAGCTCAGTTGCGGCAGCAGGCTGCCCGTAAACACGACGGCGCCGCCCATCACGCCCAGCACCAGCGGGAACTCTTTCGAGTCCTCGGCGTTGAAGCGCGTGTTGAGCACATCGGCCATGCGCGTGATCGACGCCTGCACGGCGTCTTGGTCGAACAGCAGTTCCGCGTTCTTGATCAGGTCACGGGCACGATTGTGATGAAATTCTTGCATGGACTCTTGCATGGCGATGAATGGGGCTGATGATGAATGCGGGTATTATCCCGCAAATCGGCCTTATTTGTAATCGCGCATGTCGTCGATTATTTTTCCATCCTGCGCCAGGCTGCCCACGGCCACCAGCAGCACCTCGCCGCGCAGCTTGGTCAGTTCGCGGATCGAGCCGATGATGGCCTCGGTGCCGCTGGCGTCATGAGGATTATCGACTTCGCAATGCAAAGTCATTTCGTCATTGGCCATGCGGCCCGATACCACCAGCCGCGCCTTTTTGATCTGCGGGTGGCGGCGCGCGATTTCATGCACCTGCGACGGATGCACGAACATGGCGCGCACCTTGGTGGTTTGATCGGCGCGCCCCATCCAGCCCTTGATGCGCGTATTCGTGCGCCCGCACGGCGACTCCGGCGCGTCCATCAGCACGGCTGACAGGTCGCCCGTGGCGAAGCGGATCAGCGGATAGTCGGCATTGAAGACGGTGACGACGACTTCGCCTACTTCGCCCGGCGCGACGGGAATGCCGCTGCCCGGGTGGACGATCTCGAGCAGCACGTTTTCATCGACCACCATGCCGGGATTGAGTTTGCCATTGCTGGCCGTCTCATAGGCGATGCTGCCGATGTCGGCCGAGGCATAGGTCTGGAACACGTGCGGCACGCCGTTTTCGGCAAACCAGCTGCGCAGCGATTCGGGCAGGGCTTCCGCGCCCATCACGGCCTTGGTGACGCTGCTGATGTCGGCGCCCATTTCGCGCGCCTTCTCGATGATCAGTTTCAGGAACGACGGCGTGCCGATGTACGTGTCCGGCTTCAGGTCGACCATCGCCTGCACCTGCATTTCCGTCTGGCCGATGCCGGCCGGGATGACGGTGCAGCCCAGGCGCGCGGCGCCCCCTTCGACCATGAAGGCGGCCGGCGTGAAGTGATACGAAAAGCAGTTCTGCAGCAAGCCGCCGGCGCGCACGCCGGCAGCGTACATGGGCCGCGCGAAGCGCCACCAGTCGGGTCCGCGCCCTTCCGGGTCGAAGATGGGGCCGGGCGAGACGAACACGCGCGACAGGGCGTTTTTCGGCGTCGTGTTCAGGCCGCCGAACGGCAGCGCGCCGTGCTGCAATTGCTTGAGGTCGGACTTGCGCGTCACGGGCAGTTGCGCCAGCGCGGCGCGGCTGGTGATGTCGGCCGCGTTGACGCCATCGAGGATGCGGGCCCAGCCCGGCGCCTGCTGCGCGCGCGCGATCAGCTGCGGCAGGCCGGCCATCAATTCGCGTTCGCGCGCTTCGGGGGCGCGTGCTTCCAGACTGTCGAGCGTATCGGTCATGTTGCTGATTCTCCAATGTCACGTTGCATTTTTTTCGTCAGCCCCGCAACAATCAGGCTGTATGAGCGGTGCAGCAGGGCGGCCATTTCATCGTCGTCGAGGGCGTCGGGGCTGGCGACGAGCACCCATCTGGCCCGCGCCAGGTAGGGTACAGGGCGAAAGCCGGGGCGATCCGTCAATTCCAGGAAGCGCTCCGCATCGACCTTGAAGCTCATGCCGCGCGTGCTGTGCGCTTCCGCGCCGCACAGGGCGAACATCTTGCCGCCGACGCAAAACGCCAGCACGTTGCTCCACTTGATGTCTTCGGTCGCGCCGGGAAAGCCGCGGCACACTTGCTTCGCCCGTTCCAGGTCCATGGTGCCTCTGTCGTCAAGCCAGCCAGCGCTTGCGGCGGCGGTAGAACTTCATGTCGCGGAAGCTCTTGCGTCCGGCGCCCGACACGCCCAGGTAAAACTCCTTGACGTCTTCGTTGCTGGCCAGTTCCTGGGCTTGCCCTTCCATCACGACTCTGCCGTTTTCCAGGATGTAGCCGAAGTCGGCGTAGCGCAGCGCCACGTTGGTGTTCTGCTCGGCCAGCAGGAAAGAGACGTTTTCCTTGTGGTTCAAATCCTTGACGATGCCGAAGATCTCTTCGACGATCTGCGGCGCGATGCCCATCGAGGGCTCGTCCAGTAAAATCATCGACGGCTTGGCCATCAGCGCGCGGCCGATGGCGCACATCTGCTGTTCGCCGCCCGAGGTGTAGCCGGCCTGGCTGCTGCGCCGCGTTTTCAGGCGCGGGAAGTAGTGGTAGACCTTGTCCAGCGCGTCCTTCAATTCGCCGCGCGACAGGCTGCGCGTATAGGCACCCGTCAAGAGGTTTTCCTCGATGGTCAGGTGGCCGAAGCAGTGGCGCCCTTCCATCACTTGCGACAGGCCCCGCTTGACCAGTTCATTCGGCGTCAATTGATCCACGCGCTCGCCCTTGAACTGGACTTCGCCCTTGGTGACGTCGCCGCGTTCGCCGCGCAGCAGGGTCGAGATGGTTTTCAGGGTGGTCGACTTGCCGGCGCCGTTGGCGCCCAGCAGGGCCACGATCTTGCCCTGCGGGACTTGCAGCGACACGCCTTTCAAGACCAGGATCACGTGGTCGTAGATGACTTCGATGTTGTTGACCGACAGGTAGGGCGGCGCGGTGTCCGGTGTTTGCGTGGCAGTGGGTGTCATGGCTGCTTCGTTTTCATGTGTGTTGGTGCTTGTCGGATTACGCTACGCTAATCCGACCTACGTGGATGCGGCGTAGGTCGGATTAGGCCGCAGGCCGTAATCCGACACCACCCCGAAAGCCGCTTACTTCATGCACGCCGGCGTGATCTTTTTCTCTTCGGCGTACTTGCCCGACGATTCCTCGACCAGCTTGCGCACCAGAGCCTTGTCGCCGACGATCCACTTCGGCGTGATGGCGGTCCATTTCTTGCCATCCCACTGCTGTACCTTCACGGCGCCCGAGCCTTCATGGTCGTCGCAGCTGGTTTTCACGGTCGGGAACATGCCCAGCGCGCCGACGGCCTTCTGGCGCGCATCGTCGACGTTCAGGTTTTCCAGGCCCCAGCGCATCTGCTCGCCCGTGATCGGTTTGCCCTTGCCGAATTTTTCCTGCGCCACGCGGATCGCTTCCACCCATAGGATGCCGGCCGTCACGCCGCGCATGTGGTAGACGGAGCCGATGCGCGACTGGTCGGACAGGTTGCCCTTGCCGGCCGCGTAGAGCTTCTTGCGGATGTCGTCGAGCACGGGGTAGTTGCCTGGCGTGTTGAACGTCATCGCCGTGTAGCCCTTGGCCGCGTCGCCCGATGGAATGGTGTCTTCCTCGGAACCGGCCCACCAGACGCCCAGCATCTTGTCGCGCGGGAAGCCATTGCGCTGCGCCGTCTTGATGGCAACGGAGTTCATGACGCCCCAGCCCCACAGGATCACGTGGTCCGGCTTGGCCTGGCGGATCTGCAGCCATTGCGACTGCTGTTCGCTGCCTGGCGGCGCGACGGGGATCTTGATCAGTTCAAAGCCGTACTGTTTCGACAGCGCTTCGAGTACGGGCAGCGGCTCCTTGCCGAAGGCCGAATCGTGGTACAGGTGGACGATTTTTTTGCCTTTCAGCTTGTCCATGCCGCCATCCTTGTCGCCCAGGTACTTGATCATGGCGGCGGCCTGGCTCCAGTAGCTGGAGATCAGCGGATACACATACGGGAAGACCTTGCCGTTGGCGGCGTCCGAGCGGCCGTAGCCGATCATGGTCATGGGGATCTTGTCTTGCGCCACGCGGTCGAGGATGCCGTAGGCGACGCCCGTGGACAGGGTTTCGACCAGGGTGGCGCCGCCCTGCTTGGTTTTCAGGCGTTCATAGCATTCCACGCCGCGCGACGGGTTGTATTCGGTTTCGCATTCTTCCCAGCTGATTTTCACGCCATTGACGCCGCCGGCCTGGTTGACCAGGTTGAAGTAGTCGATGATGCCGCCGTAGAAACCGGAGCCGCCGGCCGCGTACGGACCCACGCGGTAGGACGGCAGGGCGATGTATTGTTCCTTGTCCTGCGCTTGCGCGCTGCCGGCCAAGGTGAGTGCGGCACTGGCGATGGCGGCGGCCAGCATGAGCGATTTGATGTGTTTCATTGTGTGTCTCCTCTTGTTTTATTTGGTATTCAAGTGAACCGACATCGACTGCAAAAACTTAGTGGGGGAAGGGCCAGAGTCTCAGCTTTTCCTTCGCGATCTGCCACAGCCTGGCCAGGCCGTGCGGCTCGACGATCAGGAAGAAGATGATCAGCGCGCCGAACACCATTAGTTCCAGGTTCGAAGCCACGCTGGTCGGCAATGCCAGGCCATGCGCGATGGTGTTCAGGAAGACGGGCAGCAGCACGATGAAGGCCGCGCCGAGGAAGGAGCCGAGAATCGAACCGACGCCGCCGATGATGATCATGAACAGGATGCGGAAGGACAGGTCCAGGTTGTACGCTTCCGGCTCCACCGTGCCCAGGTAGGCATATGCATACAGGGCGCCGGCCACGCCGCAATAGAAGGAGCTGACGGCAAACGCCAGCAGCTTGGTGCGCATCAGCCTGAAGCCGATCACTTCGGCCGCCATGTCCATGTCGCGCACGGCCATCCACGAGCGCCCCACGTTGGAGCGGATCATGTTCTTGGCCAGCAGCGCCATGCCGGCGACGATGGCCAGCACCAGCAGGTATTTGCTTTGCGGCGTGTCGAACTGGTAGCCGAGGATGGTCATCTTCTGCACCGTGATCACGCCCGAGGAGCTGTAGTTGGTCAGATACGGAATCTTGGTCAGGCACCAGACGACGAAGAACTGCGTCGCCAGGGTGGAGGCGGCCAGGTAAAAGCCGCGGATGCGCAAGGAGGGCAGGCCGAAGGCGATGCCCACCATGGCCGCGCACAGGCCGCCGAGGATGAAGGACACGAGCAGCGGCAAGCCAGGCAGGCGGGCCATGAAGTTATACGAGGCAAAGGCGCCCACGGCCATGAAGGCGGCCGTGCCCAGCGACAGCTGGCCCGCGTAACCGGTCAGGATGTTCAGGCCCAGCGCCGCCAGCGCGAAGATCAGGAAGGGGATCAGGATCGCCGACAGCATGTAGGGCGAGGCGACATACGGCAGGAGCAAGACGGCAACGAGCAGCGTGGCCGTCAGCGCCAGGCGGTCTTGCCGGATCGGGAAAATCTGGTTGTCAGCCTGGTAGCTGGTCTTGAATTGTCCTGCTTCACGGTAAATCATGGCGTGTCCTTTACTGGCTGTTGGGGTGTTTGTCGGATTACGCCTTCGGCTAATCCGACCTACGATGCGCTTTGGGCCTTATATTCGCCGGATGATCTTCTCGCCGAACAGGCCTTCCGGGCGCACCAGCAGGAACAGCAGGGCCAGCACATACGGGAACCAGCCTTCGATGCCGCCACCCACCATGGGGCCGAGGTAGACCTCCGCCAGTTTTTCCGACGCGCCGATGATCAGGCCGCCGACGATAGCGCCCGGTACCGACGTAAAGCCGCCAAGGATCAGCACGGGCAGCGCTTTCAGGGCGATGAAGGTGAGGGCGAACTGCACCCCATTGCGCGCGCCCCACAGCAAGCCGGCCACCATCGCGACTAGGCCCGCCACGCCCCACACGACGGCCCAGATGCGCTGCAGCGGAATGCCCACGGCCAGCGCCGCCTGGTGGTCGTCGGCGACGGCGCGCAGGGCGCGGCCCACCTTGGTTTTCGAGAACAGCAGGGCCAGGCAGATCACCAGCAAGGCGCAGATGCCGGCCGCCATCAGGTCGAACTGCGAGATGTTGATGTCGAAGCGGTCCATCAAAAACTGCATCGGCACGTCTTCGATGGGCAGGTCCAGCTTGTGCACCTGCGAACCCCACATCAGCTGCGCCAGGCCTTCGATGAAGAAGGTCAGGCCGATGGTGGCCATGAACAGCGTGATTTCGGGCTGGTTGACGAGGGGCCGCAGCACGACCCTTTCGATGGCCATGCCGAGCACGATCATCGTGAGCATCGTCAGCGGGATGGCCAGCCACAGCGACAGGCCGAACTTGTCCATGATGCCGACGCAGGTGAGGGCGGCGAAAAACACCATCGCTCCCTGCGCGAAGTTGAACACGCCCGACGCCTTGTAGATCAGCACGAAGCCGATCGCCACCAGCGCGTACATGACGCCCGACAGCAGGCCGCCGATCAGCACTTCAAAGAAAAAATTGATATTCATTGCTATTCCTCGTCTAGTGCGCCACGCCGAGATAGGCGTTGATGACATCCTGGTTGCTGCGCACCTCGTCTGGCGTGCCGTCGCCGATCTTCTTGCCGTAATCGAGCACCACCACGCGGTCCGAGATATCCATCACCACGCCCATGTCGTGCTCGATCAGCACGATGGTCGTGCCCAGCTGGTCGTTGACGTCGAGGATGAAGCGGCACATGTCCTGCTTTTCTTCCACGTTCATGCCGGCCATCGGTTCATCCAGCAGCAGGATTTCCGGTTCTGCCACCAGCGCGCGGCCCAGTTCCACCCGCTTTTGCAGGCCGTAGGGCAAACGTCCCACGGGCGTCTTGCGGATGGCCTGGATTTCCAGGAAGTCGATGATCTCTTCTGCCTTCTTGCGGTGTTCGATTTCCTCGCGCCGCGCCGGCCCCCAGTACAGGGCTTGCAGCAGGAAATTCGACTTCATCTTGAGGTTACGCCCCGTCATGATGTTATCTAACACCGTCATGCCCTTGAACAGGGCGATGTTCTGGAAGGTGCGGGCGATGCCGGACTTGGCCGCCGCATAGCAATCCATGCCGCGCCGGTGCTCGCCCCGGTAGATGATTTCGCCCTGCTGCGGGCGGTACACGCCATTGATCACGTTGAGCATCGAGCTTTTGCCCGCGCCGTTCGGGCCGATGATGGCGCGGATTTCATGCTGCTTCACGTCGAACGAGATGTCGGTCAGCGCTTTCACGCCGCCGAACGACAGCGAGATGTTCTTCAGGTCGAGGATCACGGGGCCCGTCTTGCGGGCCGTGCCGAAATGGGCGTCGGGTTCGTTCATTTGCATCGTGCTGTGCTCCATCATGCGGCCAGGCCCTGGGGCCGGTACGTTTTGCTGTCCCAGATCTGCAGGTCGGCGCTGGTCGAACCGGTGCGGCCATCCTCGAATTTCACCTGGGTCTCGATGTATTGCGTTGCCTTGCCTTCATACAGGGCGGAGATCAGCACCGCGTATTTTTCGGCGATGAATTTGCGGCGCACCTTGCGCGTGCGCGTCAGCTCGTCGTCGTCCGGATCGAGTTCCTTGTGCAGCACGAGGAAGCGGTGCACCTGCGTGCGGTCCATCAGCGGATCGGCCGCCAGTTCCGCGTTGACTTGCTCGATGCAGTCGCGGATCAGGCCATAGGTCTCGGCGCGCGCCGCCAGGTCCGTGTAGCCGGAGTAGGCGATGCCGCGCCGCTCTGACCAGTTGCCCACCGCTTCGATGTCGATGTTAATGAAGGCGCACACATGGTCGCGCGCATGGCCGAAGGCCACCACTTCCTTGATGAAGGGGAAGAACTTGAGCTTGTTTTCAATGTAGTTGGGGGCGAACATGGCACCGCAATTCATCTTGCCCACGTCGGCCGCGCGGTCGATGATCTTCAGATGGCCTTCGCTGTCGAACACGCCCGCGTCGCCCGTATGGAAGTAGCCGTGGTCGTCGATCACTTCGGCCGTGGCGTCGGGGCGCTTGAAGTAGCCGCTCATGGTGGCGGGCGACCTGACCAGCACTTCGCCATTGGCCGCCAGCTTGACTTCCACGCCCGGCGCCGGCAATCCCACGCTGTCGAACTTGATATTGCCGTCCGGTTGCAGACACACATAGGCGCAGGTTTCGGTCGAGCCGTACAGCTGCTTGAGGTTGACGCCGATGGAGCGGTAGAAGCGGAACAGGTCGGGGCCGATGGCGGCGCCGGCCGTGTAGGCGACGCGCACGCGCGACAGTCCCAGCACGTTTTTCAGCGGGCCGTAGACGAGCAGTTCGCCCAGCTTGTAGCTGATGCGGTCCGCCAGCGAGACGGGCTTGCCGTCGAGGATCTGCGCGCCGCAGCGCTTGGCCACGTCCATGAAATGGCTGAACATGTGGCGCTTGATGCTGCTCGCGTCTTCCATGCGTATCATCACGCTGGTGAGCATGTTCTCGAACACGCGCGGCGGCGCGAAGTAGCAGGTGGGGCCGATTTCGCGCATGTCGATCATCACCGTGTCGCCCGATTCGGGGCAGTTGACGGTGAAACCTGCCACCATGGCTTGCGCCAGCGAGAACAGGCAGTCGCCGACCCACGCCATGGGCAGGTAGGACAGGATGTCTTCATTGTCGGTGAGCTTGTCGAAGGCGACGCCGCCTTCGCCGGCCGCCAGCAGCGCCGCGTGGCTCTGGCACACGCCCTTCGGTTTGCCCGTGGTCCCCGAGGTGTACAGCATGACGGCGGAATCCTGGGCCTTGCCCTGTTCCACGGCAGCGTCGAAAAAGCCCGGATGCTCGCGGTCGTAGGTGCGGCCCAGCGCCTGCAGGCCGGCGAAGGAAATCAGCTCCGGCTGGCGGTAGTGCCGCATGCCCCGTTCATCGTCGTAGGCGATGTGGGCGATGTGCGGATAGAGGGCCTTGAGTTCGAGCAGCTTGTCGACCTGCTCCTGGTCTTCGACGATGGCGTAATGGACTTCCGCGTCCTGCAGCACGTAGGCCATGTCGGCGGCCGGCGCATCCTGGTACAGCGGCACGGGCACGCCGCCCAGGCTTTGCGCGGCCAGCATGGCCCAGTACAGGCGGGGACGGTTGTCGCCGATGATGGCCAGATTCATGCCGCGCTGGAAGCCGATGGCGGCCAGGCCGCAGGCCAGCGCGCGCACCTCGTCGTTGACCTGGGACCAGGTCCAGGTTTGCCAGATGCCCAGGTGTTTTTCACGAAAGGCGGGCTTGTCGGATCGTACTGTCCCGTGTTGCAATAAGCGCCGCGGAAAAGTCGGCATTGCTGCTGTGGTATTCGTTTGCACCAGTGTCTCCCTGTTGCTTGTCTCAGGCCCCACCTCGTTGGATGGCGCTCCGTGTTTTTTATGTGTAAGGCGTTTGTGCAATGATAGTAGCTTGCGTTAGTTTGCCAAGTTGTCTTTTCGGGGACATTTACCCACTTTTCGATGGTGCATCGCACAATGACCTACCCTGATATCACCCTCAAGGATGCCGTGCGCGCGGCCCACTGGGCGCAACTGCTCGACCCCGTGCAAATGGCCCGGGTCGAGGCCGATGTGTTCGAGACTTTCGTGCCGAAAGGCGGCTTTGTCTGCCGCAAGGGCGAGCCGGTGGACTACTGGATTGGCGTCATCAGCGGCATGGTCAAGATGAATAATTTTTCCGCTTCCGGCAAGGCCATGACGTTTACGGGCTTGTCACCGGGCAGCTGGTTTGGCGAAGGGTCGCTGCTCAAGCGCGAGATACGCAAATACGACACCATCGCCGTGCGCGATACGCGCGTGGCGCGCCTGCCCGCCGCCACCTTCCACTGGCTGCTGGAAACGAGCCTGCCATTCACGCGCTTCCTGCTGATGCAGCTCAACGAGCGCCTGGGCCAGTTCATCGGCATGATGGAAAACGAACGCCTGCTCGACCTGAACACGCGCGTGGCGCGCTGCCTGGCCTCGATGTTCCACTCGCACCTGTACCCGAGCGTGGACACCCTGGTGCAGCTGTCGCAGGAAGAAATCGGCCTGCTGTCCGGTTCCTCGCGCCAGCGCGCCAACCAGGCCTTGCAGGTGCTGGAAAAAAAGGGTTTGTTGCGCCTCGATTACGGCGGCATCCGCGTGCTGGACCTGGAAGGCTTGCGCCGCTACGAGGCCGATGACGGCGAATGAGGCTGCGCTGCCAGAACGCTCTGCAAGTGCCCGGCTAATCGCGGTATCATAGGTACTTCCCAGCACCGCACTTTTTCGCCGCCATGCAGACATCCGTTCAGAGTCACCCCGCCTCCCGTTTATCGCAACTGCGCGCCGCCATGCGCGCGCAGCAGATCGATGCGCTGATCGTGCCATCGGCCGACCCGCATTTGTCCGAGTACCTGCCGGCCCGCTGGCAGGGCCGCGAATGGCTGTCGGGCTTTACGGGTTCCGTCGGCACCCTGGTCGTCACGCAGGATGTTGCCGGCGTGTGGACCGATGGCCGCTACTGGGAGCAGGCGGAAGACGAACTGGCCGGCAGCGGCATCGTCCTGAAAAAAATCCCGTCCGGCGCCAGCGTGCTGTATATCGACTGGCTGGGCGAGACCATGCGCCCCGGGCAGACGGTAGCCGTCGATGGCGCCGTGCTGGGCCTGGCCAATGCGCGATTGCTGCAGCAGGCGCTGGGCGCGCAAGTGAACCTGCGCACGGACACCGACGTGCTGCAAGCCGTGTGGCCCGATCGCCCGGCCATGCCGGCCGCGCCCGTGGTTGAACATGCGGCCGCGTATCCATCGCTGTCGCGCACGCAGAAGCTGGCGGCCCTGCGCGTCGGCATGGCGGCGCACGGCGCCAGCCACCACGTCATTTCCACGCTCGACGATATCGCCTACCTGTTCAACCTGCGCGGCGCCGACGTCAATTACAACCCCGTTTTCCTCGCCCATGCGCTGGTAGGACCGGAGCGCACCACCCTGTTCGTCGCCGACGGCAAGGTAGCCTCCGCCCTGCGCGCCACCCTGGAAAGCGAGGGCGTGGACGTGGCCGCATACGACCGCACGGCGGCCGCGCTGGCCGCCTTGCCGGCCGATGCCAGCTTGCTGCTGGACCCGCGCCGCATCACCTTTGGCACGCGCCAGGCCGTGGCCGACGGCGTGCGCGTGGTGGAAGCCATCAATCCCACCACGCTTGCCAAGTCGCGCAAGACGGACAGCGAAGCGGCGCACGTGCGCGCCGCCATGGAACAGGACGGCGCCGCCCTGTGCGAGTTTTTCAGCTGGCTGGATGCCACCCTGGCCGACCCGCAGCGCGCGCCGCTGACGGAAATCGGCGTCGACGAACACCTGACGGCCGCGCGCGCCCGCCGCGCCGGTTTTGTCAGCCCCAGTTTCGGCACCATCGCCGGCTTCAATGCGCATGGCGCCATCATGCATTACCACGCGCACGCGGATACGGCGGCGACCATCGAAGGCGATGGCTTGCTGCTGATCGACTCGGGCGGCCAGTATTGGGGCGGCACGACGGACATCACGCGCGTCGTTCCCGTCGGCACGATCACGGCCGGGCACAAGCGCGATTTCACCCTCGTCTTGCGCAGCATGATGGCCCTGTCGCGCGCGCAGTTCCCGCGCGGCGTGAAGTCGCCCATGCTGGACTCCATCGCCCGCGCGCCGCTGTGGGCCGAAGGCCTTGACTTTGGCCACGGCACGGGCCACGGCGTGGGCTTTTTCCTCAACGTCCATGAAGGACCGCAATCGATTTCCCAGTCCGCCATGCCGGAGCCGCAGACGGCCATGGAGCCGGGCATGATCACCTCCATCGAACCGGGCATTTATCGTCCCGGCCAGTGGGGCATCCGCATCGAGAACCTGGTACTCAACGTTCCTGCGGAAACGACGCAGTTCGGCGAATTCCTGCGCTTCGAGACCCTGACCCTGTGCCCGATCGACACGCGCTGCGTGGAACGCTCGCTGTTGCGCGACGACGAGGCGGCCTGGCTCAACGACTATCACGCCACCGTGCGCGCGCGCCTCGCGCCGCTGTTGTCCGGCGATGCGCTGGCGTGGCTGGAACAGCGCACGGGAGCCATCTGATGCGCTCGACCCGCGCCACGTCCGCCATCGAGCGGCTCAAGGAACGCACCGGCAACCGCCTTTACACGATGGCGCGCACGGGTGACGAACTGTTTTTCCTGACCGAAGGCCCCGGCTTGCCGCCTCTGTGCCCGCCGCTGGAACTCGATGCCTTTGTCGCCTTCGTGAATAGCCTGGGACCGCAAAAGGCGCGCCGCGTCAGCAAGCTCGATGTGGCGTTTGAAAAGCAGCTGACGAAAAAGCCCTAGATGCCGACCATCGACTTCCTGCGCGCCTACTGGTCGCCGGCCGAGCTGGCGACGAATGGCGTGATCCTGCTGAACCTGCTGGGCGCGCTCTTGCTGGGCTTGCTGGTGGGTTACGAGCGTTCGTATCACGGGCGTGCGGCGGGCATGCGCACCTACAGCCTCGTCTGCATGGCCTCGGCCGCGCTGACGGTGCTGGGCGGTTACCCGGAATTCTGGTACGGCGGCCATGGCGCCATCGTCGGCAGCGACCCCACGCGCGTGATCCAGGGCATCGTCACGGGCGTGGGTTTTCTCGGCGCCGGCGTCATCATGCGCGAGGGTTTCAATATCAGCGGCCTGACGACGGCCGCCTCGATCTGGGCCTCGTCCGTGATCGGCATCATGGTCGGCATCGGCTTTTATCTGTCGGCCATGGGCCTGGCTTTCCTGTGCGCGATGGCGATGATTTTTCTGTCAAAATTGGAGAACTGGCTGCCGTCGCGCCACGCGGTGGCCATCACCATGCGCTTCAAGCAGGGCTTTATTCCGCGCGAAGATGCGCTGCGGCGCATGGCTGCCAAGCGCGGCTACGACATCGCCGGCGGCTCGCTGACCATCGGCAGCAACGACGGCATGCAGGAATGGCGCTTTGTCGCCATCGCGCATGGCAAGAACACGGGCGCCAGCCTGTCGGCCATGTCGGCCGAACTGGCCGCCTTCGAAGGCATCGCCGGCTTCCAGCTGTCGCATGCCCGCAATTGATACGGATGCCGAGAGGATGGACATGGATGCACAGGCGCAAGCGGTACTCGACTTCTGGTTTTTGCCGCCGGATCACCCTGGCCATGGCCAGTCGCGCATGGAATGGTTCCGCAAGGATGACGCTTTCGACGCGCAGATACGCGCGCGTTTCGGCGTGCTGATCGATGCCGCCATCGATGGCGGCTTGCGCGCATGGGATGCGGCGCCGCACGGCGCGCTGGCGCGCCTCATCGTGCTCGACCAGTTTACGCGCAATGTCTATCGGGGCACGCCGCGCGCCTTTGCCGGCGACGCTCAGGCGCTGGCGCTGGCCGTCGCCTTGACGCAAGCGGGGCAGGACCGCCAGCTGCCACCGATGCTGCGCGCTTTTGCCTACCTGCCGTTCGAACACGCGGAAGACCTGGCCATGCAGGCGCGCGCCGTCGAGCTGTTCCAGCTGCTGTCGCAGGCGCAGCCCGGCTTTGACGGCATGCTCGACTACGCCGAGCGCCACCAGGAAGTGATCGCCCGCTTTGGCCGCTTTCCGCACCGCAACGCCATCCTCGGCCGCACTTCCACGCCGCAAGAGCTGGAATTTTTGCGCCAGCCGGGATCGAGCTTTTAGAAAATCATCATGAACGTCACACTCAATATCATCGGTGCCGGCCACGTGGGCCGCGTGCTGGGCAGGCTGTTTGCGCAAACCGAGGGGGCGCATGGTGGAAAAATCCTGGTGCAGGATGTGCTGACACGGTCGATGACGTCCGCGCAAGCGGCCGTCGCTTTCATCGGCGCCGGCACGCCCGTCGACAGCTATGCGGCCTTGCGCCACGCCGACGTCACCATGCTGGCCGTCTCGGACGACCAGATCGGCCCGGCCTGCGCGGCCCTGGTGGCCGAAGGGCGCCAGGCGGGCGCCATCGTGTTTCACTGCAGCGGCGCGCTGGCCTCGAACGTGCTGCTGGCCGCCACGCAGGCGGGCGCCTTTGTCGCCAGCGCGCACCCGATCCGCAGCTTTGCCGACCCCGCACAAGTGGCCGCCACCTTCGACGGCACGTTTTGCGGCGTGGAAGGCGATCCGCTGGCGCTGGCCTTTTTGACGCCGGCCTTGATTGCCATCGGCGCGCGCCCCGTGCCCATCGATCCGGCCGCCAAGACCCTGTATCACGCCGCCGCCGTCTTCGCCAGCAATTACCTGGTGACGGTGCTCGACGCGGCCCTGCGCGCCTACCAGGCGGCCGGCATTCCCGAGCCGGTGGCGCGCGAACTGGCCCAGCCCCTGGTGACGGAAGCGGTGGCCAATGTATTCCGCCTGGGCGCCGCGCCCGCGCTCTCCGGCCCCATCGCACGAGGCGACTCGGCCACCGTGCAACGCCAGCAGCAGGCGGTGCAGCAATGGGATGCCGCCACGGGCGAGTTGTACCGTGCGCTGGTGGCGCCCACGCAGGAGCTGGCCCGGCGCAAGCGCGGCGGGTGACTCAGGCGGCGTGCACGCCGTTGCGGCCGTGATGCTTGGCTTGATACAGCGCGCTGTCGGCGCGCGAAAAGAAGGCCGATTCGCTTTCCTCTGGCCGGTATTCGGCCACACCCAGGCTGATCGTCACCGGTACGCGCGGCGCGGGCAGGCCGAAATCGTGGCCTTCGATGGCGGCGCGCAGGTTTTCCGCGACTTCCATCGCTTGGGCCAGGCTGCAGTTATTCAGCAGTACCAGATATTCCTCGCCGCCCCAGCGCGTGATGACGTCGCTTTCGCGCACGGTGGCGCGCGCCACGTCGGCCACGCCACGGATGACCTTGTCTCCCCACAGGTGGCCGTGCGTATCGTTGACGCGCTTGAAGAAGTCGATGTCGAACAGGATGGCCGACATCGGTTGCTCGTTGCGTCTGGACAGGAGCATGGCGCGCTGGAACAGCAATTCCAGCGATTGGCGGTTCAATAGCCCCGTCAGCGCATCCGTCGAGGCGATGCGCTCGATGCGGCGCTGGTAGCGGTTTACCGTCAGCAGGGTCAAGCCCAGGACCAGCACGGTCACGCCAAAGCTGATGGCCAGGTTGAAGATGAACACGCGCTGCAGCGACTGCACTTCGTCGCTGACGTTCTGCTCGACCACCAGGTACCAGCCCAGTTCGGGAATGAAGCGCGAGTTGACGAGGATTTGCGCGCTGCCCAGCTGGTACGACAGATGCGTTGGCTGGCTCTCGTGGTTGATGATTTTATCGGCAATGGCGTTCACGCCGGACAGGCTGCGGATATTGCCGTGCCCGTTGCGCATGGTCTTGCCCGTCAACACCAGGGTGCCGGCGGCATCGACAAAATAGATGTTGCGGTGGAAGCGCGCCTGGTAGCGGTCGATGATGTGGTTCATGGTGGCCAGGGTCAGGCCAATGCCGGTGGCGCCGATGAACTGGCCGTCGTAGTCATAGACGCGGTGGTTGATGAAGATGGTCATGCTGTCGCGGTTGGCCATGTCCACGTCGACATTTGTTTCATAGTCGGTCTTGTCCATGGCCCGCACGCGGTAGTACCAGATGTCGCGCGTTTCCTGCGGGCTGACGGATTTCAAGGTGCCTTCCGCGTAATAATATTTGCTGCTCTTGTCCGAGACGAGAAAGCTGGTGATGGCGCCGTACTTCTTCTTCACCTCGGCCAGGTAGCGCACGATCTGTTCCGGCTTGTTTTCGCCCGCCAGTATCCAGTCGCGCACGAAGGTGTCATGCGCCATCAGCGACGAGATGAACACGGGGCGCAGCATGTCCTTCTGGATTTCCGAGTAAATATTGTCGCCCGTCAGGGGCAGGGTCTGGTCGGCGATGCCGTGCTCGATGGCTTTGCGCGAAGCCAGGTAACTGGCCAGGCTGGTGGCCATGAAGCCCGCGCCCAGGATCAGGGTGAGAAGAATGAGCAGGCGGTATTTGATCGACAGAAGACGCATGGAGACGGGGAATGGCCGGCGGGAAGGCTATCGTGACGCAAGCCAAAAGTATGCAGCAGGGCGGATATTAGCGCAATGATAACTGGCTTTATTGATAATTTACGCTGGCGAACACGACAAGATAACCACGACTTACCAAATAAAAGTGCCGATTTGTCGACAAAGATTCCAATTAGCAATAAGATTTGACGAGGGGAATCATTGCGCACCGCCCCTGTCTTGTTGCCCGTTTTCGGCACGGGACATTACGCGCAGGGAGTGTTGCATGTTATTTTTAAAGAGTACGTCCGTCAGCAAGGCCCCCGGTATTTACGAGGTCGACATCGCCGCCAAACCACCGGGCAAGACCTTCGGCATTTTTCTTGCCACCGATCCCGACCACCCGCCACTGGCCTTGCTGGGGCAATTGAAGGCGCTTGGATTCGAGAACACCTATAGTTCGCCCTACCTGCACAAGGATGGGGGCAAAGTGCTGGACCTGCATTTCCAGAAGGATGGCACGGACATCTTCAAGGGCTGGAAGACCGAGGAGTGCACGCAGAACGTGGCGGCCATCACGGCCTTGTTCGAGGAGCATGGCATTACCATCGCTCCACGCGTCATGTCGATGGCCGAAGCCTACGCTTAATCTGCCTCAACCGCTTCAACCCGCCTCGACGCCGATGTGATACAGCGCCCACGGGCAGCTGGAAAAACGTTCGGCCAGGGGCATGGCCGCCACGGCCGCGATGCGGTCCGCATCGTGGATCGCCCAGAGCGGTCCCAGGCCGCCCAGCGCCATCGCCTGGCCATCCAGGTGGGTGGCGACAATGAAACGCTGTGTGCGCGCCTGCGCCATGGTCAGCGCCGCCGCGTAGCCATCGACGGCGCGCAGCAACAGCCGCACGGCATCTTCCTCGGGCGCGCCCGCCGCCTTCAATACATCGACCAGCAATGGCCCGCGCAGGGCATGGACCTTGCCGTCGTATTCCAGGGTGGGGTGGATGGTGCGTGCCGGCAAATTCGCCAGCGCCGCAAAGTCGAAAGCCCGCGCCCGTTCAAAACTGATCTTTTGCTTGTGCATCATCTGGTCGCGCACGGCGTCGAAGGGACCCCGGTTGGGCTTGTCGATGCTGCCCGTGACGGTCAGCAGTGCCGGCCCGCGCAAGCCTGTGGGCGCCGCGCGGCCTATGGCGGGCAGGGCGGTGGCGGCCATGGCGGCGGCAAGAAACTGGCGTTTATGCATGCATTTCTCCTGGTGACTGAAAATCGATAATGTTCTTAAGTCTATCTTAAGTTCGCTCAACGGTGCGCATTTTACGGTTATTGTCAGTTTGCAATGTCGACTTACATCTTGTCACAGTTCTTACGGAATGATGAAAGACGTAGCTTTTTTCGGCTGTTATTGTGTCTTCATCGCACTTCGCTGAACTGCGAATCCAGGCACCATTCACTAATTGAGAGAGAGAACATGATGAAGAAGAAAATCCTGTTTGCAATGATCGCTTCCGTTACCGCACTGACCGGCATGAGCGCAGCACACGCCGAAGGCGCCTATGTGGGTGCTGGCGTCACGGGCAACCGTTATAACTTCGATATTCCTGGCGCCACCAGCGCCGACAATCACAGCGGCTACAAGGCTGGCGCCAAGATCTTCGCCGGTTACGATTTCGACAAAACCTGGGCAATCGAAGGTGGCTATGCCGATTTCGGCAGCAAGGATTACAGCTATGTCACGGGTGCAGGCAACGGTTCCGTGAAAAGCGATTCGCATGGCTACTACCTGGCCGGCAAGGCCACCATGCCTGTGAGCGATAAAGTCGGCGTGTTCGGCAAGCTCGGCGTGGCCAAGGTCAAGAACAGCCTGAGCGGCACGGGCCTGTCGACCGGCATCAGCGGCAACGACAAGACGGGCGTGTACGCTTCCGTCGGCGCCCAGTACGCGATCAACGAGAAAGTCTCGCTGACGGCGGAAGTGGAACACTTCGGCAAGAGCGCCGACCAGGGCCGCAAGGCTACGGGCCTCGCTCTGGGCGCACGCTACAACTTCTAAGTCACCGGAAGTTTGCTGAAAAAAAAGGCAGTTACCGCGAGGTAACTGCCTTTTTACATGGCCGGACCGAAATTACGTGGTCAGCGGCTTGTAGCGGATACGTTTTGGCTTCGCGCCTTCTTCACCCAGGCGTTTCTTCTTGTCGGCTTCGTACTCTTGATAGTTGCCGTCGAAGAAGGTGACTTGCGAATTGCCTTCGAAGGCCAGGATGTGCGTGGCGATACGGTCGAGGAACCAGCGGTCATGGGAAATGACCATGACGCTGCCGGCAAATTCCAGCAGGGCGTCTTCCAGCGCGCGCAAGGTTTCCACATCCAGATCGTTCGACGGTTCATCGAGCAGCAGGACGTTGCCGCCCATCAGCAGAGTTTTTGCCAGGTGCAGACGGCCGCGTTCACCGCCGGACAGGTTGCCCACTTGCTTTTGCTGGTCCGAGCCCTTGAAGTTGAAGCGGCCCAGGTAGGCGCGCGACGGCATTTCGAAGCGGCCGACCGTCAGCATGTCGGCGCCGCCGGACACGTCTTCGAACACGGATTTGTTGTCAGCGAGACTATCACGGTTCTGGTCGACGATGGACACGCGCGCCGTCTGGCCGATGGCCACTTCGCCGCTGTCCGGCGTTTCCTTGCCGGTGATCATCTTGAACAGGGTCGACTTGCCAGCGCCGTTGGGACCGATGATGCCGACGATGGCGCCTGGCGGCACGGTAAAACTCAGGTTGTCGATCAGCAAACGGTCGCCGAACGCTTTCGACACGTTCTTGAACTCGATGACTTCATTGCCCAGGCGCTCTGCCACGGGAATGAAGATCTCCTGCGTCTCGTTGCGCTTCTGGTATTCGTGCTCGGACAGTTCGTTGAAGCGGGCCAGGCGGGCTTTCGACTTGGCCTGGCGCGCTTTCGGGTTCTGGCGCGACCATTCCAATTCCTTCTGCAGCGCTTTCTGGCGCGCCGATTCCGTCGCTTCTTCCTGCTTCAAACGGGCTTGCTTCTGGTCCAGCCAGGTCGAGTAGTTGCCCTTCCATGGAATGCCGTGGCCGCGGTCCAGCTCCAGGATCCACTCTGCCGCGTTGTCGAGGAAGTAGCGGTCATGGGTGATGGCCACGACGGTGCCGGGGAAGCGCAGCAGGAATTGTTCCAGCCAGTCGACCGATTCCGCATCCAGATGGTTGGTCGGCTCGTCGAGCAGCAGCATGTCGGGCTTGGACAGCAGCAGCTTGCACAGCGCCACGCGGCGCTTTTCACCGCCGGACAGCACGCCGATGGTGGCGTCCCATGGCGGCAGGCGCAGCGCGTCGGCGGCCATTTCCAGCTGCAGATTCAGATTGCCGCCGTCGGAAGTCGAGATGATCGCTTCCAGGCGTGCCTGTTCCGTGGCCAGGGCGTCGAAATCGGCGTCTTCCTCGGCATAGGCGGCGTACACGGCTTCCAGCTTGGCTTGCGCTTCAAACACTTCGCCCAGGCCGGATTCCACTTCCTGGCGCACGGTTTTTGCCGGATCGAGCTGCGGTTCCTGCGGCAGGTAGCCGATGTTCAGGCCCGGCATCGGCACGGCTTCGCCCTGGATGTCGGTGTCGATGCCTGCCATGATTTTCAGCAGGGTCGATTTGCCGGAGCCGTTCAGGCCCAGCACGCCGATCTTCGCGCCTGGGAAGAAGGAGAGGGAAATATCTTTCAGAATCTGGCGCTTGGGCGGGACGATTTTGCCCACGCGATTCATGGTGTAGACGTAATTTGCCATTAGAAATCTCGGGTGATATACAAAGACGGACAGGATACGGTAAACGCCCGCTTCCGGCCAGCGCTGTGCGCTGCCGGAACGGGCCGGTCAGGCGGCCAGACGCGCGCGGCGGCTGCTCCACAGGCCCTCGGCCGCATACAGGCCCAGCGCCGTCCAGATGACGAGGAAGCCCAGCATGCGCTCGGGCGTGAACGATTCGTGGAAGACCCATACGCCGATCAGGAGCTGGCCCGTGGGCGCGATGTATTGCAACAGTCCCAGCACGGCCAGCGGCAGGCGGCGCGCGCCAGCGGCGAACAGCAGCAGGGGAATGGCCGTGATGGGGCCGGACGCCAGCAGCAGCGCGCGCGTGGCGGTGGAGTCGGTATTGACGAAGCCGCTCTGGCCATGCCAGGCCAGCCACAGCATGTAGGCCAGCGCCAGGGGAAAAAGAATCAATGTTTCAAACGACAAGCCTTCCAGCGCGCCCAGCGCGGCCGTCTTGCGCAGCAGGCCATAGCCGCCGAAGGTGGCCGCCAGCAGCAGGGCGATCCACGGTATCTGCCCCGCCTGCCAGGTGAGCCAGGCCACGCCGCAGCCGGCCAGGCCGATGGCCAGCCACTGCAGGCGGCGCAAGCGCTCGTGCAGCAGCAAAAAGCCCAGCATGACATTGATCAGGGGCGTAATGAAGTAGCCGAGGCTGGCGTCGACCACGTGGCCGTTGTTGACGGCCCAGATATAGATGAACCAGTTGGCGGACAGCAAAAACGCGCTGGCCACGAAGCTGGCCACCACTTTCGGCTGGCTGCGCAAGGCGCCCAGCCAGCTCCACTGGCGGCGCACGGTCAGCACGATACCGAGGAACAATAGCGACCAGACCATGCGGTTGGCCAGGATTTCCTGCGGCGCGATGGCGTCGATGGCATGGAAATACAGGGGGAACAGGCCCCAGCACAGGAAGGCGAGGGAGGCGTAGAGCATGCCTGGATTCATGATGGGGGCACTGGAGAGTAGACAGTCTGTCATTATCGCTGAAAACACACGGGGCTGCCCGGCGCCGCTGGCGAGGCGTAGAATGGCAACAAATCAACGGCCGCCCGTTCGCGCAAGCGGGCGCGGCGGCATAAAACAACGACCTTGGGGCAGCCCGGAACCATGCAAAAATACTCTTGCTATTTGCTAATACCTATCATATTGTGCGATGCAACAAAACAAAAACGGGTGCAATCTTGACGTCGGAACATAAAAAAAGCAGCCTGGTCGGCTTGACGCTGGCTGCCGTCGGCATCGTCTATGGCGATATCGGCACCAGTCCGCTGTACACCCTGAAAACGGTCTTCGACCCGACCCATGGCCTGTCCGTCACGCATAACAACCTGCTGGGCATCGTCTCGCTGATCTTCTGGGGCCTGACCCTGATCGTCTCGCTCAAGTACGTGACCCTGGTGCTGCGCGCCGACAACCGCGGCGAGGGCGGCATCATGGCCCTGATGGCGCTGGTGCTGTCGTCCGTCAGCAAGTCGTCGCGCTGGCACGTGCCGCTGATGGTGATCGGCGTCTTCGGCGCCACCCTGTTCTACGGCGACAGCGTGATCACGCCGGCCATTTCCGTGCTGTCGGCCATCGAAGGCCTGGAAGTGGCCACGCCCGCCTTCAGCCCGTACGTGGTGTGGCTGACGATCGCCGTGCTGGTGGGCCTGTATTCCGTGCAGTCGCACGGCACGGCCGGCATCGGCCGCTTCTTCGCTCCCATCATGCTGATCTGGTTTGTCGCGCTGGCCTGCATGGGCGTGGTCAACATCATCAAGTCGCCGGCCATCCTGGCCGCCGTCAACCCGCTGCATGCGGTGGCTTTCTTGCTGGAAAATGGCCGCATCGCCTTCCTGTCGCTGGGCGCCGTGGTGCTGGCGCTGACGGGTGCCGAGGCGCTGTACGCCGACATGGGCCACTTCGGCAAGAAGCCGATCCGCATGGCCTGGTTTCTGATCGCCTTCCCCGCGCTGGCATTGAATTACCTGGGCCAGGGCGGCCTGCTGCTCGCGCACCCTGAAGCCATTTCCAATCCCTTCTACCAGCAGCTGGGCGCCTGGAGCGTGTATCCGCTGGTGATCCTGTCGACCATGGCCACCGTGATCGCTTCGCAGGCAACCATTTCCGGCACCTTCTCGATGACCAAGCAAGCCATCGCGCTGGGCTTTTTGCCGCGCATGCGCGTGCGCCACACGTCGGAAAGCGAAATCGGCCAGATTTACATCCCGGCCGTCAACTGGCTGCAACTGGCCGTGGTGCTGCTGGCCGTAGTCGGCTTCGGCTCCTCGGAAAAGCTGGCCGCCGCCTACGGCATCGCCGTCACGGCCACCATGCTGGCCACCACCATCCTGACCTTCTTCGTCATCCGCTACCGCTGGAAGATGAATTTGCTGCTGTGCTGGGCCGCCACGGGTTTCTTCCTGATCATCGACGTCAACCTGTTCTCGGCCAGCGCCCTGAAACTGTTCCACGGCGGCTGGTTCCCGCTGCTGCTGGGCGCCATCCTGTTCATCGTCATGCTGACCTGGAAGCGGGGCCGCCAGCTGGTGTTCGAGAACCTGGAAAAGCATGCGATCCCGCTCGACGATTTCCTCTCGTCGCTGTTCATCGCCCCGCCGCTGCGCGTGCCCGGCACGGCCATTTTCCTGCGCGGCGAAACGGATGGCGTGCCGCATGCGCTGCTGCATAACTTGCTGCACAACAAGGTGTTGCATGAAAGAGTCATTTTCCTTACCGTTTTCATGCATGAAGAACCGTGGGTGGCGCCGTCCGAGCGCGTGCGCGTGGTGGACCTGGGCCACCAGTGCTACCAGGTCAATGTGCATTACGGCTTCAAGGATGAGCCGGACATTCCCGATGCGCTGGCGCAATGCGCGCAGCAGGGACTGGATTTCGAGATGATGGAAACATCGTTCTTCATCGCGCGCCAGACCATCATTTCGACGCCGGGCGCCGGCATGATGCCGTGGCGCGAGCACCTGTTCGTCACCATGTCGCGCAACGCGCGCACGGCGGCCGACTACTATCAGATCCCGAGCAACCGGGTGATCGAACTGGGTACGCAGGTGGAAATCTAGACGTGGCAGTGCGGCGGAATGGTTGTTGTGACAATGTTGTATTGTTGCGCAATCTTCCGCCGTGCTTACGTCTGCTTACAAATTGGCCGCGCGACTCCTGTTAAACTGCTGCTCGCACCGGCCCGCACCGTACGGGCTGAGCCACACACCAATATTTAAAGGGAAACCATGAAATCGGTATTTCAAATGATCGCCACCCTCGCTTGCGCCGTGGCCCTGACCGCCTGCGGTGCTGCTGCCAACACCGAGAAGCCGGTCGTGCTCGACCCGAATACGCAAGTGAAAGAACTGACCATTACCGATACGGTGGTCGGCACCGGCACGGCAGCGGCGGCGGGCGACACCCTGCTGGTGACCTACACGGGCTGGCTGTATGACGCGAGCAAACCGGGCAACAAGGGCACGCAGTTCGATGCGAGCCCGGCCGGCTCCGGTTTTACTTTCCCGCTGGGTATCGGCCGTGTCATCCTGGGCTGGGACCGCGGCCTGGTCGGCATGCAGGTCGGCGGCACGCGCACCCTGGCCATTCCGTATGACCTGGGCTACGGCAAGGCAGGCAGCGCGCCGAAGATTCCCGGCTACGCCGGCTTGCTGTTCGAGATCAAGCTGGTGAGCGTGACGAAAAAGTAAGCACGCGCAAGGCAGCGGACAAAGGGCGATTCCACGGAATCGCCCTTTTTGCTTGGGCGGCCCCTTTACGCCTCGGGCGGGGCCAGTTCCTGGAAGTAATAGGTGGCGCCGCCCAGGTTGGCAGGCGCGTCATATTGCAGCACTTGCGTGCGGCGCAGCGCCACCGGTGTGCTGAAGGCGGGACCGTCGTAGACGAAGGTGTGGAATTCGCCGTTTTCGCCGCAGGCGTCGACGCCGGGCGGCAGGTCGGCCAGGAAGGCGGCATCGAATTCGCGCCCGCAAAATGTCCGTGGCAAGTGCTGGCCATTGATGCACACGACGATGGCCTTGAAGCCGGCGGCGAGAAATTCGTCGACCAGCGCGCGGCGGTTCCCGCCCCACAGGGGCAGGTGGGCCGTCAGGCCGGCCGCGGCGCAGACTTTTTCTTCCCAGTCGCGGTGCGGCTGCAGGTCGATGTCGCCAAACAGCGCATGATCGATGCCCTCGGCCTTGGCCGCGCGCAGCATGGCGATGAATTGCTCTTCATAGCTGGCCCAGCTGGCGTGATAGCGCTGCAGGCGCGCGCCCAGGCTGGCCGCCTGCGCCGCGAGCAGCTCGGGCGGCACGCCGTGCGAGCGCGACTTGCGGCCATCTTCATCCATGGCCGTGATCAGCAGCGGCACGTCCATGCCCGCGTTGCGCGCGCGCCACAGGGCCAGGCAGGAATCCTTGCCGCCGCTCCAGGAAATCAGGGCCGTCGTCATGCCGCAGCTTCCGGCGCCACCGCGCGCAGCATGTCGACGTGCTGTATGCCGTCTTCGTCGTACGGCGCGCTGACGGTGACAAAGCCGAACGACTGGTAGAAGCGCTCCAGGTAGTGCTGCGCGCCGATGCGGATGGCGTGGCCAGGATGCTGGCGTTCGGCGCGGGCGATACCTTCCGTTAATAGCTGCTTGCCGGCGCCCGTGGTGCGCGCCTCGGGCGCCGTCAGCACGCGGCCCAGCGACATTTCCACATACTTGGCGCCCGGTGCCAGCACGCGCAGGTAGGCGGACAGACGGCGCTGGCCATCCACCGTTTGCCAGCCCAGCAAATGCATGGCTTGCTGGTCATGGCCGTCCAGGTCCGGGTAAATGCACTGCTGTTCGATGACGAACACGCGCTGGCGCAAGGCCAGCACCTGGTACAAATCGTGGGGGCCGAGTTCGTCGAACGTGTTCCATTGCCAGCTGATCATGGGTCATCCTTGCTTGAGAGTGGCGTGATTTTACCGGCTTCAGGCCGCCGGAGTGGGATAGCGCTGCGCATACCACTGCTTCAGGTGCTCGATGCAGCGCGTCACGCGGGGCGCCACCAGCTGGCGCGACGGATAGATGGCGAACAGCGCCAGGCTGGGCCGCTCGATGTCCGGAAACAGCTCGACCAGGGCGCCGCTGGCCAGTTCCTCGCGGCAGACAAAGGTGGGCAGGATGCCGATGCCCAGGCCGCGCAGGATCAGGCTGCGCATGAACAGCGTGTTGTTCGTGCGAACCCAGTTCGGTACTTCGATGTCGCTGTACGGCCCCGCATGGCGCAGCGGCCAGCGGCTGCCGAACAGCGCGTGGCTGTAGATGAAGCAGCGCTGGCGCGTCAAGTCCGTGGCTTCCCGCAGGGGACCGTGGCGTTCCAGGTAGGCGGGCGCGCAGCAGATGTGCAGGCGGTAGTCGTGGATGTGGCGCGCCACGTAGCTCGAATCGTTGAGCGCGGTGGTGACGCGAAATCCCAGGTCGTAGTTGGCGGCCGCCAGGTCGACATATTCATCCTTCAGGTCGACGTCCAGGCGCAGCGCGGGCCAGTCGGCCATGAAATCGGCCAGGCCTTCGGCCAGCTCGCCCACGCCCAAGGTCAGCGGCGCGTTGATGCGCAGGCGGCCCGTCACGTGCGCGGTGGAGTGTGCCACCATGTCTTCCGCCTGCACCAGCTCGTCGAGCAGCTTGCGGCAGTGCTCGAGGTAGGCGGCGCCCGTTTCCGTCAGGGCCAGCTGGCGCGTGGTGCGCGTCATCAGGCGCCCGCCCAGTTCCTGCTCCAGCTGGCCGACGCGCCGGCTTACGTACGAAGCCGACAAGTCCAGTTCATCGGCGGCGCGGCGAAAGCTGCCCAGCTCGGCCACGCGGCGAAACAGCTGCATCGCCTGCAATTTATCCATTTCATTCCTATTCGGCGCTTCTATTCGGTCTTATTCTGCATCAGTGCTGTGCATTATTCATCATTTTTCCGCATTTTGATTCGGAATATGCTGGTGACCTCTCTACAGAAAGGCCACACCATGAAAAAATTACTGATCAGCAGCCTGTTGCTCGCCGCCTTTTCCACCGCCCAGGCGGCCGACGTCCTCGTCGTGTTGTCGGACGCCAATCACCTTGACTTGCGCGACGGCAAGGTCTTTTCGACGGGTTTTTATCTGAATGAATTGATGCAGCCCGTGAAAAAGCTGCTCGACGCGGGCCACACGGTGACGTTCGCCACGCCGCAGGGCCAGGCGCCCACCCTGGATGCCAGCTCGGATACGGTCGATTACTTTGGCGGCGACGCGGCCGCGCACGCGGCGCACAAGGCGCTGCTGGACCAACTGGCGCTGACGGTACCGGGCCGCTCGCCCGTGATCAGCCTGAAGCGCGTGGAACAGATCGGTTATGGCCACTACGCGGCCGTGCTGGTGCCGGGCGGCCACGCGCCGATGCAGGATCTGTTGAAGGATGCCGGCCTGGGCGCCTTGCTGCGCCAGTTCCATGCGGATGGCAAGCCGACGGCGCTGCTGTGCCATGGCCCCATCGCCCTGCTGTCGGCCTTGCCGCAGGCTGCAGCGTTTGCGGCCGCGCTGGAAGCGGGCCGTACGCCGCCCAAGCCGGCGGACTGGATCTACAGCGGCTACCGCATGACGGTGATCAGCAATCAGGAAGAGCTGGCGGCACAGGGTGCGCTGAAGGGCGGGACGATGAAGTTCTACCCGCAGTCGGGCTTGCAGGCGGCTGGCGCGCAGTATGTGCAGAACCAGACGCCGTGGACCAGCAACGTCGTGGTCGACCGCGAACTGATCACGGGACAGAATCCCGCTTCGGCACCGGCCCTGGCGGACAGGCTGCTGCAGGCGCTGCGCTAAAGCAAAAATCCCCGGCGGCGCCAGGGCGCATCCGGGGAGGTAGAGTGCACGCAGCGGGGATTAGACGATCGTCAGGGTGACGTCGATGTTGCCGCGCGTGGCGTTCGAGTACGGGCAGACGATGTGGGCGGCGGCGACCAGTGCTTCGGCGGCGGCGCGTTCCATGCCTGGCAGCGAGATTTTCAGTTCCACTTCGATGCCGAAGCCTGTTTCGATGGCGCCGATGCCGACGTTGCCTTCGATGGACAGGTCCGCTGGCAGGGCGATCTTGTCGCGGCCGCCAACGAATTTCATGGCGCCGATGAAGCAGGCCGAGTAGCCGGCGGCGAACAGTTGTTCCGGATTGGTGCCGACGGCGCCATTGCCGCCCAGTTCTTTTGGCGTGGTCAGCTTGACGTCCAGCACATTGTCGGACGACACGGCACGGCCTTCGCGGCCTCCGGTGGCGGTGGCTTGAGCGCGGTACAGGACTTGTTTGATCGACATGATGGTTTCCTTTAGGTAGATAAATAGGTGGCTACTAAATAGTGTGCTACTTGCTTCATGGACTGTCGCCCCAGGATCTCCGTCTGCAGAAGCACTTGCCGGCGTCCATGTACACAATATATATCGTGCACTATTTAATTGCAAGCGATTTTATTTCGGGCGGCGCGGATTGATGCTTTATTTTGCAGCCTTTGTCGCCACTACGGGCCTTCCATCGCATAATGGCCACCGCCGCGCGCACCGATGGTTATGCTTGGCCCACTTCACACCCCAAGGAAAAATCATGACTAGCCTCTTCTTTATCCTGCGCGTCACCTTGGCCACGATGGTCACGTACATCATCGCCACGGCGATCCTGGTGGAGAATTTCCTGCGCCATATCTTCGGGCATACGGAAGGCTTCTTTGTCATCGTCGGCGCGCTGCTGGCCAGCGCCGTCATCACGAATGCGTTTTCGCACGTGCGGCGCGTGCGCCTGATCGCCGGCGCCGTCAATGCCGGCACCCTATCGAGCCGTCAGCGGCGCCAGATCGAGATTCCGTTCGAGGCGGGCGAGGCGTTCGACATGATCGACGCGGCCATCCGCGAATTGCCGGGCAGCGAAGTAGTCGAAAGCGCGCGTGACAGCCTGCAGGTGCAGGCTAGAGTGCGCCGTGCCGCGCCGTACACGCACACGGGCTTGCCCCGCATGCGCGTGCTCGGTTTCCTCGAGCCGCGGCCGAACCAGATCCTCGCCACCGTCACGCCGAATGGCGAGGCGGGCAGCGTGACCCTCATCTGCGAGCCGGCGCGCAATGCCTGGACCGACTGGTTCCTCGTCGACCATGGCAGCAACCTGGAAAACGCGGAAGCGGTGACGCGGGCGATGACGCGCCGCGTGGCGCAGCGCCGGCGCGGCGAGCAGGCCGAGGCGCGCCAGACGGTGACGGAAAAGGAACTCACGGTGGCCAAACTGAGCCTGCTGCATGCGCAGGTCGAGCCGCACTTCCTGTACAACACCCTGGCCAGCGCGCAGCTGCTCACGCGCAGCGACCCCGTGCGCGCCGATGAAATGCTGGGCAACCTGATTTTGTACCTGCGCCACTCGCTGCCGCGCACGGAGCAAGCCATGTCGACCCTGGGCACGGAACTGGAACGGGCGCGCGCCTACCTCGACATCCTGAAAATTCGCATGGGCGGGCGTTTGAACCTGCAGATCGAAGTGCCGCAATACCTGCGCCAGGTGGAACTGCCGCCGATGATGCTGCAAACCCTGGTGGAAAACGCCATCAAGCATGGCCTGGAGCCGAAAAGCGGCGGCGGCACCATCTGGATCATGGCGCGCAGCGGCGACGGCACGGTGATCGTCACGGTGGCCGACGATGGCAAGGGTTTCAGCGACGATGGTGCCGGCACGGGCATCGGCCTGCGCAATGTGCGCGAACGCCTGCGCCTGACCTACGGCAACGCCGCCGCGTTTGCCATCGTCGCCAATTTCCCCGATGGCGTGACAGCCACCATCACGGTACCGGACAGCACGGCGCAAGGAGTATCGTATGCATCAGCCTGAGATGACTTGCGTCATCGCCGAAGATGAAACCCTGCTGCGCAATGCGCTCGTGGCCCTGCTGGCCGAAGAGTGGCCCTACTTGCGCATCGTCGCCGCCTGCGACGACGGCGGCACGGCGCTCGAGGCCATCGCCACGCACAAGCCCGACGTCGCCTTCCTCGACATCCGCATGCCGGGCCTGACGGGGCTGGAAGTGGCGGCCGGCGCGCTCGAAGCGAGTCCCGCCACGCAGGTGGTGTTCGTCACGGCCTACGACCAGTACGCGATCGATGCCTTCGACAAGGGCGCCGTCGATTATGTATTGAAACCGATCGCCCGCGAGCGCCTGCAAGCGACCCTGCAGCGCGTGCAGGCGCGGGCCGGCAAGGCCCGGGCGGGCGACGGCGCGCTGGCCGGCTTGCTGCAGCAATTGAGCAGCGCCTTGCCGGCGGCGGCCAAGTCGCCGCCGCTGGTGTGGCTGACGGCCAGCAGCGGCAAGGATACGCGGCTGATCATGGTGGAAGACATCGCCTATTTTCAATCCGACACCAAGTACACGGCCGTCATGACGGCGGACGGCGAGGCGCTGCTGCGCAAGCCGATCCGCGAACTGCTCGACGTGCTCGACCCGGCCATCTTCAAGCAGATCCACCGCTCCACCATCGTCAACATGAAGATGGTGGCGTCCGTGACGCGCGACGAGGTGGGACGCGGCAGCCTGCGCCTGAAGACGCGGCCGGAAACCCTGGCCGTGAGCCAGCCGTTCATGGCCTTGTTCCGGAATATGTAGCGCTGCTAAAGCCGGGGTCAGACCCTCAACACTGTTAACGCCAAGCTCACCGTCAACGTGGACGGGGGGCTGACCCCAGAATTATTCCGCCGTCTCGAAGCCTTCCAGCACATTGACGACATTGATGCCGATTTCCTTTACCGCATAGCCGCCTTCGAGGATGAAGGCGGTGGGCAGGTTCAGGTGCGCGAGGCGTTCGCCCACGCGCAGGTAGTCGCCGCTTTGCAGGGCGAAGTGCGACAGCGGGTCGCCGGCGAAGGTGTCGACACCGAGCGAGACCACCAGCGCGTCGGGCGCATACATATTGATGCGCAGGCAGGCCGTTTCCAGCGCCGCGAACCAGCTGGCCGTGGTGCTGCCGGCCGGCAGCGGCAGGTTGACGTTGTAGCCGAGTCCCGCGCCGCTGCCCGTTTCATCCGCGTGGCCCAGATAAAACGGATATTCATTGCGCGGGTCGGCGTGGATCGAGGCAAACAGCACGTCGTCGCGCTGGTAAAAGATGCTTTGCGTGCCGTTGCCGTGGTGGTAGTCGATATCGAGGATGGCGACCTTGCGGGCGCCGTCGTCGAGCAGGTGCTGTGCGGCCAGGGCCGCGTTGTTCAGAAAACAGTAGCCGCCAAAGAAATCGCTGCCCGCGTGGTGGCCCGGCGGGCGCGTGAGGGCAAACGTGGCCCGCTCGCCAAGGCGCAGCGCGTGGGCCGCGTTGACGGCGCAGTCGGCGCCCGTCTTGGCCGCCGTCCACGTGCCGGCCGTCAGCGGCGTGCCGTTGTCCATCGAGTACAGGCCCAGCTTGGCCGTGAAGTCGTCCGGTTCGATATCGCTGCGCAGGGTGCGCACGGGCCACACGGAGGGCAGCGCGTCCTTGCCCGCATTATCCGGATCGAGCGCCAGCCAGTCGTGCCAGGCGTGGCGCAGGAAATGCAGGTAGCGGGGCGTGTGGATGCGCTCCAATGACGTCAGCGGCACGCCGTGCGGCGTGACGATGCGGCCCAGGTTGCGCCGCCCCAGCTCGGCCACCACCATGTCGGCCCGCTCGGGCGTTTCGAAGCAGGGCACCATGGTGCCGCGAAACATCTCGAAGCGGCCCCGGTGCTGGCCGTGCAATTCATTGTAGAAGGTCAGCATGGGGCGCCAGGCGGAAAGTCGGGCAGGATCAGGTGTGCGAGCACAGGGTGCTGGCGCGGTAGGCGGCGACGAAATCGTCGAAGCTGCCGGCCGGTGCCGCTTCCATGGCGCGCTGCTCGGCCAGCGAGCTGGCCGCCATCGCGTCGAAATACGCGCTTTGCTCGGGTGTGGGCGGATGCGCGCGGAAAAACGCCGCATGGCGTTCGCTTTGCCGCAGGCCGAAGGCGGCAAACGAGCCGCCGTTGGCGCGCAGCTCGGCCAATACCTTTGCCGACGGCGTCGCGTCCGGGTTGGCCAGTTTGACGGCTTGGGCCGCCAGGCTGTCCGCGTGCTGCGTGCCGCCATGGCGAGAGTCGAGCAGGGTTGCCACGGGGGCGATGCGCGCGAGCAGTTCCTCGCCCCACGCCTGCAAGCCGATGTCTTCGCCATCGCGGCGCAGGGTTAGGCCCGGCTTGCGGCCTTCCTTCACGGTGCGCGCGAAATTGTTCGTGTAGCAGGCGCTTTGCTCGGCCGAGATGGGACCGCTGTCGTCGAGCGCGCAGAACAGCAAAAATGCGTCGAGGAAGCGGCCCGTTTCCAGGCTGATGCCGACCGGTTCGAACGGGTCGACATCCATGCAGCGCACTTCGATATATTGCACGCCGCGCAGGCACAGGGCTTGTATCGGACGCTCGCCCGTGCGGATCACGCGCTTCGGGCGGATGGTCGAATAGTATTCATTTTCGATCTGCAACACGTTGGTGGACAATTGTATCCACTCGCCATCCTTCTTCGTGCCCAGCGCCGCATATGGCGGATACGGGTCGTTGACGGCGTGCGTGAGCGCGTTGACGTAATCTTCCAGGCTGTTTTCGTGCGGGCGCAGGCCCGACTGGGCGTCGTTCTGGTAGCCGAGGTCGCTCATGCGCAGGCTGGTGGCGTAAGGCAGGAAGAGGGTGTCGTCGGACAAGGTGTCGAGCTTGTGCGCGCGGCCGCGCAGGAAACCGGCGGACAGGGCCGGCGAGGCGCCAAACAGGTACATCAAGAGCCAGCTGTAGCGGCGGAAATTGCGGATCGTCGCCAGATAGCTTTCCGACTGCACGTCTTTCGGCGTGGCTGCCGCCTGCGTGGCGCTGGCGCTGGTGTCCGGATTGCTGGCCAGCACTTGCCACAACCGCTCGTCGAGCGAATAGTTGTAATGGATGCCGGCGATGCATTGCATGGCTTTGCCGTAGCGCAAGGCCAGGCCGCGCCGGTAGACGTGCTTGAGCATGCCCATATTCGAGCTGCCGTAGTTGGCGATCTCGATTTCCGCTTCGGGCGGCAGCTGGCACGGCATCGACTGGCTCCACAGCAACTCGTCGCCGAGGCGGCTGTAGGCGTGGCGGTGCACGGTGTCGAGCTTGTCGAGCGTGACGCCGATGTCGGCTTCGGCCGGCGTGATGAATTCGAGCAGCGCTTCGGCGTAGTCGGTGGTGATTTCAGGGTGCGTCAGCGCCGAGCCCAGGGCGGCGGGGTGGGGCGTGGAAGCCAGATGGCCGGCGTGGTCGACGCGCAGGGTTTCACGCTCGATGCCGCGCAAGCCGCCCAGCAGCGCGCGGTTGGCATCTTCGGTCAGCAATGCCAGGCGGCGAGTCAACAGGTTGGGCAATTTGAGCTTCCTTTCATGTGCAGCATATAAATAATTTGTGCTGAGATTAACCGAATTTTGGCAAATGCGTCGGCGCCGGCCCAAAAAACGCCGCGTCGCCAGCGTCCGCCCCGGGGAACGGAGACGGCGCTTCGGTCAGGAATTCGCTTGATAGTTTAACAAACTGCGGGGGGATCTGGCGCGCCGCCGGGTCAAGCTTTGCGCAGATGGCGGTCAGCCCAGGCGGGCGCCGCTGACCCGTTCGATGCCGGCCAGGTCGCGCCAGCTTTGCACTTTGTTGTAGCCGGCGTCGGCCAGCAAGCCGCGCACGGATGCCGCCTGGTCGTAGCCGTGCTCCATCAGCAGCCAGGCGCCTGAGGCCAGGTGGCGAGCGGCGCCGGAGACGATGGTGCGCAGGGCCGACAAGCCGTCCGCGTGGTCGGTCAGCGCGCCCGTCGGTTCGAAGCGCAGATCGCCTTCGGCCAGGTGGCGGTCGCCGCTGGCGATGTAGGGGGGATTGGAGACGATCAGGTCGAACTTTTCCGTGCCCAGCGCTTCGAACCAGTCGCTGGCCATGAAGGTGATGTTGACGCCGTTGGCGCTGGCGTTGCGGCGCGCAACGGCCAGCGCCGCGCTGCTCACGTCCAGGGCCGTGACGACGGCGTCGGGCCGCGTGTGCGCCAGCGCAACGGCGATGGCGCCGCTGCCCGTGCCCATGTCGAGCACCCGTCCGCCGGGCGGCAGGCGCTCGAGCGCCAGTTCCACCAGCACTTCCGTGTCGGGGCGGGGGATCAGCACGGCGTCGTTCACTTCGAACGGCAGGCCGAAAAATTCGCGCTGGCCGACGATGTAGGCGACCGGTTCGCCCTGCAGGCGACGCGCCAGCAAGCCCGACAGGCGTTCGGCTTCATCGGCAGTGAGCACACGCTCCGATTGCGTGATCAGGCTCACGCGCGACAGGCCCAGCGCGTGGCCCAGCAGGATGCGGTTATCGAGCGGATCGAGCAGCGGACGGATTTGCAGGGCGCCGACAGTGCTGCCGGCGGGAATCAAGGTTTCTGGCATGGTGCTTTCAATTATTTCTGACGGCGCAGCAAGGTCCACAGCAGGCCGATGGCGAAGATGGCGAACCAGGCGAATGCCCATTGCGGGATCGACAGGCCGAAAAACGGCTCGCCAGCACTTTCGCAGGCGCCGTACGATTCAAACATGAAGGGCATGAGTTGGGCCGTGAAGACCTTGTTCAGCGCCGTTTCCACCGGGTCGATGCCGCACGAGAAGCCGGGGTTGGCCAGCACGTACAAATGCTTGGCGCCCACGCCCAGGCCGCCCAAGGCCGCCAACAAGCCGACGCCCGCGCCGATCTTTGGACGGTTGGCTGCCGCGCCAGCCAGGCAGGCGATGCCGATGGCGAGGAACAGGTAGCGCTGGATCACGCACAGCGGGCACGGCGCCATGTTCATGGCATGCTGCAAATACATGGCCACGCCCAGCATCAGGAAACACAGGGCGGCGATCGACAGGAGGACGGTGCGTGAATTTTTCATGGGCGACACGGTGAGGTGGATGGAATCGAGCTGGTCATTTTCGCACAAGGCTAGATTTTTATTGCTTAGCCGCTACTTAAAGCTGTCGGCTTACGCGCTGCGCGCCAAGCCGACCTACAACTGCGGGGTGGTCGGCGTAGGTCGGCTTAGCGCAGCGTAAGTCGACGCAACGGCCTCAGCGTTTAGTCACCGAGCGCCGCTAAAAGCTCAGCCTGGTGCTCCGCCGCCAGCGCATTCGTCAACTCCGTCAAATCCCCATCCATGATGAAGTCGAGCTTGTACAAGGTCAGATTGATGCGGTGGTCCGTCAGGCGTCCCTGCGGGAAATTGTAAGTGCGGATGCGCTCGCTGCGGTCGCCCGAACCGATCAGGCTCTTGCGCGTGGCCGCTTCCTTTGACTGCTGTTCGCGCAGCTGCACGTCCTTGATGCGCGCGGCCAGCACTTTCATCGCCTGCGCCTTGTTCTTGTGCTGGCTGCGGTCATCCTGGCATTCGACCACGATGCCGGTCGGCAAGTGGGTGATGCGCACGGCGGAATCCGTCTTGTTGATGTGCTGGCCACCGGCGCCCGAGGCGCGGTAGGTATCGATGCGCAGGTCGGCCGGGTTGATGTTGACGTCTTCGACCTCGTCCGCTTCCGGCATCACGGCCACCGTGCAGGCGGACGTGTGGATGCGCCCTTGCGTTTCCGTGGCCGGCACGCGCTGCACGCGGTGGCCGCCCGATTCGAATTTCAGCTTCGAATACGCGCCATTGCCCACCACGCGCACGATCACTTCGCGGTAGCCGCCCAGGTCGGAATCGGACGAGGACACGAGTTCCACCTGCCAGCGGTTGCGCTCGGCAAAGCGCGTGTACATGCGCAGCAGGTCGCCGGCGAACAGGGCCGATTCGTCGCCGCCCGTGCCGGCGCGAATTTCCAGGAAGATGTTGCGCTCGTCGTTGACGTCCTTCGGCAGCAGCATGGTCTGCAGTTCGCGTTCCAGCCGCGTCATGGTGGCTTTCGCCGCCTCGATTTCTTCCTGGGCGAATTCCTTCATGTCCGGGTCGCCCAGCATCTCTTGCGCCGTGGCGATGTCGTTGCCCGCTTCCTGGTAGGAACGGTACAGGGCCACGAGCGGGCCCAGTTCGGCGTGCTCGCGCGTCATCTTGCGGTAGCTGTCCATGTTCGACGTGGCGTCCGGGTGCATCAGCAGTTCGTCGAGTTCGACCAGGCGGTTCGCCAGTTGATCGAGTTTGGCCAGCATGGATGGTTTCATAGCGATTCGCGGTAAAAGAGTGTGGGGATGATGCGGGCCCGGCAGGCGGGCAGGGGGCGGCCGCGCGGGCGGCCAGCGGGGCTGCGCTAACGGCGGGGGCGGAACAGTTTTGGCAGCAGGGTGACCAGCTGCTTGCGCTCGTCGCCTTGTGCATGGTGCAGCGCCTGCTGCGGGCCGTGCAGGAACTTGGCCGTCAAGCCTTTCGACAGCGCTTCGAGGACGGCGTCGATGTCGGCGCCCTTGGCCAGCATCTTGCGTGCCCGTTCCACTTCCATCAGGCGCAACGATTCGCTGTTTTCATGCAAATGCTGGATGACGGGCACCATGGCGCGGTCGTCGACCCAGCTCATGAACGATTGCACGCGCGTCTCGATGATGGATTCGGCTTGCGCCACGGCCGCTTGCCGGCTTTCCAGGCCCGTCTGCACGACCTTGCCCAGGTCGTCGACCGTGTACAGGAAGACGTCGTTCAAACGGCCCACTTCGGCCTCGATGTCGCGCGGTACGGCCAGGTCGACCATGAACATGGGCTTGTGGCGGCGTGCCTTGATGGCGCGCTCGACCAGGCCCAGGCCCAGCAGCGGCAACGATGACGCCGTGCACGAGATGACGATGTCGAACCGGTGCAACTGCTCCGGCAAGTCGGCCAGGCGGATGGCCTTGCCGTTGAAGCGGTGCGCCAGTTCCTCGCCCCGCTCCATGGTGCGGTTGGCAATGGTGATGCTTTTCGGGTTTTGCGCCGCGAAGTGCGTGGCGCACAATTCAATCATTTCGCCGGCGCCGATGAACAGCACGTTCTGCTCGGCGATCTTGTCGAAGATGCGCTGCGACAGGCGCACGGCGGCGGCCGCCATGGACACGCTGTGGGCGCCGATTTCCGTGCTGCTGCGCACTTCCTTGGCGACGGAAAAGCTGCGCTGGAACAACTGGTGCAGATACGTGCCCAGGCCGCCCGCCTCGTCGGCCGTGCGGATCGCGTCCTTGATCTGCCCCAGGATCTGCGTTTCGCCCAGCACCATCGAGTCGAGCCCGGAGGCGACGCGGAAGGTGTGGCGCACGGCATCGTGCTGCGGCAGCATATACAAGTGCGGGCGTAGCTCGCTGTAATTGAGCTGGTGGTAGTCGGCCAGGAAATGCGCGCCCGCGTCGAGCGGATTGGGCACGTGGCTGGCCGCATACAGCTCGGTGCGGTTGCACGTCGACAGGATGGCCGCTTCGTCGTTGTCGCGCAAGTCGATGCGCTGGAACCAGGTGCGCGCCGCCATCACCGCCGAACCCAAGTGCTCAGGCGCAAACGCCAGCTGTTCGCGGAGCGACACTGGGGCGGTGGTATGGTTGAGGCCGACGGCGAGCAGTTGCATTTCAGGGCAGTTGGGATGACTTATGCCGACATTATAACGCTTTGTGCCCGCGCTTTGAGCAGGTCAGCCTTTTTGCCGCCGTTCAGCCGCCCAGTTTTTCCAGGCGATAACCGTAGCTGTAGACGGGCACGAGCCTGTAGCCATGTTCCGGTTTCAGCTGCAACTTGTTGCGCACGCGCGAGACGTGGGTATCCATGGTGCGCGAGGGCAGGGCCGTGTCGCGCTGCCACACGGCTTCGTGGATGTAGGCACGCGACAGGGGCCGGCCCAGGTTGCGGAAAAACAGCAGCGCCAGGGCGAATTCCTTGTGCGTCACGTCCAGCACTTCGCCATCGCGCAGCAGGCGGCCGGGGCGGGTTTCAAATGTGTAATGACCAAATTGCAAGTATTCGGCGCCATTCTGGGCAGGATACGCCACGCGCAGCAGCGCCTGGGTGCGCAAGGTCAGTTCGCTGCGCCGCAATGGCTTGATCATGTAGTCGTCGGCACCGGCCGTCATGCCCGCCACCACGTCGTCTTCGCCGGAACTGTTGGTCATAAACAACACGGGCGCCTTCGGCGCCAGTTTTTCGCGGGCACGGCGCAAGACTTCCGCACCGTCCAGATCACTCACATGCCAGTCGAGGATGAGCATGTCGCAACTGTCCTTGCGCAGTTGCCCCAGCATTTCCTTACCACTCTGAAACTCGTGGCAAGCGTGGCCGGCGGCGGTGAGCACCTGGCAGATCAGCTCTGCCTGGCTATGGTCGCTATCGAGTACGGCAATTCGCATAATTGGCTGGAGTGTGTAGCAACAAACAGACGGTCTGCTCTGCTTATCGTAATGTTAAGGAATGCTCAAGTGAAATATAACAGAGATTGCAACTGTGTCCAGTGAAATCGGAGGGCAGAGCCTTTACGTTACACTTGTTCATCTACCCCCCTACTGTGGAGAAGCGGCCATGTCAGACAAGAGCACTACCGATTGGACACTGATACCGGCCAGTCGTGCGGAAATCGAGCAAGTGCGCGAGCGTTGCCGGCGCCTGGTGCAGCGGCGCGCCATGATGTCGGCGGGCGCCTCGGCCATTCCCATTCCCGGCGTCGACCTGATGTCCGACGTGGGCCTGTTTTCCATGCTGATCAACGATATCAACCACGAATTCGGCCTCACGCCCGAGCAGATCGAGCGTCTGAACCCGCAGTTCAAGATGATGGCCTACCGCGCGGCGGTGGGCATGGGGGGCATGCTGGTTGGGAAGCTGGTGTCGCGCGAACTGATCCTCCACCTGCTCAAGCGCAGTGGGGTCAAGATAGCCACCAAGCAGGTGGCGCGCTTCGTGCCGTTTGCCGGCCAGGCGGTGGCGGCAGCCATCGGCTACGCCGTTTTCCGCCAGATCGGCAACCAGCACGTGAACGCCTGCGCCGCGGTGGCGCAGGAATTGCTCACGGTGAGGCCGGATTAACTATTACGCGTCCGGCAGCACCACGTTGACGTCGAGCACCTCCAGGTTGCCCTGGCGGTCCAGCGAAATCTTGATGTCGTCGGCATTGACCTTGGTGTACTTGGAAATGACGGCGATCAATTCCTTGTGCAGGGCAGGCAGGAAGTCCGGACCATCGCGTCCGCTGCGTTCGCGGGCGATGATGATCTGCAGGCGTTCCTTGGCCGCGGTGGCCGTCTTCGGCTTTGGGGGGAAGAGGAAAGAAAGCAAGGCCATATCACTTCGCCCCAAAAATGCGCTGGAGTAATCCAGGCTTTTCATAGTTGGTAAAGCGCAGCTCGACTTCTTCGCCGAGGAAACGCGAGACCACGTCTTCATAGGCTTGCGCCACGTCCGTGCCCGTGAAATGGATGGCCGGGTTGCCCTGGTTCGAGGCGGCCAGCACTTGCTCCGATTCCGGAATGATGCCCACCAGCGGGATGCGCAGGATTTCCTGCACGTCCTGGTAGGACAGCATTTCATCCGATTCCACGCGTTTCGGCGAGTAGCGGGTAATCAAGAGATGTTCCTTGACCGGCTCGCCGCCCGTCTGCGCGCGGCGCGACTTGGCTTGCAGGATGCCGAGGATGCGGTCCGAATCGCGCACCGACGACACTTCCGGGTTGGTGACGATGATGGCTTCGTCGGCGAACGTCAGCGCCATCAGCGCGCCATGCTCGATGCCGGCCGGCGAATCGCAGATGATGAACTCGAAACCCATGTTGATCAGGTCGTTCAACACGCGTTCCACGCCTTCTTCCGACAAGGCATCCTTGTCGCGCGTCTGCGACGCGGGCAGGATGAACAGGTTGTCGCAGTGCTTGTCCTTGATCAGGGCCTGGTTCAGGGTGGCCTCTTTATTGATCACATTGATCAGGTCGTAGACGACGCGGCGCTCGCAACCCATGATCAGGTCGAGGTTACGCAGGCCCACGTCGAAGTCGAGCACGGCTGTCTTGTGACCGCGCATGGCCAGGCCAGTGGAAAAACTGGCGCTAGAGGTCGTCTTGCCGACACCGCCCTTGCCGGACGTCACAACAATAATTCTTGCCACAAATAATCCTTTTCAGATATCTCTTGAATTGTGCAGCTTAAGAGCGGTTCACGGGAGTGACCGGATTGACAGAGTGTATATCGATTCTGTCTCCAGCCAAACGAATTTGCGCGGGTCCGCGCGCCATTTCTGCGGGGAAACCATCCTCGAACGTGCGGTACACGCCGGCGATCGAGACCAGTTCCGGTTCCATGGCCAGCGCGAAGATGCGCGCCTGGGGATTGCCCGAGGCGCCGGCCAGCGCGCGGCCGTACAGCGAGGAATACACGTGGATGCTGCCATCGGCGATGATTTCGGCGCCATTGTTGACGACAGCGGTAATGATCAGGTCGCAGCCGCGCGCGTAAATGCGCTGGCCGGCCCGCACGGGCGTGTCGATCACCATCACCTGGGCGTCGGCGCCGGCCTGGGCCGCCGCCGTGGGCGTATCCTTGGGGCCATCCTTGGGCGGCGCATCGTCGCGCGTCTTGCCGCTGTCGAGGCTCAAGCCCTGGGCCAGGATGGCGTCATGCATGTCGGCCGGCGCATTGCGCACGGCCACGGCATTCAAACGGTATTTTTTCAGCAGGGCGACCAAAGCGGCCCAGTCGATGGGCACGCTGCCGGGCGGCAAGGCTGCCACGTCCAGCACGGCCAGGTCGTCCTCGAAAAAGTCGGCCACGCCTCCCGTCATGTCGCGCAAGGCGGCATCGAGGGCCTGCGTATCGGCGCTATGCATGATGGCGGAGACAGCAACGACGGTGGAAATCTTGATTTCGATAGGCTTCTGCGACGGGCTTTTGGACATAAACATTTATCAAAGTGAAACTGCGGCAGGCCAGATGTTCCGTACGGCAACAATGGGAGCAGTAAATTTCTTGCATTCTACTGCAAAAAAATCGGCGTCAGGGGCCTGGCGCATGCTATTCCGCAGGGCAACACCTACTTCATGTCAAAAAAACGGGCGGCGCCCCGGAAAACCGGTGCGCCGCCCTGAAAGCAGCCTTGCATGCGGCCCGGGTCAGCTTATGTCATGCGGCCGCACGCATCTGCCGCGCCGCCGCGACCATATTCTTTAACGCCGCTTCCGTTTCCACCCAGCCCCGCGTCTTGAGGCCGCAGTCGGGGTTGACCCATAAATGGGCCGGCGGAATCACGGCGCTGGCTTTTTGCAGCAATGTCACCATGTCGACGGTCGAGGGGATGCGCGGCGAGTGGATGTCGTACACGCCGGGGCCGATTTCGTTCGGATACCGGAACTGCCCAAAGCCCGTCAGCAACTCCATGCCGGAGCGGCTCGTCTCTATCGTGATGACGTCCGCGTCCATGGCGGCGATCTGCGGCAGGATGTCGTTGAACTCCGCATAACACATGTGCGTATGGATCTGCGTCGCGTCATGGACCACGGACGCGGCGATGCGGAAGGCGCGCGTGGCCCAGTCCAGGTAAGTATTCCATTGGCCGCAGCGCAGCGGCAAGCCTTCGCGGATGGCCGGCTCGTCGATCTGGATGATGCCGATGCCGGCCGTTTCCAGGTCTGCCACTTCGTCGCGGATGGCCAGGGCCAGCTGCAGTGTTGTTGTGGCGCGCGGCTGGTCGTCGCGCACGAACGACCATTGCAAGATGGTCACCGGCCCCGTCAGCATACCCTTCATCGGTTTGTTCGTCAGGCTTTGCGCATGGACCGTCCATTTGACGGTCATGGCGGCCGGGCGCTGCACGTCGCCGTAGATGATGGGCGGCTTGACGCAGCGCGAGCCGTACGATTGCACCCAGCCGTAGCGCGTGAAGACAAAACCGTCCAGCTGCTCGCCGAAATATTCGACCATGTCGTTGCGTTCCGCTTCGCCATGGACGAGCACGTCCAGGCCCAGCGCTTCCTGGCGGCCCACGGCGTGGGCGATTTCGGCGCGCATCTGCCGTTCGTAATCGGCGATGGCCAGTTCGCCCCGTTTATGGCTGGCGCGCGCGGCGCGGATGGCCGTCGTCTGCGGGAAGGAACCGATGGTCGTCGTGGGGAAATCGGGCAGCTGGAAACGCGCGCGCTGCACGGCCTGGCGCAGCGGGAAGCTGGAATCGCGGCGGTCCACGGTGGGCGTCAGCGCCTGCACGCGCTGCGCCACTTGCGGCCGGTGCACGCGGGCGCTGGCGCGGCGGCCGGCGATGGCCAGGCGAGACGCGGCCAATGCGGCCAGCGCTGTGTCATCAGGATGGCCTGCCAGCGCGTCCTTGAGCAGCGCAATTTCCGTCAGTTTTTCCGTGGCAAACGCCAGCCAGGTCCGGATTTCACCGTCGAGTTCCGTTTCCGCTTCCAGGCTGAACGGCACGTGCAGCAGTGAACACGACGGCGCCAGCCACAGCTGGCCGTTGCGCTTGGCCGCCAGCGGCTGCAGTACGGCCAGGGCCGCGTCAAGGTCGGTGCGCCAGATGTTGCGGCCATCGACGATGCCGATCGACAAGGTTTTATGTGCGGGCAACCAGTCCGCCACGCCGGTCAATTCATGCGGCGCGCGGATGCCGTCCACGTGCAGGCCGGCCACGGGCAGGCGGCACGTCAGGCTGAGGTTTTCTTCCAGCGGCGAGAAATACGTGGCCAGCAGGATGTTCACGCCTACCTGGTTCAGCTGCCAGTAGGCGCTCTCGAAAGCGCTGCGCCACGCGCCGGGCAAGTCCAGGCCCAGGATCGGTTCGTCGACCTGCACCCACGTCACGCCTTGCTGCTTGAGGCGGTCGAGCAGGGCGCCGTACACGGGCAGCAATTGTTCCAGCAGGGCCAGGCGGTCGAAGCCTGGTGTCTTTTCCTTGCCCAGCCAGAGGAAGGTGAGGGGGCCGATCAGGGCCGCCTTGACCTGGTGGCCCAGCGCCTGCGCCTCGGCCACTTCCGCCAGCAGGCGCTCGCAAGCGAGGGAAAACTGGGTCTGCGGCGACAATTCGGGCACCAGATAATGGTAATTGGTGTCAAACCACTTGGTCATTTCCAGCGCGTGCTGACCGGCCTCGTGTTCCGCGTGACCGTGGCAGCAGCCCGCGTGCTCCGCGTGCGTTTCCTCACCGCGCGCCATCGTGAAATAGCGCGACAGGGGCGATTGCTCCGGCGTGAAGTTGAAACGGGACGGTTCGCAGCCGAGCAGCTGGATATGGCTGGCGACCTGGTCATAAAAGGCGAAGTCGCCCACGGTGACGTAGTCGAGTCCGGCGTCCCTTTGCAGTGCCCAGTGGCGTGCGCGCAATTGCCGGCCCGTCGCTTCCAGGGCCGCCTCGGACAGCTCGCCGCGCCAGTGGCTTTCCAGCGCCAATTTCAGTTCGCGCGCGGCGCCGATACGGGGAAAGCCAAGGATGTGGGTACGAATGGTCATGATGTCATCGAGATTTAATGTGAATGCGCTAGAGTGTGCGGCAACTTGGTCTATAATCAAAACGAAACATTTTGACGAATAACATGAAAATAATTCACGTACATCATTCCCTTTCCCGATGCTAGAAATTCGCCACCTGCGCACCTTGAGTGCCCTGCGTTCGTCCGGCAGCCTGGTGCGCGCCGCGCAGTTGCTCAACCTGACCCAGTCGGCCCTGTCGCACCAGATCCGTTTGCTCGAAGAGCGCTACAAGGCGCCCCTGTTCGAGCGCAAGTCGATGCCGATCGCGTTTACGGCCACGGGCAGCCGGCTGCTGGAGCTGGCCGACAAGCTGTTGCCCGAGATCGAACTGGCCGAGCGCGACGTGGCGCGCCTGTCGCAGGGCGACCAAGGGCAGTTGCGCGTGGCGCTCGAATGCCATACCTGCTTCGACTGGCTCATGCCCGTGATGGATGCGTTCCGCCAGCGCTGGCCGGAAGTGGAGATCGATCTTGTCTCCGGCTTTCATAGCGAACCGGCGGACTTGCTGCGTTCGGGCGAGGCGGATCTCGTGATCGGCTCGCCGTATGGCCCCGATTTCACCGTATTCCCCCTGTTCCGCTTTGAAATGCTGGTGGTGATGGCGCAGAAGCACCGTCTGCAGGCGCAGCGCCGGCTCATGGCGGCCGACTTTGCGGGCGAGACCCTGATCACCTATCCCGTGCCGGAAGAGCGCATCGACCTGATCCGCGAAGTGCTCAAGCCCGCCGGCATCCAGTTTGAGCGCCGCACGGCCGAATTGACGGTGGCCGTGCTGCAGCTGGTGGCGAGCCGGCGCGGCATCGCCGCCTTGCCGAACTGGGCCATCAAGAATTACGTCGATTACGATTATGTGGTGGCGCGCCCGGTGGGCGAGCACGGCCTGTGGAGCGATTTGTACGTGTCCGTGCCCGAGCATCTGCAGGACAAGGCGTACGTGCGCGATTTCGTCAGCGTGATACGCGAGCAGTGCGCGGCCTCGCTCGACGGTATCAAGTTGTTGTCCTGATCAACGTTGAGTTGGAAACAAACCAACAGGAAAGCTTGATAAATATCAAGGTTCAGCAATGAACCACCGCTTACAGTTGAGTACTGTGCGGCGCAACATGGCGCTGCCTACTCTTTGGGGAGGAACGACATGTTTTCATTTTCCGAACAATGGGCACTGGCCGGCAAGGCCGTGATGGAAGCGCAATTGATCAGCGCACAAGCGTATGCTCAGGCCGCCGTCGACAGCGGCGCCAGCGTGCTGGACTTGCAACTCGACGCGGCCCGCACGGCGCTGGCCGCCGCTACGGTGGCGGGCAATCAGCTGCTGTCCGTGAAGGACCCGCAAGCGCTGCTGCAACTGTCGCGCACGCAGTCGCAACTGGCCATCGAACGCATCGGTGCATATGGCCGCCAGGCAAAGGATGTTGCTCAAGAAACCCAGGAGAAATTCGACACTGTGACAAAGGGTGAGTTTGCTGCATCGCGTCAAAAATTTGGCGAGCTGTTGCAAGTGGTAAAGCAAACCCCCGTGCCCCTGATTATTCCCTTCAATAATTTTCTAAAAACCACTTTCGGCGGCGCCGATGAAGGGTATGATAAAAATAAAAACACGCGCCCTGCTCGCCAGGCGTAAGCGTGTTGCGGCCCGGCAGCGGCTATCCGCCGCGCCAGGCTGCCCGCCAGTACCGCAAGCAGGCTGTCATCGCCGCCGCCTGCGGTGCGGCGCTGGAACTGCGGCGCATGCCGCGCTAGAATGAAACGCAGCTTGCTGTGTCTTCCCGGATTCTCATTGGATTCTATTAACACCTTGACCTTGGCCCTCGTGGCCTGCATATCGGAGAAATAAATGGATGATGTCGTAATCGTGGCCGCTGGCCGTACCGCAGTCGGCAAATTCGGTGGCAGCCTGGCTAAGATTCCTGCGTCCGAACTGGGTGCGCATGTAATCAAGGGCTTGCTGGCACAAACCGGCATCGACCCGAACCTGATCGGCGAAGCGATCCTGGGCCAGGTGCTGACGGCCGCCGTCGGCCAGAACGCCGCGCGCCAGGCCGTCATCAAGGCTGGCCTGCCGAGCAGCATTCCCGCTTTCACCATCAATAAAGTCTGCGGCAGCGGCCTGAAGGCCACGCACCTGGCGGCGCAAGCGATCAAGTGCGGCGACGCCAACATCATCATCGCCGGCGGCCAGGAAAACATGAGCGCTTCGCCGCACGCGATGAACGGCTCGCGCGACGGTTTCCGCATGGGCGACTTCAAGATGATCGATACCATGATCGTCGACGGCCTGTGGGACGTGTACAACCAGTACCACATGGGCATCACTGCGGAAAACGTCGCCAAGAAATACGAAGTGACGCGCGCCGAGCAGGATGAATTCGCGCTGCAGTCGCAACTGAAGGCCGAAGCGGCGCAAAAAGCGGGCAAGTTCAAGGATGAAATCCTGCCGCTGGAAATCGCCAACAAAAAAGGCACCGTCGTCTTCGACAGCGACGAATACATCAAGCCCGGTTCGACCCTGGAATCGCTGTCCGGCCTGCGCCCCGCGTTCGCCAAGGACGGTACTGTTACCGCCGGCAATGCATCGGGCCTGAACGACGGCGCCGCCGCCGTCATCATGATGTCCGCTTCGCAAGCGAAAGAACTGGGCTTGAAGCCGCTGGCGCGCATCAAGGCTTATGCGTCGTCGGGCCTGGACCCGGCCGTCATGGGCATGGGCCCCGTCTCCGCATCGCGCCTGTGCCTGAAAAAAGCCGGCTGGACGCATGAAGAGCTGGACCTGATGGAAATCAACGAAGCGTTTGCCGCGCAAGCGATTGCCGTCAACAAGGAAATGGGCTGGGATACCAGCAAGATCAACGTGAACGGCGGCGCGATCGCCATCGGCCACCCGATCGGCGCGTCCGGCGCGCGCATCCTGGTCACCCTGATCCACGAAATGATACGCCGCGACGCCAAGAAAGGTTTGGCAGCACTGTGCATCGGCGGCGGCATGGGTGTAGCTCTCGCAATCGAGCGCGATTAAGTAGCTGGCACCGCACCCAAGCTACTGCGCGGCGCGCTTTGCGGCCTGCGATGCTCACCGTGCTAGAGCACGGTTGCGCTTCTTAGCCACAAATCATCGCCGCTCGCTACGCTTGGCTGCGATGCTGTACGCCGCCGTCATGTAGCGATTTTGGACTGCTATATTTAAATAATTAACTTTTTAGCAATAGAACGACACTGAGGGGATGAAAATGGCAAGAGTTGCATTGGTAACTGGTGGCATGGGCGGTCTGGGCGAAGCGGTGTGTTTCAAGCTGGCGGCCCTCGGCTATCGCGTGGTGACCACATATTCCCCAGGCAATCCGAAAGTCGCTGACTGGCTGGCGACGACGAAGGACATGGGTTACGACTTCAAGGCCTATCCTTGCGACGTGGCCGACTACGATTCGGCGGCTGCCTGCGTGGCGGCCGTGGAAAAGGACATCGGTCCCGTCGACGTGCTGGTGAATAATGCCGGCATCACGCGCGACATGACGTTCAAGAAGATGGACAAGCCGAACTGGGACGCCGTGATGAGCACCAACCTCGATTCCGTGTTCAACATGACCAAGCCCGTCTGCGATGGCATGGTGGAACGCGGCTGGGGCCGTATCATCAATATCTCGTCCGTGAACGGCCAGAAGGGCGCTTTCGGCCAGACCAACTATTCGGCCGCGAAAGCCGGCATGCATGGTTTCACCAAGTCGCTGGCGCTGGAAGTGGCGCGCAAGAACGTCACCGTCAACACCATCTCGCCAGGCTACATCGGCACCAAGATGGTCATGGCGATCCCACAGGAAGTGCTCGACAGCAAAATCATCCCGCAAATTCCGATGGCGCGCCTGGGCAAGCCGGAAGAAGTGGCCGGCCTGGTGGCCTACCTGGCTTCCGATGAAGCGGCGTTCGTCACGGGCGCCAACATCTCCATCAACGGCGGCCAGCACATGTCGTAATCGTTGTTGAGGTAAAACAAAAAAGACAGCTGCGGCTGTCTTTTTTTATGCTTGCCAGCAAAACAAGGGGATGGCCGGATTTGCCTTAGAATCAGCATTTCTCCACTGCATCATCTCCATGATCCTCGTTCCCGCCTTGCGCCGCGCCAGCGTGGCCGCCATTCTTTTCCTGGGCGCCGGCGCGGCCCAGGCCAGCGTCGCGTTCCACGTCACGGTCACGACCGAGCGCGTCAACCAGCCCGGCGTGAAAACCAGCCTGCCCGCGCACACTACGCAGGAAAGCGATGTCGTGCTGGGCGAACATTACCTGAGCGTGCGCGATGGCAAGGCCTTGGCCGTGCTGGACTTTGCCACGCGCCGCCGCTACGTGATCGATACGGCGGCGTCCACCTACGACACGTATTCGCTGTTCGACGTGGCGGGTTTTCGCCGCATCGAGATAGCGCACCGTCAGGGTATGGCCGGCGCGCTCAAGGCTGGCGGCTTGCAAGCCCACGTCACGCCGCCCGTGTATGAAGAGCAAGCGCTGTCCTTGCCGGCGGCAAGGCGGCGCAATGCGCTCGTGCCCCATATACTCGATGGCGCCGTGCTGTGGTCGCTCGATGAGCAGCCCCTGCTGCGCCTGGGCATTGCCGGCAGCCCCGTCAGTAACGACGATGCGACGGCGTTTGCCCAGTATTTGCGCTACACATGGGGCGGCCATCCGCTGGTGCTGAAGATGCTGGCCGACGGCAAGCGCATTCCCGCCGCATTCACCTTGCACTACGAGGAGGTGGGCGGCAAGGTCGCGCGCCATTTCCGCATCAGCGCCATGACGGCGGGGGCGCCCGCCACGTATACCCTGGCCGCCTACCGGCCGCGCCCGCTGGGGGCCGATGCACCGCCGCTCGAAAGCGTGCTGGCGCAGGCGGCGTCGCTGCCACCGCCGGGACCGCAGGTGCATCCGGCGCTGCGGGCCGAAGCGGAAAAGCTCTTTGCCGAAGAAAAGCCCTTCGAAGCTTTCTTGACCATGCTGGAAGACCATTTTTCCACGGGCGCGCTGGTCGAAAAACTCTCGCCGGAGCAACGGCAGGCCATGCAGGAATGCCAGCCCATCCATGACTTGACGCGGGGATTGCTGGCCAAGGACAAGGAGGGCATCGCGGCCGCGCTGGCCGGCGTGCAGGAATTGAGGAAGCAAATGGGGGCGGATCAGGCCGTACTGGCGCTGTTCGAGGGGAATTTGCGCGCCAAGCTGGGGCAATGGCCGCAAGCGACGGCCTTGTATCTGCAAGTGCTGCAGGCAAAGCCGCAGATGGCGGCCGTATACCAGGATCTGGGCGACGCCTTGTTGGCGCAGTTCGATGCGCCGAACGCCTGGCGCAGCTGGGATGCGGGCCGGGCCATGGCGCCGTCGCTGCGGCAATTTCGCAAGGTCAACGATCGTGAGCGCGGCTTGTTGAACGACTACCCCGCCTTCTTTGCCGACGCTAAAGCAGGTCAGCCCAGCACCAGCCGCCCGGCCAGCAAGACGAATACGGTGGGCAGCACGAACTTGCCGTAAGGCGAGGGTTTGCCGCGCAGGCGGCGCGCCAGGCGCGCGGCCAGCACGGCGTACAGGGCGTCGAACAGCAGGCCCATCAGCACCAGGACGGCGCCCAGGCGCAGGTATTGCATGCCGACCTGCTCGCTGCCGGCGACGAATTGCGGCAGGAACATGCTGCAAAACAGCAGTGCCTTCGGATTGAGCAGATTCGTCAGGAAGCCGCGCACCAGGCTGGCGCGGGCGCCATGCGCCGTGGCGGGTGCCGCTTCTTCCTGCGCCGTTTTGGTGGACAGGGCCGATTGCAGCAGGCGCAGCGCCAGGTACAGCAGGTAGGCGGCGCCGGCCCATTTGACCCACTGCAAGGCTTGCGGATGCGTCACCATCAGCGCCGCCAGGCCCGCGCCAGACAGCGCCACGTGGACGGCGCGCGCGCCGGCGATGCCCACGGCCGTCACCAGTGCCGTGGCCACGCCGCGCGCGGCGCCCGTCGCCAGCACCAGCGCCATGTCGGGGCCCGGTAATAAAAACGCGCCGGCCAGTGCCAGCAGGTACATCAGGAAGGTAGAATCGGACATGGGCCAGTCGAAAAGAAAAGCGGGAGCATGCGCACGGTGCAGCCTGCTCGCCGGGTCCCATTATGTTCCCGCTGCGATGAAATGTGCTTGCTTTTCCTTCCCTGCATGCCCTAGTATTCGGGTAGATTCCACTCGTATAAAAACAAAAATTAGATGAAAATTTCAGAAGTTAGCCTCGACGCCACCGATTTGCAGATACTCAGGCTGTTGCAGGATGAAGGAAGGCTGTCGAATGCGCGCCTGGCCGAGCGCTTGAAACTCAGTGAAACCCCCGTCTGGCGCCGCTTGCGCCGCCTGGAAGACGAAGGTTTTATCACGGGCTACCAGGCTTTGCTCAACCGTAAGAAGCTGGGCATCGGCCTCGTCGCGTTCGTGCGGGTCGTGTTTGCCAACCACGGCGGCGAGCAGCCGTCGCAGTTCGAGCAGGCCATCGCGACGATTCCGGAAATTTTGTCGTGCCACAACGTGGCGGGCGAAGCCGATTATTTCCTGCAAGTGGTGGCGCGCGACCTGGAAGCGTATGGCGAATTTGTCTCGACCGTGCTGCGCCGCCTGCCTGGCGTGGCGGAAATCCAGTCCAGCCTGTCGATGCGTGAAATCAAGTCGTCGAACCGCCTGCCTTTGCTGCTGGCCTGAGGCACCGGGCGCGCACTATAATTGGAACAGTTGCCAGGACTCGCGCCTGGCGCCCTGATCGCCATTCCAAGGACCGCCATGCCCGATTCCCTGACACCTTTGTTTCCCGTCCTGTCGCCGAACCGGCACGGCATGCTGACGGTCGATGACATCCACACCATTTACTGGGAAGAGTGCGGCAACCCCGACGGCATCCCCGTGCTGTTCCTGCATGGCGGCCCCGGCGCGGGCCTGTCGCCGCAGCACCGCCGCTTCTTCGATCCGCAGCGCTACCGCGTGATCCTGTTCGACCAGCGCGGCGCCGGCAAGTCCACGCCGCTGGGCGAATGGCGCAACAACACGACGCAGCTGCTGATCGAAGACATCGAACGCCTGCGCGCCCAGTTCGGCATTGCCCAATGGCTGGTGTTTGGCGGCTCCTGGGGCTCGACCCTGGCGCTGGCGTATGGCCAGGCGCATCCAGAAGCCTGCCTCGGTTTCGTGCTGCGCGGCATTTTCCTGTGCACGCAGGCGGAAATCGACTGGTTCATCGAAGGCGTGCGCTGGTTCTATCCGGAACTGTACGCGGAATTCGCCGCGCCGATTCCACCGGAAGAACGGGGCGACTTGCTGGCGGCCTACGTGCAACGCATCCTCAGCAGCGATCCCGCCGTGTACTGGCCGGCCGCGCGTGCCTGGAGCCGCTTCGAAGGCCGCCGCGTCTACCTGATGCCGCAGCCCGAGGACGTGCCGAACGATGCGCTGGACCTGGGCGTGGGCCGGCTCGAATCGCATTACATGGCCAATCTCGGTTTCTTCGAGGAAGACCAGCTGATCCGCAACATGGGACGCATCGCGCATTTGCCGGCGGTCATCGTGCAGGGCCGTTACGACGCCATCTGCCCGCCGCTGTCGGCTTACCGGCTGCAGCAGGCCTGGCCCGGCGCGCAACTGGAAATGATACCGGATGCGGGCCATGGCGCGCTCGAGCACGGCATCGCTTCGGCGCTGGTGCGCGCCACCGAGCGCTTCGTGCCGGGACGCGGCTTCGCATGACCATGCGACACGCCGGTTGGCAAAGCGGCCAGCCGGCGTGCGCCACCTGCTACACTATGGCCTGTGCTGGCGCCACGGTCGGGCGCCGGTGTGAACCCACGACTTTTTATCCATGAACATACAGATCGGCGACATCGGCCATATCATCCAGCTGGCGATTGCGCCGGTTTTCCTGTTGACCGGTATTGGCACCATGCTGGTGGTGCTGACCAACCGCCTGGGCCGCATCATCGACCGCACGCGCGTGCTGGAAGACCGGCTCGATATCGGCTACAACGATTTCTATATGGATGAGCTAGATACCCTGTATCGGCGTACCCATCTGATCAATTACTCGATTTCGCTGAGCACGGCGTGCGGTTTCTTCGTCTGCGTCATCATCGCCATGCTGTTTTTGGGCGATATTCTGAACCTGACCCTGGACAAATACATCGCGGCCTTCTTTGTGCTGGCCGTGCTTTGCCTGATCGGCTGTTTTATTTATTTACTGCGCGAAATTTACCTGGCCGCGACGGCCCAGCGCATCCGGCGCCATATCCGCCCGCCACGTTAAGCGGCGCGCCGGTTTACCCTACTATTGAAGAACGAGTCCAGCATGCACGATTACAAACGTCCCCCCACCCTGCACCGCTACGGCCAGCGCAGCGAACTCGAGCAGGCGCTGAGCCTGGGCCAGTTCCGCCTGACCCCTGCGGGCAATTGTCTGACCCTGAGTTTTTCGCAAGTGTGGGACAAGCAATTGTTCGACCTGTTCGCCCCGGCCGACGCTTGCCTGATCATCCACAATACGGAAGAATTCGGCGAACGCCTGCACCGCGCCGTACAGCGCACCTTGCCCAGCTGGGCAGGCATCGATGGCCTGGTCGAATATGGCCAGCGCGCGGCCCTGGGCGCTGCCTTCACCAAGACGCGCGCCGAGGCCGTTGAGCAGGAATGGCTGTTCGCCTGGCGTTCGATGCAGCCACAAGCCAGCCTGAACCCCGTTACGGTCAAATTGGGCAGCCTGGAAAACTTCGCGGAAATCCGCGACCGCGATACCTATCTGGCGTAATTCAGCCTGACTTTTCCATGTGCTGGCTGTCGATGCGGGCCAGCACGGCCGCCATCATGCGCTCGATATCGCCGCGTATCATGGTCGTGCCCAGCATGCCGGGCACATAGAAGCCCGGCATCAGCCGGCTGGAAAAGACGATGCGCGTGCCGCCCGTCTCGGGCACGGGATACAGATTCCAGCGCGATTCATAATGCCGCATGTCGCCGGAGATCAGGGCGATGTCGATGGACGTGAACGGCGTTTCCGTGGCCCGCACCACCAGGTGGATGGCGTGGTTCATGAACAGGAAGCGCGCCATGCCCTGCTGCTCGATGATGACTTCATTGCCGTTGCGCGACAGCACGCGGCAGGAACTGAGGTCGGGCACGAATTCATTCATGCGCTCGTAGGTGGTCAGGGTTTTCCACACGGACGCCGACGGCGCCTGCACGCTGGCGCTGGCATCGACTTCATACATGCGCTGCCCGTCGACCTCGATGCGCTTGACCTCGACCTTGAGCTTGTCCAGGCGTATCGCCTGCGCCAGCGCGGTAGCGGGGACGGCGCACAGCATCAGCAGGCAAAGGAAGAATCGCGTCATGCACCTAGCCTACGGGAAAGTACCGGCCGGCACAAGCCGTAAGCGTCGCCGGCCGCTGCGCCGGGCGATTTAGAACTCCCGGTCTAGAGAAAGTCGCTGCGGCGATCGGCAATGCTTGCTACCGTACGGCCTGCAACCACTATTACCGGACCGATCACCATGACTGCCTATCCCCATCTGCTGGCCCCGCTCGACCTGGGTTTTACCACCTTGCGCAACCGAGTCATCATGGGGTCCATGCACACGGGCCTGGAAGACCGCTTTTATCATTATGGCAAGCTCGCCGCGTTTTACCGCGAACGGGCGCGCGGCGGCGTGGGGCTGATCGTCACGGGCGGCATTTCGCCGAACCGCCAGGGCTGGCTGCTGCCGTTCGGCGGGACCTTGAATTTCCTCGGCGACGTGCCCAACCACCGCAAGGTGACGCGCGCCGTGCACGAGGAGGGCGGCAAGATCGTCATGCAGATCCTGCATGCTGGCCGCTATGGCTATCAGCCGTTCGTCGTCTCGGCGTCGGCCAGGAAATCGCCGATTTCCCCCTTCCGCCCCCGCCCCTTGAGCGAACGCGGCATCGAACGCACGATCTGCGACTACGTGCGCTGCGCGCGCCTAGCGCAAAAGGCGGGATACGACGGCATCGAAGTGATGGGCAGCGAGGGCTATCTGTTGAACCAGTTCCTGTGTGCGCGCACGAATCTGCGCCAGGACCGCTGGGGCGGCAGCATCGAGAACCGCATGCGCCTGCCCGTGGACATCGTGCGCCGCATCCGCGCCGCCGTCGGCCCCAACTTCATCATCATGTACCGCCATTCCCTGCTCGACCTGGTCGAGGGCGGCAATACCTGGGATGACGTGGTGGCGGTGGCCAAGGCCCTGGAGCAGGCGGGCGTGACGATTTTGAATACCGGCTTCGGCTGGCATGAGGCGCGGGTGCCCACCATCGTCACCTCGGTGCCGCGCGCGGCCTTCGCTTCCGTGGCGGGCCGGCTGCGCCGCGAAGTGGCGATCCCCGTGGTGGCCTCGAACCGCATCAACATGCCGCATGAGGCCAATGCCATCCTCGAGCGGGGCGACTGCGACCTCGTGTCGATGGCGCGCCCCTTCCTGGCCGATCCTGACTTTGTCGCCAAGGCCGCCTCGGGCCGCGCCGACGAGATCAACACCTGCATCGGCTGCAACCAGGCCTGCCTTGATCACACGTTTGCCAACAAGCGCGCCAGCTGCCTCGTCAATCCGCGCGCCTGCCATGAAACGGAACTCGTGTACGCGAAAAAGGCCGTGCCGCGCCGGGTGGCCGTCGTCGGCGCCGGGCCGGCCGGACTGTCCGCCGCCTGCGTGGCCGCCGAATGCGGACATCACGTGACCCTGTTCGACAGCAGCGACAGCGTGGGAGGCCAGTTCAAGGTAGCCATGCAAATTCCCGGCAAGGAAGAATTCACGGAAACCATCCGCTACTTTAGCCGTCGGCTGGCGCTGCTGGACGTCAAGCTGCGCCTGGGCCAGCGCGTCACGCGCGAGCAATTGCTGGCCGGCGGCTATGACGACGTCATCGTCGCCACCGGCATCAAGGTGCGCCTGCCGGCCATTCCCGGCATCGACCATCCGAAGGTGCTGTCCTACCTCGATGTATTGCAAGCCAAGAAACCCGTGGGTGCGCGCGTGGCCATCATCGGCGCGGGCGGCATCGGCTTCGACGTGGGAGAGTATTTGCTGCACGACCCGGCGCATCCGCTGCCGCAAACCGTGGCCACCTGGGCGGGCGAGTGGGGCGTGGACCTGAACGCGGCGACCGGCGGCGGCCTGGTGCCGCCCGCGGCGCCCCATCCCGTGCGGCAAATCTTCCTGTTGCAGCGCAAGACGTCGAAAGTGGGCGCCGGATTGGGCAAGACGTCGGGCTGGGTGCACCGCGCGGCGCTGGCGAGAAACGGCGTGGCCATGCTGGCCGGCGTGGCGTATGACAAGATCGACGAGCAGGGCTTGCACATCACCGTGGGCGGCGAGCAGCGCCTGCTGGCCGTGGACAACGTGGTCATCTGCGCGGGCCAGGACAGCTTGACGGAACTCATGCCGCCCGTCGACAAGGATGGCAAGCCCTTGCAGGCTGGCGGCCCCCGTTTCCACAAGATCGGCGGCGCCGCGCTGGCGGCGGAACTCGATGCCAAGCGGGCGATACGCGAAGGGGCGGAGCTGGCGGCGAGTTTATAACCCGGAAAAAAAACTGGGGTCGGACCCTCAGGATCCGACCCCGGCATTTGCATGGGCTAGAGGTTCGGCATCAAAGAACCTTAATGGCCATGCCCCTTCTTCGCTGTCTCAAAACTTTGCAGCACGTGCTCGGCCATGCCATTGGCCAGCTCGTGCTCGCCTATGAAGACCTTGCCCGCGTTTTCCGCGCGCAGCAATTCCGCCTCTTCTTCGCTGTGCGTGCGCACCACCGTCAGGATGGCGGGGTTCAGCGCGCGCGCCGTCTCGATCATGGCGCGCACGTGGAAGGTGTCCGGCGTGGCGATGACGAGCATGGTGGCATGCGTGATGTGCGCCTGGATCAGCACGGCCGGTTCGCCCGCGTTGCCGGCCACGGCGGGAATGCCCTGCTTGCGCAGCTGGTCGACGATTTCGCGGTTTTCCTCTGCCACGACGAAGTGGATGCCCCGCTCCATCAGGGCGGCGGCGATGCGCCGGCCCACGCGGCCATAGCCGACGAGGACGATCTGGCCCGACAGTTTTTCCTGCGGCACCGTCATCGGCAGCTCGGCCAGCGGATCCGTCGTGCGTTCGAACTTGCGGGCGAAATCGCTGTTGCCGATCACGCGCAGCAGCGGCTTGGCCATGCTGAAGACGAGCGGGTTGAGTGCGATCGACAGGATGGCGCCGGCCAGGATCAGGCTTTGGCCTTCCTGCGGCATCAGGCCCAGGGACAGGCCCAGCGCGGCCAGGATGAACGAGAACTCGCCGATCTGCGCCAGGCTGGCCGAGACGATGATGGCCGTTTTCGGCGGATAGCGCAGCGCCATCACGAGCAGGAAGGCGGCGATCGACTTGCCGAAGATAATGATGGCGCACACGGCCAGCACTTGCAAAGGCTTGTCGACGAGGATGTTCGGCTCGAACAGCATGCCGACGGAAACGAAGAACAGCACGGCGAACGCATCGCGCAGGGGCAGGGATTCTTCCGCGGCGCGGTGACTGAGTTCGGACTCGCGCAGCACCATGCCGGCGAAGAAGGCGCCCAGCGCGAAGGACACGCCGAACAGCTTGGTGGAAGCGTAGGCGATGCCGACGGCGGCGGCGATCACGCACAGGGTGAACAGCTCGCGCGAACCGGTGCGCGCCACTTGCCACAGTATCCACGGGAACAGCTTGCGGCCGACGACCAGCATGAAGAGAATGAAGCCGGCCACTTGCCCCAGGGTCATGGCCAGGGTTTGCCACAGGCTGACGGCTTCGGCGCCAGGGGCGACCTTGCCGCCCAGCGCGCCGGCAAACGCCGGCAGCAGCACGAGGACCAGCACGGTGACGAGGTCTTCCACTACCAGCCAGCCGACGGCGATGCGGCCATTGAGGGAATCGAGGATGCCCCGTTCTTCCAGCGCGCGCAGCAGCACCACGGTACTGGCCACGGACAGGGCCAGGCCGAAGATCAGCCCGCCACCGAGGGTCCAGCCCCACCAGTGGGCCAGGCCCATGCCCATCGCCGTGGCGACGCCGATCTGCAGGATGGCGCCGGGCAGCGCGATCTTGCGCACGTCCCATAAATCTTCGATGGAAAAGTGCAGGCCGACACCGAACATCATCAGCATCACCCCGATTTCCGCCAATTGTCCCGCTATTTCCGCATCCGCCACGAAACCGGGCGTGGCCGGTCCGATGATGATGCCGGCGGCCAGATAGCCGACCAGTGCCGGCAGTTTCAGACGCGCGGCAATGAAGCCGAAGATGAGGCCGAACCCGAGGGCGGCGGCGATGGTGGTGATCAGGCTGATGTCATGGGGCATGCGTGTGGGGTTCCTTATGGCGGATGTGCGGATGGAAAAGATGTTGCTCAGCGGCTAAGTATAAACGCATCAAAGCCGCTGCCGGAAAATTTCCTGCGGCTTTATCGCAAAAAACCAGTGCTATATCTTCGTCCAGGTGGCCGCGAACGCATGCCTATCCACCCCGAACATCGCCTAATTCAAGGAATCAAGCGATGTTACACCCATGCGCTCAGACCTTGCGCACGACCACGCAGCCGATGGAATAGCCGGCGCCGAACGAGCAGATGACGCCGGTGCTGCCCGCCGCCATGTCATCCTGATATTTATGGAAGGCGATGATGGAACCGGCCGACGAGGTGTTGGCGTAGGTGTCGAGGATCACGGGCGCTTCGTTCTCTTGCGCGTCGCGGCCCAGGATCAGGCGCGCGATCAGCAAGTTCATGTTCAGGTTGGCCTGGTGCAGCCAGTAGCGGGAGACTTGCGCCACTTCCACGCCGGCCTTGGCCAGGGTCGCCTTGATCATCTCGGCGGCCATCGGGCACACTTCCTTGAAGACCTTGCGGCCTTGCTGGCGGAACAGTTTATCGGCCTGGCCCACGCCTGACTCGTCAAAACGGTTGAGGAAGCCGAAATTGTTGCGGATGGCATTCGAGAAGCGCGTTTTGAGTTCCGTGCCGATGATCTCGAACTGGTGCCGGGACACGGCCGTGTCTTTCGCTTCGACGATGATGGCGGTGCAGGCGTCGCCGAAAATGAAATGGCTGTCGCGGTCGCGCCAGTTCAGGTGGCCGCTGGTGATTTCGGGATTCAAGACCAGCACGGCGCGCGCCTGGCCGCTTTGCACGGCGGCCACGGCTTGCTGGATGCCGAAGGTGGCCGACGAGCACGCCACGTTCATGTCAAAACCATAACCATCGATGCCCAGCGCATCCTGCACTTCCACGGCCATGGCCGGGTAGGCGCGTTGCATGTTGCTGCAGGCCACCAGCACCATGTCGATGTCGGCCGGCGTGCGGCCGGCGCGGGCCAGCGCGTCGCGCGCGGCGGCGACCGCCATTTCCGCCTGCAGGGACAGTTCGTCATCGCCCCGTTCCGGGATGCGCGAGACCATGCGCGCCGGGTCGAGGATGCCTTCCTTTTCCATCACGAAGCGCGACTTGATGCCGGACGCCTTTTCGATGAAGGCCACGCTCGACAGGTCCAGCGCCGTCACCGTGCCCGCGGTGATCGCGTCGGCGTTATCGGCATTGAACTTTTCCGCGTAGGCATTGAAGCAGGTGACCAGTTCTTCGTTGGAGATCGAAAATGGCGGCGTGTACAGTCCGGTACCGCTGATGACGACTTGTTTCATGGTTAAACTTTCAAATTTGGCAATCGACGTGGCGCCGATAAGTGAAGCAAATTTTACACAAACGTGCTCGACTGTAGAGAGTTTCGTGTTGCGGGGCAGGGCGATGTGTGGCGGAAGATTGATTTTTGTCGCGTGGACGGCTTACCGGGGGGCATTGCGCCCCCTGGCTGTGCTGCTTACTTCTTCTGTTCTTTCTTGACGTCGGCCTGCACCACCACCGGTTCGGCCTTGGCCAGTTGCACCGGCAAGCCCTTCAGGTGATTGAGCGCCTGGTGCAATTGGAAATCGTCCTTGCTGCCAAATTCCAGCGGCTTGCGGGTCTTTTCCAGGGCGATGATGCGCAATTGCTCTTCCATCTCGTCGTTGACGGGGGCCGCTTTGGCGCTTTCTTGGTCGCGGTCGTTGCTCAGGTGCTTGGTCAGGTCCGCTTCGCGGATGCGCAAGCCGTTCAAGCCGTCGCCGTCCGCATTTTCATCGACCAGCAGGTCGGGCACGATGCCCTTGGCCTGGATCGAGCGGCCGTTCGGCGTGTAGTAGCGGGCCGTCGTCAGCTTGACGGCCGTGTCGGCCGTCAATTGACGGATGGTTTGCACGGAACCCTTGCCGAAGGTTTGCGTGCCGATGATGGTGGCGCGCTTGTAATCCTGCAGGGCGCCGGCGACGATTTCCGAGGCCGAGGCCGAACCCGTGTTGACGAGCACTACCAGCGGTACTTTCTTGATGGCGGGCGGCAATTTCGCCAGCGCGTCGCCTTCCGAGCGGAAGTTATAGTATTCGGCGCGGCCATAAAATACCTGTTTCGAGTCCGGTAATTGGCCGTTGGTCGAGACGATGGGCGCGTCCTTCGGCAGGAAGGCGGCCGAGACGCCGATGGCGCCCTGCAGCACGCCGCCCGGATCGTTGCGCAGGTCCAGCACCATGCCCTTGATGTTCGGATCCTGTTGATATAGCGCTGTGATCTGCGCGGCCATGTCGTCGACGGTCGGTTCCTGGAATTGCGACACGCGCAGCCAGGCGTAGCCCGGCTCGACCATCTTCGCCTTCACGCTTTTTTGATGGATTTCCTCGCGCGTGATGGTGAAGGCCAGCGGCTGCGGTTCATCCTTGCGGGCAATGGTCAGCGACACCTTGGTGCCCGGTTCACCGCGCATGCGCTTGACGTTATCGTCGAGGCTGACGCCTTTCACGGGCTGGCCGTCGAGGCGGGTGATCAAGTCGCCGGCCTTGATGCCGGCGCGGTAGGCGGGCGAATCCTCGATGGGCGAGACGATCTTGATGTAGCCGTCTTCGCTGAGGCCGATTTCAATGCCCAGGCCGACGAACTTGCCTTCGGAGCCTTCGCGCAGCTCGGCGTAGGCTTTCTTGTCCAGGTAGGCGGAATGGGGGTCGAGCGAGGCGACCATGCCGGAAATGGCGTCTTCCAGCAGTTTCTTGTCTTCCACCGGTTCGACGTAATCGGACTTGATCAGGCCAAACACGTCGGCCAGCTGGCGCAGCTCTTCCAGCGGCAGGGGCGGTTCGACGGTCTTTTGCGCCATGGCGGAAAATTGCAGCGACACGGCGACGCCGGCCACCACGCCCAGGCCGATCAAGCCGGTATTTTTGAGTTTGCCCATCTTTGCACCTTTGCAGCTAGCGTGTCTTGCACAAGCGCCAGTCCCCGTGGAGCGGCGCTTTGTTGAAAGTATAGACCTGAATCTCTGCCGGCGTGGGCCGGCCGTGGAAAAAGCGTGCCTGGAGCCAGTCTACGCGCGAAAACGGGGCTGCCAGCTTGCCATATGTTGCGGTTTTGTATGCGATGTATAGTGAGTCTTGAGGGGAGTAAGCATTTGTAAGAGTCGAAAAAAAGCGTGTGCGGCGGCCCTATAGTGGATTCGCATTCTCGACCCGAAGTGGTTTTGCCTGCGTCCGCGGACGCAGGCTTTTTTTTATCCGGAGCCCCATGATCTCGCTGACCTTTCCCAACGCCGTGCGCCGTCTCGGCCTGGCCTTGCTGCTGGGCACAACCGCCTTGACCGCCTCGGCCGTGCCGATTGCCGAGATGCGCCTGGAAGACTTGTTGCCGATGGCGCCCGATTTCAAGGCGGAATTGAAACTCAATGCGAATCAAAGCACCTTGTGGCAACAGGTGGAAGGGAAATCCCGCCAACTCTTGCGCGAACGCAAGGCGCGCCGCGAACGCCTGCAAGCAGGCGTGACGCAGGGCTTGCAGGCGCCCCGGCTGGAGCTGCGCGACTTGCTCGCCGGCCTGGACACGGAAAGCACACAGAGCCTGGCCGAAGAAAAGCAGCTGCGCGAATGGTGGCTGAGCGTCAACGATGCCCTGGACGAGAACCAGCGCCAGATGGTGGCCCAGTTCATCGCCGGCCAGATGGCGCGCGTGATGGACGCCGCCATGCCCCGCAGCGAATCGCGTGGCGTTCCCGGTGGCGAGCACGGTGGCCGCAAGGGCGGCAAGGGCGGAATGGGGGGCGTGACTATGGGCAGTGGAGGCGCCGGCATGACGATACCGGACAACTAAGGGCAAGCAAGGAGGCAGTCCCGGGGGGCAAGGATGGTCAAATGGCATGCTCGCGTGCTACATTCCTGCAGCGCCTGGCGCGGCAGGCTATCCGCCCTAAGCCATCCGCCCGGTCTTTTTGACATGCCCCATAAGGACAATCCGTGAATCGCTATCTCTTGAGCAGTCTGACCCTGACCCTGTTGGCTGCGTTTGCCCATGCCGCCGAACCCGTATCCGCCGTTGCCGCTCCGACCGTGGCCCCAAGTGTCGCACCTGCCGCACCTGCCGCCGCTGGCGTCGTTTCCGGCATCGATGTGCAGTACATCGACCCTGCCGTGCGCGTGCAGGACGATTTCTTTACCCATTTGAACGGCAAGTGGCTGGCCACGGCCGAGATTCCCGCCGACAAGTCGAGCTGGGGTTCATTCGCCAAGCTGCGCGACGATACGACGCCGCAATTGCGCGGCATCATCGTCGCTACGCAGCAGGACAAAACCAAGAAAGCCGGTTCCGAAGCGCAGAAAATCGCCGACCTGTACGCGAGCTACATGGATGAAGCCAAGCTCGAAGCGCTGGGCACGAAGCCGCTGGCCGGCGAACTGAACCGTATCCGCTCGCTGCGCGACAAGAAGGGCGTGCCGGCCCTGATCGCCCACCTGAGCCAGACGGGCGTGTCGACCCCGTACGCCGTCTACGTGGGCCAGGATGCGCGCGCCTCGACGAAATATGCGGCTTACGTGAGTCAAAGCGGCCTGGGCATGCCCGACCGCGACTATTACCTGGAAGCCAAGCAGGCTGGCGTGAAGGAAAAATACCAGGCGCACGTGGAAAAAATGCTGGCCATGGCTGGCGACAAGAACGCCGCCGCGCGCGCCAAGGCTGTCGTTGCGCTGGAAACGGCCCTGGCTGAAGTGCAATGGACCAAGGTCGAGAACCGCGACCCCGTCAAACGCTACAACAAGACCGACATCAATCAACTCAACGACCTGACCCCGGGCTACGACCTGAAGTCGGGCCTGGCCGCCCTCGGTATCGCCAACAAGGTCGATTACGTCATCGTCAACCAGCCAAGCTACCTGGCCGGCTACAACAAGGTGCTCGCGTCCGCCGACCTGGACACCGTGAAAGCGTATTTCGAATGGCAGTTGCTGCGCAGCTATGCCAGCTACCTGTCGAAAAACTTCGTCGATGAAAGCTTTGCCTTCTACGGCACGGTACTGAGCGGCGTGAAGGAAAACCAGCCGCGCTGGAAGCGTGGCGTGGGCGCCGTCGAAGGCGTGCTGGGCGAAGCCGTCGGCAAACTGTATGTCGCGCAATATTTCCCGGCAGAGCGCAAGGCGCACATGCAGGAACTGGTGAAAAACGTGCTGGCCGCCTACAAGGACAGCATCGACACCTTGGACTGGATGAGCCCGGAGACCAAGAAGGAAGCGCAAGCCAAGCTGGCCAAGTTTACGCCGAAGATCGCATATCCGAACAAATGGCGCGATTACACGAAGCTGCAAATCGTCCAGGGTGATCTGGTGGGCAACATGATGCGCGCCGCCAACTTCGGCTCCGCCCGTCAGGTGGCCAAACTGGGCAAACCGATCGACCGCGAAGAGTGGGGCATGACGCCGCAAACGGTGAACGCCTATTACAGCTCGACGATGAATGAAATCGTCTTCCCGGCGTCCATCCTGCAGCCGCCGTTCTTTGACGCCAACGCGGACGACGCCGTCAACTATGGCGCCATCGGCGCCGTCATCGGCCATGAAATCAGCCACGGCTTCGACGACAAGGGCAGCCAGTCCGATGGCGACGGCAACCTGCGCGACTGGTGGACCCCGGCCGACCGCAAGAACTTCGCGGCCAAGGCCGACGCGCTGACCAGGCAATATGACGGCTACAGCCCATTGCCGGGCTACCACGTCAACGGCGCGCTGACCCTGGGCGAGAACATCGCCGACAACTCGGGCGTGGCGATCGCCTATAAAGCCTATAAAATCTCGCTGGGCGGCAAGCCGGCGCCCGTGCTTGATGGCTTGACGGGCGACCAGCGCTTCTACATGGGCTTTGGCCAGGTGTGGCGCAGCAAGATGCGCGAAGCGCAGCAGATCGTGCAGATCAAGACCGATCCCCATTCGCCGGGCCAGTACCGCGCCAATGGCACCATGGTCAACCAGCCTGGCTTCTATGAAGCGTTTGGCGTGAAACCGGGCGACAAGATGTATGTTGCTCCGGAAAACCGCGTGATCATCTGGTAAACGTCATCCGACACACCGATGGCGCTCACAATGTTGTCGGCTTACGCCCTCTGGGCTAAGCCGACCTACGCCATGTAAACGTTATCTTGTCACAACAAAAAAGACCACGTGCGTGGTCTTTTTTGCATTCTGGCCAAAGTTCTTTCTGTCATTTCAGCCGGTATGCTACAGTCAAAAACCGGGCCAGAAGCCCTGGGCCTTCTGACCCTTATATTCCACACAATACAATATAGAGGACAACCGTGAATCGTTATTTGTTAAGTGCATTGACCCTGAGTTTGCTGGCCGGCGTGTCCGGCATGGCTGGCGCCGCTGATAGCGCCAAGAAAGCCGCCGCCGCTCCCGCCACGGCCGTCGCCGCCGCGGCGCTGACGTCCGGCATCGCCGTCGAATACGTCGACCCTGCCGTGCGCGCGCAGGACGATCTGTTCCAGCACCTGAATGGCAAATGGCTGGCGGAAACCGTGATTCCTGCCGACAAGTCGAGCTGGGGCAGCTTTGCCAAGCTGGCCGACGATACGCAAACCCAGCTGCGCGGCATCGTCGAAGGCGCTGCCGCCGACAAGGCCCGCGCGGCCGGTTCGAATGCCCAGAAGATCGGTGATTTTTATAACAGCTTCATGGACGAAGCCAAGCTGGAAAGCCTGGGCCTGACCCCCTTGAATGCGGAGCTGGCGAAGATCGCCGCGCTGCAGGACAAGGCGGAATTGCCGGCCGTGATCGCCCACTTCAGCAAGCTGGGCGTGACTTCGCCTTACGACTTCGGCATCCACCAGGACGCCAAGGACTCCACCAAATACGTGGCCGACATCGTGCAAAGCGGCCTGGGCTTGCCTGACCGCGATTACTACCTGGAAGAAGGCAAGGCCGATACGCGCGCCAAATACCTGGCCCACGTGGAAAAAATGCTGAGCCTGGCTGGCGACGCGAACGCTGCCGCCAATGCCAAGGCCATCCTGGCGCTGGAAACGGAACTGGCCAAGGCGCAATGGAGCAATGTGCAGAACCGCGACCCCGTCAAAACCTACAACAAGGTGGAACTGGCGAAACTGGCTGCCGTGGCGCCAGGTTACGACTGGGCCCGCTACCTGACGGACACGGGCATCGCCGGCAAGGTCAATTATGTGATCGTCAGCCAGCCCAGCTACCTGAAAGGCTTTGCCGAGATCGCCAACAAGACGCCACTGGAAACGTGGAAAGCATATTTCCAGTGGCACTTGCTGCACGCCAACGCCGGTTACCTGCCGAAAGCGTATGTCGATGAAAACTTCGCGTTTTATGGCACCACCCTGACGGGCGTGACGGAAATGCGTCCGCGCTGGAAACGCGGCGTGGGCGCCGTCGAAGGCGCGCTGGGCGAAGCCGTGGGCCAGCTGTACGTCGAGCAATATTTCCCGGCCGAGCGCAAGGTGCGCATGGAAGCGCTGGTGAAAAACCTGATGACGGCCTACAAGCAAAGCATCGACAAGCTCGACTGGATGAGTCCTGTCACCAAGAAACAGGCGCAAATCAAGCTGGCCAAATTTACCACCAAGATCGGTTATCCGAACAAATGGCGCGACTACTCGGGCCTGGAAGTGAAGCCGGACGACCTGGTCGGTAACATCCAGCGTTCGCACTTGCTGAACTACAACCGCGAGCTGAACAAGCTGGGCCAGCCGATCGACCGCGACGAGTGGGGCATGACGCCGCAGACCGTGAACGCTTATTACAATCCTGAGCTGAACGAAATCGTCTTCCCGGCCGCCATCCTGCAAGCGCCGTTCTTCGACGCCAACGCGGACGACGCCGTCAATTATGGCGCCATCGGCGGCGTCATCGGCCATGAAATCAGCCACGGCTTCGACGACCAGGGCGCCCAGTACGACGGCGACGGCAATCTGCGCGACTGGTGGACCAAGGCCGACCATAAAAACTTCGCCAAGAAAACCAAGCAGCTGGTGGCGCAGTACAACGGCTTCAGCCCGGTGAAAGGCCATTTCGTCAATGGCGAACTGACCCTGGGCGAGAACATCGCCGACAATTCCGGCGTGGCGATCGCGTATAAAGCATACAAATTGTCGCTCAATGGCAAGAAGGCCCCCGTCATCGACGGTTTCACGGGCGAGCAGCGCTTCTACGCGGGCTTTGCCCAAGTCTGGCGCATGAAGATGCGTGAAGCGCAGCAACTGGTCTTGCTGAAAACGGACCCGCATTCGCCAGGCCAGTTCCGCGCCAACGGCACCATGCGCAACCAGCCCGGCTTCTATCAAGCTTTCGACGTGAAACCGGGCGACAAGATGTATCTGCCACCGAAAGACCGCGTCATCATGTGGTAACAGCAGTGCTGACGCGCTAGTATCGAGCCGCCCCGCTATCAAGCCGGGCGGCTTTTTCATGTCCGTCGCGAACGTCGCATAAGTCGGATTAGCGGCACGCGTAATCCGACAAATCGCTTGCTTATGCGCAGGCGAAAAAAAACCGCCCATCTGGGCGGTTCCTGGTTCAGCGCGCTGGCTGAATTATTTGGCAGGCTCGGCTGCAGGAGCAGCGCCATCGGCGGCAGCGGCCGGTGCCGGCACTTCCGGTTCCTTGAACTTGCCGCCCGACGCATTGGCCATGTAGACGACGGCGCGCGCCACTTCCACATCGTCGAGGTCGGGATTGCCGCCCTTGGCCGGCATCGCGCGCAAGCCTTCGACGGCGTGTTTCAGGACCGTATCGTAGCCTTGGGCCAGGCGGGCCGACCAGCTGCCCGCGTCGCCAAATTTCGGTGCACCGGCCACGCCGGCGCCATGGCAAGCCACGCAGGTGGCCGTGTAGACGGCTTCGCCGCTTTGCAGCACTTTCGGACCGCTGGCATCCTTGAAGGTAAAGCCGGCGTTGGCAACCGGACTCAAGCGCTCGGCAATGGCTTCCGGCGACTGGCTGTCCGTACCGGCGCCCGTCAGTTTTTGCGACGTGACGAACTGCACCAGCAGGATGATGCCGATGACGGTGATGAGGAAGAAGCCAGCTACGGCGGCAAGCAATTGTTTAGGCGTTTTGATCGCTGATTGTTGTTCGTTATGTGCGTCGCTCATGATGTCCTTAGTCCAGATTTGAAACTGATGGCCGTGTAAGGTAGCATTTTTACATGCTTGGATGTAAACCTTTATGAAACCCACAATTATAAGCACAAAAATTGAGCAGTGACATGCAATTGCCAGCGATACGACAGTTTCCGTAGACGTAGGTAAAGAAAAACGGTATCCTTCGCATCACTTCAGAAATTCCCCCTACGCGGCTGTAGCTCAGTGGATAGAGTATTGGCCTCCGAAGCCAAGGGTCGTGGGTTCGATCCCCGCCAGCCGCACCAAGATTTTCAATAGACTTCCACTGTTATTGCGGATTTCGCGTTGTTTATCTTCATTTGATTATCTCAATTCAATTCCACGCAAGCGATACGTAAGCACTTTTCAAACGAACAGTCTTACCTATACCAATGCTTGTTGAGCAGAAGCATGCCTGTGTAGACGCCTAGTCCTCCAGTCATTCTTGTTATACGCTCTAATGTTTATGGCACGGTGTAATGTGTTTCCTCAAATCCTGCGGTGTGCATCCGAATCTCATCGCCAGATGCAAATTGGATGCCTTCAAGGTAGCCAATTTCTAACTTTGCTCCTGGGGCTATCTGTATTGACTTCCTGGAGACGGCTTTTGTGGTTGGATTAAGTGTTCCCATCACAACCGACAGTTGCAAGGCTGACGTGTTCGTGAATATAGCGACAAGTCCACGGCCCATCGCGGAACGTCGCATCTCGATACGCACTGGGAGGACGGGGAGGCGCGATTTTTCTTGGTCGAGCGCCATTTGCGCGGACTCGGCTTTAGATTTCTCCGCTTCGACATTTTCTCTTTCCACTGCAAGAGCCTGTTCCTTACTATTCACTTCCGACGATAGCTGAGCTGACTTCGCAGCTAAGGTCTGAGCATCGGTACGGGAAGAATTGAGATCTGACTTCAATTCCGCCGAGCGTGCGACTTCCTTCGCAATCTCCAACTGCAAAGCAGCGACGGTGATTTTCTGCGCTTCAAGGTCGCGAGTCGCTTGGTAGTACAGGGCTGCAAGAATGATTGAAGCGATGGCTAGCGCAGCCAAGATGCCCCACAATACGACAGAAGTTCGCTGGGCTGTTGGTGATGACTCAGAATGCATAGATTCTTTCGGGAGGTGAGGGGGACCAAAGCTAGTGTAACGGTTGGTACTTGGAGTGTCCAATTGACAATATAGAGGTATGCGGGTCATTGACTTGGCGCATGTGTCACTTTTCCCCCATTTGGTTGAGATTGCCGTGTCAAGAAATCCTGGGCGCCGCATTGCCACGCGATGCTGTCGGCATCTCCCCTTCCGCTTCAACAATCCCAGCAAAACCTGCGCTGCCGCCTTTGAGAAGGTAGGATGCTGGCCTTTAGTCAACATCCCATCCGTCAATGTCATCCGGTCAGCGCCTTGCGCGCTGGCCTGCCCCGCTTTTCATGCTGTACGCCAACGCTGCCACTTTTTTGTGCAGTCACTTCTGGGGAGCATCCCCGACGCCCCTGCCGTTGTCTGTTTGCAACCTCCAAAGTCCTCCAGCCGCTGATATCAATATTGATATCGAAACAGTGGAAAAATTGATTGGAGAGATTATCGCCCAGCCCCTAAGATAAACGCCGAGCATGCGAACGACATGCAAGCGATACAAAAAATATCAATACAATATCTGGAGATTCATGATGCGCAACGCCACCGGCCCGCTCGCGGCCACTTCCCCTCGTCCATTCACCTTGAAGGCAGCCGTTGCGGCACTGGCCGGTATCGGTCTGCTGAGCACGGCTTCGGTGTGGGCGCAGGATGCGGTGGTGGCCGATGCCGGTGCCGAGCCGGCGGCGGAAGTGTCCGTCGTGACCGTCAGCGGCGTGCGCCGTTCGGCGCAAAATTCGCAGCAGATCAAGATGCGCTCGGACCAGGTCATCGACTCCATCGTGGCCGACGACATCGGCAAATTCCCTGACAACAACGTGGCCGAAACCCTGGCGCGCATTTCCGGCATCCAGATCCGCCGCGATTCGGGCGAAGCGAGCGCCGTCATGATCCGCGGCTTGCGCGATGTCACGACCCTGCTCAACGGCCGCGAACTGTTCACCACCACGGGCCGCTACGTCAACCTGGCCGACATTCCCGCCACCATGCTGCAGCGCGTCGATGTCTATAAATCGCAGGGCGCGGACCAGGTCGAGGGCGGCGTGGCCGGCATCATCGACGTGCGCACCAACCGCCCGTTCGATTTCAAGGACTTCACGGCCAGCGTGAATACGCGCGCCGTCTACAGCGACAAATCCAAGGCCACCGACCCGAACATCAGCGGCATGGTGGCTAACCGCTGGAAAACGGGCATCGGCGAAGTGGGCGCGCTGCTGGGCTTGTCGCAGCAGCAGCACCGTTATCACGAGGAACGCGCTTTCAGTACCGCTCCCGTGGATAAAAGCTTCCTGTCGCCCGGTTTGACGGGGCCGGACCAGGTGGGCTTGCTGCCAATCAAGGGCGACCGCCGCCGCACGACGGCCAATGCCGTGCTGCAATGGCGCCCGAACGCCGACGTCGAACTGTACGCGGAAGGCATGGCCACGCGCTTCCTGCTCGATGCCGAGTCCGATTACTTTGTCGGCTTGCCATGGTGGGGCACGCCTGTTTCGGCCACCAAAATTCCCGGCACCGACCAGCTGCAAACGCTCACGTCCACCAACGTCAACACCATCATGTCGACGCAGGCGAACAAGAACCAGACGAAGACGCATCAATTTGCCGTCGGCGGCTTGTGGGATATCAATCCTGAATGGCGTTTCACGTCGGAAGTGGCCAGCACCCGGAGCACGTATGACTGGCGCAACCCGATCCTTGATGCGATTACCGTCGTGCCGAATGCCCGTATCAATACCAACCAGAACGGCACCTTGCACGTGGACTACACGGGCAGCGATTTGCAAGACCCGTCGAACTACTATCTGAAGGGCTTTTTCGACCGCTACGGCCGTGACCAGGGCAGCTCGAACGACGTGCGTGCCGACCTGGCGTACACGCCGAGCGCGGGCGGCATCTTCAAGGAAATCAGCGTCGGCCTGCGCGGCGTCAAGCGCGAAGCCGAATCGATCAAGAGTTTCGAGGGCAATGCGGAAGCACCGGACGTGTCCGGCGCCGCGTTCCCGTTCAGCCGCCAGAGCGTGACGTCGATTCCCGGTTTGAATTGCCTGTCGGAACCGATGTCCAGCGGCGGCCCCGACTATGGCTTGAAGCAGTGGTACACGCCATGCGCCAATTTCCTGCTCAATAACACGGGCACCATCCGCCAAGCCGTCACGGGCAGCGGCGCGGCGCGCGCCATGGACCCGGGCTCGTTCTTCAAGGATACGGAAAAAACGTACTCGATCTATACCAAGGCCAAGGTCGCCTTCAAGCTGGGCGCCTACCCCGTCGATGGCACCCTGGGCGTGCGCGTCGTGCGTACCGAACAAAGCTTGCAAGGCAACAGTTCGCAAGATGGCGTCTACACGCCCGTCATCAGCGACACGGCCAGCACCGACGTGCTGCCGAGCGTGGCCCTGAAAATCAAGCTGCGCTCGGACCTGGTCGGCCGCTTCGCTGCGGGCCGCACCATCAGCCGCCCGGGCTTTTCCCAGCTGAACCCGGGCGTGGCCCTCGTCAACTCGACGGAAACGGTGAAGGCCACGGGCGCGGGTGGCAATCCGAATTTGAAACCAGTCACGGGCGACAATGTCGATGCCGCGCTGGAATGGTATTTCGCGCCAGCCGGTTCCGTCACGGCCACCGTCTTCCACCACAAGTTCGACGGCTATATCCAGCAACGTATTTCCAGCGAAACCATCGCCGGCAAGACCTATGACGTGGACCGCCCGTACAACACGGCCGCCGGCAAGCTGCAAGGCCTGGAAATTGGCTACCAGCAGTTTTATGACGGCTTGCCTGGCCTGTTGAGCGGCCTGGGCTTGCAAGCGAACGGCACCTACATGAGCGGCACCACGGACGACGAGACGGGCAGCCATGCCATCACGGGCGTGTCGCGCTATGCCTACAACCTGGTCGTGCTGTACGAAAAAGACGCGTGGTCGGGCCGCCTGGCCTACAACTGGCGCTCGAAATTCATCGACACCTACAACCAGGGCGGCCCCGGCCTGGACTTGAAAGTGGCGCCGACGGCCCAGCTCGACGGTTCGCTGTCGTACAAGATCAACGACCAGTTCACCGTGACCCTCGACGGGAATAACTTGCTCGACACCAAGTTCAAGGATTATTGGAACACTGCGGGCGTGTATCCGCGCGATACGCGCCGTTATGACCGGACAGTCGGTTTATCTCTGCGCTGGAAAATGTAACTTGGTCGCACAGTAAAAAATCAAGGGCGTTGCCATGGTTTCGGCCGGCAACGCCCCTGTCAGTTGAGCAGTCACGCACGATTCATCATAAAAAGAATGGACGGAAAGCATGGAGACGCAAAAATTATCTACCGTTGAAAAGGTCGGCTTCGGCGCCGGCGACATGGCGCTCAATGTCGTCATCTCGTCGATGATGTTGATCATCACCTTTTTCTATACCGATATCTATGGCTTGAAAACCACCGACCTGGCGCTGCTGTTCGTGGCCGTGAAAGTCATCGGCGCCATCGCCGACCTGGTCATGGGCCAGATCACCGACCGCTACAGCTTTGCTTCGGGACGTTACCGCCCATACCTGCTGTGGCTGGCCGTGCCGTATGGCGTCAGCGTCTTTTTTGTCTTCAGCACGCCCGAGTGGCAATATGACGCCAAGCTGATCTGGGCATATTCGACGTATATCCTGATGACCATCATGACGGCCGGCGTGGGCATCCCGTATATCTCCTTGATCAGCGGCCTGACGAGCGACCCGCAGGATCGCCTGTCGGCCAACGGCTACCGCCTGTTCTTCGCCAAGATCGGCGCCTTCATGGTGACCATCGTCGTGCCGATCCTGTCGCAGCGCTGGGGCGGCGGCAACCCGGCCGTCGGCTACCAGGCGGCCATGGCCGTGATGGCCGTCATGGGCGTGGCCCTGTTCCTGTTCTGCTATTTCTCCACCACCGAGCGTGTCGTGCACGTGGTGGAAAAGCAGTCGTTGCTCGCGCAATTGAAAGTGCTGCTGCAAAACGACCAGTGGCTGGTGTTGTGCGGCGTATGCGTCACGGGCACCATCGGCTATGTGGTGCGCGGCTCGGTCGCCATTTATTACGCGAAATACTATCTGGGTGGCAGCACGGAAACCGTGGCCGCCTTCCTCACGACGGGCGTGGTGGCCGCCATCCTGGCCATGATCGCCTCGACTTGGATCACCAAGTTCTATTGCAAGGTAAAACTGTTCCGCTACACGCAGATCGGCGTCGCCCTGATCAGCCTGGCGATCTATTTCTTTGTAAAGCCGAGCGATACCGTGCTGGCCTTCGCCCTGTATTTCCTGCTGTCCTTTGTCGTGGACTTGCACGCGCCCGTGTTCTGGTCGGCCATCGCGGAAACCATCGATTATGGTCAAGTGAAAACGGGCAAGCGCGTCTCCGGCTTCGCCTTTGGCGGCATTTCCGTTTGCCAGAAGGCGGGCATGGCGGTGGCGGGCGGTCTGGTCGGCGTGCTGCTCGCGTATTTCGACTACCAGCCCAACCATGAGCAAACGCAATTCGCCCTGAACGGCATCGCCCTGATGCTGTCGATCATCCCCGGCTTCTTCCACTTGCTGATGGGCTTGCTGATGTTCAAGTACCGCATCAGCGATGACTATTACCGTGGCGTCAAGGTAGAGATGCACAAGCGCGGTTTTGTCGCCGCGTAAGAATAACTGAATGGAGCAAGCAACATGACAGAAGTCCTGACCCCGCTGATCGAACAGCGTGCCGACCCGCATATCTACCGTCACAGCGACGGCTATTATTACTTTACGGCCTCCGTGCCCCAGTACGACCGCATCGAGCTGCGCCGTGCCGACAGCATCGCGGGCCTGGCCGACGCGCAAACGGTCGACGTGTGGCACAAGCCGGAAACAGGGCCGTACAGCGAGCTGGTATGGGCGCCCGAGCTGCACTTCAACCAGGGTGCGTGGTATGTGTATTTCGCCGCCGCGCCGAGCCGCGAGATCAAACATAAGTTGTTCCAGCACCGCATGTACGCGATCCGCAACACGGACGCCAATCCGCTTGAGGGCGAATGGGAATTCATGGGCCAGGTCGACACGGGCATCGACACCTTCTGCCTGGACGCCACCACCTTTACGCACGACGGCGTGCTGTACTACCTGTGGGCACAGAAAGACGTCGCCATCGAGGGTAATTCGAACCTGTACATCGCGCCGATGGCCACGCCGTGGCAGCTGGCCGGGCCGCCCGTGATGCTGAGCAAACCGGAATTCGACTGGGAAATCCGCGGCTTCTGGGTCAACGAGGGGCCGTCCGTGTTGAAGCGCAACGGCAAGATTTTCATCAGCTATTCGGCCAGCGCCACCGATGAAAACTATGCGATGGGCTTGCTGTGGGCCGATGATACGTCCGACTTGCTCGATCCGTTCTCGTGGAGCAAGTCGCCCGAGCCCGTGTTTGCCACCTGCTACGAGCACGGCATCTACGGTCCCGGCCACAACAGCTTCACGACGGCCGCCGATGGCGACGGTGTGTTGCTGGTGTACCATGCCCGCACCTACACGGAAATTGTCGGCGACCCGCTGTGGAACCCGGACCGCCATACCTTTGTCAAACCGCTGCGCTGGGATGCGCAGGGCATGCCCGTGTTTGGCCGTTCATCGACCCTGTAAACCCCGGACCCGACGCCATGACCCCAGTTGATTCTGTTTCAGTGACGCAAGCGCCATTCGGCGTCTTGCCAGACGGCGACCACGTTAGTGTCTTTACCCTGACGAACCGCCACGGCATGCAAGTCAAGGTGCTCGACTTTGGCGCCATCATCAGTGAAATCCACGTGCCGGACCGCAATGGCAGTTTTGCCGACGTGGTGCTCGGATTCGAGCGCATCGAACCGTATCTGCACAACAGCGCCTTCCTGGGCGCCTTGATCGGGCGCTTCGGCAACCGCATCGCCGGGGGACGTTTCAGTCTGGATGGCAAGGATTACCAGCTGGCCGTCAACAATGCACCGAATCATTTGCATGGCGGCAACCAGGGTTTTCACCAGGTCATGTGGCAAGCCGAGCCGTTCACGAAAGACGACGCCGTCGGCGTCACCTTCACGCGCAGCAGCCCGGATGGGGAAGATGGCTATCCGGGCAAGCTCGACGTTACCGTCGTGTACGAACTGGACAACGACAATGCGCTGCACCTGCGCTACCACGCCGTGACGGACCAGGCCACACCGATCAACTTGACCAACCACAGCTATTTTAATCTGGCGGGGCAGGGCAATATCCTCGGTCATGAGCTGTCCATCAACGCAGACCGCTACTTGCCCGTCGACGCGGGGTCGATACCCACGGGTGAACTGGCGGACGTTGCCGGCACGCCGTTCGACTTGCGCCAGGCCACCGTCATCGGCAACAGCATCGACCTGCCGCATGAGCAGATCCGCATCGGCCGCGGCTACGATCACAATTTCGTGCTGAATCAAAAAACAGGTCAGGGGCTGAACCTGGCAGCCACCGTGCGCGATCCGCAATCGGGCCGGGCGATGCAGGTGTACACGCAGGAGCCGGGCATTCAGTTCTATTCCGGCAATTTCCTCGACAGCAGCCAATATGGCAAGCTGCGCGCCATCAGCTACCGCAGCGCGCTATGCCTGGAAACCCAGCATTTCCCGGATTCGCCGAACCAGCCTCACTTCCCCGGCACCATCTTGCGCCCGGGTGAAGAATACCGGACGGAAACTGTGTACCGCTTTTCCACCGAGTAAGCACCGCAGCCAAAACAGCCCACGCCCTGCCGCCACGCGCCCGCAGGGCGTTTTCATTGGTGCCGATGGATATCGTTTTCGATATCGGAACGCATTAAAAATTGATTGGAAAGGCATGGCAGGATTCTTTAGTATTCCAACATCGCTGCCCGGGCCGACCACCTTAGATCCGGCATGGCACAACCAGGAGAATGGCATGTCTGAGACAAAAAAGAAGGTAGCCCTGCGCTCGGCCGAGTGGTTCGGCTCGCAGGACAAGAACGGCTTCATGTACCGCAGCTGGATGAAAAACCAGGGCATACCTGACCACGAATTTCACGGCAAGCCCATCATCGGCATCTGCAATACCTGGTCCGAACTGACCCCTTGCAACGCGCATTTCCGCCAGCTGGCCGAACACGTCAAGCGCGGCATCCTTGAAGCGGGCGGTTTCCCAGTTGAATTCCCCGTGTTTTCGAATGGCGAATCGAATTTGCGCCCGACCGCCATGCTGACGCGCAACCTGGCGTCGATGGACGTGGAAGAATCGATTCGCGGCAACCCGATGGACGCCGTCGTGCTGCTGGTCGGCTGCGACAAGACGACACCGGCACTGCTGATGGGCGCGGCCAGCGTCGACATTCCCACCATCGTCGTCAGCGGCGGCCCCATGCTGAACGGCAAGCTCAATGGCAAGGACATCGGTTCCGGCACGGCCGTATGGCAGTTGCACGAGCAGATGAAAGCCGGTTCCATCACTCTGCACCAGTTCATGTCGGCCGAATCGGGCATGTCGCGCTCGGCTGGTACCTGCAACACCATGGGCACGGCCTCGACGATGGCCAGCATGGCGGAAGCGCTGGGCACGTCCCTGCCGCACAACGCGGCCATTCCCGCCGTCGATTCGCGCCGCTACGTGCTGGCCCACATGTCGGGCATCCGCATCGTCGAAATGGTGCACGAAGACCTGCGCCTGTCGAAAGTGCTGACGCGCGAAGCATTTGAAAACGCCATCAAGGTCAACGCCGCCATCGGCGGCTCGACCAATGCCGTGATCCACCTGAAAGCGATTGCCGGGCGCATCGGCGTGCCGCTGGAGCTGGAAGACTGGACCAAGGTAGGCCGCGGCACGCCGACCATCGTCGACTTGCTGCCGTCGGGTCGTTTCCTGATGGAAGAGTTTTATTATGCGGGCGGCTTGCCGGCCGTGATACGCCGCCTGGGCGAGGGCGATCTGCTGCCGCACAAGAATGCGCTGACCGTCAACGGCAAGTCGCTGTGGGACAACTGCGTCGAAGCGCCGATCTACAACGATGAAGTGGTGCGCACCTTGGACAACCCTTTGCTGGCCGATGGCGGCATTTGCGTGTTGCGCGGCAACCTGGCGCCACGCGGCGCCGTGCTGAAACCGTCGGCCGCCTCGCCGCACCTGATGCAACACCGTGGCAAGGCCGTTGTGTTCGAGGATTTTGAACATTACAAGGCGCGCATCGTTGATCCTGATCTGGATGTGGACGCGAACTCCGTGCTGGTCATGAAGAACTGCGGCCCGAAAGGCTATCCTGGCATGGCCGAAGTGGGCAACATGGGCTTGCCGCCGAAACTGCTGGCGCAAGGCATCACCGACATGGTGCGCATCTCGGATGCGCGCATGAGCGGCACGGCCTACGGCACCGTCGTCTTGCACGTGGCGCCGGAAGCGATGGCCGGCGGCCCGCTGGGCATCGTCAGGGATGGCGACATGATCGCCCTCGACTGCCATAACGGCAGCCTGAACATCGACATCAGCGCTGCGGAAATCGCCGAGCGCCTGGCGGCCCGCGAACTGGGCAGCGCGCCCGGACCGAAGAGCGGCTACCAGCAGCTGTACATCGAACACGTGTTGCAGGCCGATGAAGGCTGCGATTTCGACTTCCTGGTCGGCAATCGCGGTTCCGCCGTGCCGCGCCACTCACACTAAGCGGAGAATCCCATGCTGTTGCTGCAATTTACGAATGAACACGGCGGCCGCCTCGTCGGCCTGCTGCAAGACGACGTCATCCGCGTCATCGAAGGCTACAACACGACGTATGCGCTGGCGCAAGACGCCATCCGCAAAAAGGTGAGTCTGACGGACCTGGTCAACGCCACGGTCGGCAACACCACGCATTCCTATGCGGACGTGGCCGCTGCCGGACGTGTGCTGCCGCCGCTCGACCACGCCGATGAAGCGCATTGCTACGTGACGGGCACGGGTCTGACCCATTTGGGCAGCGCCGGCGCGCGCGACGCCATGCACAAGAAGATCGGCGGCGACGCGGAATCCTTGAGCGACTCCATGAAAATGTTCCGCCTGGGCGTGGAAGGCGGCAAGCCCGCTGACGGCACGGCTGGCGCCCAGCCCGAATGGTTCTATAAAGGCGACGGCTCCATCGTGCGCGCTGGCGGCCAGCCGCTGCGCATGCCGGACTTTGCCCTCGATGGCGGCGAAGAGCCGGAAATCGCCGGCCTGTACGTGATCGGCGACGATGGCCAGCCCTACCGGGTCGGCTACGCCATCGGCAATGAATTCTCGGACCACATCACGGAGCGCCAGAACTATCTGTACCTGGCCCACTCGAAACTGCGAGCCTGCAGCGTGGGCCCGGCCCTGCTGGTGGGCGAATTGCCCGCGCATATCGCCGGCGCCTCGCGCGTGCTCGACGCGGCTGGCAACGTGCGCTGGGAAAAAGCGTTCGTCAGCGGCGAAGAGAATATGTCGCACACGATTGCCAACCTGGAACACCATCACTTCAAGTATCCGCTGTTCAAACGCCCTGGCGACGTGCACGTGCACTTCTTTGGCACGGCAACGTTAAGCTTTGCCGATGGCGTGAGCGTGGCGCCGGGTGAAACCTTTGAAATCGAAGCGCCGGCCTTTGGCCCTGCCTTGCGCAACCGCCTCGACGTCTTCCCAACCGAATTTGCGAAAGTGAGCACATTATGAGTTTCAATATCACCGGTGATGCATTGATCGGCGGCGTCGCCGTCAAGGGCAATGGCGGCTCCTTCGAAGCGTGGGACCCGGCCGCGCGCGCCCACATCGCGCCCGCCTTCCACATGGTCGACGCCGCGCAAATCGACGCGGCGTGCCGCCTGGCGCAAGCCGCGTTCGATCCGTACCGTGCCACCAGCGATGCGCAACGCGCCGATTTTTTAGAGACCATCGCCGCGCAAATCCTCGAGCTGGGCGACGAGCTGATCGTGCGCGCCATGACGGAAAGCGGCTTGCCGCGCGCGCGCCTGGAAGGCGAACGTGGCCGCACGGTGGGGCAATTGAAACTGTTCGCCGGCTTGCTGCGCGAAGGGTCGTGGACCGATGCGCGCATCGATTCGGCTTTGCCGGAACGCACGCCGCCGCGTCCTGACCTGCGCTTGCGCATGATCGGCCTGGGTCCCGTCGCCGTGTTTGCGGCCAGTAACTTCCCGCTGGCCTTCTCGGTGGCCGGCGGCGATACGGCCTCGGCCCTGGCAGCCGGCTGTCCTGTCGTGCTGAAAGCCCACTCGGCCCATCCGGGCACGTCGGAACTGGTGGCGCGCGCCATCGTGAAAGCGATTGCCCTGTGCAAGCTGCCGGCCGGCGTGTTCGCCTTGCTGACGGGCACGGGCAATGGCATCGGCCAGACCCTGGTGGCCCATCCCGCCATCCAGGCCGTCGGCTTTACGGGTTCGCGTTCGGGCGGCATCGCCCTGATGAAGGTGGCGGCCGAACGTCCACAGCCGATCCCCGTGTATGCGGAAATGAGCAGCATCAACCCCGTCTTCGTGTTGCCGCAAGCGCTGGCCGCCCGCGGCGCGGCGATTGCCAGCGGCTTTGCCGCCTCGCTGACGATGGGCGTGGGCCAGTTCTGTACCAATCCGGGCCTCGTGCTGGGCCTGGAAGGCCCTGACTTTACGGCGTTTGCCGCCGCTGCCGCCGAAGCGCTGGCGCCGGCGCCAGCTGCCACCATGTTGACGGCTGGCATAGCCAGCAGCTATGCCAAGGGCGTGGCCGCGCTGGCACAGCACGCCGACGTGACGCCGCTAGTGCAAAACACGGGCGACGAAGGCAAGGGTGCCGCCGCCCTGTTCGTGACTTCGGGCGAAGCGTTTTTGGCCAAGCACGATCTGCGCGACGAAGTCTTCGGCCCCGCTTCCCTGTTGGTCGCTTGCCGCGACATCGAGCAATTGCTGGCGATCACGGAAAGCCTGGAAGGCCAGCTGACGGCCACCCTGCAAATGGATGCCGGCGACGTGGCAGACGCGCGCCGCCTGTTGCCCGTGCTGGAACGCCGCGTGGGCCGCATCCTGGCCAACGGTTTCCCGACGGGCGTGGAAGTGTCGACGGCCATGGTGCACGGCGGCCCGTTCCCGGCCACGTCGGATGGCCGCAGCACCTCGGTCGGCACGGCGGCCATCAACCGTTTCCTGCGTCCCGTGTCGTACCAGAATCTGCCACAGGACTTGCTGCCGGAGTCGCTGCGCGACGATAATCCGCTGGGCATCTGGCGCCGTCACGATGGCGTGCTGGGCAAACTTTAATCATAAAAAATAAAAATACACAGGCGGAGACAAGATGAAGCAATTGGCGAAATATGGCAGCTTGCAGGGCAAGCGCGTGTTCATCACGGGTGGCGGCAGCGGCATCGGCGAATCCCTGGTGGCGGAATTTGCCGCCCAGGGCGCGCTGGTGGCGTTTGTCGATATCGCCGTGGCAGCGAGCGAGGCCTTGTGCCGCCGCCTGGCCGAAGCGGGCCTGACGGCGCCCATTTTTCGCCATTGCGACATCACGGATATTCCGTCGCTGCAAGCCGTCATGGCCGAACTGGCCGACAAGCTGGGCGACTTCGATATCCTCGTCAACAATGCCGCCAACGACCAGCGCCACCAGGCGCAGGACGTCACGCTGGAATACTGGAATGAGCGCATTGCGATCAATCAGCGTCCCATGTTCTTCACGTGCCAGGCCGTCTTCGAGGGCATGAAGCGCAAGGGCGGCGGTTCCATCATCAACGTCAGCTCGATTTCCTGGCACATGAAGTCGGGCGGCTACCCTGTGTACGCCACCACCAAGGCCGCCGTCGTGGGTCTCACGCGGGGCTTGGCACGCGATTATGGCGCCCACAATATCCGCGTCAATACCGTCACGCCCGGCTGGGTCATGACGCAGCGCCAGATCGACCTGTGGGTCGACGACGCGGCGGAAGTGGAAATCAAGAAAAGCCAATGCTTGCCAAGCAAGCTGATGCCACAGGACATCGCCGCCATGGTGCTGTTCCTTGCCTCCGATGACGGCGCGATGTGCTCCAGTCAGGAGTTCATCGTGGATGCCGGCTGGGTCTAAGCCTTAGCGCATCGTTCAATCCGCGCCGGTGCTGACCGGCCCTCCAATCTTGAAACACCCTCTTGCCGCCGCAACCCCGCGGCAGGAGAGGCATCGCCATTCCATCGCCGGGTTGATCCCGGCCCTTGCTTTTCACTAAAAAACAGGAGACAGCATGAAATTCATCCATACCAGCATCGTGGCCCTCAGCCTGGCCATGGCCGGCAGTGCCTTTGCCGCGCCCGTCAGTGTCACCATCGACGTGGCCAAGCCCGGTGCCGTGATCAACAAGAACGTGTACGGCCAGTTCGCCGAACATCTGGGTACGGGTATCTATGAAGGCATGTGGGTGGGACCGGAATCTGCCATTCCGAATACCAAAGGCTGGCGCAATGACGTGCTGGGCGCGCTGAAACAGTTGCACGTGCCCCTGGTGCGCTGGCCGGGCGGCTGCTTTGCCGATGAATACCACTGGAAGGACGGCATCGGCGCACGCGACAAGCGCCCGACCAAGGTCAACACCAACTGGGGCGGCGTGGAAGAATCGAACGCCGTCGGCACGCATGAATTCTTCGACCTGGCGGAACTCCTGGGCGCGCAGACCTACATCAACGGCAATCTCGGTTCCGGCACGCCGCAGGAAATGTCCGAATGGCTGGAATACATGACGTCGGACAGCAAATCGACCCTGGCCGAGCTGCGCCGCAAGAATGGCCGCGCCCAGCCGTATAAAGTCGATTACTTTGGCATCGGCAATGAAGCCTGGGGTTGCGGCGGCAATATGCGCCCGCAGTACTATGCCGACCTGTACAAGCACTATCACAGCTTCATGAAGACGCCGGAAAGCGCGCGCCCGAAATTCATCGCCAGCGGCGGCAATGACGACGACATCAGCTGGTCCGGTACCCTGAGCCGCGAAATCAAGCCGAACATGATGGACGCCATCAGTTTCCACTACTACACGGTGCCGACCGGCGTGTGGGAAAAGAAGGGCGCCGCCACGGGCTTTGGCGAAGATCAATGGATCTCGACCCTGAGCCGCACCTTGCGCATCGATAGCTTGATCAAGAACAATATCGCCGCCATCGACAAGAACGACCCCTCGAAAAAGACGGGCTTGTACGTCGATGAATGGGGCACCTGGTACGACGTGGAGCCGGGCACCAATACGGGCTTTTTGTTCCAGCAAAACAGCTTGCGCGATGCGCTCGTCGCCGCCTTGAACTTCAATATTTTCCACGCCCACGCGGACCGCGTGCGCATGACGAATATCGCGCAAATGGTCAACGTGCTGCAGGCGATGATCATCACGGACAAGGACAAATATTTCCTCACGCCTACGTATCATGCGTTTGAAATGTACGTGCCGTTCCAGGATGCCACTTCGCTGCCGGTCGCCATCCAGGGCAATGGCAAGTACAGCCTGGGCAAGGTCAGCATTCCGGAAGTGAGCGCCTCGGCCGCGCGCGGCAAGGATGGCAAGGTGTATCTGTCGCTGGTCAACACGAACCCGCACAAGGCCGTCGACGTGAACGTGGCGTTGGCCGGCAAGCAAGTGGCCAGCGTGACGGGCCGCGTGCTGACCGCCGGCAAGATGGATGCCGTCAACAGCTTTGCGCAACCGCAAGCCGTGCAGCCGGTGGCGTTCAATGCCCAGGCGCAAGGCGGCAAGCTGACCGTGTCGGTGCCAGCCAAGGCCGTCGTGGTGGTGGCCGTCGAGTAAGCTGTCGGCCGCCAGTCATTTACTCGGCCGGCCCGCATGACGGGCCGGCTGACCATTTTGGAGAAGACGATGCACATATTGACACGCGGCATGGCCGCCATCCTGAGCACCCTGGCGATCATGGCTGCCGCGCATGCGGCCCAGGTCAGCGTGCACGACCCCGTGATGGCCAAGGAAGGCGACACGTATTATTTGTACAGCACGGGTCCCGGCATTACCTTCTACAGTTCGAAAAACATGCTCGACTGGCAGCCGGAAGGACGCGTCTTCGCCGGCCAGCCCACGTGGGCCAAGACGGCTGCGCCATCATTTGACGACCATATCTGGGCGCCCGACGTGCAATTTCACGACGGAAAATACTATCTGTACTACTCGGTATCCGGCTTCGGCAAGAATACGTCCGGCATCGGCGTGACCGTCAACACGACCTTGAATCCCCGCTCGCCCGACTACCGCTGGGTCGACCAGGGCATGCTGCTGCAATCGGTGCCCGAGCGCGACGAGTGGAACGCCATCGATTCGAACATCATCACCGATGCCAAGGGCACGCCGTGGATGTCGTTCGGCTCGTTCTGGAATGGCATCAAGCTGGTGAAACTCAACAAAGACTGGACCCGCATTGCGGAACCGCAAGAGTGGCACTCGCTGGCCCGACGCGTACCCCTGCCGCCACGCGCAGGCGAATTCAAGCCCGCGCCCGAGGAAATCGAGGCGCCCTTCATCTTCCGGCGCGGCAACGACTACTTCCTCTTCGTTTCCTGGGGCCTGTGCTGCCAGAAAGAAAAAAGCACCTATCACCTGGCCGTGGGACGCTCAAAAAGCGTGACGGGTCCCTACCTGGACAAGGATGGCCGCGACATGGCGCAGGGCGGCGGCACGGTGCTGCTGAAAGGCGACAAGGATTGGCAAGGCCTCGGCCACAACAGTGCCTATACGTTTGACGGCAAGGATTACCTTGTGCTGCACGCCTATGAAACGGCGGACAATTATTTGCAGAAGCTCAAGATCCTGCCCATGACGTGGGACCAGGATGGCTGGCCGCAAGTCGACGCGCGCGACTTGAACCGCTATCACAGCCGCGAATTGCCGGCCGCCAAACGGTAAGCAGGGAAGGGGATGGGCGGCAGGTGATACGCAAATCGGTATCGCAAGCGAAAAAGAATTGATTGGATGGCTATGTTGCTTTCTCCTACCATGGGTTCATAAAAAACCGCCCATCCGGCATCCGGCTGTGATGGTATTCCAAAAAAAACTGGAGACAAGAATGACATTGACACGCCGAACCCTCCTCGCCAGCGCCATGTTGCTGGCACTGTCCGCAACCTCTTCCGCCTTCGCCGCCAAGCCCCTCGTCATGGGCTTTTCGCAGGTAGGCGCCGAAAGCGAATGGCGCACCGCCAATACCGTCTCCATCAAGGATGCGGCCAAGAAAGATGGCGTCACCCTGAAATTTGCCGACGCGCAGCAAAAGCAGGAAAACCAGGTCAAGGCTCTGCGCTCGTTCATCGCGCAAAAAGTCGACGTGATCGCCTTCTCGCCCGTCGTTGAGTCCGGCTGGGATACGGTCTTGCGCGAAGCCAAGGCCGCCAAGATTCCCGTCATCCTGACGGACCGCGCCGTCAACGTGGCCGACAAATCGCTGTACGTGACCTTCATCGGTTCCGATTTCGTGGAAGAGGGCCGCCGCGCCGGCCAATGGCTGCTGGACTATGCCAAGAAAACCCCGGACGCCACCCTGAACATCGTCGAGCTGCAAGGCACGGTCGGCTCCGCGCCGGCCATCGACCGCAAGGAAGGCTTCCAGGAAGTCATCGGCAAGAATCCGAAGCTGAAGATCATCCGTTCGCAAACGGGCGACTTTACGCGCGCCAAGGGCAAGGAAGTGATGGAAGCGTTCCTGAAGGCCGAGGGCAAGAAGATCAACGTGCTGTACGCGCACAATGACGACATGGCCATCGGCGCCATCCAGGCCATCGAAGAAGCGGGCATGAAACCGGGCAAGGACATCATCATCATCTCGATCGATGGCGTCAAAGGCGCGTTCGAGGCCATGATCGCCGGCAAGCTGAACGTCACTGTGGAATGCAGCCCGCTGCTGGGCCCGCAACTGATGTCGATCGCCCGCGACGTGGTGGCCGGCAAGCCCGTGCCAGCGCGCATCACGACGGTGGAAGGCGTGTTCCCTGCCGAGGTGGCCGCCAAGGAATTCCCGAACCGTAAGTACTAAGCTTGCCGCATGATGAATACGCAAGCGCAACACAACGCCGCGCCAGCTCCCTTGCTGGAGTTGCGCGGCATCAGCAAGTCCTTTCCCGGCGTCAAAGCCCTCAGCGACGTTGCCCTGCGCCTGTATCCGGGTGAAGTGCACACCCTGATGGGACAGAATGGCGCCGGGAAATCGACGCTGATCAAGGTGCTGACGGGCGTCTACACGCCCGACAGCGGCCAGATTCTGCTCGATGGCAAGCCCATCGCCCCCGCGTCCACGTCGGACGCCCAGGGATTGGGCATCAGCACCGTGTACCAGGAAGTTAATCTGTGCCCGAACCTGTCGGTAGCGGAAAACATCTTTATCGGCCGCTATCCGCGCCGCTTCGGCGCCATCGATTGGCGTTCCATGCAGCAACAGGCGCGTGCCTTGCTGCAGCAATTGCAGATCGATATCGATGTCACCGCGCAATTGTCCAGCTTTCCGCTGGCCATCCAGCAAATGGTGGCCATTTCGCGCGCGCTGAATATTTCGGCCCGCGTGCTGATCCTCGACGAACCCACGTCCAGCCTGGACGAAGCGGAAGTCAATCTGCTGTTTTCCGTGCTGCGCCGCCTGCGCGAGCAGGGCATGGCGATTCTGTTTGTCACTCACTTCCTCGACCAGACCTACGCCATTTCCGACCGCATCACCGTCATGCGCAATGGCGAGCGCGAGGGAGAATACGCGTGCAGCGAGCTGTCGCGCCTGGCACTGGTCAATAAAATGATCGGCGTGGCGGCCGACACCCAGCCGCAAGAACTGGAACTGGCGCAAGAAGCGGGCGCCGCCAGTTTCGGGCCGAATTTGCTCGAAGCGCAGGGACTGGGCCGCAAAGGCGCCTTGCTGCCCATGGATTTCCACATCCGCCAGGGCGAATTGCTGGGCCTGGCCGGTTTGCTCGGTTCGGGCCGCACGGAACTGGCGCGTTTGCTGTTCGGCGCCGACAAGGCCGATTCCGGCAGCATCGTCATGCAGGACAAGATACGCCAGTTCAACGTGCCGCGCGACGCGATCGCCCGGGATATCGGCTTTTGCTCGGAAGACCGCAAGCACGAGGGGGCGATCCTGTCGCTGTCCGTGCGCGAAAACATCATCCTGGCCTTGCAGGCCCGCACGGGCTTGCTGCGCGCGATTCCCTTCAAACGCCAGCAGGCGCTGGCCGACGAGTACGTCAAGGCGCTCGGCATCAAGACGGCCAGCATCGAAACACCGGTCGGCAGCCTGTCGGGCGGCAATCAACAGAAAGCCTTGCTGGCGCGCTGGCTGGTGACGTCGCCCGCCATGCTGATTCTCGATGAACCGACGCGCGGCATCGACGTGCGCGCCAAGCAGGAAATCATGAGTTATGTGAGCAAGCTGTGCCGCAAGGGCATGGCCATCCTGTTCATCTCGTCGGAGTTGCCGGAAGTGCTGCGCTGCAGCGACCGCATCCTCGTCATGCGCGACCGCAAGGCTTGCGGCGACTATGCGCGCGGCGAACTCGACGACAGTTCCGTGCTGCAAGTGATCGCCGGAGACGCCACATGAGTTTATCCACGCCATCGAGCGCGCCACTGGCGCGTCCGGCTTCCACTACGGGTACGTCCGCCTTGCATACCGTTCTGCACCATCCCCTGAGCCGGCCCCTGGCCGCGCTGTTGCTGCTGTTGCTGGTGGCTTTCTTTGCCATCCCCGGCTTTTTCCACCTGGAAGTGCGCGACGGCCATCTGTACGGCAGCGTGATCGACATCGTCAACCGCGCCGCGCCCTTGATGCTGGCGGCTCTGGGCATGACCCTGGTCATCGCCACGCGCGGCATCGACATTTCCGTGGGCGCCGTCGTCGCCCTGTCCGGCACGGTGGCCGCCATGCTGATCGGCGGCACCATGGTGATGGACAACGGCGTGCCGACCTACGTGAGCAACATCCCCATGGGCTGGGCCCTGGCGGCCGCCCTGGGCGCGGCCCTGCTGTGCGGCGCCTGGAATGGCGTGCTGGTGGCGGGACTGGGTTTGCAGCCCATCGTCGCGACCCTGATCCTGATGGTGGCGGGACGTGGCCTGGCGCAATTGCTGACGGATGGGCAGATCGTCACCGTCTATTATCAACCGTTCTTTTTCATCGGCAGCGGCTACCTGTTCGGCTTGCCGTTTTCCCTGTTCCTCGTCGCTGCCGTGTTCATCATCACGGCCGTGCTGATGCGCAAGACGGCCCTGGGCCTGTTCATCCAGGCCGTCGGCATCAATCCCGTCGCCGCGCGCCTGGCCGGCATCAAGACGGCGACCTTGATCTTTTTCGTCTACGTCTTTTGCGCCGCCTGCGCGGGCCTGTCGGGCCTGATGATCAGCTCGAACATCAAGAGCGCCGACGCCAATAACGCGGGCCTGATGCTGGAACTCGACGCCATCCTGGCCGTGACCCTGGGCGGCACTTCGCTGGCCGGCGGCAAGTTCAGCTTAGTTGGCAGCATGATAGGCGCGCTCATCATCCAGACCCTGACCTACACGATCTATTCGCTGGGCGTGCCGCCGGAAGTGAACATGGTCGTCAAGTCGGTCGTCGTCTTCCTCGTCTGCCTGTCGCAATCGTCGGAATTCAAGCAATTGCTGCATCGGAGAAAAGCATGAAGGGCTTGCTGCACACCCCGTATTTCACCTCGCTCGTCACGGTCTTGCTGCTGGTGGTGATGCTGGGCCTCGGTGGCGCCGCCTATCCGGGCCTGCTGTCGACGCAAGTGATCTTTAACCTGTTGATCGATAACGCCTTTTTGCTGGTGATCGCCGTCGGCATGACCTTCGTCATCGTCTCTGGCGGCATCGATTTGTCCGTCGGGTCCGTGCTGGCCCTGTCGACCATGATCGCCGCCTGGCTGCTGAACGTGGCGCACTGGCCGCCGCTCCTGGTGATCGTCACCGTGCTGGCGCTGGGCACCGTGTTTGGCGCCGGCATGGGCGCGCTGATCCATTACTTCAAGTTGCAGCCCTTCATCGTCACCCTGGCCGGCATGTTTCTGGCGCGCGGGCTGTGCTATCTGATCAGCATCAACTCGATTACCATCGACGATCCGCTGTTCGTCGCCATGTCGCAGACGCAATTGCAATTTCTCGGTGGCTTCGTTTCGCCAGGCGTCGTGATCGCCGTGATGACGTTGCTCTTGGCCATCTGGCTGGCGCACGCGACACCGTTCGGCCGCGCCGTGTATGCGATCGGCGGCAATGAGCAGTCGGCCCTGATGATGGGCTTGCCTGTGGGCCGCACCAAGGTCTTCATTTATGCCTTCAGCGGCTTTTGCGCCTCCCTGGGTGGCGTGCTGTTTTCGTTCTACATGCTGTCCGGCTACGGCTTGCATGCGCAAGGCACGGAACTGGACGCGATTGCCGCCGTCGTCATCGGCGGCACCCTGCTCAGCGGCGGCTACGGCTATGTTGCGGGCGCTTTGTCCGGCGTGCTGGTGCTGGGCACCATCCAGACCCTGATCGCCTTCGACGGCACGCTCAGCTCGTGGTGGACCAAGATCGTCATCGGCGGCTTGCTGTTCGTCTTTTGCGTCGTGCAAAGACTGATGGCCATGGGCCAGAAAAATACCAATCGGAGTTAATAGCATGTTTCAAAAGAATAAACTTGCCGCAGCCACCGGCATGGCGGTAGCGCTCGCCTGCGCCTCATTCGGTGCACACGCAGCCAACCCCATCGTGAAAAACATCTACACGGGCGACCCGGCCGCGCTGGTCGACAATGGCAGGGTGTACCTGTACGTGGGCCACGATGAAGCGAGCGCCTCGGATACGGATTACCGCATGCACGAGTGGCGCGTGTATTCCTCATGCGACATGGCGAACTGGACGGATCACGGCTCGCCCGTGCGCTTTTCCACCTTCGCGTGGGCCGGCAAGGATGCGTGGGCCGGCGACATCGTCAAGCGCGGCAGCAAGTATTATTTTTACTCCACAGTCGACCATAAAACCATCCCCGGCAAGGCCATCGGCGTGGCCGTGTCCGACAGCCCGACGGGCCCCTTCGTCGACGCGCGCGGCAGCGCCCTGATCACGAACGACATGACGAAACAGACGGCGATTCCCTGGGACGACATCGACCCCGCAGTCTTCATCGATACGGATGGCCAGGCCTACATTTACTGGGGCAACACGGTCTTGAAATACGCCAAGCTCAAGCCCAATATGACGGAGCTGGACGGCCCGATCCTGACCTTTGGCATGGATGCGTTCACGGAGGCGGCCTATATGCACAAGCATGGAGGCAGCTATTATTTGTCGTACTCGCGCAATTTCCCCGAGGAAACGGCGTATTCGACGGGGCCGACGCCGACGGGTCCGTGGCATTTCCGCGGCACCATCATGGACAAGAATGCCGTCGTGAAAACCATTCACCAGGCCATCATCGAGTTCAATGGCAAGTCGTATATTTTCTATCACAACGACAAGTTGCCCGGCGGCGGAGAATACCGGCGTTCCGTTGCAGTTGAGGAGCTGAAATACAAGCCGGACGGCAGCATCGAATTCATCCGGCAGACGGCTGGCCCGGCCGCCAACCCGAGCGCCGCCTGCAAGCCATTGTGAACGCTTGCCGACCACACAAAAAGGAGACACGGCGATATCTATAATATCGATATTGAGTTAAAACCGATATCGATCATGATATGATTTATTCATGGATACCCTCAACCCCAACTGGTTCTTGCGAGCCCGCCTGAAGACGCGGCAATTGCTGCTGTTGATCGCCCTTGACGAGCAGCGCAACATCCATCGCGCGGCGGAAGAATTGCACATGACGCAACCGGCCGCGTCCAAGCAAATCAAGGATCTGGAAGAGATGCTCGACGTGCGCCTGTTTGACAGGCTGCCGCGCGGCATGGAACCGACGATCTTCGGCGAGACGATGATACGCCACGCGCGCATGGCCCTGACGAGCCTGTCCTTGGCGCATGACGACATCGTCGCCTTGAAGTCGGGCTTGACGGGCCAGGTGGAAGTGGGCGTGATCATGACGCCGGCCATGGCCTTGCTGCCGCGCGCGATTGCCCGCATCAAGCAGCAGGCGCCCTTGATGCGCATCGGCGTGCACCTGGAGCACAGCAATACCCTGATGGACATGCTGCAGCACGGCACGCTGGACTTCATGATCGGGCGCATCCTGGAAAAGGAAAGCAGCGCGGGCCTCATCTACGAGGAATTGACGGAAGAGCCGGCCAGCGCCGTGGCGCGCAATGGCCATCCGCTGCTGTCGCGCAAGAATCTGCAATTGAAGGATTTGGCGGCCCAGCCGTGGATCTTGCCGCCGCAAGGCAGCATCCTGCGCCACCGCTTCGACATGATGTTCCGCCGCGCGGGCCAGGAACCGCCCGTCGACGTCGTCGACACGACCGCCTTGCTCTTGATCACATCCTTGCTGCAGCAGACGGACTCGCTGCACGTGATGCCGACGGAAGTGGCGCACTACTATGAATCGTTGAACGTGCTGAGCATCCTGCCCATCGAATTGCCGTGCAAGATGGATGCGTTCGGGATCATCCGCCAGCAGGATCATTTGCTGTCGCCGGGGGCGGATATGCTGCTCAAGGCGGTACGCGCGACGGCGGCGGATATGTATTGAGTGCTGTGCTGGTGTTGTCGGATTACGCGCTTGCGCGCTCATCCGACCTACGCCTACGCCACATGGTAGGTCGGATTAGCGGCACGCGTAATCCGACAATTGCCCCTTACACTCAATCCGGCACCTCAAAAAAGAACAGCTGCACCAGCCGCCCATTCTCCGGCGTGTCGCCAAACACATTGCTGATCGAGTGAAAGTAGTGGCCCTTGTAGACGATCAGGCGGTTGTGGCGCATCGGTACTTCCAGCAGGGCTTGCCAACTGTCGCGTTGTTCCTGCAAGTCGTTGAATTTCTGCACTTTGCTGTTCGGCAGCCAGCGTTTCTGGAAATCCTTGAAGCTGGCGTAGCCGCCCGCTTTCACGTCCGCTTCGGGCAATCGTCGGTACCAGCCGCTGGGCTGGTGGCGCCAGAAGGTGGTGCCGCCCTGACACTGCTCGGGCGGGTTCAGGTATAGCACGCCCGCATAGAAATTGAAATTGTTGCCCGTCTCGTTGTCCACGTGGATATCGGTGCGCGCCATGGCGTCCGCATAGCTGAGGCGGTAGGAGCCATTGTCGGGCGAGATAAAACGGATGGGGCGGCCCAGCGCCGTGGCGATGCGCTCCATGATGGCCTGGCTGGGCTGGCCCGCCGTCTGGCTGCCCGGATAATTCTGTCCCGCATAGCGCTGCTGCTCGAACGGCAGGGCCAGCGCTTGCGCGCGCCAGGCAACAGGGTCGGGCAGGAAATCGTCGAGGATGTGCAAATCGGTTTCGCGCAGGAAATCGTGCAAGCTTGCCGGCACGTCGGGCGCCGTCAGCCGTTCCGTATTCTCCGTGCCGGGGCTGGCAAAGCCGATGCGGCACGTGTGCGCCAGCGCCGGATGCAGTGCCAGGCCTTGCGCGTAGCGTTCCAGCGCCAGTTCCTGCTGTCCCGTGCGGTAATACAGCTCGGCCAGTCCCTGCAGGGTTTGCCAACGCTGCGGGCGCAGGGCGTGGGCACGTTCCAGCTCGGCGATGGTCTCCATCAGCCGCTGTTTTCCCATCAGCAATTCCGCATGGCTGATGGCGAAATCATGCTCGTGCGGCGCCAGCCGCGCCGCCGTGGCGTAGCTGGCCAGCGCCGCGTCGCTGTCCGTACCGCGCAGCACGTTACCGAGGTTGTAATGGAACAGGGCGTTGTCTGGCTGCTGCTTGAGCGACAGTTTCAGCAAGCCCAGGCCGATGGCGCCCTGGCCCAGCTCCAGCATGGCCAGGCCCTGGAAATGCTGCGCTTCGGCCAGGGCCGGATTCAGCTTATAAGCGGCCTGGTAGGCGTTGATCGCCTCGATCAGCTTGCCCTGCTGCTGCAGCCCTTGCCCGTTTGCCAGATGTTGTTCCGCCAGTGTCTGTTCGCCCATATGTCCCGATCCCGATCCCGATGCAATGTGGCGAACAGTGTAACCGAGCCCGTTCTACCGTGCCTGGTTGACGGGAATTTCTTCCCCGTTCAGCTTGATCGCCACCTTGACGATCTGCGCCTTGACCTGGTTGCTGGCCAAGTCCGCTTCCTGGGCGTAGGCATACACGACGATGGCGAAGTCCTTGTAGCCGCTGCGCGCCGCCTCGATCTTGCGGGCCGCCTCCTGGTCCACTTTCAGCAAGGAATAACCGTCGCCATTCGTGAAGGCCAGCTTGTAGTCGCCGTTGTCGTACATGTAGTAATACGTGCCCGCGTCGGCGAACTTGGCGGGGAAGGCGGCCTTGTCCATGGCGTACGGCGACAGCGCACCCTGGCCATTGATCTGGTAGCGCAGGTAGCGTTTGGTTTTCGCTTCGCTGACCTTGGCGTCGATCTGCGGTTTCAATGCGTCGAGCACTTCCTGCTTGCGGAAGGCATCGTTGCTGCCCGCATATTCGCGCGAGATGCGCTGCGCCACGGCCGCGTAGTCGGGCGGCACACCGGACAGGGCGAGGTAGCTGTACATCAACTGGTGGCCGCTCGTGATATCGACATAGCTGGACGCTGGCGTGGCAGCGTCCGCTTGCGGCAGGCTGGCGGCGGCCGCCTTCACTTGGGCTTTCGCGGCCAGGTCGGCGACATTCGCGGCGACGGGGGCGGAGGCGGCCGGTGTGGTGTTCTCGGTCTTGCCGCAGGCGGACAGGATCACGGCGATGGCGAGCAGGGCGGGCAGGGTACGGTTCATGATATTTCCTTTAGTAAATGTGTAAGAGTTGGCTTAGCCGATGGTTTTACGTTTGTATTCGCCGACGCCGTAAGCGGCCAGGACGATGGAAGACGCCAGCACCAGGTAAAAACCGATGCCAAACGAGAGGCCTTGCCACACTTGCCCCAGCATTTCGCTGGCCATCTGCTCGGCCATGCGGGCCGCGCGGGTGCCCATGATGCCGCCCATGGCGTTGCCCGCGTCGCTGGCGGCGCCCTTGATCTTGATGAACAGCAAGCTGCTGTGGATGACGATGAACAGCAAGGGCGCGCACTTGCCCAGCGCCGCTTTCGGGTGGCGGCTAAGCATGGTGGCGCAGCATCCGGCAATGGCCAGCAGGAAGAAAAATTGTGCGGACGTAAAACCTCCGCCGCCATCGCGGGCAAAGCTTTCCAGGCTGTCTGCGGACAAGCCCAGCAATTGCCAATAGGTGCGCGAGACGGAAGCGAACAGACGGATGCCGATGGTGTTGAAGATAAAGGCCCCGGCGATCAAAACGCCCAGGCTGGCCAGCACCTTGATGCCCAGGGCGGACACGGCCTGGCCCCACAGTTGCTGGCTTTTGTCGCGCGCCAGTTTTGCCGCGCCGGCCATTTCTTCCTGCGCCAGCTGCTGTGTCGCTACGGCGCTGACGTTGGCGAGGCCGCCGGCCTCATCGAAGCGCACGTCGACGACGGCGTTGATGGCGGGTGCCACGTCCGAGCGCCAGTGCGTGGCCACGTCGAAAGCATGTTGAATGCCGGCCACGCTGACGGAACCCTGTCCGCTCGGTTGGTAGGCGAGGATGCGGCCACGTTGGCCGGTGGTGGTGAATGGTTGCATGAGATTTCCCTGGTCACTGTCATGCTCTATTGCATGTACCCACGGATAACGGGGGCAGTTCAGGGAAATCTAAAATTATTTTGAATTATTTTTTGGCGGCTGCATCATGTCCTTGGCGGCGCCCTGGTAATCCTTCATCAAGCCCATGAAAGCGTCCTGCAAATGCCGGGCCGCATCCTGCGGAGGCGCGCCCGTGCGCCGGGCCAGGTCGAATTTATACGCATGGGCGGGGCTGTAGCCTGCCTGCGAGGCGGCATCCAGCAGTGCGCCCGCCCGTTTCAGGGACGCGGGATCGCCCTTGACCATCAGCAATTCCGCCAGATAGGTCTGAGCGATGGGAAAGTCTTTCGCGGCCGCTTTTTCCAGCCACTGCATGCCCGCCTTCGGCTGCTTGACGTCGGCGTCGCCGCCGCCGATGCCATAGCCGAGGGCCGTCAGCGCCACCAGATCGCCGCCGCGTGCGCGCTTTTCCAGCTGCTGGCGGGGAAATGGACGGGCCGCGATCTGCATGCGGATTTCATAGTTGATGTCTTGCAGCACATTGCCCGGCCATACCTTGGCGCCGGCTGCGGCTGGCTTTTCCACCGCTGGGGCAGGCGCACGCACGCCGCCCTGGCCTTGCGCCCCTGCCAGCACGCCCGGCGCGGCCTGGCTGACGCCCTTGCCGCTGCCCATGTTCAGCACCAGGCGCGCCGACGTTTCGCCGAACGACACACGGGGCTTTTGCACGTCGTGCGTCATGGCGGCAACCCTGGCCGCCACTTGCGAAAACACGTCGCTCATGGGCAAGCCCGGTGCATCAAGCGCATCGAGCAGGGCGCTCGTGTAGGGGCTGTTGCGTGAATCGGGCGACCAGAAGTCGCGTGCCAGTGCGCCAGGCCCGGCCGAATAGGCGATCACCACGCCGCGTGGCGCTTGCGTGTCGGCAAAGCCGTGGCTGGCCGCGTTGCCGCCGGGGACCACCACGGCGCCGCCCCGAGTATATTCCTGGCGGCAAGCGTCAAGGATCAGCACGGCGCCGCGCGCGCCCGTGCGCTGCAAATCGCCGGCCAGGCTGGAAACGGACACGCCCTGCGCGGCGATGGCGGCGGCGCTCAGCGCATTCATGTTCGCGCCCAGCGGCAGCACATAGTTCGCTTCGCCCGCCTGGGCGCCGTGGCCCGCGTAAAACACGAGGGCGATATCGGCGCCGCGTGCCTGCGTGGAAAACTCGGCCGACGCCTTTTGCAGCTGTTGCGCATTGATGTCTGTGCGCAACAGCACTTCAAAGCCCAGCCGGCGCAGGCGCTCGGCCATGGCGCGCGCATCGTTCACGGGATTCAATAGAGGCTGCGGATAGGCCGCGTTGCCGATCACGAGGGCGATGCGCTTGCCGGGGCCGCTGGCGGCTTGCGTGGCGTTGCTGTTCAGCAAAAACAAGGTGGTCAACAACAGGAGGAATAAGCGGCGCATCGGTGTCTGGTGGAATTGTCGTTGGAGTAACAAAAGTTAGCGATTTTTACTCTGATATGAGAAAATTGCTTAAATGCATTTTACCTTACTGACAAGTTTCTCTTGTCTGGCCAGCGCACGGCGTGCATCGTCGCCGGCCAGTGGCGCGTGCCGCCCAACACACGATCGGACCGGCTTTGCAATCGGAACAATTTGAACGGATTCATGCTTTCTGGACCCGCCGCCAGCAACTGACACAAGGCGAACTGGGCGAATTTTACCAGCGCGTCATCGCTGCGCTGACCCCATGCCGTCCGCGCGAGGCGGCGTCGCTGGGCGACTCGCTGGCCGACTTGCGCCACCAGTTCTTCATTGAAAAAGTCCTGCACGGCGACAGCGACGCGGTCCCCCACCACATCGGCGCCCTGTTTTTGTACTTCAAGCGCTTCATCATCGACCAGTTGCGCAAGCAGCGCGATGACGAAGATGCCGATGCGCAAGAAGGCTGCGACTTGCGCGCGCCCGACGCCTATGCGGAACCGCTGCGCGACTACCAGCTCACGCCGCAGCACGTGCGTGAAGCGGCCGACGTGTTCATCACCACCTTGCCGCACGATTTGATCTTGCTGCTGCGCCATTGCGGCTGCGGCGGCATGCCCGTCAAGGAATTGGCCGAGCAGATCGCTTCCGCGCATTACCACGGCGGAAAATTAGGCCTGGTGCACAGGCAGAAGGGTGATCCCGCCAGCGCGGGCCGCCAGATCGTCGAGCCGGCCCACCGCGCCACCTTACTGGGCAGCTGGGTCTTGAACCTGCTCAAGCTGCGCGTCGGGGACGCCTTGGCCGCGCGCGATATGCAGGCGGCGCAAATAGTTTTGGATATCTTGTGCGTGGCCGCGTTATCCCTGCACATGGACCCTGTGTCCACCCACCCGAACCCTGATGAAAGGCCATCGGCATGACTGCATTGACGCCCTCGCTGGCCATCGTTGCCGCGCGCCTGCCGTCGCCCCCGTCTTCCGCCGAATTGCTGGACGACGAGGTGGCGGGTACTACCCCCGACTGGCGCGGCATCGCCGTGCCGGAACACCTGCTGCAGCGTTTCGAGCGCCGCAGCGACGCGGCACCGCTGGCCGGGCGGCCCATCGCCGGTGGACAGATTCACCTGCTGGCGCGCCGTCCCGGCTTTGGCGCCGTGCTGCTCGACGCCTGGGACAGCACGCGGCAGCGCTGGCGCGGCTGGCTCGTCACGCCGGACACGGCGTATGCGGACGCCTGCGGCCTCGTCGTTGAGGAGCGCGACGCGCCCGCCGATCCGCGCGCGGGCCTGGTGCTGTGCGACATGCCCGTGACCCTGGCCGTGACGGACCTGGGCGCCTGCCTGGGCGTGTTCAGCCAGGAGCGCCTGCAGGCGGCACGCTGGCTGGAGCTGCATGGCCGCGCGAATGCCGCCACGGCCGCGCCCGGCGTGATCGCCCGGGTGGCCTTGCCCGGCGGCGACTATGCGCTGACGGGCACGCCCTTGTCGAGCGAGCTGGGCAAGGATGGCCGCGTGGCCTACCGGCAACTGCTGCGCCAGGGGCTGCAGCAGTTGCAGATCGCTTCGGCCGATGCCGCCGCGCCTCAGGTGACGGCGCCGGTGCGGGCGGCCAATGCCAATCGCTGGCTGAAGATCGTCACGGCCGTGGCCGCCAGCGTGATGGTGGTGCAATCGGCGTGGCTGTTCCTGCCGAAAGAGGGCGCCGTCGTCGGCAATGGGGAATTCCGCAGCGGCGGCAGCGGCGTCGAGACGGGCGTGCGCACGCGCGTGCTGTTCCGCGCCGAGGCAACGGAGGCGGAAATCCGCACCTGGCTGCAGCGCGAGCAGCTGGAAATCGTCGCCGGACCGGACACCCTGGGCGCCTTCACCGTGCTGTCGCGCAACCGCCAGAAAGTCTTGCCGCCACCGGGACCGGGCAATCCGCTGGCCGTCATCAATCCCTGACCCAGAAATAAGAGAAAGTTATCAAGCATGACAACGTATAAGAATTTTGCATCCGCGCACTGGCGCACATTGATCGCTGGCGTGGCTGCCGGCGTCCTGTTGACGGGCTGCGCCATGACGCCGAACGGCCGTGGCGGCGTGTTGATGGGCCTCGATACGGCCGAGCTGTTCGGTACGCCAATTTCCACCTTCCGCCTGCGCGACGGCACGGAAGGGACCTTGCGCAAGGATCCGCAGGGCAAGTATTCGATCAAGTTGTCGCAGGCGTTTCGCGTCGTGCCGCTGGCCAACGCCATCACGGCCCGCGTGGCGAGGGTGGAAAACGTGGGCGAGCGCACCGTGGTGATCGTGGAAACGCAGGAGCGCGGCTGTGCCTACCGCTATGAAGTGCTGGCTTTCCAGGGCACGGACGTGCTGCAGTGGACGGTCGGCAATTGCAAGGATCGCCCCCGCGTGGACGTGGCGGCCGATGGCAAATCGCTGAATATCGACTTCCCCAACTACAACCGCCTGTCGCGCATGATCTACACGGAAAACCGCCTGCTCAACGCCAGCGTGGCCGTGCCGCCCGGCGTCGATACGCGCGCCCAGCCGTTTGCCGACGACGCCTTGCGCGGCACGGGTCCTGCCATCGCCACTATGCCGGCTGGCAACGACAGCGGCCGCGTGATCCCGGCGCCGCCGGCCCCGACATCGGCTCCGGCGCCTGCCGCCACGTCGAAAACGGGCAGCCGCGCCAGCGCCAGGCCGCGCCGCCAGGACACTGCGGCCAAGGCGGCAACGCCCGCCGCCATCAGCCTGCCCGCGCCGCGTGCCGCAGCGGCCGCTCCGGCGGCGCCGATGATCTTCCAGGCCGAAGAGATCAAGCCCGTCGTCATCGATTTGAGGAAATAAGATGGCCGCGAGCTTGCGCAGTCTGCAGATCCGGCAGACCTTGATCCTGATCGTCCTGACGATCATTTACCTGTGCTTCGAGCTGGGCTTCAATGCCCGCCTGCTCGACGTGGTGGGCGGCGACGTCAAGCCGCAGGACGTGGAGGGCGTGGAATTCTATGGCCGCAGCCTGTCGGGCATCGCCGCCGCGCTGGTGGTGCTGCAACTGATGTGGCGCCGCCGCCTGAAGAACAATGGCAGCGGCCCCAGCTGGAAAAAGATCCTCTTTTGCTGCGTCGCCACGGCGGCGGTCGTGTTCGGCATTCTGAAAACCACGGTCACGGTGCTGGTCGAAACGCGCGATGCGCAATTTCGTCGCCTGGCCTTCAACACGACCCTGATGCAGCGCTCGCTGGTGGGCGGCAGCCTGCAATTGCAGGGCCTGGTCGATGATGCCACCCTGTTTGCCAAGCCCGAAGGCAAGGCTTTTCTTGCGCTGTTTCCTTTCCTGGCCGTCTCGGTGGGCCACCTCGATGAGCGCATGGAGCCGGCCAAGGAGCAGTTGATCAATTTCAACGTGCGCAAGATCGCCGGTGGCGCTGCCGGTTACTATAAAAAATACCAGCAGGCGATTGACGAAGTGCGCGACAAGTGGAAACTGTATTCGGGCATCATTCCCGACGACGATGCGGGCTTGCGCCAGCAGCAGGAAACGGCGTGGAACGATTACCGGCAAAGCCTGTCGCGCCATGGCTGGCAACCGCATTCCGTGCCGGCGCGGCGCAAGGCGGCCGTCGTCAACAATGTGCGCAAGAAAGTGCCCGTATCGGCCAACTGGCACCCGGCCGACCAGTTATCGTTCCGCCTGGCCGTCAAGCGCCGCTATGCGTCGGAAGCGGCCAGCAAGGGCTTGCACATCAAGGGCGACCGCATTCCGCCCGGCTTGTCCTTTGCCGCCTTTGTGGCGCGCCCCGGCATCCAGGCTGTGCTGCGCGACGGGCCGGACGGCGGCGACGGCAGCGAAGCGAGCAAGGGTTTGCGTTTGCCGAAAGGCGCCGTGGTGCAGGATGCGTATGCGAGTCCGGCCGAGTTCAGCCGTCTGTTCGACCAGTTCGCCGCGCGCCAGACGGCGGAAAAGCTCGTGGAATACCGCGCCAGCCGCAACGACTTCGAAGTGGGCGGCAAGTACTTTGAAGAGGGCAAGGAGGCGGCGCGCGCGGCCATCGTGCCGCCCGTCGCCCTGTTTTTCTCCTTGCTGGGCGCCATCGGCCACTTCTCGAAACTGCTGTACCTGATCGCCACGGTGGGCTTGCTGGTGCTGGCGGCACGGCGCGGCGAGCAGGCGGGCGCCGATGGCCAGCTGAGCCGCCGTTCCGCCTGGATTGCCACGGGCGTGCTGGCCAGCGCCTTCCTGGGAATCTGGGGCATCTTTACCCTCTCGGACAATAATGTCACGAAGAGCGAGCTGTTCCGCCAGATGCTGGACTGGAACCGCCAGGCCGCCGATGACAGCACGCGCTGGCAAATCGCCGGCAAGGGCTTGCTGGCCAATATCACGCACGTCGTGGCGGTGGGGCAGGGTTACAGCTATCCCGTCAACGAAGCGATCCGCACCAACGTTTTGCAGGGAATTGAATATGGCTATCACCCAGAAAAAAAATAAGGCGGCCGCACTGGCCTTGCTGCTCAGCTTGGCCAGCACGGCCGTGCATGCGGACTGCCTGGGCATGAAGGTGCACGCCCACCGTGGCGCCGGCAATGCGCCGGAAAACTCGCTGAGCGCGCTGCGCAACACGTATTTCGGCACCTGGGACGGCGTCGAGACGGACTTGCAGCTGCTCGGCGACGGCAACTGGGTCGTGCACCACGACCTGCTGACGGGCAGGGTCGTCGACACGGGCTCGCCCCGCACCGTGAAGCAGTTGACGGCCGACGACTGGCGCGCCGCCAGCATGAAGAACCGTGGCGTGGCCACGCCGGAAACGCCGCCTTTTGTGACCGACATCGCCGACCTGGCCACGGCCTTTCCGGCTAAAACCCTGAACGCGGAAATCAAGGATGTCGTGTCGTCGTGCGCGCCGATCGCCACCCTGGTGGGGCAGTTGCGCGCGAACATCAAGCACGGCAACTGGTTCTTGACGTCGGGCGTGCCGAACAACCTCGTTTGCGCGCGCCGCGCCGATCCGCAGGGTTATCTGGGCCTGCTCGTGTTTGACGCGCGCAATGCGCAGGCGGCCGGTGCCAACCGGATCAGCCGCTACATCGCGAAAAACGCCCGCCCGCCCAAGCTGGACAAGCCGTGGCTGCAGCGCGTGCAGCAGCAGATCGGCATGCCCACGGGCGTGCACGTCGATGCGCGCAGCCTGGACGCCAATCCGAATTTGCTCAGCGATGCGGCCAGCCTGAGCATGCCCGTCTTCGTCTACGCCGTCGATGGCGACTCGGCCCTGGCCGCGTCCTTGCTGCGTGCCCAGCAGCGCAACCACAGGTTGCCCAGCGGCGTCATTCTTGATGGTAATCCCGAGACGTTTTGTGCGATGATGAAAAATTAATGGAAGGCGGTCTTGATGTTTATTGCACCGCTTTTTAAAAAAATAGCCAGATATTCTGTGGTTTATTCTCGGCAAATCACGGAACGTCGGAATTTACAACAAACGTAATAAGTTGGAAAAAATACTTTTGATTGCTTGATGAAAAATAAGTTACAATTTATGCTATTTCCATGAGGCAATAGGGGTTGGTTTGTGTGGTCGAAATCTAAGATATCTGCAGTTCTGTCATTTCAGCTGATTTTTTTCTTGCTTGCGATCCCAGCTTATGCAGCTGATATAGCGGTAGCCGGATTTGCATTTTCCGGTGATTCCGCCACGGCCGGCGTTCGTTTCCCATATTCCCATCAAGTATATATGCGTCTGCGTGCCGAGAATTCGGGCCAGAACCTTTCGCGTATTATTCACGACCGTAGTGGCAAAGTGGTCAATCCCGCCTTCAGCCTGTTGCCGCCATCCTCTCTCGTTAATCTCAAAAAAAGTGATCAGGCATTGATTACAGTACTGGTGCTGACCGGTGAAACGGTGTTGACGGAGAATTTTGGTAGTTATTACAAAACCTTTGTCAATTTGCGTGGCGATGCTCTGATATTCGATTACAAGAGCAAGACCGTGGTGCGCAGCTATCCCGTCAATGCCGCCCTGTTTGATGCCACGCCGGACGCACCCGATGCGGCACGTATTCGCGGATTCATCGAACAGTTATTGTTGAAGGAAGAGGGCAAGGGCTTGGTGACGCAATATCTGGATCGCCTGTCGCACGCGACCTTGCCGACCCCAGGCCAGCGCACGATCCAGATCCGGCGTGCCAAGGTGGCACCTGAAGCGCTGGCGGTCATGCCAGAGGTACTTCGCACTCAGCCACAACTCATGGAAAGCATGGTGGTCGATGCTTTTGCTTCGGTGCTGTCCGCCAAGGCAGGCGTACCGCTACTGCCCACCAAGGCGGGTGATGCCTTGGGACGCATGTCTCTGCGGCTCGAGAATGGTGATGACGTCGATTTGCGCGTGGGGGAGGGTGATTATGTTTTTGATATCACTCTGAATAAGTTCGCCAAGATTAAAGCGGCGGAAACGGCTGTCGCTATATCGTATGTTTACGGTGCATATGCGCACGTTCAGTTTTCCGAACCGTTGCTCAATTCAGATTTTCTGAATACTGACTTGAAAAATGGCGAAACAGCAATTGTTCCTGCCGGCCGCATCGGTTCCGATGATTTTGCGGCCTATCAGGATGCCTTGCGTGGTCTGTTTTTAAAGTTGACCGCCGCATTTGAAGGTGGCGACATGAAATGGATACAGACCGCGGCAGGAGCCAAGGATATTGGAAAACAACTCGAGGCAACTCGGGTGATATTAAAGGCGAGTAAATAGATGAAAAAATTAATGTTGTTTTGCCTGGGCTTGTTTTTGGTCGGCCCATGCTTTTCCCAGGTTATTCAGATAAAAGGCGCGGCGACGGTGAAATATGCGGCCATGCTGACGGATGCTGACAAGGAAATGGCTTATCAGAAGGCGCAAATGGCGGCGATAGAACGTTATTTCGCTGAAAGCGGCGAAGCGGAATCGGAAAATTTTGAAGCGATCCAGGGGAAAATTGAAGCCAATCTGGATAAATTCTTGCTCAGTACTGTTGTCCTGAATGAGCAGGATCAGACCAGCCTGCGCAAATATTCCGTGGCAGTGCGTGCGGAACTCAATGTGGCGAAACTGAGAAATACCCTGAAAGGCGCCAGTGCCACTGGTCGGGTATCGAACGGGGAAAAATCGCAGATGGTGTATGTCTTTGTCGGCCGCGAAGTGGCCAGCGTCAAGGCATTTGATGAACGTGTCGTCAAGCGTGCCGAGTTGACCCTTGACGGCAGCGTGAAAACGACCGGCAGCGTGAACGGCCGCGAAGGCGAATCGCTGAGCGGCGGCGCCGTCGCCACCAGTGCCACCGTGCGCCGGAATGAAAACGTTGCCCTCAAGCAGACTATCAAGGTCGAAACGGGTGGCAGCACCGTACGCAAGGCTGATGAAACCGATTACCGCGTGTTTTCGCTGGCCAATCAGAAGACGGCCGTGACGAGCGTGTTTTCGCAAGCAGGGTATCTGGTCGCCGATCCTGACTTCGTACTCGGTGACAAGGACATTCCGTCAGTGAATAAAGATTTCTCCAAAGGTAATGATTTGGCACCCGCGACCATGCGTTCCATCGTTGCCGCCTTGCGCAAAGCGAATGTGCCTCTGCTGGCATTGGCCACTTTTGACGTCAATCCTGCCGCGACCGATGAAGCGACCGGCTTGCAGCGCGTCGTGGTATCGGTCACCGGCCGTGTACTCGATTTGCGTGGCGCATTGCCGCGTGAAGTGGCGGCCGTGCCACCGGTGCAGTATTTTGGCCTTGGTGCGGACAATGCGACAGCCCAGACCAAAGCTTTGAAGGACGCATCTGCACTGGCGGCCAAGGAAATTATCAGCCGCTTGAGCGCTGCTGGCGTGTATTGACATACCGGTGCGGGCGGCAGGTCGAACGCCCGCATCTTCCATTTCCTCGACTGTTTCCCATTCTTCTTATAAAAAGGCAAGTCATGAAGCATATCCGTATTTCCGCATTGTTGGGTGCGACCCTGTTGGCAGTTTCGAGCCTGGCATCGGCTCAATTCGGTGGCCTGTCCGGTGCGCTGGGCGGCGGCAAGGGAGTTACAGCCGAGCAGATCGTCAAGAAATATGTCGGCGGTACGCAAAGCGTCATGAAAGCCGATGCCACCATGCTGGCCGCGTTTGGTTTGAAGGAACAGTCGGACAAGGCCGCCTTGGAAGCGCAGAACCTGACCGAGGGCGCCACCAAGGATAGCCTCCAAGGTGCGAGCAAGATGCAAAGCGAAAACAGCAAACTGCTGGAAGAACAAATGAAGGGCAAGAAAGTAGCCATGGATGATGCGAGCAAGCAGCGCTTCACGGAAGGACTGATTGATCTGTCGAAAGGCGTGATCCAGTACGTCGGCATGAGCAAGGATGTCGGCAGCTTCAAGCCATCGGTCACCGCACTGGGCGCGTCGGCCAATTCGGCCCTGTTTATCGCGCAAAACCTGCCGTCGTCGATCAAGGCCGTCGGCAGCACCTTGAAAGTGGCGATTGATTTTGCCAAGAACAATAATATTCCGCTGCCAAAAGAAGCCAGCGACGCGACGGCATTGCTGTAAGTCAAGAACGGGATAGGAAAGATAGCAGGGCGACTGGTTCGCCCTTTTTTTTGGACAATGGAATTGCCTATGAAGATCACAATGAAATCCGGTATGCCGGCCATACTGCTGAGTATCGCCCTGGGCTTGGCTGGCTGCGGCGAGAAAGCTGCGCAGCCGTCTGTTGCGTCAAGCGCGCCTAAGCTGACGCAGACACCTGACGTCGGACAGGTTGAGCAAGTCATTACAACGGCAACCGGCAGCGGCATTTCGCCCGGTGCCGCGCTCAATGACGCGCTCAAGCTGGCCATCATGCAAGTCAATGGTGCCGCGGTGCAAGCCAATTCAAGCAATGCGAGTATGTTTGAGCAAGTGACGGCAACGCTCGATGTCGATTCGACGGCCGGTTCGGGGAGCGCCAGTATGAAAGCGACCATGCAGGGCCAGGCATTTGCCGAGCAGATCATCAGTCAATCGAAGGGCGTGGTGTCCTCGTTCAAGGTGGTTGACGTGGCATCGCCGTTTTCCAAGGGCGGTCTTTACAAGGTGGAGATCGAAGCGCGCATTGCCAAATTCAAGGCGCCAGCCGATAGTGGCAAGATTAAGATCGTCGTGGCGCCGCTGCGCAGCGAGCAAGTCAGCTTCAACATTGGCGGACGCGCGGTGCCGGCGCAGGAAGTACTGGCGCCGATCCGCCAGCAGATCATTGACGCCTTGTCGCAAACGGGCCGCTTTACCGTGCTAGATCGCCAGTTTGAAAGCGAGTTGCAGGATGAATTGAATATGATTACCTCGGGTAATTCCCCGAGTACCGACCTTGCCAAGCTGGGACAGGCGCTGAGCGCGGATCTGGTGTGGGTTGGCGTGGTCAATGAATTCGCTTACCAGCGTCATGCACGCAAGCTGCAGACCTCGGACCGCGAACTGGTGTCCTATGCCGGTGCCTGGTCGGTCTCGCAACGCATGATCAATCTGGCTACGCGACAGATCCTGCAATCGACCACCCTGCGTGGTGAGCCGCCAGCGATTGCCGCCACGACCCTGGGCAGTAACTTCAATGAGAGCCAGACGCTGAAGAACATGCAGGCCGCGATCGTCAAACAGGCTACCGAGGCTATCCTGCTGCGCACTTTTCCCATTTCCATCGTTGAGCGCGATGGCGACAACGTTGTGTTGAGCCAGGGTGGTAACGCCGTGGTGGAAAACGGCCGCTATCGTGTGTATCAGCAAGGCAAGGAGATCAAGGATCCGCAAACCGGCCAGTCACTGGGCAATATGGAAAAACTGTGCTGCGAGGTCCGTATCGAGCGCGTGGCGCCGAACTTGTCGTATGGCGTCCTGGAAAACGTCAAAATCAAACTCGATGGCATCGCCGCAGGCGCGCTGCAGGTGCGGGAAGCGGCACCGGTAGAGAAGGCCATCGTCAAGACTGAGCCTGTAGTGGCGCCAGTGAAAACCGAAGTGAAACGCAGTACATCCGCCGCTGCCGCCAAAAATGCCACTGCGGTTGGTGGCGACAAGGACTGGTAAGTCCCTACGGCCCAGCGGATCCAGGCAAGTTACCCCTGATCTATGTCGTTGGGTCATGGCTTGGGTACCGAGCAGATATTGTCGGTGCCCATTTCTCCCCTGATAAGCCATTTTGCCCCGCAGCACTGACGCTCCAGCCCCGAAAATATGTATTGATGGTGGCCAGCACAGGGCCTTTTTTTGCGCATCGCAGCATCGATAATGTTTGCATCGCGCGGCGCGCTGGCTTATAAATGTAATCGATTACATTTGCTTGAAAAGCGCCATGCCTGCAACCCTTCCTTCTCCTTTGCCGACAGAAACCGTCTCCATCAGCGCCGTCGCCGCGCATGCGGGCGTGTCGGTGGCTACCGTCTCGCGCGTGATGAACGAGCAGGCGGGCGTGCGGGCGCCCACGCGCGACAAGGTACTGGCGTCGGTCGCCGCGCTCGGCTACCGCATGAACCACCTGGCGCGCAGCCTGCGCACGGCCGAGAGCCGCATGCTCTTGACCATGGTGCCCGACGTGGGCAACCCCTTCTATGCGCAGATCGTGCGCGGCATCGATACGGTGGCGCGCGAACACGGTTACTTCGTGCTGCTGTGCGATACGGGCGCCGATGCCGGCCGCGAGCGCTCGTATTTCGACTTGCTGCGCATGCACCGCGCCGACGGCGCCATCTGCCTCGACCCGGACACGGTGCAACATGCCTTGTCGCATGAATCCGTCAGCCTGCCATGGGTGGCCTGCTGCGAATTCGACCCCGCCGTGGCCGTGCCCTATGTCGGCATCGACAACCACCGGGCCGCCTCGGACGCCGTCGCCCATCTGCTGTCGCGCGGCCATACGCGCATCGGGTTGATCAACTCCGATGAACGCTATCTGTACGCGCGGCAACGCCAGCAAGGCTATCTGGATACCCTGGCGGCGGCCGGCCTGCCCGTGCAGCCGCAGTGGGTGCACACGGTGCAAAGCCTCGATTACGAAGCGGGCACGGCCGCCACTTTGCGGATGATGGCGCAGCCCGACGCACCGACGGCCATCTTTGCCGTGTCCGACACCCTGGCCATTGGCGTCTTGAGCGCGCTGCGCCAGCTGAACAAACGCGTGCCCGAAGACGTGGCCGTCATCGGTTTCGACGATATCGCCATCGCCGCGCAGATCGACCCCGGCTTGACCACGATCGCCCAGCCGATGCGCGAGCTGGGCGAGACGGCGGCGCGATTATTGCTGCAACGCCTGGCGGACCCGGCGGCCCAAGTGCCGGGCGTGCTGCTGCAACACCAATTAATTCTGCGAGGGAGTGCATAGTGAGCGTTGCCGTCGGTTTCGAGGGGGTCTGCAAGGATTTCGGCCCCGTGCGCGTCTTGCATGGCGTCAGTTTTACCTTGTCGCCGGGGCGCGTGTATGGCTTGCTGGGTGAAAATGGCGCCGGCAAGTCGACCCTGATGAAAATCCTCGCCGGCTACGAAGGCGTGAGCGAAGGCCAGCTGCTGATCGATGGCCAGCCCCAGCGCTTTGCCAGTTCGCGCGCGGCGGAGTCCGCCGGCATCGTGCTGATCCACCAGGAATTCAACCTGGCCGAACACCTGACGGTGGCGCAGAACATGTTCCTCGGCCACGAAAAGACGCGCGGCTGGCTGCTGGACGAGGCCGCCATGCGCGAGGAAGCGTCGCGCTATCTGAAACAGGTGGGCCTGGACGTGTCGCCCGACACGAAGATCCGCGACCTCATCGTCGCCGAGAAGCAGCTGGTGGAAATCGCCAAGGCCCTGTCGCGCCGCGCCCGTTTCCTGATCATGGATGAGCCGACCGCCACCCTGACGTCGTCGGAGACGCAGCGTTTGTTCGCCGTGATGGCCCAGCTGAAAGCGGACGGCGTGACGATTTTGTATATCTCGCACAAGCTCGATGAAGTCGAGCGCAACACGGACGAGGTCATCGTCATGCGCGACGGGCGTTTCGTCACGCGCGAGCCGACGGCCAGCCTCACGCGCCAGCAGATGGCGAACCTGATGGTGGGGCGCGAATTGTCGGACATGTTCCCGGTCAAGGTGGCGCTGGCGAAAGACGCTCCTGTGTTGCTGAAAGTGGAGGGCTTGTGCGTGCCCGGCTGGGCGAAAGAGCTGTCGTTCGAGGTGCGCGCCGGTGAAGTGCTGGGCTTTGCGGGCCTGGTGGGCGCGGGGCGCACGGAATCGTTCGAGGCCTTGTTGGGCTTGCGTCCGCGCAGCGCGGGCACGATCGAACTCAATGGCCGGCCGGTGGATATCCGTACCCCCAAGCAAGCCATGCAGCACGGCATGACCTATCTGAGCGAAGACCGCAAGGGCAAGGGCTTGCACGTCAACCTGGGCTTGCGCGAAAACCTCACGATGATGACGATGGAGCGCTACGCGCGGCCGTGGCTCGATGTGGCCGGGGAAAAGGCGGCGCTGGCCAAGGCCGTCGGGGATTTCAATATCCGCACGGGCGACCTGGACAGCCGCGCGCGCATGCTGTCCGGCGGCAACCAGCAAAAGCTGGCGCTGGCGAAATACCTGCATTCGGACCCGCGTGTCGTCGTGCTCGATGAACCGAGCCGCGGCGTGGACGTGGGCGCCAAGCGCGACATTTACTTTTTGATCCACCGCCTGGCCGCCGAAGGGCGCGCCGTGATCGTGATTTCATCCGAACTGATCGAATTGATTGGCCTGTGCCACCGGGTCGCCGTGATGCGCGCCGGCACCTTGCAAGCCACCCTGTCTGCTGACCACCTGACCGAAGAGGAGTTGATTGCCCATGCAACCGGCACGCACTGATACGAGCGTATCCCCCCTGGCCCAATTTGGCGCGCGCATCAAGGGCTTTGGCCCCGTGCTGGGCCTGCTGGCCCTGTGCATCGCGGGCACCTTGCTCAATGGCGACTTCGCCACCCTCGACAACCTGATGAACGTGCTCACGCGCACGGCCTTCATCGGCATCATCGCCGTTGGCATGACCTTCGTGATTATCTCGGGCGGCATCGATTTATCGGTCGGCTCCATGGCGGCCCTGATCGCCGGCTGCATGATCTATTTCATGAATGCGCTGGCGCAAGGCGCGGGCGGCGACCTGGCGCCGATCACCATGCTGGTGCTGGGCATCGCCATGGCCCTCGTCCTGGGCGCCGGTTTTGGCCTGATGCATGGCTTGTTGATCAGCAAGGGCAATATCGAACCGTTCATCGTGACCCTGGGCACGCTGGGCATCTTCCGCGCCGTACTCACCTACTTGGCCGATGGCGGCGCGCTGACCCTGGACGCCACCCTGTCCGAGCTGTACAGCCCCGTCTACTACACGAGCGTGCTGGGCGCGCCGATACCGATCTGGATCTTTTTATTCGTCGCCGCGGCCGGCGCCATCATCCTCAACCGCACGACGTTTGGCCGTCACGTGCAGGCGATTGGTTCCAACGAACAAGTGGCGCGCTATGCGGCCATCAATGTAGATCGCGTAAAAATCGCCACCTACATGCTCTTGGGCGTGTGCGTGGGCATCGCCACGGTGCTGTACGTGCCGCGCCTGGGCTCGGCCACGCCGACGACGGGCTTGCTGTGGGAACTCGAAGCCATTGCCGCCGTCGTCGTGGGCGGCACGGCGCTGAAAGGAGGAGAGGGGCGCATCGTCGGCACCGTGATCGGCGCCATCCTCTTGTCCGTGATCAGCAATATCCTGAATTTGACCAGCATCATCAGTGTCTACCTGAATGCCGCAGTGCAAGGCGTGGTGATCATCGCCGTCGCCTTCCTGCAGCGAGGCCGCAAATAAAAACACAGCGGCGTTCTGAAAGGGCAGCCAACGGGCGCCCACAACCTTGGAGGAGAGTAGCATGAAGAGCTTTATACGGGTAGCAGGGATGGCAGTGCTGGTGATGCAGGCGTGGGCGATGGGGCCGGCGCAGGCCGCCGAGAAATTGGTGGTGGGCGTGGCCATCCCCACGGCCACGCACAGCTTTACTTCCGGCATCGTCTGGTGGGCGAACCAGGCCAAGGCGGAACTGGAAAAAGCCCATCCGGGCGTGAAAATCATCGTCAAGACGGCCGCCACGGCGCCCGAGCAGGCGAACCAGTTGCAGGACATGTTGACGGTCAACAAGATCAACACCCTGGTGATCTTCCCCATCGAATCGGCCTCGCTGACGCAGCCCGTGGCGCAAGTGAAAAACAAGGGCGTCTACGTCACCGTAGTCGACCGTGGCTTGACGAACACCCAGTCGCAGGATGCCTACATCGCCGGCGACAACACGGCGTTTGGCAAGCTGCCGGCCGAATACCTGGCGAAAAGCCTGAATGGCAAGGGCAATATCGTCGTGCTGCGCGGCATGCCGACCACCCTGGACAACGAGCGCTACGATGCATTCAGTGCCGTCATGAAGGGCCATCCCGAGATCAAGATCCTGGATGCCAAGTATGGCAACTGGAACCGCGACGACGCGTTCAAGGTCATGCAGGATTACCTGACGCGCTTCAAGCAGATCGACGCCGTCTGGGCCGCCGATGACGACATGGCCATCGGCGTACAGAAAGCCATCGCGCAAGCGAAGCGCACGGACATCAAGCAAGTGTTCGGCGGCGCGGGCGCGAAGGGCGCCGTGAAAAAGATCATGGACGGTTCCGACCCGCTGATCGTGGCCGACGTGTCCTACTCGCCCAAGTTCATGTACGACGCCATCAAGCTGACGACAGAAGCGCGCCTGAAAGGTGATAAATTGCCGGCCAATACGATCATCCCATCGGTGCTGATCACGCGCGAGAACGCCAAGCAATTCTACTTTCCGAACTCGCCTTTTTAACGACACCCCAAAACAAGGGCTGGGGTCGTACCCTCAGGGTACGACCCCGGGTTTCGGTTTGGGTTAACAGGACATAGACATGAAAACCATCCAGGGCCCGGCCATTTTCCTGGCCCAGTTTCTCGGCGATGAAGCGCCGTTCGACTCGCTCGAGCACCTGGCGCAATGGGCAGCCGGCCTCGGTTACAAGGGCTTGCAGCTGCCCACGGCACCGCGCCTGTTCGACCTGGAACAGGCGGCGGCCAGCCAGCAGTACTGCGACGACGTGGTCGCCCTGCTGGCGCGCCACGGTTTGCAGGTGACGGAATTGTCGACGCATCTGCAGGGCCAGCTGATCGCCGTGCATCCCGCCTACGATGCGCTGTTCGACGGCTTTGCGCCCGAGCATGTGCGTGGCGACTCGGCTGCGCGCACGGCCTGGGCCACGCAGCAACTGCTGTGGGCGGCTACCGCTTCGCAGCGCCTGGGCCTCAAGGCGCATGTGACGTTTTCCGGCGCGCTGGCCTGGCCGTATCTGTACCCGTGGCCGCAGCGGCCTGCCGGCCTGGTGGAGACGGCGTTCGCGGAACTGGCGAAACGCTGGCTGCCCATCCTCGACGCCTTCGATGCCGCCGGCGTCGACCTTTGCTATGAACTGCATCCGGGCGAGGACTTGCATGACGGCGTGACCTTCGAGCGCTTTCTGGCCGCCGTCAACGACCACCCGCGCGCGTCGATTCTGTACGACCCCAGCCACTTCGTGCTGCAGCAGCTCGATTACCTGGCATTCATCGACATCTATCACGCGCGCATCAAGGCCTTCCATGTAAAAGACGCGGAATTCAGGCCGAACGGGCGCCAGGGCGTGTATGGCGGCTATGCCGACTGGCAAGACCGCGCCGGGCGCTTCCGTTCGCTGGGCGACGGACAGATCGATTTCAAGGCGATCTTTTCGAAGATGGCGCAGTACGACTTTCCCGGTTGGGCCGTGCTGGAATGGGAATGCTGTCTGAAGCACCCGGAAGATGGGGCGGCCGAAGGGGCGCGTTTCATCCGCGAGCACATCATCCACGTGGCTGAACGCGCGTTCGACGATTTCGCCGGCAGCGCGGTGGATCAACATCAAATCAATCATTTGCTCGGCTTGAGCTAAGGAAACGACATGCAGCGACGCTTACGGCTGGGCATGGTAGGGGGCGGGCAGGGCGCATTCATCGGCGCCGTGCACCGCATCGCGGCGCGCATCGACGACCAGTATGAACTGGTGGCGGGCGCCCTGTCGTCCGACCCGCAGCGCGCGTGCGACAGCGGCGCCGCGCTGCACCTGGCGCCGGAGCGCTGCTACAGCGATTACCGCGCCATGGCGCAGGCGGAGGCCGCCAGGGTGGACGGCATCGAGGCCGTGGCCATCGTCACGCCGAATCACTTGCATGCGCCCGTCGCCACGGCGTTCATGGAAGCTGGCATCCACGTGATCTGCGACAAGCCGCTGGGCATCTCTCTGGCGGAGGGGCAGGCGCTGGCGGCGCTGGCGCAACGCAAAAATTTGCTGTTTGCGCTCACGCATACCTACAGCGGCTACCCGCTGCTGCGCCATGCGAAAGCGATGGTCGAGGCGGGCGAGATTGGCGAGCTGCGCCTCGTGCAAGTCGAGTATTCGCAGGACTGGCTGGCCGATGCCATCGCGGCTGGCGGCATGAGCGAAGGCAACTGGCATAACGATCCGCACAAGGCCGGTCCCGGCGGCACTTTGCTCGACGTGGGGCTGCACGCGTACCACCTGGCGCAGTTCGTCAGCGGATTGACGCCGCAATCCGTGCTGGCGGAACTGTCGACGTTTGTACCGAACCGTACCCTGGACGACCACGTGCAGGTGATGCTGCGCTACGCGAATGGGGCCAAGGGTACCTTGTGGGCCAGCCAGGTGGCGACCGGTTGCGAAAACACGGTGCGCCTGCGCCTGTTCGGCAGCAAGGCGCAGCTCGATTTCGACCAGGAACAGCCGAATGAACTGTGGTGTACGCCGCAGGGCGGCAACCGCCAGCTGTTGCGCCCGGGACGCGTCGACAGCGCGGCCGCGCGCCACGCCACGCGCGTGCCGGCCGGCCATCCAGAAGGCTATCTGGAAGCGTTCGCCCAGCTGTATCTGGATGCGGCCCTGGCCATCCGCGCCCTGCAAGCGGGCTTGTCCGTGCCCAGGGAAGCGAGCTGGCTGCCGACGGTCACCGATGGCGTGGCGGGCCTGGCCTTTGCCGAAGCCGTGCTGCGCAGCCATGCGGCGGGCGCGAGCTGGACGGCGCTGGCGGACTGTTAAACTGGGCGCATGAGCGCGCCCCTGACCACCTTTACCATCACCATCGTCCCGCAAGGCTGGCAATTCCCGACCGAAGCGGGTACGACCATCCTGGCCGCCGCCGAGCTGGCCGGCATCCGCCTGCTCAGTTCCTGCCGCAATGGCACTTGCCGCACGTGCCTCTGTCACATGCCAGAGGGAAAAGTGCGCTACACGGTGGACTGGCCCGGCATCAGCCCCGATGAACGGCTCGACGGCTATATCCTGCCTTGCGTGGCCGTGGCCGAAAGCGATCTCACCGTGCAGGCGCGGGCCGTGCGCACGGGCACCTGATTCACGTTGGCTTGCCGCCCTTGAGACGCTGCAGCAGCGCATCCACGCTGTCGCTCACGGGTAAACCGTGGCGGCGCAGCAGTTGCACGTGCAAGACGAGGTTTTCCAGCACCAGCTTGGCCGCCACGGCCAGCAAGGCCAGGTTGCGGTCTTCCGGCGTAAAACTTTCCATGGCGTCGGCCATCTCGCACAGGTGGTTGGCGATCAGGCCGCGCAATTCCTGCTCGTTGAAGGGCAGGTCGGCAAAATCGATGGGGTCGGCCACTTCCACTTCCTGCATCAGCACCGCTAATTCTTCCGGGGTAATCGTCATGCCTGGCCTCCTTGTGCGCTTGCCTGTATTTTAGGACATACGCCATTGTATCGTCCGCGAATCGGACTAGAATGAGCACCAGGCCGATGACGTCGAAGGGCAGCATGGCGCACTTGCATTTTACCCAACAGCTGGCACGTTTCCTCGACGTCCCCACGGTGGACGTGGCCGCGCCACGGCTGCGCGCCGCCCTTGATGCCGCGTTCGTCCAGCATCCGCGCCTGCGCGGCTACGTGCTCGACGAGCAGGGCGCGTTGCGCGCCAACGTCGTGATCTTCATCGACGGGGTGCGCTGCAGCGAGCGGCGCGCACTGGACGACGCCTTGCTGCCCGACAGTCAGGTGTATATCTTGCAGGCACTTTCTGGAGGTTAAGCATGGGACAAGGCATGGCGCAACGCGCGTATCTCGGCACCCGCAAGGGGCTGTTCCAGTTCGATGTCGATGCGGCCGGCGCCTGGCAGCTGGCGCTGGTGCAGTTTGCCGGCGATCCCGTCTCCATGCTGCTGCACGATGGCCGCGACGGCGCCTTGTACGCGGCCCTGAACCTGGGTCACTTCGGCGCCAAGCTGCACCGCCTCGACGCGGGCGCCAGCGCGTGGCAGGAAGTTGCCGTGCCCGCCTATCCCGCCAAGCCGGAAGACAGCACGGATACCGTCGACTGGACCTTGCGGCAGATATGGTCGCTGGCGGCCGCTGGCGCGGACCAGCCCGGCGTGCTGTGGGCCGGGACTTTGCCTGGCGGCCTGTTCCGTTCCAACGACCGCGGCGAGAGCTGGCAACTGGTGGAGTCCTTGTGGAACGTGCCGCAGCGGGCGCAGTGGTTTGGCGGCGGCTACGACGTGCCTGGCATCCACAGCATTTGCGTCGACCCGCGCGACAGTAACAAAGTGCTGGTCGGCGTGTCCTGCGGCGGCGTGTGGCAAACGCTCGATGGCGGCGCCAGCTGGGCCTTGAGCGCGACGGGCATGCGCGCCGACTACATGCCGCCCGAGCTCGATGAAAACGAAGCCGTGCAAGACCCGCACCGCATCGTGCGCAGCGCCGGCACGCCGGACGCGCTGTGGTGCCAGCACCATAACGGCATCTGGCGTTCGGACGATGCCGGCTGGCACTGGCAGGAAGTGACGACGGCGCCGCTGTCGCATTTCGGCTTTGCCGTGGCCGTGCATCCGCGCGATGGCGGTACGGCCTGGTTCGTGCCGGCGCAGGCGGACGTGCTGCGCATCCCGCAGGATGGCGCGCTGGCCGTCACGCGCACGCGCGATGGCGGGAAGACGTTCGAGGTGTTGCGCGCGGGCTTGCCGCAGCAGCATTGCTACGACCTCGTCTACCGCCACGGGCTGGCGCTGGCCGACGATGGGCGCAGTTTATTGATGGCGTCGACGACGGGCGGCGCCTGGTATTCCGGCGACGAGGGCGAACACTGGCAGACGCTGTCCGCCCATTTGCCGCCCGTTTATGCCGTCTGTTTTGCCACGCCGTAGTAGCACAGGAAGATATCGACGGCCAGTTCCGTCACTTCGCGCCGGCGCGCCGGACCCAGCAGAGGCTCGCCCAGGGTGATCTGCGGCCAGAAGGCAAAGGTCTTCAGCGGCGCCATCAGCAAATGCCCCACTTCCAGGGTCTCGCCCGCCTTGATGCGCCCGTCCTGCTGCGCCGCGCGGATCCAGATATTCAAGCCCGTTTCCTTCTCATTCAGGCGCGCCACCATGGCTTGCGCGCGCTCGGGCGAGTGGATGGTTTCGCCAAAGATCACGCGTGCCAGGTCGATGAAGGCCGGATCGCACAGCAATTCCATTTTCTGCTCGACCAGGGCCAGCACTTGCGGCCGCAGCGGCTGGTCGGCAACATAGGGCACGGCTGGCTGGGCCACGCTGCTTTCCCACATGCGCTGCAGGATTTCCGCGAACAACTCATCCTTGCTGGGGAAATGGTTGTACACGGTGCGCTTGGAAACGGCGGCCGTGGCAGCGATCCTGTCCATGCTGGTCGCATCAAAACCGTGGTCGCGAAACTCGGCGATGGCGGCATCGACGATGGCTACGCGCTTGCGGTCGGTGAGGCGTTGCAGAGAGACCATGGCGAAAACTCCTTTCAAAACAATATTTTACACCTCCTGGTTTACTTTGCTTGAAACAGGAACTACACTGTGTAGTGTAATTTAATCCTTGTTAATTCCTTGCCGGACCACATATGCACTTGCACCGAGCCGCACGTCGTTTCTTCTTTCTGGGAGTCCTGATCATCATGAGTTCTTGCACCTTGCGCGCCGCGCCTGCCGCGCCCGCTGAATCCCCTCAACGCCACGAAGGCAAGTTCCGCAACCCCGTGGAAATGTACAAGCTGGGCACGACAGCGACGCTCAAGCTGCTGTGGACGTTTGTTTTCGATAAACCGGACAGCACGGTGCCGGCCGCTGCCGTGCCCGTGCAAGCCTTGACCCGGGCGCAGCTGCTGGCCGCGCCCGACAACAGCCTGTTTCGCCTCGGCCATTCGACCCTGCTGCTGAAACTGAACAATGAATTCTTCCTCACCGACCCCGTGTTTTCGGAACGGGCCTCGCCGGTGCAGTGGGCGGGACCGAAGCGTTTCCACCAGCCGCCCATCAGCATTGCCGACTTGCCGCCGATCAAGGCCATCATCCTGTCGCACAACCATTACGACCACCTCGACTATGCCGCCGTGCTGCAACTGGCCGCCAAGACGGAGCACTTCGTCGCGCCGCTGGGCGTGGGCGATACCCTCGTCGAATGGGGCGTACCGAAGGAAAAGGTGCAGCAGTTCGACTGGTGGCAAGGCACGACGATTGCCGGCGTGAAACTCGTCGCCACGCCGTCGCAGCATTTCTCGGGGCGCGGCCTGTTTGACGGCAATCAAACCTTGTGGGCCTCGTGGGTCATCGATGCGCCCCAGGTGCGCGTGTTTTTCAGCGGCGACTCCGGCTATTTCGGCGGTTTCAAGCAGATCGGCGACAAGTACGGCCCCTTCGACGTGACCATGATCGAGACGGGCGCCTACGACAAGCTGTGGCCGGACGTGCACATGCAGCCTGAGGAAACCCTGCAAGCCCACCTGGACTTGCGCGGAAAGTGGCTCATGCCCGTGCACAACGGCACGTTTGACCTGGGTCTGCACGCCTGGCACGAACCGTTCGACCGCATCACGGGGCTGGCGGCCAAGCAGGGCGTGAACCTGGCTACGCCGCAAATGGGCGAAGCGGTCGACCTGGCGCAGCCGAAAAAAGGCGAAAAATGGTGGCTGGCGATGCTGGAAGAAGAGATGGCGCGGTAACGCTGGCTCAGGCCGTCACGTCGATCAGGCGTCCCAGGGTCTGGCCATAGCCGTTCAGCTGGGGCGTGCTTTTCGGTGCGGCCGGGGCCGCTTGTTGCGGCACGGCCACCTTGATCGCCTGGTCCAGCTGCGGCGCCTTGATGGCGGCCGGGGCATCGGCCTGCGCTTGCTGGCTGCTGCGTTGGGTCTGGCTCAGCGATTCCTGTTCCCGCGCCAGCAACTGGCGGCTTTGCGCCAGCTGTTCGCTGTCGCGCTGCACCTGGTTCTGGCCTTGTTCGACCCTGCGCTGCGCCGTGGCCAGCGAGGCTTGCAAGTTGTTGACGGACGTTAGCGATACCACATTGTTCACCTTTGAAAGTATGTCCAGGCGTACAGGGAAGGGGGAAGGCCCAGGCCATGTGCCGCACCAGACGCAACATGCCTGGCGGTAACCTTTACCTGAATCAAGAGTAGGACAAATTCTCGCACAGTTCCAGTCATTATGTTTTCTTGATAAGGCTATCGCGCGCGCCCTGTGTTCCCGAAGCGGCATGCCGAAGGTGAGCAAGTGATTGCCGAAGTGAGCACATGCTGTCGCCTGAGAGCATTGTTTCTCTGCCATCGGCGACGCCGTGCTGTAGAGAGGCACAAGTGCTCACATTTAAAACGTTGCTTTTTAGATAGTCAATGTATTGTTGTTTTTATACCATGTCTGTGCCCGCTAATGCGCGGCCTGTTTGGCGCTCTCGGCTATAATGGACGGTCAGAGTTGGTTTCTTTTGCCACACAGACAGGTAGTTAACATGAATCTCAAGAGCCTCGCAATTGCCCTCGGCATGTCGAAAACGACAGTCAGCAGGGCGTTGAACGGCTATCCGGAAGTCAATTCCCGCACCCGTGAAATCGTCCTGGCCGCCGCCAAGAAAGTCGGCTACCGGCCCAATCCGCTCGCGCGCAGCCTGGCCGTCGGCCGCACCAATGTGCTGGGCATGATCTATCCCCTGCTGCCGAGCGACCTGGGCGACAGCGTCTTTCTTTCCGTGGTCAATGGCATGTCCGACGCCGTCGAAGCGTCGAAGATGAGCTTGATCATCGCTCCCGTGTCGCCGCAGAACGAACAGCCTTCGTATGAAAACATGGTGCGCGGACGCCAGGTCGATGGCCTGGTGGTGGGCCGCACCAAGGTGGTCGACGAGCGCATCGCCTACCTGTCGAAAGTGGGTTTTCCCTTTGTGGCGAATGGCCGCACGCGCATCGATGCGCCGTATGCCTATTTTGACTACGACAACGACACGGGCATCGACCTGGCCGTGTCTTTCCTGGCGGCGCACGGCCACCAGCGCATCGCCTTGCTGAGCGCGCCGCTGGATCTGCATTTTGCTTATGAGCGCAAGGAAAGCTTTATCCGCTGTATGGCGCAAGCGGGCTTGCCGGTCGATCCCGCCTATCTGCTCGACAATACCTTTGATCGCCGCAGCGGCTACCAGGCGATGCAGCAATTGCTCGCCTGCTCGCCCCGTCCCACGGCCGTCATCGTCGACAACCATCTGTCCGGCGTGGGCGTGGTGCGCGCGCTGATGGATGCCGGCATCGAGATCGGCAAGGAAATCTCCGTCATCGTCTGGGGCAATGTGGAAGACACCCTGATCGGCATCAACGTCACCACCATCGACCAGCCCGACCTGCGCCGCGCCGGCGCCAAGATGGTCGAAATGCTGCAGTCCCTGCTGGCCGGCACGCCGCCGGAACGGCTGCAGGAAATCTGGCAACCGGTGCTGTTGCCGGGAGCGACGGTGGGGCGCTGCCCTGAATAAAAAAAACGCAGAGCCGAGGCTCTGCGTTGTCTTTTATGCCGCGTGCTTGCTGCCATCCGCGAGCACCGCCAGCAATCTGGCCTTATCCTTGCGATACGTGTCGACTGCCGCTTCCTTGACGTGGCCGAAGCCGCGGATTTTCTCGGGCAGCGATGCCAGTTCCACGCAGGTCGCCAGCTTGTCCGCCGTCAGGTTGACCAGCAGGCCGGCCAGCAGTTCGCGGTATTCGACGATCAGCGCGCGTTCCATCTTGCGCTCAGCCGTATAACCGAAGAGGTCGAAGGTGCCGCCCCGCAGTCCTTTGGCTTTGGCCAGCAGCTTGAAGGCGCGCCACATCCAGGAACCGAACTCCGCTTTCACGAGGTGGCCCTTGGCATCTTTCTTGGCGAACAGCGGCGGCGCCAGGTTGAATTTGACGGAGAAATTCCCTTCGAACTGCTGCTGCAATTGCTCGACGAAACGGCCATCCGTGTACAGGCGCGCCACTTCGTATTCATCCTTGTAGGCCAGCAATTTGAAGTAGCTCTTGGCGACAGCCATCGACAGTTTCTGGCCCAGTCCCAGGGTGTTTTCGCGGTCGCGCACCTGTTTCACCAAGGTCGCATAACCATCCGCATACGCGGCGTTCTGGTAGGCGGTGAGGAACTCCACGCGCTTCTTGATGACGCTGTCGAGGCTTTGCGGCATTTGCACGATGATCGCTTGCGACGGCGTGGCGATTTGTGTCACCTTGCGCACGTCGACGGCGGCGCGGCGGCCCCACAGGAAGCTTTTCTTGTTCGATTCGATGCCCACGCCATTCAATTCGATGGCGCGCAGCAGGGCCGCTTCGCTCAAGGGGATACGGCCCTTTTGCCAGGCGTAGCCGAGCATGAACAGGTTGGCGGCAATCGAGTCGCCCATCAGCGCGGTGGCCAGTTTTGTCGCGTCGATAAAGTCGGCCGCGTCGGCGCCGCCGACGGATTCCTCGATCAGCTGGCGCACTTCGGCCGCCGGATATTGCCAGTCCGCATTCTGTGCAAACGTGCCCGGCGGCTGCTCGTGCAGGTTGACGACGGCCAGGCTGCGGCCCGGACGCATTTTCGACACGGCATCCTGCGCGCCGGCCGTCAGCATGTCGCAGCCCAGGATCAGGTCCGCTTCGCCCGTGGCGATGCGCTGGGCGCGGATGTGCGCGGGCGACCTGGCGATTTTCACGTGCGAGGTGACGGAACCGTTCTTTTGCGACATGCCCGTCATGTCCAGCACGGACGCGCCCTTGCCTTCCAGGTGCGCCGCCATGCCCATCAGGGCGCCGACGGTGATGACACCGGTGCCGCCGATGCCGTTGATCAGGATGTTGTACGGCGCGTCGCAAGCAGGCAGGACGGGTTCCGGCAGGGGGCCGAAGTTGTCCGTCTCGCCTGCTTTGCTCGCGCCCGTCTTGGTCTTCTTCAGGCTGCCGCCTTCGACCGTGACGAAGCTGGGGCAGAAACCCTTGGCGCACGAGTAATCCTTGTTGCACGAGGATTGGTCGATGGTGCGCTTGCGGCCAAATTCCGTTTCTTTCGGCAAGATCGACACGCAGTTCGATTGCACGCCGCAGTCGCCGCAGCCTTCGCAGACGGCGTCGTTGATGACCATGCGTTTGGCTATGTCCGGATACTCGCCTTTCTTGCGGCGCCGGCGTTTCTCGGCCGCGCAGGTCTGGTCGTAGATCAGCACGGACACGCCCGGTACTTCGCGCAATTCGCGCTGCACGGCATCCATGTCCTTGCGGTCGTGCAAGGTCAGGTGGGCGGGCAGGTTGCTGCGGTCGCTATAGCGCGATAAATCTTCCGTGACCAGCGCGATGCGGGCGATGCCTTCGGCCGCCACCTGCTGCGCCATCATGGGCACGGTGATGAGGCCGTCCACGGGCTGGCCGCCCGTCATGGCGACGGCATCGTTGTAGAGGATTTTATAAGTGATGTTGACCTTGGCCGCCTGCGCGGCGCGGATGGCCAGATAGCCGGAATGAAAGTAGGTGCCGTCGCCGAGGTTCTGGAACACGTGCGGCAGCTCGGAAAACGCGGCTTGCCCGATCCACGGCGCGCCTTCGCCGCCCATGTGCGTGGTCAGCTTGTTCATTTCCGGGTAGATCGACGTGGCCATCACGTGGCAGCCGATGCCGGCCAGCGCCAGGCTGCCGTCCGGCACCTTGGTCGAGGTGTTGTGCGGGCAGCCGGAGCAGTAAAAGGCGGGACGGAACGGCGTGTTTACGGCTTTCTTCAAGACCGCATCCTTGGCGTCGAGGAAACTTAATCTCGCCTTGATCAGGTCGCACGTGACGGGGTCGGAAATCAGGCGCGCGATGCGGCTGGCGATGACCCGCGCCACTTGCGAGACGGAAAAATCCGCCTTCGAGGTCAGCAGCCATTCGCCGCGCGGCGCCACCCATTCGCCTTTTTCGTCGAACTTGCCGATCACGCGCGGGCGCACGTCGTCGCGCCAGTTGTACAGCTGCTCTTTTAACTGGTATTCGACGATCTGGCGTTTTTCTTCGACAACGAGGATTTCATCGAGGCCTTGCGCGAATTCGCGCACGCTGTCCGGTTCCAGCGGCCACGGCATGGCGACCTTGAACAGCCGCATGCCGACGTCGGCCGCCATTTGCTCGTCGATGCCCAGCTCTTCCAGCGCCTCGAGCACGTCCAGGTAGGACTTGCCGGACGCGATGATGCCCAGCTTGGCGTTCGGGCTGTCGATGGTGGTGTGGTTGAGCTTGTTTTCGCGCGCGTAAGCGAGGGCTGCATAGATCTTGTAATCCTGCATCAGCGCTTCCTGGTTGCGCGCCTGCTGGCCCAGCGGGATGCTCGACAGGCGCGCGTTCAGGCCGCCTTCGGGCATCTGGAAATCCTGCGGAATTTTCACTTCCACGCGGAACGGGTCGGCATCGATGGAGGCCGACGATTCGACCGTGTCGGCCAGCGCCTTGAAGGCCACCGTGCAGCCGGAAAAGCGCGACATGGCCCAGCCGTGGATGCCCAGGTCCAGGTATTCCTGCACATTGCATGGATACAGGACGGGGATCATCGAGGCGGAGAACAAATGATCGGACTGGTGCGGCAGGGTCGATGAATACGCGCCGTGATCGTCGCCGGCCACCAGCAGCACGCCGCCCAGCTTGGCCGTTCCCGCATGGTTCATGTGCTTGAAGACATCGCCGCAGCGGTCCACGCCAGGGCCCTTGCCGTACCACATGGCAAATACGCCGTCGTACTTGGCCGGGCCGATCAGGTCGACCTGCTGCGAACCCCAGACGGCGGTCGCGGCCAGGTCTTCGTTGACGCCGGGCACGAACTGCACGTGGTGCGCTTCCAGCTGTTTCTTGGCTTTCCACAGGTTTTCATCGAGGCCGCCCAGGGGCGAGCCGCGGTAGCCGGAAATGAAGCCGGCCGTGTTCAATCCTGCGGCCTGGTCGCGCAGGCGCTGCATCATGGGCAGGCGTACGAGGGCCTGGATGCCGGACAGGAAGATGGCGCCGGTGGTGGCCGTGTATTTGTCGTCGAGGCTGACGGTGGTCAAACGGGAAGGCTCAAGAGGGGTAGATGGCGCGGCACCGGCGTTTCTAGCGAACGCTGCGGAGCCGTTTTCCGTGGTCACGGACATGGCTGTCTCCAAAAGGGTGTTTCAGATGACGGCTGTACAAGGAACGCGCCCGGTAAGGCGCGCGCTGTGCAGACGGGATGGCCGCGTGTGGGCGGCACATAACTATTTTAAATTTAAAATAGTTAATGTGGTCAGTGTAGAACGAGCGGGGAAGAGGGGCAAATATGGTTTGCCGATGGGGGTATAAGAAATACTTATGTCATGGGCGAGAGCACGTGCGCGCCCACCCAGCGCCCGCTGCCGCACAGCTCGGCGGCCACTTGCAGTACCAGATTTTTCACGGCGTTGCCTGCGTTCGTCAGGGGAATGTTTTTCGAGGCGCACAGGGCCACCGTGCGCGACAGGACGGGGCTGTGGATGGCGTAGCTGCGCATGGCGCCGCTGTCGAGTTCGGCCAGCAGCGGCGCGGCGGGCAGGATGGTGGCACCCATGCCGGCCAGGATGGCCGATTTCAGGATGGCGATCGAGTTGATTTCGATCACGTTCGCCGTCTCGAGGCCCAGTTCGCGGGCACGGCTGTCGATGCGCGGGCGCACGCCATGCTGCAGGCCCGGCAGGATCAGCGTGGCGCTCAATGCTTGCGGGAACGACAGCGCCGAGCCCGTGGGCGCGAACGGCGAATCGCTGCGGCAGATGAAACGCATCTCTTCTTCCACCAGGGGACAGCAGGCAAACGGCGTCAGCTGGCCATCGTCGAACAGCACGGCCAGGTTGATGCGGCCCGATTTCAGTTGTTCATTGAGGTTGCCCGTGATTTCTTCCGTCAGCTGCAAGGTGATTTCGGGGTAGCGTTCGCGCGCGGCCAGCAGCAGGGGCAGGGCCAGGGCGCCGGAGATACTGTGCGGCAATCCCAGGGTGACATTGCCGGATGGCCGCGTGGCGCTTTGCGTGACGGCCGAGCGGGCGTCGGCCACCTGTTTCAAAATCGCTTGCGCATGTTCGTAAAACACCTTGCCCGCGTCCGTGCTGAGCACGCCCTGGGCCGAGCGGTGCAGCAGCTGCACGCCCAGTTCCTCTTCCAGCTGGCGCAACTGCTGCGTCAGGGCCGGCTGCGCCACGTGCAGGATCAGGGCCGCGCGCGACAGCGAGCCGTGGTCGACGATGGCAACAAAGTAGCGTAATTGGCGCAGTTCCATGGGTCCCAGTAGCGGTGCGGTGGTCGGAAAAGCAGCATATTGCGCCGCAGCGCCGAACGCGGCCAGCAGAATAACAATTTTGTTATACTCATTCTAGCGCCTTCGGTGCTCCAGCCGCGTATTTGTGGGATGACAGCATGCTCAAGAAAGTTGATTCGTCTCAATTAAAAGTGGGCATGTACATTCATGACCTCAGCTGCGACTGGATGACGCATCCATTCGTGCGTAACCGTTTCCTGTTGCGCAGCGACGATGAAATCCGCAAGATCATGCAGGCCGGCATCCACGACGTGGTGATCGACAGCGGCAAGGGCCTCGACGTGCAGGACGCGCCCACCGTGGCGCAGGCCCAGGCTGACACGGAACGCGAGCTGGTGCAGATCGCCGCGGCGCCGCAAGTGGTCACGCGCGTGTCGCTGGGCATGGAACTGGCGCGCGCCACGCAGGTGCGGCGTCAGGCGGCGAGCCTGGTGCGCACGGTGATGGCCGACGTGCGTCTGGGCAAGGCTGTCGAGCTCGACCGCGTGCAGCACACGGTGCAGGATATTACCGAATCGATCCTGCGCAATCCCGGCGCCCTCGTCGGCTTGTTGCGCATCAAGAGCAAGGATGACTACACCTTTTTGCATTCCGTCAGCGTGTGCGCGCTGCTGGTGGCGTTTTGCCGCTCGCGCGGCATCGATGCGGCTACCACGCACCAGGCCGGCCTCGGCGGCTTGCTGCACGATACGGGCAAGGCCCTGGTGCCCGACAGCGTGCTGAACAAGCCAGGCCCCCTGAGTTCGGAAGAATTTGCCCAGATCAAGCGCCATCCGCGCGACGGCTATGACATCCTGCGCCAGTCGCCCGAAGTGGGCGCGATTCCCCTCGACATCACCTTGCACCACCACGAACGGCGCGACGGCAGCGGCTACCCGGACCAGCTGGCCGGCGACGCCATCAGCGAACTGGCGCAGATGGCGGCCATTGTCGACGTGTATGACGCGCTGACGTCGGACCGCAGCTATCACAAGGGCATTCCCGCAGCCGAAGCCTTGCGCAAGATCTATGAATGGAGCAAATTCCACTTCAACCCCGTGTTCGCGCAGGACTTCATGCGCTGCGTGGGTATCTATCCGGTAGGCACCATGGTGATGCTGGAATCGGGCCGCCTGGCCGTCGTCATCGAGGCGCACGAAAGCAATCTGCTGGCGCCCAAAGTGAATGTGTTTTTCAGTACGAAGAGCAAGACCTACATCAAGCCGGAAACGGTCGATTTGTCGCGCGGCTTCGGTTTTGGCGGCGCCGACAAGATCGTTGGCCATGAGTCGGCCGCCAAGTGGCAGGTCGATCCCATGCGTTTTCTTTCCCTGGCGGATGCTTAGAAAAACTCTGCCGTATCGTTCGAGGTAATAGTCGTTAACAAGCCCTTGGCGACGAGTTCGTCGTAGTGGCATGCCAGGTTGCGGCCATGGCTCTTGGCGTAATACAGGGCCTGGTCGGCGCGGCCGAGAATGATGACGGGCGCCTCGTAGGCGTTGATGCTGACGAAGCCCACGCTGACGGTCACTCTGCCCACTTGCGGGAAGTCGTGCGCCTCGACGTTGGTGCGGAAGCGGTCGATGATTTTCTGCGCATTTTCCAGGGTGATCGAGCGCAGCAGCACGACGAATTCCTCGCCGCCGAAGCGGAAGATGCGGTCTTGCGAGCGGAACGACGATTGCAGCTGGTTGGCGATCAGGATCAGCACCTCATCGCCGTACAGGTGGCCAAACTTATCGTTGACCAGTTTGAAATGATCGACGTCGATCACGGCCAGCCATTGGCGTTCCGTGTCCGTGTGGTGGCGCCGTTCTTCATCGACGGGACGCGGCCTTTCCGCTTCCGGTTCGCCGCGGCTGTGCAGGATTTTCGCCAGCTGGTCGTCGAAGGTCTTGCGGTTCAACAAGCCGGTAAGCGAATCGCGTTCGCTGTAGTCGAGCAGGTTCTGGAAATTGCGGTACACGCTGACGATGCCGCCGATCACCTGGATCGTGGCGCCCGTGTAGGGCGTGGGATTGGTGATTTCCAGGCAGGTGGTGACCTGGTCGCCGATCCAGATGGGCAGCCACAGCAGGTGGCGGCCGTCCGCGCACAGGGTGTCGGCGCTCGCTTCATGGCGCTTGATGCAGGCGGCCAGTGCCGGGTAGTCGGACAGCGGTTCACCCGGCAGGGTAGGATCGCTATGCTCTTCCATGCGGGCCACGCTGCCCGCCACGATGATGGCCCGCGACCGCACGAACACCTGGCCACGCACGGTGGTCAGGGCCAGCACACGGGTCTGCGACGCGGCAGCGAGTTCCTGGACGGCCGAGATCACGGAGATGTCGAGCATCGTGTGGTCGCGATGCCCGGTCATGTCCACCATGTGTTTCAGTAGGGAATCCATTGTCGATCTCTGGAAAGTGGTCACACAAGTGTCGTCATACCAGCATTGCATCAAGCAAGAGCATGTTCGCGTCCGTCTACAAGAAGCCAAGATTTATTTGGTGGCATGACGCTCTGTACCGCCGGGCGAGAGGCCTTTCCAAAGAAGAGCTAAGCAGGATAATGTCTTTTTGCCTAATAGGCAATTAACGTATGCAATATTTCATGTAAATACATGAGATTCATGCACTACATTGCAAAAAACTTGCCCTGACGCAGGCTTTCAATCCTGATCGCAACATTTGTTTGCGTCAGCCGCCATTTCACCAAGGTTTGATAATTTCCATATGGAAACTTGTGGCGCGTCAATTTGCCAAAACGTGGACGCTTTATAGTCAATGTAATGGCGCAGAAATTTACGGCAGGAAACATATTAGCAGGAAAGGGCAATGTTTCACACCCGATTGCGCCAGGGACTTGTGATTCACTTTTGGGAGCTTGTCATGCATACCTTCCTGTCGGCAGTACAGCAGTTTGTCAAGGATGAGGATGGCATTACGGCAATCGAATACGGCCTGATTGCGGCCTTGATGGCTACCGCCATCACGGCCGGTTTCTTGCTGATCAAGACCAACTTGCTGGCCGTCCTCACCGATATTTCGTCGAACCTGGTGTTGACGCCCTAAGCGGGTGCCCGCCATCGGCCGGCCGGTGGCGGGTTTTTTTCGGGAGGTGTGCCATGCCTGCAACTGCCTTGTGCGACCTGCTGTTGCTGTGCTTCGTGACGGGGGCCGCCGTCAGTGATTTGATCCGCCGCAAGATTCCGAATGGTCTGGTCTTGTCGGGCATCCTCGCCGCCCTGGCCTTGCACCTGTGGCTGTGGCCGCAAAGCGTGCTGCCGTCGTGGCTGGGCGGCATGGCCACGGGTTTCTTCCTGTTTCTACCGTTGTACGCGCTGCGCGGCATGGCCGCCGGCGACGTCAAATTGATCGCCATGGTGGGCGCCTTTGCCGGTCCCTGGCCCGTGCTGCAGATCTGTTTCGCCACGTTTGTTCTGGGCGGCGTGATGGCCGTGCTGATGATCACCTGGCAGGGCAAGTGGCGCGCCTGCCTGGCCAATCTGCGCCAGTTGCTGTGGCCGATGATCGCGCGCATGGCCGGCATTCCCCTGGCGCCCAACGCGCTCGGCAGCGGCGCCAGCGTGGGCAATATGCCGTATGGACTGGCCATTGCCCTGGGCTGTCTGGTGGTGCAAGGGCGGCAGTATTTCTGATTGGCATTTATTGCTCTGAATCAATGGACGCCAGTGTCCGCTCGCTAGAATGAATTTTGTTGAATGCCCTCTTAACCGGCTTGGAGACGCAGCATGACCGAGGTCGACTATTCCATGAGCACCGACAGCACGCCGCGCCCCGCCGACGCGAACCTGATGCCGCCCTTGCCGCCGCAGCCGAAGAGCTTGCGTGAAACGGGGCTCGAGCGCTCGCTGGTCGTCGAATTGATCGCCAAGCTGATGTTTGTGGGCGGCAAGACGCACCTGTCCGCGCTGACGACGCGCCTGCGCCTGTCAATCAATGTCTTGCGCGAAGTGCTCGATTTCATGGTGACGGAGCAGATGGCCGAAGTGGCCTGGCGCGGCGAATCCGATATCGACGTGCAGTACCAGCTGACGAGCGCCGGCAAGCAGCGCGCCGGCGCCTTCCTCGAACGCTGCGCGTATATCGGCGCCGCGCCCGTCACGCTGGAAGCGTACCGCGCCATGGTGGCGCGCCAGTCGTGGCTGGCGCAGGAACAGCGCGTCGGCAGCGACGACCTAGCCGCCGTGCTCGGTGGCGCCCACGCGGGTCCCGGCATGCTCGACGTGGTCGGCGCGGCCCTGCATTCGGGACGCTCGCTGCTGCTGTACGGTCCGTCCGGCAGCGGCAAGTCGACCCTGGCGTTGCAACTGGGGCAATTGCTGCACGGTCTCGTCGCCGTGCCGCACGCCATCGTCGTCGGCCACGACATCATCCAGCTGTACGATCCGGCCCAGCACCTGCCGCCCGCGTCGCAGCACGTCAGCCATGCGCGCCAGGCGCTGGAACGGCGCAGCACGGATATCCGCTGGGTGCTGTGCCAGCGTCCCGTGATCCACGTGGGCGCCGAGCTCGATGCCGGCATGCTGGAGCTGCGCCATGACGCCAGCGGCGGCTGCTACCAGGCGCCGCCCCATGTGCGGGCGAATAACGGCATGCTGATCATCGACGACCTGGGCCGCCAGCGCCTGGGCGCGCAAGAACTGCTGACGCGGCTGATGCAGCCGCTGGCGCGCGGCAGCGACCAGCTGGCCTTGCCCGGCGGCGTGCAGATCAGTGTGCCGTTCGATAATGCCCTCGTGCTGGCCACGAACGTGCCGCCGGGCGAGCTGTTTGACGCCGCCTTGCTGCGTCGCATCGGCTACAAGGTGCAGGTGGGGCCGCTGGCCGAGAACGCCTATCGCGCGCTGTTCCGCCAGCAATGCCGGCTGGCCGGCATGAGCATCGATGAGCTGGCCATGAATCATTTGCTGCAGCTGCATGGCGCGCAGGGACGGCCCTTGCTGGCCAGCTATCCGCAGGAATTGCTGGCGCGCATAGGCGACTTCGCCGGCTTTGCCGGCTGCGAAGCGCGCCTGACGGTGGCCGCCCTGGAGCAGGCCTGGAGCAGCCTGTTTGCCAGCTGCGACGTACCGTCCGCCAGCCTGTGCGAGCGTATCGCATGAAGAACCGGCGCGCCCTCATGATGATGGCCCTGGCTGTGGTGCTGGGTCTGCTGGCCGTGCTGCTGGCCTCGCACTGGCTGCTGCGCCAGACGCCGGCCGGCAAGGGCAAGATCGTCGTTGCCTCCACCGATGTCAACCTGGGCCAGCGCCTGACGCCCGAGATGCTGCGCCTGGCCGAGTGGCCGGCGGAAAGCTTGCCGCAAGGCGCGCTGCAAGACCCGGCAAAACTGGCGGGACGGGTGCTGAAAACCAGCGTGCTGCGCGGCGAGCCGCTGAGCGAAGCGAAGCTGGCGCCGGCCGGCACCCTGGGCGGCTTGTCGGCCCTGATCACGGAAGGGCGGCGCGCCATCACCGTGCGCGTCAACGACGTGATCGGCGTGGCCGGCTTCGCCTTGCCGGGCAACTATGTCGACATCATCGTCAGTACCCAGCACGATGCCGGCGACCGTGCGTTTCCGCAAAGCCGCAATATTTCCAAGATCGTGCTCGAACGCATCCTCGTGCTGGCCGTGGCGCAGGAAGTGGGACGCGACGAGACCAAGCCGCGCGTGGTCAATGCCGTGACCCTGGAAGTGACGCCGGAACAGGCGGAAAACCTGGACCTGGCGCGCAGCGTGGGCAGCCTGTCGCTGGTGCTGCGCAACCAGGTCGACCCGCAGCCGGGGGTGACGGCGGGCGCCACCAAGCTGACCCTGCTGGGCGGGCCGCACGAAGCCGAGCCCGCTACCGCGCCTGCCGCCGCACCCGTGCTGGCCGCCGCGCCGCGTCCGGTGCGCGTGGCGAAGGCGCCGCCGGAGCCTCAGCGCCAGTGCAGCGCCGTCATCGATGGGGCGCGCCAGTCGCGCGAATGTTTTTAGCTCAACCATGGACACGCTCATGAACCGCGCTCTGCTGACACTGTGCTGCCTGCTGTTGCCGCTTGCCGGCGCGGCAGCCGATCCTGGCCCCCGCTGCGGCGGCGAAGCGGCGACACCGGGCAACTTGCAGCTGCAAGTGGGTAAGTCGAGCATGCTGCGCCTGCCCGAGGCCGTGCTGGCCCGCAGCGTCGGCAATCCGGCCGTGCTGCAAGCCATGCTGGTGGCGCCCGACACCTTATATGTGGTCGGCGTCGACGTGGGCAGCACGAACATGATCATCCAGGGACGCAGCGGCGTGTGCAGCGCGGTGAACGTCAGCGTCAGCATGGATCCGTCCGGCCTGCAAACGACCCTGGCGGCCCTGATGCCGGAAGAAAAAGCCATCCGCGTGACGGCCGTGGCCGATACCCTGGTGCTGTCGGGCACGGTACAGGATGCGGGCGCCGTGCTGCGCGCCGTCGAACTGGCCCACGCCTATGTGCGCCGCGCAACTGTACCGCTGGCGCTGCCCAAGCCTGCCGATGGCGCCGCCATGCCGCTTGTTGCCGCGGCGCCCGCTGGCGGTGCTGGCAGCGCGAACAGCCGCATCATCAATATGCTCGACGTCAGCGCGCCGCAGCAGGTGATGCTGGCCGTGCAGATCGCCGAAGTATCGAAGTCGCTGCTGGAGCGGCTGGAAGTGGGCGCCACCCTGCGTTTTGCTTCCGGCAGCTGGGCCACCACCTTGCTGTCGAATTTCCTGAGCGGCACGGCCAATGGCTTGCTCGACGTGCGCAAGTCGAATGGCCAGCAGCTGACCATCGAGGCGCAGAAGCAGGATGGCCTGGTGCGCATCCTGGCCGAGCCGACGGTGATGGCGATCAGCGGGCAGGAGGGCAGTTTTCTGGCCGGCGGCAAGATTTTCATTCCCGTCGGCCAGGACAACAACAAGATCACCCTGGAAGAGCGCGAGTATGGCGTCGGCCTGCGTTTTACGCCCACCGTGCTGTCGGGCGGGCGCATCAATCTGAAGGTGGCGCCGGAAGTGTCGGAACTGTCGCGCGAAGGGGTGGGCATTTCCGCCGCCGGCGTCAGCGGACGCTCGATTTTGCCCGTGATCACCACGCGGCGCGCTTCGACCACGGTGCAGCTGTACGACGGCCAGAGCTATGCCATCGGCGGCCTGATCAAGAACAACCAGGTGAGCAACATCACGGGCGTGCCCTGGCTCAGCGAACTGCCGATTCTCGGCGCGCTGTTTCGCAGCACGGACTTCCAGCATGACCGCACGGAATTGTTGTTCGTCATTACCGCGCACCTCGTGAAACCCTTGCCGGCCGATGCCGCGCTGCCGACGGCGCAACTGGCGCCGCCCTCGCGCACGGACTTGATGTTGCGCGGCAAGATGGAAGGCAGTTTGCCGCTGGCGCCGCCGTCCGTGCCGCCACCGCGCGCGGCCAACGGCTTCGAGTTGAAATGAGACGGGGAGATACGCCATGCCGAACTCGTTCCTGACATCGCTGCGGCGCCTGGCCGCCCTGGTCCTTGCCCTGCAAATGGCCGCCTGCGCGCACAGCAGCACGCCGCAGCTGGACCCGCGCTTCGGCGACGCCGTGCGCCTGGCCATGGCGCAACAGGTCCGTTACCCGGCCAGCGCGGGCAATCGCCAGCCTGCCGACGGGCTCGACGGCCCCAGCGCGCACGCCGTCATGCAGCGCTACCGTGCCTCGTTCGTCGAACCGAACGGCCAGGCGCCGCAGCCGGTGCAATTCATGCTGGGAGGCGGCAATGGCAAATAGACGCCAGGGCCAGCGTCAGCGCGGGGCGATGCTGATCGCCTTTTCCATCCTGCTCATCCTGGTGCTGGGTTTTATCGGCCTGGCGCTCGACGTGGGCCAGGTCATCGGCCGCAAGACGGAATTGCAGAACCTGGCCGACAACGCGGCGCTGGCGGCGGCCGCGGAACTGGTGGGCACGCCCGAAGGGCTGGACAGCGCCGTGACGAAGGCCAAGAGCAGCGCGGCCGACAAGAGCGCGTGGCGCCGCCGCATGCAAGGCGCCATCCTGTCGGACGCCAGCATCCGTTTCGCCAGCGCGCCAGATGCGCCCGCCAGTGCCTGGCATGCGGCGGGCGCCGTGCCCGATCCCGCCACGGCCCTGTTCGTGCGCGTCGATACGCAGGCCAATACACCGTCGCTGGGGCGGGTGACGACGGCGTTCCTGGGCGCCTGGTCGCCGGCGCTGCGCACCCTGGACACGGGCGCGCGCGCCGTGGCGGGGCGTACCAGCCTGAACCTGACACCGCTGGCCATCTGCGCGCTGTCTGCCAGCGCGGCCAGCCCGCGCACGAATGCGGCGCTGCTGCCGGCCGTCGAGTTGCTGGAATATGGCTTTCGCCGTGGCGTGGCGTATAACCTATTGAAACTCAACCCGAACGGCCCTGCGGCCGAACATTTCGTGCTCAATCCACTGGGCCCGCCGGGCGTGCTGGGACCGTCGCAGCAGGTCGGCGAATCGAGCGTGCTGCCGTTTGTGTGCAGCGGCACGGTGCTGTATCCGCGCATCGGTGGCGCCCAGGTGCACGTGCACCGGCCCTTTCCCGCCACCTTGTGGCCGGCCTTCAACGCGCGCTTCAACCAGCATGCGGGCAGCGGCTGCCATACGATCACGGCGCCGCCCGACACGAATATCCGCGCCTATCCGAATACGGCCACGAACTGGTGGATGACGAACACGCCCGACGCGCCGAGCGCCCTGAGCACAGGCAATCCGCTGCTGTCCGTGGCCGATCCGGAAGCGAACGCGACGCCGCCCGCGGTCGGCGGTTATGGCCCATTGTGGTCGTTTGCCAAGGCGGCCAAATACAGCAGCGTGAAGCCGGCCGGCGGCTATTTGCCGTTCGCCACCAGCGACTGGCCCAAGCTGTATCCGGCCAGCCCTGCCGCGCCGGCCGCCAAGTCTGGCTATCCGGCCACGCCGCCATACCAGACGCTGGCGTACCAGACGGCGCCGACCGGCAACACGGGCGTGGCGCAGCGGCGCCTGCTGCATATTCCCCTGCTGGCTTGTCCGCTGCCGGCCGGCAGCGACGTGCTGGCGCAGGTGCGCGGTATCGGCCGCTTCTTCATGACGGCGCCGGCCAGCAATGGCGTGCTGAGCGCCGAATTTGACGGCCTGGTGGCCGAGGGCGCGCTGGTGGGCCCCGCGGAGCTGCTGCAATGAGGCCGGCCTGCCGCGCGCCACGCCGCCAGGAGGGTGTCGCCGCCATCGAGCTGGCGCTCATCATGCTGTTTTTCATGGGCCTGTTGCCTTTCGTGCTGCTGTTCGGCCGCGCGCTGCTGGCGTACACGGCCCTGCAGAAAAGCGCGCACGATGCGGCGCGCTACCTGGCGACCATGCCGCTGCCGCAGATGGTCAATGCCGATGCGGCGGAGCAGGGCGCCGTGTTTGCCCGGCAGATGGTGCGCCAGGCGATGCTGGAATCCTGGCCAGGCATGAGCAGCAGCAAGGTCGTCGTGGAATGCGTGTATGCCGACGATGCCTATAACTGCGGCAATTCTGCGACGGCGCCGCTGCAGGTGCGCATCAAGTTGTCCGTGGAGATGCCTGTCGATATCTTGCCCGAGCTGACGCGCAAGTGGCTGCCGCAACTGGCGCCGATCTCGCTGCGTGCCAATGCGACATTGCGCTATGTTCATTAATCCGCACCCCCGGCGGCAGCGGCAGGACGGCGTATTCGCTGTCGAGTTCGCCATGCTGGCGCTGCTGTTCTTTCTGTTCCTGTTTGCCCTGCTGGAAGTGGCGCGCGCCGTGTATTTATGGAATATGGTGCATGAAATCACGCGGCGTGCCGCGCGCGGTGCGGCCGTTGCCGATTTCAGCAACGCAAGTGCGCTGCAGGACGTGCGCACGCACGCCGTGCTGCGGGCCGCGCCGGGCGTGCTGCCGCTCGGCGGCGGCATCAGCGACGCGTATGTGCGCATCGATTATCTGTCGCAGGCCGGCGGCGCCGCACTGGCGGCCGTTCCGGTGACGGTGATGCCCGGTTGCCCGCAGCGTAACCGCATCAATTGTCTGGACGATCCGCACGGCGCCAGTTGCATCCGTTTCGTGCGCGCACGCCTGTGCGTGCCCGGCGATGGCGGGCGCTGCGAGAGCGTGCCGTACAGGCCCATCCTGCCGCTGCTGGGGATGATGTTCCCGTCCGGCGCAAGCGCCGTGCGCCTGCCCAGCGGCGCCACCATGGCGGTGGCCGAGTCGCTGGGGTATCCGGACAATCCCGGCTTTTGTCCTTGAGCGCCACTTGGCGGCGCAGCCGAATGTGTAGACCTGAAAGAAGCGAGGAAGTGCGATGAAAGCCTTGATGATTAGCCGTGACGCCAACTTGCACGATGAAATTGCCGCACAGGGGGCGGCCCGCATGCCCGTGCTGCGCCTGCTGGAACGGCGCAGCGGCCTGCGCGACGCCGTCGAGCGCATGCTGCCGGAAGCGCCGGAACTGGTGATCGTCGACGCCAGCGGCATCGATGCCGATGAAGCCGACCTGCTCGAGCGACTGGCGCGCCAGTATCCGCTGGCGGTCCTGATGCTGCTCACGCGCGGCCAGCAGCAGGATGTCCTGATACGCGCCATGCGCGCCGGCATGCGCGAAGTGCTGCAGCTGCCGCTGGTGCACAAGGCCTTTCACGAGGCGATGGACAGGGTCGATATCCAGGCGGGCGTGACGCAGATGCGCGATGGCAAAGTGCTCGCCTTCATCTCGTGCAAGGGCGGCAGCGGCGCCACTTTTTTGTCGACGAATTTTTCCTACGCGCTGGCCAGCCTGGCCGGCTGCAAGGTGCTGCTGATCGACCTGCACGGCCAGTTCGGCGACGCCACCTTATATGTCTCGGACCAGAAGCCGGCCATGACCCTGTCCGACATCTGCGCCCAGATCGCGCGCATGGATGGCGCCTTCCTCGCTTCGTGCCTGGTGCACGTGACGCCGAACTTCGGCGTGCTGGCGGCGGCCGACGACCCGTCGCACAAGGTCGACATGCAGCCCGAGCACATGGACCGCATCCTGGCCGTGGCGCGCCAGCATTACGACTACATCGTGCTCGACGTGGGACGCCAGATCGATGCGCTGTCGCTGCGCGCGCTCGACAACGCCGACGCCATCTATCCGGTGCTGCAGCTGGCCTTGCCCGACATCCGCGACGGGCGCCGCCTGCTCGATATTTTCCGCTCGCTCGGCTATCCGGGCGAACGCCTGCGCCTGATCGTCAACCGCTATGAGAAGGGCGGGCGGTTGCGCCTGGCGGACCTGGAGCAGGCGCTGGGCGCGGAAGTGGTGCATACGGTGCCCAACGATTACATCGCCGCCACCGATTCCGTCAACCAGGGCATTCCGCTGCTGCAGCTGTCGCGCACCAGCGCCGTGGCGCGCAGCCTGGCCGAACTGGTGGAACTGGTGACGGCGCGCCGCGTGACGGAAAGCCGCGGCCTGTTCGACCGCTTGTTCAGCCGCAGCGAGGCTTGACGCGGTCGCCGATGAACGATGTCAAGGCTCCCGTCGGGAGCCATCATGGGAGCCGAGATGACTTTACGCGAACGCCTGGCGGCAAATGAAACGGCGCGTCCCGCCAGCAATGGACAAGGCGCGCTGGCGCTGCACGCCTACCAGGAACTGAAAAAGACCATGCACCAGACGATACTCGACCGTATCGACCTGGAACGCTTGAAACGCCTGACGGCCGAGCAGTTCAAGCACGAGCTGGCGCTGCTGGTGCAGCGCGTGATCGAGGAAGAACGCATCGTGCTGAACCAGCACGAGCGCCACAGCCTGGTGCTCGACATCCAGCACGAGATGCTGGGCTTTGGCCCGCTCGAACCCTTGCTGGCCGACGCCAGCGTGTCCGACATCCTCGTCAATACCTGCGACAAGGTGTACGTGGAGCGGGGCGGGCGGCTGCAGCTGACGGACGTGACCTTCCACGACAATGCGCACCTGATGAAGATCATCGAAAAGATCGTCTCGCGCGTGGGGCGGCGCGTCGATGAATCGAGCCCGATGGTCGACGCGCGCCTGCCCGATGGTTCGCGCGTGAACGCCATCATTCCGCCGCTGGCCGTCGATGGGCCGATTTTATCGATCCGGCGCTTCGCCGTGCAGCCTTTGACGATCGCCAATCTGCTCGACTACAAGAGCCTGACGCCGCCCATGGTGCAGGTGCTGCAGGCGCTGGGCCAGGCCAAGGTCAACATCCTGATCTCGGGCGGCACGGGCAGCGGCAAGACGACCCTGCTCAACGTGCTGTCCGGCTTCATTCCCGGCAGCGAGCGCATCGTCACCATCGAGGATGCGGCCGAACTGGCGCTGCGCCAGCCGCACGTGGTACGCCTGGAAACGCGCCCGCCCAACATCGAGGGCAAGGGCGAAGTGAGCCAGCGCGCGCTGGTGCGCAATGCGCTGCGCATGCGGCCCGACCGCATCATCCTGGGCGAGGTGCGCGGCGCCGAGGCGCTCGACATGCTGCAGGCGATGAACACGGGCCATGAAGGTTCGCTGGCGACCATTCACTCGAACACGGCGCGCGACGCGCTGGCGCGGCTGGAAAACATGGTCGGCATGGCCAACGTGAACCTGACGCCGCGCGCCACGCGCCAGCAGATCTGTTCGGCCGTGACGGTGGTGATGCAAGTGTCGCGCCTGACGGACGGCGCGCGCAAGCTGGTCAGCCTGCAGGAAGTGACGGGAATGGAAGGCGACATCATCGCCATGCATGAAATCTTCCGCTTCGAGCAGACGGGCGTCGATGCCGATGGCAAGGTGCAGGGCCACTTCTGCGCCACGGGCGTGCGGCCCCGTTTCACGGAGCGCTTGCGCATGTTCGGCGCGCCCGTGCCCGATACGGTCTTCGATCCCGACCGCATCTACGAGTAAAAACGAGGGAGGAATCATGGACCTGGTCTTCTATGGCTTTGCCGTGCTGCTGTTCGCCGCCTGCATCCTGATGGTGGAAGGCGTCTGGCTGTGGTGGTCGGGCACGCATGGCAGCGCGGCGCGGCGCATCAACCGGCGCCTGCGGCTGATGGCGGCGCGCGGCGAAGGGGGCGGCGAACGGGTCTCCATCCTCAAGCAGCGTCGCTATGCGCGTTCGCCCGGCCTGGAACGCTGGCTGCGGCGCTTGCCGCAGGCCGCAAAGCTCGACCAGCTGCTGCTGCAATCGGGCTTGTCCTGGTCGGTGGCGCAATTCCTGGGCGGCACGGGCGCCTTGCTGCTGGCGGCCTTGCTGCTGTTGGCTGTCTGGTCCATGCCCTTGCCCGGCGCCTTGCTGCTGCTGTCCTGCGCCGCGAGCGCGCCGTGTTTGTGCGTGCTGCGCGCGCGCGCGGCGCGGCTGAAAAAGATCGAGGCGCAACTGCCGGAAGCGGCCGATTTCCTGGCCCGCGCGCTGCGCGCCGGGCACTCGTTTTCGAACGTGCTGCAGATGGTGGGCGATGAACTCAATGAGCCGATCAGCGGCGAATTCAAGATGGCGCACGAAGAGATCAATTACGGCGTGCCGATGAACGAGGCGCTGCAAAACCTGGCCGCGCGCATACCGCTGACGGACTTGCGCTACCTCGTCATCGCCGTGCTGGTGCAGCGCGAATCGGGCGGCAACCTGGCCGAGGTGCTGGTCAGCATCGCGCGCATCATCCGCGCCCGGCTAAAACTGCTGGGGCAAGTGCGCGTGCTGTCGGCCGAGGGTCGCATGTCGGCCTGGGTGCTGGGGCTGATGCCGGTGGTGATGATCGGCGTCATGGCGCTGGTCAACCCGCAATACATCAGCCTGCTGTGGACCGATCCCAGCGGCATCAAACTGCTGTGGTACGCGGCCGGCATGGTGGCGCTGGGCGTGGTGTGGATGCGCAACGTCATCCGTATCCGGATATAAAACAGGAGGTGGCATGAGCGGCGCACAACTGCTGTTTCTGTTGATCGTCTTTGCCGTGGTGGTGGCGCTGGCCCTGCTGGCGTGGCTGATCTTCTTTCCCGGCGCCTTGCGCCAGCGCCTGTTCGGTTCCATGACGCCGGCCGCCAGCGATGTGGTGGTGGAAAACGGCTGGGTGGAGCGCGTGGCGCGCGTGGCGCAGCCGTTCAGCAAGCTGTCGCTGCCGGAAGAGGGCTGGGAACGCTCGCCGCTGCGCACGCGCTTCATGAACGCGGGCTGGCGCCAAGCCAGCGCGCCGGCCCTGTACTTCGCGGCGAAAACCGTGCTGGCCCTGCTGTTTCCCACCGTGCTGGGCCTGTATGCGGCCAGCGCCATGGCGGCGCAGTTGCGCAGCGTGCTGCTGTTGCTGCTGTGCGTCAGCGCCACCGTCGGCTATTACCTGCCCAATCTGGTGCTGGCCAGCACGGCCAAGCGGCGCCAGCGCGACATCTTTGAAAACATTCCCGACGCGCTCGATTTGCTGACCGTGTGCGTGGAAGCGGGCCTGAGCCTGGAGCGGGCGCTGGTGAAGGTGTCGGGCGAAATCCATATCAAGAGCGTGGTGCTGGCGCAGGAATTGCAGCTGGTGCTGATGGAAATGCGCGCCGGCTTTTCCAAGGAAAAGGCGCTGCGCAACCTGGCCCTGCGCAGCGGCGTGGAAGACGTCGACACCTTGGTCGCCATGCTGATTCAATCGGAGCGCTTCGGTACCAGCATGGGCGATTCGCTGCGCGTGCATTCGGAAAACCTGCGCGGCAAGCGCAGCCTGCTTGCAGAAGAGGCAGCAGCGAAGATCGCCCTGAAACTGCTGTTCCCGCTGATCTTTTGCGTCTTTCCCACCCTGATGCTGGTGCTCATGGGGCCGGCCGTGATCGAAGTCTATCGCGTGCTCGTGCCGGCCATGGCCAGCCGCTGAAAGGAGCTACCATGCGCTTGATGATTTCCCGCCTGGCCGCCGCCTGCGCCTGCCTGGGCCTGGCCGCCTGTACCACCCAGCTGGCCCACGCGCTGTTGCCAGCGTGGCCCGACGCCGATGCCGCCTATGCGGCGGGGCGCCAGCATTTCGAGCGGGGCGATTTGCCGGCGGCGCAAGCGGCCTATGAACAAGCCTTGCGCGCCGCACCGCGCCACGTGAACGCGCGCAACGGCCTGGCCGTGCTGCATGCGCAGCGGGGCGACCACGACGCGGCGATCGCCCATTGGCTGGCCTTGACGCAGGAGGCGGGCACGCCGCAGCCACGGCAGGCCTATCTGTTCAGCAATCTCGGTCATGCCTATTATTTAAGCGGGCGCGATGCGCAGGCGTTGACTGCGCTGGAACAGGCCTGTCTGCTCGACCCGCTCAATGCGCTGGCCTGGCGGCATCTGGCGCAGGTGCTGGAACGGCTGGGGCAGCACGAGCGCGCCGCCGTCATGCGGCGCCAGGCGAGCAGCTTGCAGGAACACGATGTGCGGCGCGACATGGCGTTATTGCACGGCGAGCAGTCGCCACAGCCCGTGCCGGCGGAGGCGCAGACACGGGATGTGCCCGCCATGGCGCGCGTGGAGATCACGCAGAGCGATGGTCTGGCCCGCCTGCGGCGCGTGCCGCCGGCCGTCGTGCGCAGCGTGCCCGCTGCCGCGTCGCAGTCTGTGGCGCTTGCACCGGCAGCCAGCGTGCCGCATCCGCGCCTGGAAATCGTGAATGGCAACGGCGTGCCCGGTCTGGCCGCCGCGCTGGCGCGCAGCCTGGCTGGCGCGCCCGTGCAGGTGGTGCGCCTGGCCAATGAAACCCGCTTCCAGGTGGCGCGCACGCGCGTCGAATACCGGCCCGCGCAAGAACAGGCGGCGCGCCAGCTGGCCCGCCAGCTGGGCGCTCAAGTACAGACCCAGGCCGCCGACTGCCCTGCCAGCGAACTGCGCCTGGTATTGGGGCGCGACCTCACCGATCCCGCCATGCTGCACCGCTATTATCTGCAGCAATTGCAGATGGCGCGCCGGGCGCTGGCACGGCTCGGTTAACACGTTTTGAGCGGCACAAAAAAAACGCGGCGCCTTGACGGGCGCCGCGTTTTTTTCATGCTGCTGATTATGTCGGCTGCCGGCGGCGCGTAAAGGCCAGGGCCGCCAATCCCGTGCCCAGCAGGAACAGGGTGCCTGGCTCCGGTACCTGCAGGGGGTCGATGACGACGATATCGGTGCGCGTGGACTTCGAAAAGTTCATGGTGTAGCTGCCGGCGGGCAGGGCGAAATTCGACGTCAGCGAAAACATCGCAAAGCCATTCGTGAAGGCGCGCCCGGTGGCCGGGTCGTTGGTGCCGGCCGTCATGTTCAGGCTGAAGGGATCGAGGCTGCCGACCGTATGGTTGCCGTTGATGTCGCTGCCATTGCTGGCGTCGCCATCGGGCGCGAACTGGAAGATCACGCCATCGGCGTTCGCGCGCGACAGGCAGCCCACGGGACTGGAAGTATTGCACGAGATATTGAAGATATCCATGATCGACACGTTCGACTTGTCGCCCATCGTCGTCACGCTGGTGCGCAGGTCGCGCCGCGCCATGAAGTTGAAGGTGATGAAGCCGGCGCTCGACAGGGTCAGGTTGACGGAGCCGGTGAGCGTGTCACCCGCCGTGGCCGTGGCGGCGCCGACCGTGTCGCGCTGTGCTTCCGCAACGGCGCGCACGGTGGAGCCGGCGGCCGTGAGCATATTGCCAAAGGCATGCGCGTCGCCGCGGGCGAACTCCAGGGTGGAACTGGGGCTGGGTGCGTAGTTATTTTGCGGCAAGCCGCTGCAGCCGCCGCCCGAACATACTTGCAGCACGTCCGCGTTGGCGGCCGGGCCCGTATTGACGGCGCGCGGATTGACGGCCACGCCGCCCTCGAAGAAGGCGCTGTCGCTGGCATTGCGGTTGGCGCCGGCCAGCGACAGCGCGCCGGCGCTGGTGGTGATGCGGAAAGTGTTCAACTCGTTGACGGCCAGGCCGTACGCACCGGCCTGCGCCTGGCCGCTGGCAAGCAAGCTTGCCGCCGCCAGTGCGCCCAGCCAGCCCAGGGTCTTGCTTCGTGTGTGATCGATGTTCATCGCAGCCTCTTATCGTAGTCAGTCTCGGAAAATCCGGGGGATGAAAAATCCAGAATGACCTGCCTGGATTCATCTCGTAGACAGTGATAAGCAGCTTGCGTGCCACACAAAAAAATCACATGGAATCAAGTACTTGTGCAAAGCGAACTGAGCCGGTTGAAGCAAAGTGTAAGAAAGGCCGACGGCGCCTGGCGGGTGGTGCCGGCACCGGCGTCACTGCGTGCTAGGGACCGCCGCGCCCGCCGACGGCGCCATACACCTGGCCAGTGGCGTAACTCGATTCCGGGGATGCCAGCAACACATACACGGCCGCCAGTTCCGCCGGCTGCCCCGGGCGTCCCATGGGCGTGTCCTGGCCGAACGCGGGAATCTTGTCCGGTGATTGCCCGCCCGTCACTTGCAATGCCGTCCAGAAGGGGCCGGGCGCGACGGCATTGACGCGGATGTTCTGTTTCGCCAGCTGCTTGGCCAGCCCTTTGGTAAAGATCATGATCGCGCCCTTGGTGGCGGCGTAATCGATGATGTTCTCGCCGGGATCGTAGGCATTCACGGAGGCGGTATTGATGATGCTGGCGCCGGCTGGCAGCAGGGGCACGGCCGCTTTCGTGATCCAGAACATGGCGTAGACATTGGTCTTGAAGGTGTCGTCAAACTGCGCCGTGCTGATGTCGAGGATGGAGTCGCGCGAGAATTGCCGTCCCGCATTGTTGACCAGAATATCCAGGCCACCCAGCTGGCGGGCCGCTTCGCTGACCAGGCGCTGGCAAAACGCCTCGCTTTTGATGTCGCCAGGGATGGCCACGGCCTTGCGCCCGGCCGCGCGGATCAGCTGCAACACTTCCTGCGCATCGGACTCTTCGGCCGGCAGGTAGTTGATGGCCACGTCGGCGCCTTCGCGCGCAAAGGCGATGGCCGCCGCCCGCCCGATGCCGGAATCGCCGCCCGTGATCAAGGCCTTGCGCCCCAGCAGGCGCCCCGATCCCTTGTAACTGGTTTCGCCATGGTCGGGCCGGGGCTGCATGCGGCTGGCCAGGCCCGGCCACGGCTGCTGCTGGACGGGAAAAGGCGGGCGCGGATAGCCGGGTGCCAGCGGCCTGGGTCCGGCGGGCACCGGCGCCTCCGCCGGCTGTGCCGCCGTGGGCACGGCGAAGGCGGCCAGTGCGCCGCCGGCCATGCCTTCGACAAAGCTGCGGCGTGACTTGCTGAGTTTGGGATCATCCATGGCAGGACCTTTCAAGGGCGCGGCAATTGGCAGGTTCAGGTACCGCGGTGATAGCCGAGGTGGCCACCCGAATTGCGCGCGCAGCCGCAACCGATGCGCGCCACTTCCTCGTCTTCCGTCAATTTCCAGTTGGTAATCGTCGTGTGCTGCCAGTCGATGTCGCTTTTCTTGACAGGCTTTACCGTCAGGGTGCGTGCTTCCGCATCCGTGTACTCCATCAATTCCTCGTCGTCGGCGATGTCGAAATGGCGGTGGATCAGGGAAATGCCAAAGCGGTCGAGCGCGCCATAACGTTGCAGCACGTCGCGCAGTTCGCGAAAGCAGGCGAGATCGTCGGGCAGCAGCGGATTGACGGCGGAAATATCGGCGACGGGCTGCCATTGCATGGCTTGGATGTTCAGGCTGTGCATGATAGGCTCCTGTGCCCCTTGATGACAGGTCCAGGCTGCCAGAGGGGCACTGGCAGCCTGTCGAAACGTCCATCGTGGCCGCAAAGCCGATGCGGCGTTTGCGCCAGATCAAAGGTGCGGCACATCGCCTCTCGCCGATCATTGCCCGGTAAAATAGGCCATGGCAAACAAAACCCCCACCTTCCCCGGCGCACGCACGGGCCGCGGCCAGGTCCTGGCCGTGCTACTGTCGAACCGCGACCAGTCCGGCGCCGAACCGCTGCAAGGCCGCGTCTCGCTGGCCGCCATCGTGAAAGCGCTGAAACGCAAATACCACTGGCCGATCGAGACGCACAGCTTTCCCGCCAACACGCAGGACGGCCGCGCCAGCTGGGCGACCGTCTACAGCTTGCCGGAAAAGGTCATTGAGACCGCGCTGGACAGCGGCGGCCGGGAGTGGCTGGAGAGCCGGGGAGTACCTGGGCGGCGCTGAGCGCGCCGCCTGCCTTGCTCGGTCCCTTTATTCGAGCCGGAAGCCGACCTTGAGCGTGACCTGGAAGTGCGCCACCTTGCCATCGACGATATGGCCGCGCGACTCCGTCACTTCATACCAGTCCATATGCTTGACCGTCAGCGCCGCCTTGGCAATGGCATCGCGTATCGCCTGATCGCTGCTCTCGGTCGAAGTTCCCACCAGTTCGATCAGCTTGTAAGTGTGTGCGGACATGATATTTCCCCAGGTAGGCAAGCCAGACATCGGGAGCCTGCTTTGCGCAAGCACGTGCTCATCTTGCGCCTAAACGTGCAGATAGTCATTGCGCGGTGCAGCAATGCGCTACGTCAGTGGTTTGCTTCGACGGCGATGGGTTGCAATGGTTGCGGTAGTGTCCCGCAGGCAGAGGAAAAGAAAAAAGGGCTACCTGCCGAAGCGGGTAACCCTTTGATTTTCCTGCTGAATTCTGGTGCCGACTGCCGGTTTCGAACTGGCCACCTGATGATTACAAATCATCGCAAGTCGGTATTCAGGGCTGTTGAAGGGTGTTGAGATTTTCAAGGATATCCTTATAAATCAAAAACTTACATGATTTTGATTTTTATTTCATGCAGATGGGTGTTGATCGTTATGCTACCATTTGGGTTACATGGCGGTTACATGGCGCTTACACAGCACGTCTTCTTGAGGTAATAGTGAAAAAAATAAAGTTCGCGGCGGGTAGGGTAGAAGAGTTCGCCTGTGAGGGTGGAAAAAGTCAGTCATTCCTCTGGGACACCGCTTCACCAGGCCTCGGTTTGCGGGTGACTTCGAAGGGCGCAAAGTCCTATATTTTTCAGGGTAAGCTGGACGGCGCCACCATACGGCTGACGATCGGTGATCCTCGTACATGGGACATTGCCAAGGCCCAGGCCGAAGCGCGGCGCCTCAAGGTCCTGCTCGATAACGGGCAGGATCCAAGAAAGGTACGGGAAGATGCACTCGCTGCAGAGCGCGACGCGCGCGCGTTGCAGGAAGCTGCCGTTGTGGCGGAACAGGAAAAGCAGCTGCGGGAGTCCGTGACCCTGGGCCGTGTCTGGCCTGAATACATTGCCGACCGCATTGCCACGCGAGAAGCAGGCTGGTCAGAACATCATATTGCCGCGCATCGCAAGATCATTCAGGATGGTGGCCAGCCTCGTAAACGCAGTCCGGCACTGACGAAAGCCGGTCCACTCTGGTCCTTGTCTTCGCTCCGCCTCATCGACCTGACAAACGAGCGCGTGGAAGCCTGGGCGCGAGAGGAAGCAAAGACCCGTCCATCCAGCGCGCGCCTGGCATGGCGACTGCTCAAGGCCTTCATGAACTGGTGCGCTTCGCACAAGACGTATTCAAGCATGGTCACTAGCAATCCGACAAAGAGCGCGCGAGTGCGCGAGAGCCTCGGTAAAGAGAAGCGGCGCCATGACGTTCTCCAACGCGAGATGCTGCAGTCATGGTTCAGCGCAGTGCGCAAGATCGGAAACCCGGTCATTGCCGCCTACCTGCAAGTTCTGCTGCTCACCGGCGCCAGGCGCGAGGAGCTCGCCGCACTGAAGTGGACGGACGTGAATTTCCAGTGGGGCAGTATCAAGCTGTCCGACAAGGTCGAAGACTTTCGAATGGTCCCGCTGACGCCATTTGTTGCTCAGCTCCTAGGCAACCTGCCGCGCAGGAATGCCTTTGTCTTCTCCAGTCCCGCTTCCGCATCGGGGCATATCGCAGAGCCGAGAATCGCGCATAACGAGGCCGTCGCGGTGGCGAATTTGCCGCAGCTTACGCTGCATGGCCTGCGACGCTCATTTGCCACATTAAGCGAGTGGATCGAAATGCCGAATGGTATCGCCGCGCAGATTCAAGGGCACGCGCCGCAAGGGGTGCGCGAGCAAAATTACATTCGCCGGCCGCTGGACTTGCTTCGTGTCTGGCACGCGAAGATTGAAGTTTGGATTCTTGAGCAGGCGGGTGTGAGGCTTGTATCTTTGCCAGCAATATTGCGCGTTGTGGGTGCTTAGCCGGACAGTGGTTGGCGTTTGGAGCGGTATGCATGCCCATCCAGCCTTCACTGGTGGATGTAGCAGCGAGTTGACTGCGCATCAATGTGACTGTTTGAAATTGCTGCTGAGGGCTTCTTCTCGAATGCCGCACGCCGTCTTGATTGCAGGTTTGATATCAGAGTGTGTGGATATCTATAATTGAAACCACCGTTTAATTTGTCGCTTATGCTACAGCCACTTGAAATCATTATGACTATTGATAAGATACTTAGGTTAGCCGCTTGCAATTTCAATATTTTAGTTAATAAAGTAAAGATCGCCCCGGAGCCTACTTAAATTTTTCACTTCGAAAACTTCAACATATTTTTCATTTGGATACGATTCTCCACCCCGACGAAATTTTCATTTTGGTGACCGTCGTCTCAATTTGCCAGCTGGCGAATGAATTGCGGACTTTAACAAAAATTCTCTTCCCATACTTCCAATATTTCATCTATCTCAGATAGCACCTGACAAGCGTTAGTTCTGGATGATATCGCCTCGGTTATCATCGGCGCCCCACGAATCGCAGGCTATTCAGTCAGGCAAAATATCGGTTAAATCCGGAGTATGCAAATCTTTCACTTTCCACAGTAGCTGCGCCTCGACCTGGCTCACGGTTTTCACCGCGGACAATTCAGGCAGCACGGGCGCAACCACTTGTAAGGCTCGACCTCGTTCGCCTTTGCCGTTTCCAACACCGAGTAGAAGATGATGCTGGTCGTCGAGCGCGACCACTAGTATGCCGATTACACCTCGCGCCTGCTTGCACAGCAAACCCGTAGCGCGTCGCGCTGGCGGCGCTGTGCACCTGGCTCGACCAAACGCAGCCAGGCTTAATGCTTAAGAGCTCGCTAGACATGTCTCAGGTTGGAGCACCGAAATGGGCGGCAATATAACAATAAATCGGCGTTTCCTTGGGCCATATTTCAGCGTAGAATGGAGTATTTTCCCAACTGTGGAAAGCGTCTTTCCGCGCTTAAAAAACCTTGTCTCTATGCGTGATGTAAAAAGGAATTCTAATATTATTGAAACTAAACTCGCTTTCTGCGATGAAGATTCTTCGTTACCAAGTACGAAGAATTTGCATCGTCAGTTAACTGCTATCGACCTTTTTGCAGGGGCTGGGGGATTTTCACAAGCGGCAAAAAATGTCGGAATTAAGATTCTTGCCGCGGTAGAAATGAATAAAAAGGCGTGCGAAACCTATGAGGCAAACCTTGTTGAAAATAGTTCTCCTCGTATCTATAATGAAGATATAAACAAGTTAGATCCGATTGAAATAAAAAATAACCATTTTCCCGATGAATTAGAATGCGATATTTTGCTTGGTGGACCGCCGTGTCAAGGATTCTCGGTTCATCGCATCAATAATTCTGGGGTGGATGATCCGCGCAATCAACTAGTTTTGAGATACTTTCAATATGTTAAACATTTGAAGCCCAAGATTTTTTTGATGGAAAATGTACCTGGCATACTCTGGGCAAGACACCGTCCGTTTCTTGATGCGCTGTATGAGGAAGGGCAAAAATCTGGCTATCGACTTCTAGATCCAGTTGTCATAGATGCGAGAGATTTTGGAGTTCCACAACGCCGCAAACGAGTATTCGTACTTGGCATAAGGGAAGATACGGAGTTATCGATAGTATGGCCAGCAATTCCAACTCATGGCAACGAAGATGCACGATCTGAAAATCCACAATTATTGCCTTGGCTCTCAGCTGCAACAATATTTTCGGACCCCATTCCTGTGGGCGATGTGAATAACATTCACATGAATCATACTCCAGAAATAATCCGTGCATTTCAGCAAACGCCATTGAACGGCGGTAGCCGAAGGCAATCTGGCCGTGTTTTACCTTGCCATACAGAGCATAATGGTCATAGCGACGTGTACGGCCGTATCGATCCGTCTCAGCCCGGGCCAACAATGACCACCGCGTGTATCAATCCTTCTAAAGGTCGCTTTGTGCATCCTACGGAACATCACGGCATAACGCTCCGACAAGCCGCCCGCTTCCAAACATTTCCGGATAGTTTCGTTTTTAAAGGGGGTTTAATGGCAGGGGGGGCGCAAGTAGGTAATGCAGTACCAGTACGTTTGGGACAAGTACTTCTAAAGACAATAGCTGACGGAATAATTGCAGGAGAAAATAGCAATGGTTGACGCAATTGCATTCCAAACACGTGCAAGGACAATCGATCATCTTGGTAGAGAACAGATTGCCGATTGCCCAACTGCGGTTTCAGAATTATGGAAGAATTCTTACGACGCATATGCTCGGAACGTATCTTTAAATATATACGGTGGAGATACGCCGATTGCTACTATTGGGGACAATGGTCACGGAATGAATCGTGAAGAATTCACAAATCGGTGGCTTGTTGTTGGTACTGAGTCAAAAGCGACTCAAGCTGAGACGTCTGAAGAAGATCGTGATGGCTTGGAAGTTCGTACTAAGCAAGGCCAGAAAGGAATCGGTAGACTTTCATCAGCAAATCTTGGGTCATTATTATTAATAGTGTCGAAACGTAGAGATGACAGATTTGTCGCAGCTTTAATAGATTGGCGTCTATTTGAAAATCCATATCTATTCCTTATAGATGTTGAAATTCCAGTCGTTGAATTTGACGAGAAATACGAATTGCTACCTTTAATTCCAAAGCTGTTTGATAAGCTTATGGGGAATTTGTGGGGCAATAGTATTTCTGAAAAAAGAAGCGAGCGAGATATTAGAATAGAAAATTCTTGGAAACAATTCGATTTGCAAGAAAAACTGGCCGGAAAATTAATAACAACCAAGGCGGCCATTGAATCTACTTTAATCGACACCATTTTTGATGAGCGCCATTTTTCTGAGTGGCCACTTTGGCGAGGAACCGCAGATAAAGGAACGATACTCGCGATATCGAACATCCAATTTGATTTGCAAGCTCAGCTGACGAAAGAGGATCCTAAGAAAGATAGCGCTGTGACACAGGCTCGTGAACAGCTATTTCAGACATTATCTAATTTTTCTGATCCGTTCCTTAATGAAGAGGAGCGTTTATTAGGCTATGCAGCCGACGACTTTGCCACCCAGACATCTGTATGGGATGGCAATTTAGAGCGAAGAATTATCGAAGAAGGCGCTCCATTCGATTATCAGGAGTTGCAAAACCTAGAACATGTAGTTGATGGATGGGTAGACGAGAATGGGTATTTTCATGGACGGATTAAAGCATTCGGAAATTGGGTTGAAGACGTCCTGACTATTCCGCCAGCGATTGATGTCCCTGTCCGTAAAGATTCACTTGTAGGTCCATTTCGTATAAGAATCGGAACTTTTGAACAAGACTTAAGCAGCACCTCATTAAGCGATGAAGCTTTTCGAAAGGCAGAAGCTCAATCAGAAAAATACTCCGGCTTCTTGATGTATCGAAACGGACTACGAGTTATGCCATATGGGCGCGAAGGGAGTGATTTTTTCCGCATAGAGTATAGAAGGTCTAAACACGCGGGGCGGGAATTTTGGTCCTTACGGCAATTGTTTGGTCGAATAGCTTTACGTATTGAAACCAATCCCAATCTGCGAGATAAAGCTGGACGAGAGGGATTGATTGATAACAGAGCTGCCAAAAGCCTTCGAGATTTGGTGGAAAATATTCTAAAATTCACAGCCAGAAATTATTTTGGAAGTGATGCTAAATTGCGAAAAAGAACAATCCCGGATAAAAAATTAGATTACAAAAAAAAGAAAGCTGAAGAAGCTAGAAATAAACAAAAAGCGTTAAGCAGGAAAAATTTTATCTCTAAATTGGATAAAAGCGAACCTATTTTGTTGAAGTTGCTGGAGGAAATATCGCGTCTTGTGGAAATAATACGGGACTCCGAACTTGATAACGAAAATGAGATTGTTTCGTTGAGATTAAACTTACAGGGCCTTCGCGAACTACAAAGTGAATTGGCCTTAGGTGAGGCTCCAAGAAAACTTGGCATTCTAGAAGATCGTTATTTGACTTATCGTAAATATTACAGAAGTGTCAAGGAAAAAATTGAGTTAGCAGGTAATTCACTAGATTCTGCATTGGAACGGATAAAACCTCGTTCCTTGAGGGATCTAGCCTTGTCTGAATTAAGTTCCAATGCTGCTTATTTGCATCGAAGAATTCGGAATTGGGCTCAGGAGGCAAAAAATATATTGTCGTTGGAGTTGGAACGGATTTCTGAACTTCAAACGGAACGAAATAAAACTTACCATGCAAAGATGCTCCCGTTCCTCGATCATATCGACCACGGCACTATGACGTTGACGAGAATGACTCGACTTTTAGAATCAGAGCGCATAGCACAAGATGAGGAAAATTTCGATTTATTTGAACCCTATATTTCGGCGCTTAATAGTTTGAGAGAAAGTGTAGATTTAGCGGGGTTAGCTAGTTTTAGTCAAGATAAAGCCGATGAACTTCGAGAAGAAGTAGACCGACTTCATAGTTTAGCGCAATTGGGCATAACTGTTGAAATTATTGGTCATGAAATTGAGGGTTTGGAGCAATCTGTAACAACCAATCTCAAGTTATTTCCAAGCGAGGTGAGAAATTCCAATGCTTATATTGCTGTTCGAGATGGGCATGAGGCTTTGGTAGAAAGATTGCGTTTTCTTTCGCCTCTTAAACTTTCCGGCCCTAAAACGCGGGTGAGAATGACCGGTGAAATGATATTTCAATATGTTCAGCGGTTTTTTAAGAGCGAATTTTCTAATGAAAATATAGTATTTAGTGCATCGAAAGATTTTCTAGATTTTTCCTTATTCGAATATCCTGCCAGAATATATCCTGTTTTCATAAATTTAGTAAATAATGCGACATATTGGGCTAGCCATTCGAACAGCTCGCAAAAGGAGGTTTTGCTTGATATTATGGATGAAAAGATTGTTGTGGCTGATTCTGGACCCGGTGTGGATGAAGAGGATCTCAAGCATTTATTCAACCTGTTTTTCACGCGAAAGGTGCGTGGAGGCCGAGGAGTTGGACTCTATCTCTGCAAAACTAATCTTGCCGCAGGTGGTCACTCCATCACATATGCTACTGACAGCCAAAAAAGACTTTCAGGAGCAAATTTCATTCTCGAATTCAAAGGTGCCAAATATGCTTGAAGTCGCTACTATGCCTCCACAGCCAACATATCGTGAATTTATTAAAGAAGCTTTTATAGACCCTATTCGTACAGCAGTAATTATCGATGACGAGTATCCTACTCTTGATGAGTTATTAATAAATGTTGAGCCGGCAGCGAAAAAAAATGCGCAGGATGCGGCTCGCGAAGTAAAGAAAAATGAAAACAAATCACGTGTACAGAAAATAGTTAAGTTTTGCCGCGCTCAGCAACCTACTCCTTGGCTTGTAGACGTTCATGATGGTAGGACTCCTACACCCGAAGGTGAAGTAGCCAGCGTATCTCATTTAGAAAGCTCAGATCTTCTGGTTTTGGATTACCACTTAGATGGGAATGTTGGAAGTGATAAAGCTATTAATATTTTGCGGAGACTGGCCGGTAATGGTCACTTTAATTTGGTTGTTGTTTACACCAAAGATCGTGATGCCACTGGAACTGGCATTGATCGTACAATAAATGAAATAGCTATCAGCTTAGCATCTCCGGCTACTAAATTTAACATACCATCTCCCAGAGAACGCGCTTATGAAAAAAAGATAGAGGCGTGGGAAGAGGTCGAAGAGGACATTTTCGTCAAATTATTAGACAGTTTAGATGAGGTCGCATATTTAAAGGTCTTACATCAGAATGATTGCGTATGGGAAAACGTTAAAAAAATACCTGAACTTGCAAACCTAGGGGAGTATTTGGTTGCTATTCCAGAAGGCATAAAAATAACTCCAGATCAGGTCTTGGAGTTACTTATGCATAAACGTCAATCTCTACTCAAAGAAAAGATGTCTTCCGACTATTTTGGGAAAGTAACTATTGGCAAGCAAAGCGACGACGTCAATTGGATTCGTGCAGATAGTCTATTTGTTACTGTGGTTTCCAAGGAGCATGAACCTGAAACAATTCCTTCAAAGTTATTGGATGCTCTGGAGGCATGGGATCCAGTTCCACATCGTTTAATTATGTCCAAGATGCGAAATTCTTTAGTATCCAGCGGGGGAATGGCCGAATCACATATTTTGATGAATCGGCACCTGCAAGCTAGTTGGCTTGCAGAGCTACTTGAGGAAGATGATGCAAAACGGCGGACTAGTGTACGCCAAAGTGTTGCGCGACACTGGGAAAGTTTGGGGGGTAAAATTGAGCCAGGAGTACTCGATTTCGCCGGTAAGATCGCGAATCATTTATCGAAATCAGCTGATAAAAATACGTTATTCAGTCGATTCGATAAGTATGCTGCATTTGATCAGAAAATCGATCTTCATATGCATATGAACATTCATGCTTGTAGTAAGCCTGTTGATGGGCATCACCTGTCCACAGGGCAAGTGCTTCGTGTAGGTCCAGAGGGCCATCGCCAGTATTGGCTCTGCTTGACGCCTCTTTGCGACCTTGAACCGGCCCAGAGCGAAATGAAGGGTTGGAGTAAACGTCTCGGCGATTGGCTTCCTTTCAAAGCAGTTAGATTGTATCCAGCCGATAAAGAAATTGCCTTGGGTATGGCGAGTAGGGGTTATCATTTATTCCTAAATGAGGACTGTGATCAGAAAGTATTCACTTTTAGTGAAACCAATCAAAATAGTATTAGTCCAACATTGGGCTGGGAGCAATTTTTTGCAAAAAATCAGGGGAGATTTGACTCCGATAATTCCTTTGATATTGCTAGTATTGGAAAAAATGGTGATTTGTCTTTTGAACAAAAAACCGCTGTTGTGGTTGCCCAAATTCGCTATGAATATGCATTAAATCTAATGCAAAAACTTGGCTCTCATTTATCCAGAGTGGGATTGGATTTCGTCTCTTATTCGGTGCGTGAGAAAAGTACCGAATAGAAAACCTCGACGTTGTTGTACAAATATAATGAGGCTAAGGCCGGGTGGAGTTAGGCCATGGGCACCGTTGTCAGGGTAGCTAAGTATGGAGCCATCTCGCTATGGAAGAAGGTGAACTAGGTGCTTCTTTCGAATCTAGTTCACCTGGTGTGAGCACAGTCTTTGCCGTTTCGCGAACTTGGGTTGCGCTCACAGCCGCGACCAGGCTAGCCGCTTCCGGACTGCGTACGGTAGCCACCGTCTGTTCTTCCCGCCCACTTCGGGACCTCAGCCATGTCGAGATGGCATGGATCTGCTGTTCGACGTCACCTGCTGGATGACCTATCTCAGCGATGTATCGCTCCAAGGCCAGCCGCACTAGCTTGCCTCGTTCGCGCACTGGCGTCATCGCCAACAGCGTGTGGACGTCCGGAGCCTCCTGAAAAGTCAGGCTGATTCGAACCGTGATCTCGGTACCGATTTTCGGCGGCTTATCCATTGGTGTCGACATGGCAGATCCCTGTATCAGGACTGGAGCAGTGACAGCAGGCCGAGCCGGCAGAAGCCTTCCGCGACCATCATCCGCGGTTCGTCGCTGGTGACAGCATTGGGATATCGTTGTTTGAGTCCATCAAGAAGCATTTCCGCACCTCCACCGCCAATGATGATGCCGTCCAATACGGCCGCTTTTTGGCCAAATACGCGGTTGGCTTCATCCATGACGATGGCTTCGAAGCCTGCTTTCGCCTGATTGAGCAAGGGAGCGACGTCGATGCGCTGCCCGAAGTGTTTGATGCTTCCGCTGCGTACTGCCGCATCGACCACGTCCAGTGATGTTGGCAGCTTGGCTTGCGCCAGCGCGCTGGACATGCCGTCGTAGACCAGATGCATGCCTGCGCACGATATGGCTGCGTACTCCATCATTGAGCCGCGATCACACAGCGCGAAGTCGGTTGTGTAGTGGCCGATTTCGATGACGCCCCAGGCCTCGCTGTCGAGATCCCGTTGCGGGTGGAGACAACCGTTATTCTGGATCGAGAGCCACTGCAGCGGTGCATCCGCCTGGCTCTGCACCATCACCCTGAGCGTCTGGCCGGGAAGGAGGCGTGGGGTCAGCAAAGCCACGATGCGGTTGCGGAGCGTGTCGCGCTGCGACCCGACGAACTTGGCCGGTAATCCCATCACCAGATGCACCCTGGCCGAGGGATTGCCGAACGCCTGCATGGCCTTTCGCCATGCTCCCAGCACCAGTGCATCGTGCTGGGGACTCTCGATCCAATCCGCGTTTTGTCCTGTGTACACTTCTGAGCGGCCTTGCCGCAACGCGGTATCACCGAAGAAGTACATGCGCCCATCCACCTCGACAGTATCGAGTTCAGCTTTTTGTCGCGTCTGCTCGTTCGTCAGCGTGATCGCGGGGATAACGACAGTGGGGATCTGAAACGAATGACGCTCGTCTGGCGATGCCAGCGAGGCTGCGAGTATTTTGAACATTGAGTGGCCGCCATCGATTGCGATTGAGATGTTTTCCATTTAGAACTCCAAGTGTCGGTGAAAGATTTAATGTAAAGCGCAAGCCGGCGTGCGCAAGTCAGGTTTTGATCGTGACCATGAGCCGCGACAGGGGCCAGGAAGCAGTCCGTGTCGAATATCGAGGTTCGAAAATGCGCCGTCATTAGCTATCACCAGGTGCGGAAATCCAGACAGGCGGCACTGCAAACAATGTTTCTTGACACGCTAGTCATGCTTGGATAAAGTACCCAGCGTCGGCCTCCGGCATTTTTATAAATTAATTTTTAAGTTGTTCTGTCCAATGAGAGAGAACAGCTTTCCGCAACGCCAGGCTTTTGGCATCGTTCGCTTTCATCCGATCGCAAGCACTCATCACCATCAAAAAATCAGCTCTTATCTGGTCTAGTCTTGTCTGCAAGGTTCTACAGGCAGGTACAGAGTGATCCCCAAAACGTGTCGTCATCGGCTTTTCAGCGCAATGGCAGGGAAAACTCGATCACAGATCGGCATTCCTGCTTGAGTCGTTAGGGCGGACGGCCACGCTATAGCTATATCTCCATTCGCTCTTCGCTCCGAAGAGCACCAGCCTCCAATACTTCAACTGCAAACATCGTGATCGGGCTAGTCACCCCTCAGGCCGCATGTGCGTCAAGCACGGCGCTTAAGAACGTCACGCCAGCTCTCACTGGTCTTTCCATAACTGGAGGCGCGCACCCTCAAAGCCCGGACCTGGTCCGGGAGTGCGTAGCGAGAAACTGCTCAATGTTCAGTTCTCTTCCCGGGAAGAGGAACCGAGTACCGGAAGGGCTCGGCGCATCGGTGGTTGGCAGTAAGGCCCGCTGATGCGAAACCGGTTTATTTAAGACGGGAGCCTTACCCCCGCCCCGCTGCGCTTCCGCATCTGGTGATAAGAGGTATCGATGGTTCTTGTGGAGGACATATGTGGCAGCAAAAAGTAAACGACATCATGAAATTGGCAGGTACACGCCGCGTCAATGGCAAGGTGGCGTCCGAACGCACTCAGACACTGACGAAAGACGTTTTATATGCATCAATTCGGCGGCTGCATGAACTCGGCTACAAGATTCAGGACCCGAAGAATCTCGGTGAACGGCACATCGAAGTGCTCGTCAAGCACTGGTGGTATTGCCAGCACAAGAAAGCCAAGACTATCCAGAACGACCTTTCCCGATTACGGGTTTTCTGCGCAATGCTCGGCAAGCCAGGCATGGTTGGCGCTGTCCAGAAATATCTGCCGGATGTAGATCCTGAATTGTTGAAAGTGCGTTCGGCCGCACGAACCACGAAGTCCTGGTCCGGACATGGCATTGATTTGGTCGAGACGTTCCGCAAGGTTGACGAGCACGACCCGTGCCTCGGTCTGATGTTACGTCTCGAGTTGGGCTTTGGACTGCGGCGCGAAGAGGTCTTGAAATGCAATCCACACGTTCAGGATTACGGCCATTACCTACAGGTTTTTCCGGGGATGGGTAAAGGCGGTCGTTGGCGAAATATTCCCATCGTTTCAAACGCGCAGCGCGATTTGCTCGACTACGTCAAAGCACGCGTGTCGAAAAATAAAGCGCTTGGGTGGGAGTATTCCCGTTCGGGCCAGATAGCCAGTCTGGAGCAGAACATCCGCCGCTACGAGAACTTGATGACGTCGTTCGGCTTCACCAAAGCCGATGCCGGCATAACAGGACATGGATTGCGCGCGCAATTTGCCGAGAACCATGCGTTGCTGCTCGGGATGATCCCAGCCACGATGGGGGGAGGTGCAGGGCAGCTGGATGGCGCCGATAGCGGTGTCGTGAAGGCGAAGGTGGCGCAAGCATTGGGACACAACCGGCAGTCCGTGACAAGCGCGTACATCGGTTCCTTCGATCCGTCCTCAGCACTTTTTCCGGACAGCGATCAAGGGATCGTGACGATTCAGAAAGCACTTCGGATTCTTGACGCTGTTGCACTTCCCGAAGTTCCCGCCGCGCGGTTGGAGGACTGTCGGGTTATTCAGGAAATGATGGCTCGCACTGGCCTGGTCGTGACTGTAGACCAGGCACATATGTTGTTTGCGAAGCATGCCCGGCGTCACGGGGTGGAATGGATGTCTCCAGGGCTGGAGACTCCTCTGGCGCTGCGCATCAGCGCTGAAGCAATGTTGAACGATTTTTTGTTCTGTTAATAGGAGAAGTAGAGTGAATACCAATCGAGATATGGTAGTGAACGACGCGGCGATGAACTTGTTGATCAGCGCGTGTCCTGTACAGCTTGGGATGCCAGCAAAGCTCATACGAGAGCTTGTGCACGGCAAATATTCTATTTTTACTGCCAAGCAGGTATGCAGTTTATCCAAAGATGGATGGGGACTCAGCATGCTTGACGAGTACCTTGATAAGCAGGGGTATGTTTTTCCTTGGGGGACGCTGAGCGAGGAGTCGAACCCGAGTGATCCCGATGATGACAAGAGCCCCCCGATGTTGCGTTTTGAGTTCATGCCAACGGAACTCTTGTTGGCGTTCCCGCAAAGCGCGCAACTGGAAGACCTTTTCATGTGGCTGTACCACAACCATCCGTACTATGATGCCAGGTTCCCCTGTGATGAGGGAAATGAGCACTGGTCAGTCATTTCGTTTTACAGTGAAGATGGCTGTGGAGAAGCCCTCAGGTCCTGGCTTGCCAATGTATTCATTCCACTCATCTGGCATGATCTGCTGGGTGAGGCAACACGGATTGTTCAAGAGAAGATCAAGGCAGCTGTCGCACAGTCCCCGGATGGCTCGTTTTATGACCTCCTTGTCGAACACGATCGGTACCAGTTGTGCATTGATCCGGCTGAGCTGCAGTTCGAGGCGTGTGCGATTTTAGAGGAGGAATAACGGAATAGCTGGCCAGAAGATGCTGCTGATTTTCCTCATGTTTAACCGAGGTTAAAATACTGGCCATTTTCGTGTTAGTGCCCGGTGCCCGGTGCGCGGCCGTGCCGTCTGCGAGGCACTGGTCAGGCTGGCGGCATCCGTTGAAGGGCGGCTGCGGCATCAAGCAGGCCGCCCAGAATTTTGTCGGCCACCTTTTCCGAAAACCCTACAGGCAGTTCGCCGCGGACCTTATCTACAATTGCGGGTGTGCGGGCAATGAAATTGAGCAGGAGCGGTTCGGCGTCCGCGCCATAGCCGACCGCTTTTGCAGTGCTGTTGAAGTGTCGCCGCTGTATGCCATGCGCGAGGTAATGCCGGTTGCTTCCGAGTAGCGCCATCGCCATCTTGAGTTTGCGTTCGGACCACTGGTTGGGGCCAGGGCCGATCACAGGATAGCCGGACATCACATCATAGATGGGCGTCAGCTTGAACCGGCCGGCGCCCGCCAGTAGCTGGATACTGAAGTTCTTGGCGTGGCCATCGGGTGCGCGCAGCATCCAGAACAGAAGTTGGGAGGCCATCAGCGTGTGCATGTCGGCAGCGCTCTGCTGCGATTGCTGTAGCAGCGTAAACATCTGTTTTAACCCCGGTCCACCGTCATTTTCGTATTTCAGCAGCGGTGATGTTCCCGTCGCCTGGCAAAAATCCTCCTGAACCAGCCGGAACAGCTGCTTGCCATCGTTTGATCGCACGCGGTCAAAACGCTCGACGACGAGCACCCGTTGCTCGCCGAACGTCGCAATCTCGGCATTTGCCGTAGGCAGCCCGTACTCCTTGAACAGCCGCAGGCATAGCCACTCGTTATCGACCGAGGTGGTGAAATTGGCTTTTTTTCCGCCTACCATCCCGATCGGAAGCTTGAAGATGTGCGTTGTGGGCGTCGCGCCACGCGGCTTCATCCATTTCCCATCCCACCACAAGAAGGCGTCTTTTTCTTGCGCGCCAGCCAGCGAAATGCGGAAATCATCGTCCGCGTCATCTGCGGCGCCGTGCCGCTCCGAGCTGACCACTTCGAGCAAGTGCCGCTCGATGTCTTCCTCGTCAAGGGCGATGCCATCGACCTGGGCCAGCCCTTCCGGTTTGCCGCCTTCGGGCAGCAGCTGCAAGGCGCCGACGCAGTCCCGGCCGATAGCCGCGAGCAGGTCGAACGGTTCGAGAGAGCCTGTCTTGAACCGGGTCGCAACGCGTTTGCGAATGATGTCACTGTCCGGCAGCAAGCCCTCAAAGTAGTTTGCAACACTGGCACCCTTGAGCGGTTCATTGCGCAGATTGAACGGCAGCGACAGCGAGATCGGGCGCCCGAGCCTTGAACTTTGCCAGGACGCATCGTACTGGAGTTCGGAGTCGCCGTTGGCCTTGACCGTCCAGCGTCCTACATAGTCGCCATTTGCCCAAAGATGGAGCGTCTGGCTGTGTGAGCGGCGGCCCATGATTACCACTCGGCCGAATTGCTTGTGGCGGACGTATCGCGCTCGCCCAACTGCAGCTCCAGCTCGAGTGCGGAACACCAGCTGAGTAACTGCTTGACGCTGATTTCGTCAGGATGGCTCTCCAGGTATGAGATGCGGTTCTGGCTCAAGCCGACACGCGTGCCTACAGTCGCCTGGGTGATCTTATGCCGTTTGCGGGTCGATGCGAGTAACTGGCCGAGCTGCGACGCCGTGAGGAGACGGTGGGTGGTAGGCGAGAAGGACATGTGCGGTATCCGTTATTCAGATATCTCAATACTATCTGAATTTCAGATAAAGTAAAGATATCTGAATGGCGGACATATCACAGATGGCTGGAAAGCAGATAAAGCAGATTTGATCAAGATGGGTGACACAGCGCTTGTCCGGGATTCAGAATGCAAAAAGCCCAACCTGAAACCGCATTCTTCTTGTTAATATACCGTGGGATTCAATAACTATAATCGCTTCACATGTTGTGGAGAGTACGGCTGATTGACCGGGAGAGTGCAGTGCAGGCAAGGGACAAATTTCAGAAATTCTTGATTGAATCTGGCAAAAAACCGAAGACGGCGGGCGAATACGCGCGCTTCATCGAGGATTTATCCCAACACTGTGGCAAGGATATTTACGGTATTCAGGACGTTGGAGAGATCGGTGCGCTGGTAAAGCGTTACAGCTCAGATGGCGCCGATTACATCGAAGGCAATCAATACCACGGCGGGCCCCGCGCGGCAATAAAACAATATTTGGCTTTTCACGCCTTGGACCAGGTGCCGGAACCTCCTTCTGTGACCACTAACCAATCATCGCACACCATGACCGATACTACCGACTCGATTCCGCCCTTGAACCAGATCCTGTACGGCCCCCCTGGTACGGGGAAAACACATAGCACGATCGAGGAAACGCTGGCCATTCTTGATCCTGATTTTCTAGAAGCGCATAACGGGGAGAGGGACAAGTTGCGCACAAGATTCGGTGAACTTGAATTATCTAAGCATGTGCGCTTCGTCACTTTCCATCAAAGTTTCAGTTACGAAGACTTTGTGGAAGGCTTGCGCGCGGAAGCTGACGAGGCGAGCGGCCAACTACGGTTCTTACCGACCCCAGGTGTCTTCAAATCGATTTGCGACGACGCTGCCACCAAAGTCGTCGTGGATGAAGTGGTCGATCTGGACCTTAGTGGGAAAACGATCTGGAAGATGTCGCTTGGAAACCGTAGCGACGAGAATTATGTTTATGACGAGTGCATTGACCGAGACCGGATCCTATTGGGCTGGGGTTCGGGCATTGATTTCTCGAAAGTGAAAAATAAGGCTGACATCGTCGCCATTTTTCATGACAATGGAATCGAGTACTCGACGGGCGACTACCCGGTCACGGCGGTCAATGCTTTCGTGCTTGGGATGCAGGTCGGTGACATCGTTGTAGTCTCCGACGGCAACTCGAAGTTTCGTGCTATTGGTGTCCTCACGGGAAACTATGAGCATGTGCCGCGCGAGCAGGAAGATGATGAGTTCACGCAAAGCCGTGCGGTGCAGTGGCTTAAAGTATTCGATCCGTCGACCGCTTGCAGTGCCATTATGAACAAAAAATTCATGATGAAGGCGATCTATCGGCTTGGCTCTGATGTGATCGACCTCGACAAGTTGCGCCAGCTCCTGTCGACCAAGGCGTCCGACGCCCAAGTCCAACAAGGTCCGCATGCACGCGTGTTAATCATTGATGAGATCAACCGCGGTAATATCTCGCGCATCTTTGGTGAGCTCATCACCTTGGTCGAGCCAAGCAAACGCGCGGGCAATCGCGAAGCCTTGTCGGTCATGCTGCCGTATTCGAAAAAAACCTTCAGCATCCCCAATAACTTGTATTTGATCGGCACCATGAACACCTCCGATCGCTCGTTGACCGGTTTGGATATCGCGTTGCGTCGCCGTTTCGTGTTTAAAGAAATGCCGCCACGCCCGGAGCTTCTGGCCGATGTCGTCGTGCAGGGAGTTGCAATTGACAAGCTGCTAGAGCTGATGAATCGACGCATCGAAGCGCTGCTCGATAGGGAGCACTGCCTTGGACATGCTTACTTTTTGCCGTTGAAGGATGATCCTTCCGTCGAACGCCTAGCTCGCATTTTTGAGCAGCAGATATTACCGCTACTGAAGGAATATTTTTTTGAAGACTGGAATCGCATCCGCTGGGTCTTGAATGATCATCGCAAGGCGCCGGTCAACTGTTTCGTACTGCCGTCTGAGAGTAACGTCGCGACACTGTTCGGCGACGAGTTTGAAGGACGGGCACAAGAGCAGACATGGGCGATTAATGAAGATGCTTTCGATCGCATTGAGGCCTACTTGGGCATCCTCGATAGCGCAGCGGTGGCTAAGCATATGGTACCGATTGCTCAGGATGGCAGTGTTGAATATGGTGGCTATCGTTTGCAACGATTGACAGATTTCACCGTGAAAGTGTATGACAAAGATGTCGAGCAAGTTGCACTGCCGATTTTAAAAGAACTGGCAATCAAATTGGGCATTAGCCACTTGAACAGAAAAGGTGGCAAGCACAACACGCGCCAGCTGGGTGCGCAGGTGATCAAAGCGGCTAAACAGGCGACAACTTGAAAGAGCTCGTTGTCGTTCGCGAATACGCGAAATTAACCACGACACAGATAGCACCCACGTTGGACCGGGCAACCGTCTCCAAAAGTGCGTTCGAGTATTTATGCCGTTTGGCCGGACAGTTTCGTGCCAGCGGCGCTCATCTGCTCGAAGTGGAGGGCACGCAGTGGTTGCGACTAGATAATTTCGTTGGCATCCTGGAGACCCCGTGCGGCACCACCCTCGAAATCCTACCCAAGCATCATGATGCCGACTCGACCAAGGAGGCTTCGCGGGCGCTACTCACACGGATGATTCAAGCCGCGTTGGATTTACCGGCCCGCCACGTTGGTCCGGCCGATTTGGCCCTATTTGACGCGCCGCTGTCGGAATGGGTGCGCCGCCAGTTCTTGGTCGCGCTCGAACATCTTGTGAAACGCGGTATGAAATTCGATTACCTGCGCGTCGAAGAAGAGCAGCGTAATTTACGCGGGCAGTTGGACGTGATCCGCCAACTACGCCAAACGCCTGATCGCGCCCACTATTTTCATACGCGTCACGATGTGTTTTCACTAGATTTTCCGGAGAACAGGCTAATTCGATCTGCCCTGGCGCGCGTCGCCAACTCGACCCAGGATCCGATCAACTGGCGCCTGTCGCATGAGCTGCTGCAAGTGCTGGCGGAGGTGAGCGCATCGCGCGACTTCAAGTACGATTTCAAGGCCTGGCGTGGTGGCCGCCTCATGGCCCATTACGCGCCGATTCTCCCGTGGTGCCAGCTAGTACTTGGCCAACATTGTCCGTTAGCGGTGCAAGGGAGCTGGCATGGCATGAGTATGCTGTTTCCGATGGAAAAGCTGTTCGAATGTTTTGTAGAAGCAGCGTTGCGCCGGACTTTGCCGAAGTCGGTGTTGATAAAGCGACAGTCGCGCGAGATGTACCTGTGCCAGCACCAAGGTAAGGGATTTTTTCAGCTGCGTCCCGACCTTTTGCTTGAACACAGCGGCTACCGGACCGTGCTGGATGCGAAATGGAAGCGGCTGAATGAAATGGCTCGTAACAAGAAGTATGGCATCGCACAAAGCGACTTCTATCAACTCTTCGCTTACGGACACAAGTATATCGGCGTGGAGCAGATCTACAAAGAGCTGGTGCTGATTTACCCTAAGACTGCCATGTTCTCCGCTCCATTGCCGCCGTTTGCATTCGCTCCAGGTATGACACTGTGGGTGCTCCCGTTCGAACTGGGCGATAAGGCCGGCGAAGAGCATATCATGTGGCACCCGGAAATGTGGCTAGAGCACGCGCTGGCGATTCCGTGAGCTGAGCTGAGAGAAATACAGCCAATACCAAGCACCCTAATGCCCGCAGCTGCGAGCAAGGCCGGCCACGACACAGCACCAGATGATGAGAGCATCATGCTATGTGATGAATACCACTCGGCCGAGCTGGTTGCAGTGGATGACTCGCGCTTGCCCAACTGTAGCTCCAGCTCGAGTGCGGAGCACCAGCAGAGTAACTGTTTGACGCTGATTTCGTCAGGATGGCTCTCTTTAGGATATGCGAATCTGGCTCAAGCCGACACGCGTGCCTGCAGTCGCCTGGGTGATCTTATTCCGTTTGCGGGTCGATGCGAGCAACTGGCCGAGCTGCGACGCCGTGAGGAGACGATGGGTGGTGGGCGAGAAGGACATGTGTGGTATCCGTTATTCAGATATATTGATATTATCTGAAATGCAGATATAGTCAAAGTATCTGAATAACGGATGTGTCAGAAATGGCTGAGTAACAGATAAAACAGAGAAGAGATAACGAACAGTTGGCCAAAAGATGCTACGGATTCTCCTCGTGTTTCACCGATGTACGGGAGGTACCAAGGCCGACTATCAGGTGACGGTCGGCCTTGCTGTTCAATCAGTCGTAGAAAATATATTCAGTCTCATCAGGTTGGAGTTTCAGCAGAAGCCTGGTGTACCTTGTCTGAAGAATCGAGGCGCTGATCGACACCACAAAGAATAGTGTAGTAATCGCGAGAATGTCCACCCAGGAGTCGTTGAAGAATATCGCGATCAGCATGATGACCGAGAGGAAGCCGAAAACCCGACACACAATTGTGAGGAGCATTTTCACTAACGGATGGAAATAAAGTAACAAATAGAAAGCGCTACTTCTCATTGATCACCTTCCTTCTCGTCCTTTGTTTTCGATCGTCTGAAACGAGAAATCACGGCTGTGGCCAGGCGACGAATCAGGCGTGTCACTATGGTGAACGGTTCGAAAAAAAGGCGGATGTCGTCGATCGCTACTCGTTTAATATGCTCAATAAGTTTGTTCATTTTTTGTCTTCATGATGTTCAGGGTGAAACCACTATGCCCGGCCTTCGCCAACCTCGTTCATGGCTTGGCGTCCTTATGGCAGGAGAGCTGCGAGTACGTGGATCCTTCAGACAAACGCGTCTTACAGGCTGAGGAACTCGCGAATCGAATTCCTGCCACAACTCCCTCGGACTGGATTTTCTTTGCCACCTCTTGGACGTCGGCTCGATATTCCAGGTTGAGCAAGGTGAGCGTTTGGTGGCGCGAGTGGAAGCAAAACATAATCTTCTCGAGCGAAGCTTTGGGCCTGAAATGCTGGTGAAGCCAACGATTGATGTTCCACCACAGGACCCGGCCGTCGCTTTTGCCATTGAGGTAGGCCTTAACGGAACGGCGATCTTCTTTCGCCCAGTCGGTAGTAAAAATGGTCAGGTTTGTGACTTTATCGGTACTCATCAAATAACTCCCTTAATGGGGATGGTTGAGCGGTATATGTGACCGCGACAAGAGTAATCGTAAGTCCCGTTCTTCCTTGTGCAAGTCAAGTTAAGTTCTGAGGAAGGGTGCCGACTCTGACAAATTTTTCCCCTAATTAGGCTATTTTTTGATGATCCACGTCCATAGTCAGTAAAATCGTGTGCAGCAATGTTTCTAGAAGTGTTGAATTAGTTGGAATAGGTGGCCTGAGTAAAAATGACGTGGACATTACCAATTAAGATCAAAGAGAAGTTCGTCGATCCAAAGGCACTGTTGCGGTTAACCGAAATTTTCGCAAACCATTTTCCTCCCCGAATCATCATAGGACGAAGAATTTGAACCTTTTCTCAAGATGAGGACACGAATGCATCGTTTGTGCGTAAAATTTTGAAAAATAACTTGTATGAGACGAAGGAATTTTCAAGATGCGAATGATTCAACAAGCACAAAAGCATGCCGAGCGGCTTGAAATTTGCGCTAGCAAGGCCGGTACAACCGAGCTGTATTACTCTTGCCTTGGCACTGTCATTGATATGGCAGTTGCGCTGGGTTGTGATCAAGCGCGGAATACTTCCGACCCTGGCTATGGCGTTTTGTTCGAGATAAAGGGGCGCAATACCACTGGGCGAAATAGTGGTGGTCAGTTCTCGTTTTTTGCGAGCCGGCCAAATTTCGCAAGGGGGACCGTCGCGCTATCGATCAGTGTCGATGCGGTAGGCGATCGCGCCGCTGCGTTGCGTGCCAAGGTTAGCGAAATCTCCCGCAAGCATGGCGTGGCTGTCCAAGAGGATGGACGTTACCCATGGCCGGCAATTGGCTTCACATCGGTTGCTGCCGGGGAAAAAATTGTGCAGCAGATAACCGAATTCCTCATTGGCAAAGCACCATCCGCGCCTGATCCGGAATCTACTGCAGACGAGATCGTCCTACGCGCTATCAAGGAACGCCGGGGCCAAGACGAGTTCCGCCAGCGGCTGATGTTGGTCTATTGCGGCCGTTGCATTATCTCTAGATGCGGAATAGTCGAAGCGCTGGAGGCTGCACATATCGTTCCGCATTCAGTCGGTGGCGGCTACGAAAGTTCGAATGGCTTGCTGATGCGTTCGGACGTCCATACGCTATTCGACTTGCACATGCTATCGATTTGTCCCGACACCTTAGTCGTTAAGGTCAATCCCCGATTAAAGCCGGAGTACTACCAGTTCGAAAACCAGACTGTTCCTTTGCCCGCGATGTTGACCGACCGGCCTGACAGGGCAGGCCTTGTCCGTCACTATGCAATTTACCAGTCCTTGCTATAGGCAAAGTACCCCTTCGCTGACCGTCCGATAAACAGCAAACCAGCTCCTCCAGACGTTGATTTGGACAGTCTTAGTGCAAGTTTCCTTGCTATTGAACTTTTTGCAGAGTCATTTCTAAGTTGTGCTTTGTTCAGGAGTACTGTCGGTATAACGCAGAACCTGAAGTTTTATATTTCAGCCTTCCGGTGGTGTAATGTGACAGCGGACCATGCATGTGAGCTATCATTAGGCTGCTTGAAATTGCTTGCCCTTGCCCTTGCTCAACGCTTCTACGCAAAGCGCAACGCCCGAGGCCAGCGCGAGATCCATCGCTGATTTTCCCTCCCAATCCCGCCAATCGGCATCGGCTCCACCCTGTAGAAGTAGATCTACCATAGCGGCGTCACCGTGTCGGGCGGCGAGCAACAACGGCGTCTGCTTCTTGAAGTCGGCAAGGTTGATCAACTTCGGCCATTTCCTGATCAAGCGCTGGATGGCTTCTCGTAGGTTGCGCACAAGCGTGTTGGCAATAGGTGCCACTTCCTCGATCGGCCCGATCCTTGCGATTTGTGACTTTTGCGTTCGGAATCGATACAGTCCTCCTAACCAGATCGTGAGGACGGTCTCGCCCTGCACTTGACGCAGTCGCTTGTCGCGTAGTTCTGAATTCTTGCACATCCAGGCATCAAGGCCATCCCAGTCCTCGTGCAAAACGAGCTCCATGGTTTCAGTCCCGATGATCGCTTCAGTGTGTCTGAGCGCGAGCGGCTCTTCAGTGTTCTCGCCAGGGTATGGCGCGTACAGGTTCTCCCAGAAGTACTCTGACACCGCGCACGCCGTGTCCTCGAGCGTGGGTAGCTTCTCATTGTCGTCCAGGGAAAGGGTATCGAAGGCCAGCATGTTGCGCATGTAGCCCTCGTAGTTCTGCAGACAGAAGCCTACAGGGGGGCGCTCGATTACAACCGCAAAGGCGTCCCGCGCAATCTCGCCGCGGATCGGACCAAAATTCCGTGCTTTGCACGCGTCGAGTGCGGCATTGAACAACTTGCGGGCCGCCTCGAAGTCGTTGACTGCCAAGTGGTGCTTTGCCTTGTATTGCAATAGCACCGCATCCCATTCGCCATAGGCAGAGCTGTTCTCGGCCAGTGCTAGCAGTCGTTCGACCTGCTGTCGCATGTTCTTGGGTCGGTCCGCCCGGTCGCGATTAAACAGCGCATACAGTTGCAGGATGATCGCGCCCAGCTCTTCGCTCGGTGTTCGCGCCAGCTCCTGTGCACGAACGCACGCCATCTCCCTGAGGCGTATCGAAAGCTCTGAAGATTGCGCCACTTGGTTCACTACCCAGTAGTCTGTTTGCCTTTGCAGTTTTCGGAAAGGTGCACCCCGTGCCATGGAATCGATGCATGAGCGGATCGCTACCCTTTCCGCGTCGTGCGCGACCAAGCGCCGACATTCGCGTTCGGCGATCGCACTGGCCAGCGCTTCGTCTTGCCCGATCAGGTCATCGAGTGGGCTGTCTGGATGCAGGTTGGCGAATGTACGCGTGAGCAATTCGGACAATTCAATGGCACTGGTGGCGTGCCGGGATGGCGTAATCGCCATGAATATCCCTTCCTTGCCCCAAGGCGAGAGCTGGCTATCGAACCAGGCGTCTTGCTCTCGCGGATCGCGACTTTCCTTAGAGGCCTGGATCGTCAGGTTGTACCCCACCTGAAACAGCGCAAAGAGCTGCAGTATTTTGTTACGTGCCGGATCGGCACACTGTTCATCGAAGTCCTCGCCCAACATGAAGCGGCCGAGTCGTCGATATCCATCTTGAACCATGCGCGCGATCAATAGCCGGCGGCGGACGGTCGCTATCGACGGGGCCGACCAGCGCTCTTCGACCAGCTCGATGAACCTCTGGGCAGCATCGTCTGATGCTTGGTACGCCAGGACGGCTTCCAGGCTGCCAGGTTCCGTCATCGGAATTTCATCACGCAACGAGACGGCATCGAGTCCCTTCGCAGTCACGAAGTCAATGGACTCCCGCAGCCGTTCTGCTAGCGGTAAGTCCGGTGTTTGACGCAGCGCCCCTTTGAAGTCCAGACGCGCGTCGTCCGGAAAGTATTTCTCGATCGTCGATACATGTGGCAACCGTCCTTGGCGCCAGTTGTCGAGCTCGCGCGCCATGGATGCGTAAACATCAGTTTCCATCTTGGCGTCGTCGAGCTGTTGCTGGCGCGCTTGCGCTGCCTGGCCACCGAGTCCTACCCGTGCCTGCTCCATCGGCGCCCCCAAGAGGTCGTGCAACCAATCGACTACCTGAGCGACAGGCATGATAAGTCGGTGCACGCCATTGCGCTCGCGCTCGGTGGGCAGGAACCAGAAACGACCACCAGGCATCCCTGTGTCGAGTCGCTCATGTAATGTCCAGAATGCGAGCCTGCGGCCTGCGGCGTGGGCATACGAGTAGCCAAGTAAGTGCCACAGAATCTGGCGTCGGTCGGCGTTAAAGGTCCAGGTATTGAGCTCGATCGTCTTGTCGAAGTTCGCCCATTCGAGGATGTTGGACATGGCGTCAGTTCGCCCTACGTCGTCCATCCCGAACGCGTCGAATATGTCGCTTAGCAAGCCCTCAACGCGCTTACGATGGTCCACGAGCGGTTTCTCAAGCTTGGTCAGCTTGCCTTTGTCTTTTTGATCGAATTTCAAGCCTAAGCTTTGGTGTATTTCAAGCAATAACTCTTCAAATGTTGGGATCGTGGCCATATAGATAAGCAGAATTTTTGTAAGGACTGCCATGATTGCGCAGTCCCGGTTGCCTGTCACTGAAACTTCGCAGCCCCCCCCCTCACCCCACCTTAAAGGGAGGGGGGGCCACGAACTTTCTTTTTGTTTTGTTTAGAGCGTTGGCAAGATACACCTTCTTTTCGAATAAGGAGTATCCCATGGACTTTGACCTACCATTTGCATCGCGCTCCGCTGATCAGCTTGTCATCAATTGGCATATCACCGAGGCCTGCAATTACAGCTGCCAATACTGCTACGCCAAGTGGGAGACGCCTGATCGTCAACGAGAACTCGTCCACAATCCTGTCCGCACACGGGAACTGCTGAGCCGCCTCTACGAGTTTTTTCATCCCGATAATTATGCCAATCCATTGCGGCGGCATATGAACTGGGGTTCAGTACGATTGAACCTCGCGGGTGGAGAGCCGTTGCTCTATACAAGGCGGGTACTCGAGATGTTGCCAATCGCCCGCGACATCGGGTTCGACATCTCCTTGATCACGAATGGTAGCCGGTTGGATTCCGGCCTCATGGCGTCCCTGGTGCCCTACATCAGCTTGCTGGGCCTGAGCATCGATTCGCAGATCGCACAGAGTAACAAGGAGATTGGCAGGGTCGACCACCGTGGCCAGCAACTCGATATCGCCAAGCTCGTCGATACCGTGAGTGAAGGCCAACGCCGACATCCCTCGCTGAAGGTGAAGGTCAACACCGTTGTTAACAAGGTCAACCAGTTCGACGACATGACCAGCGTGATCCAGTGCCTGCGTCCGGAGAAGTGGAAAGTCTTGCGCATGCTTCCGATAGTAGACGACCGCCTGGCGGTTTCCCAGCAGGGATTCGATGACTTCGTTAGGCGACACGCGCACCTCGCGGCTATTCGCCACGTGGAAGATAACCAGGACATGACGGAGTCCTACCTGATGGTGGACCCGACGGGAAGGTTCTTTCAAAACACCACAGGAGCCTCCGTCAGGGGATACCGCTACAGCCAGCCGATCTTGGAAGCAGGTGCATCGGTTGCGTTCGCCGGTATGCGCTTCGCCGCACCGAAGTTTCTCTTCCGATACATGGCATCGGTCGGAGTGAGCGAGTGATTCGACCGTCGGCGATCCGACCGCATAGTTTGTCGGCATCAAAATTTACCCATAAACTGCGCCTCCAGCCAGCGTTTGCAATGCAATTTTTCATCCAATTTGCGAAACTCACCTTTGATAGGTTCGAATGATGTCGCGTCCCCGCCGATGTTTTCATCAATGAATTTTTTGATGAGCTTGCGGCGTTCGTTTGGCGATAACATGTCCACTGCGTCACGTGCTGCTGTTCGCCTCTTTCGGTCGATTTCGCTGATGTCATAGCTGTCCAGCCGCTGGCGCGTTTCTTCGACCATATTCTTGGCGCTTGAGCGTGACAATATTTTTTCGACGACTGATGGCAATGGCTTTGCGCCCTCGTTTTCAAGTTGTGATACGGCGTCGCAAACCGCCTTCTCGCCATATTTTTTCACTATAGAATTGGCAAGTTTCTGGTCGAGATCGTTCCAGCAATGGACGCCAGCGATCTTGGCCCTTGGTTGTCGCTTCTTGCTACTGTTCTCATGCTTGGCTGATGAACCTGACGGCGCAGTTCTACTTTTTTTAATCTGTATACTCTCTGTACTAGAAAGCGAAATTTCGCTTTCCAGGGCGCCAGATTCGCCGTTGCCGAATGTGATTTCCGACGCTTCTGAACGTTGGAAATTGCGCTCTTCATCGGCCCACTTGGACACGATCTTAGCCAAGAGATCCAGATCGATCCGGTATTCAAGACGGCCTCCATTGCGCGAGCGCCGCTCCTGAAGCACGCCAAGTTTTTTCGCTGCTTTTCGGGCTTTCCCCTGGTGTGACCGAGTCAGGCCCGTTTCATACTCAAAACTTTGGTCGATTTCCCATCGGGGTGAAATCATCTGATTATTATCATCCCTATCTGCGAGAATTTTTTTGAACCACCAGCAACCGTTCCCAGCTTTTCTTTGAGTGTATTCAGCCTGACGCAACCATACGGCCGTCGTTGTCCCCAGTTTTCGCGCGTAGAGAGAGTCAAGCGCGATGATTATGCGAGATGGGCCGCGAGAGTCCGCATGTTTTTGATAATTACCTGACGTCATTGGCACACCTCATCAAAGAAAAGCTCAGACTGGTTCGATGTCGCGTACTGCTCACGAAATTGCTGCAAAATTTGTCGTACTCGCCGCGGGGTGACGCCAAGGGCCCGTGCAAGATCCGCAGTCGACTTTCCGCTCACAAAACTGGCGATTGACAAGGCCTTAGAACTTTTGGATTGATCTGAAGGTGGAGGGAAATCGTCCTCGTACACTGCTGGCGCCTCCAGATTGACGATGATGCTGCGTGTACTGTCACCAAAATGTTCGTCGCTGTCGATGGAAACAGCAAACGTGTGTGCGCCTAGCTGACGGAGCATTCTTTTCTCGAGGTGGCCAAATACGAACTGGCACAGGGTGCCTTTGGCCGGGTCGAATACCTGAGCTTTTTCCAGGATTATTTCGCGTCCTTCCTGGATGATGTCGTCCGGTGCCACGCCGTGTTTTGCGGCCTTGACTTTGACTTGGGCCGTGTGTCCCCAGGGGAACGTAATAGCAAGCTGCGCTATTTCGTTGGTGCTAAAAAACATGCCATCCTCCTTGATCCAATATGCATACAGGTATGAGTAAAACGTACCCACGGTTGTGTGCGAATAGACGAGGAACTGCTCTCATCTGCCCGGTCGCACCCGGGTACTGCATTGCATGCGGATCGACCTGATGGCTCGAGTCGTGAAGCTGATCACGAAAGGTCCAGGCAGACGCAGAAGAGTTGAGGAGGGAATGGGGCGGAATAGGAATTGCCCAAGATGGCGATGCTGGGCGCGCCAGCGTTGGTGGAGCACAGGCGTATAGGTTCCTGCCCTGGTTGGCGTTGGGATTACGTTGCAGATGGTCGACCGAGATGACACATCGTGAAGATCACGAAACGTCAGGCGTATACACGAGAAGATTCAGGGATACGGTAATTACTGATATGCCAAGAGTTGCTGATGTTGAGCGTGTTCAGCCGAGCAATCGCCAAGCGTTTGCTGGAAGAAGCGTCAGAAGCTGACGATTTTGTGAACTGCTTTGTTGCTTACTTTTTACAGAAAATTGCATTTACAATAAGGCCGCATGGCGACACTTAAATCATATCACTCCAATTTCTCTGTGGCAACGTCATTTTGATCGCAGCGTCTGCCGGGGGCAGGGACGGGTATCAGTGCCTCAAGTTCATGATTGGAAACTTGTTGACAGGCAATATATGTTGCTTCATGATGCTGATTCGCTCTGCGGAATGGCCTGGGATTTACTTCCTGAAAACTGAAATATCTACCTCAACACACAATGCCCGCTATGGTGGGAATTGCTCTTCAAGTAACGCCAGTTTGAATGGCGCACCATTTCTATTTCGTCTCTTGACTGACCAACGAACTGCTTTCTACCTCGGTCCAGCAGAACAATGAGCGACGCATAGCGGACGCCATCGACGTGTCACAAGCGGAGCATCGCCTCCAGCACCCGGCAAGCCTGTTTTTCTCATCCTGACGCTTCTCCTCATCAGCTTTAACTGGTTGTGTGTCGATCCAACACATGAGCCAGGCCATTGGCCGGACGACGTTTGCCGTCCCCATCTCTGAATCTGAAAAACCGGTGTAGCGCCACCAATGACCTGTCTCTTTTGCAGGTAGCGCGACGCGGGAGACCGCATGGCAGTTGCGCCCGGTGCCTGAAGCCGGGTGGGGGACAAGCGCCGAAAGGCGCTTGCGTATTGACTGCGCGTCAGGGGCGACGTCGATACGGAACAGTATTCTTGGGCTGGGGCCGTGCCCCGGCGTTGTCGGACATGTGCCGGACGATGTGGCGATGACCATTGAGGTTGGCCTGTTGTTCGGCGCTCAAATTTCGAGGCGATGGATGGATCAGCAACAACCGCAAGCAGTACAACACCTGATGGCAGGTGCTCAATCTTGGCTGGGCTTCATGCCGCTTGACCTGGAACGGCGGACACATGTCGATACCGCATGTGCTGCTTACCACTTGGGGAGAAAACCGCAGACATTGCGGGTATGGGCGTCCGCCGAAAATGGACCTCTGCGACCGGTTCGGGTGAACGGCCGGCTGGCCTGGCCGGTAGAGGCTATCCGGCGCATTCTTGGTGCTTGAGAGAAGGGCGTCGCACCTGTGCATGCGATGTATTCGATAAGAGCCCTTTTGGGCTCTTTGATCGCCTGTGCATGGTGCGACAGGCCGCTGGCCCTTCCGGCTTGATTGATCAAGCCGGGTTACACAGGGGTTACATGGCATCCAGAAAGCAAAAAGCCCAATCCTGAGGATTGGGCTAAGTGCTTGAATTTATTGGTGCCGACTGCCGGTTTCGAACTGGCCACCTGATGATTACAAATCAACTGCTCTACCAAATGAGCTAAGTCGGCAAAAACTGCGCGTTGCGAATTATACGCTATTTAATGCGTGTCAGGGTCGGGCGGCCGCCTTTTTTTGGTGGCTCGTCGTCGCCTGGCGTGGCGTTGTCGCGTTGTTCGGGGGAGCTGGCCGGCACGGACGACAGGGTCGGGGCGCTGGCGGTCGGGGCGAGCACTGGCGGCGGGACGTCGGCGGAGGCGGGGCTGTCCGTTGGTTGCGCGTCGGGGTCATCGTTGCCCAGCACGGGCTCGAAGGCCATGCCCTGGCCGTTTTCGTTGGCGTAGATGGCCATCACATTGTCGACCGGCACGTAGATTTCGCGCGAGACGCCGCCGAAGCGGGCGTGGAAGCGGATGGCGTCGTTGTCCATCTTCAGGCCGCTGGTGGCGCCGAAGCTGATGTTGAGCACGATTTCGCCCTTTTTCACGTATTCCATCGGTACCGTGGTGCGCGAATCGACTTTGACCGCGAGGTAAGGCGTGTAGCCGCTGTCGGTGCACCACTCGTAGATGGCGCGCAGCATATAAGGTTTGGTTGAGATTTCAGACATGGTAGGCACTGTGAGGCGGGAGCGCCCCCGCAAGGCGGGCGCACCGGTATTTCAAAAGACTTGGCTCGCGCAAAAAACGGCTTTAACACGTGGCCCAAGATGTCCCGGCAAGCGTGGCTTGCCGGGAATATCTTAACGACGCATGACCTTCTCCGATGGCGTCAGCGCTTCGATATACGCTGGACGCGAGAAGATGCGTTCGGCGTATTTCATCAGCGGTGCAGCCGTCTTCGACAGTTCGATGCCGTAGTGGTCCAGGCGCCACAGCAGCGGCGCGACAGCCACGTCGAGCATCGAGAATTCGTCGCCCAGCATGTACTTGTTTTTCAGGAACAGCGGCGCCAGGGTCGTCAGGCGGTCGCGGATTTCCGCGCGTGCCTTATCGTGGGCCTTGTCGTTGCTCTTGGCGCGTTCGCTTTCCAGCACGTGCACGTGCACGAACAGTTCTTTTTCGAAATTGAACAGCATCAGGCGCGCGCGGGCACGCATCAGCGGATCGGCCGGCATCAGTTGCGGATGCGGGAAGCGCTCATCGATGTACTCGTTGATGATGTTCGATTCATACAGGATCAGTTCGCGTTCGACCAGGATAGGCACCTGGCCGTACGGGTTCATGGTCGAAATGTCTTCCGGTTTGTTGAACAGGTCGACGTCGCGCACTTCGAAGTCCATGCCTTTTTCAAACAGAACCAGGCGGCAGCGTTGCGAAAATGGGCAGGTTGTACCCGAATAGAGAACCATCATTTTTTATAGTTCCTTAGAAACAAAGGGGGTGAAGCCGCGAACGGCTCACCCCAGGTCGCTTGTCCACTCATGCGGACAACGCAGAAACAGGCATAAACCGGCCTAAGGCCGGCGCCTCACTTATTTGACTTCCTTCCAGAACGACGCGTTAAGGCGCCATGCCAGCAGAGCGAAGACCGACAGGAACAGCAGCACCCAGACGCCCAGGCGCTTGCGTGTCTGCTGTGCCGGTTCGGCCATCCACTCCATGTAGCCGACCAGGTCGGCTACCGCATTGTCATACTCGATCTTGTTCAACGTACCTGGCTTGACCTGCTCGAAGCCGGTAAATTTGTGGATCTTCTTGCCAGCTTCGTGCGGATCATTCTCTTCCACGAACTTGGCAGTCTGGACACCTTGCAATTCCCATAATACATGCGGCATGGCAACATTCGGCACGACCATGTTGTTCCAGCCGGTCGGACGAGTGTCGTCTTTATAGAACGTACGCAGGTAAGTATACAGGTAGTCGCCGCCTGTGCCAGCGGAAGATGATTTCGCGCGCGAAATTACCGACAAATCGGGCGGTACGACGCCAAAGAAGGCCTTGGCGTCCTGCGCTGCCAGGCTAGTCGTCATCAGGTCGCCGACTTTATCACCCGAGAACAACAGATTCTGCTTGATCTGGTCTTCCGTCAAGCCCAGGTCGCGCAGGCGGTTGTAGCGCATCGACACGGCGGCGTGGCAATTCAAGCAATAGTTGACGAACAATTTGGCGCCATGCTGCAGCGCTGCCATGTTGGTCTGACGGTCGGGCGCCTTGTCGAGCGGAAAGCCGCCTTCGCTGGCGAGAGCCATGGCGGGCACGAGTGCCAGGATGGCGAGCAGTTTTTTTGCAATCTTCATATGATGTATGTCCTTTGAGCGTGGCGTGAGAGCGGCTTAGTGCGGGTGGAACGTCACACGCGACGGCACGGTCTTGAACTTGCCCATGGCACTCCACCATGGCATCAGCAGGAAGAAGCTGAAGTAAATCAGGGTGCACACTTGCGACACGATGGTTTTCGTATCCGTTGGTGCCTGGGTGCCGAGGTAGCCCAGCACCAGGAACGACAGGCCGAAGATGGCATAGATGTATTTGTGCCAGGTCGGACGGTAGCGGATCGATTTCACAGGCGAATGGTCGAGCCATGGCAGGAAGGCCAGGATCACGACGGAACCGCCGAAGAACACCACGCCCCAGAATTTCGCGTCCAGCACCTGCGGCAGCATGCCGATGATGGCGACGATGGCGATGCCGGCGATGGCCGACTTGATGGTCGTCGACAGGCGCGACTTGAGCCAGATGAACACGACATAGGCGGCCACGGCACCCATCAGCACGTACATGAAGTCGGCCGTGGTGGCGCGCAGCACCGAGTAGAACGGCGTGAAGTACCAGGTTGGCGCGATGTGCAGCGGGGTCTTCAGCGAATCGCCCGGCAGGAAGTTGTTGTATTCCAGGAAATAACCGCCCATTTCCGGCGCAAAGAACACGACGGCGCTGAAAATGACGAGGAAGATCGATACGCCGAACAGGTCATGCACGGTGTAGTACGGGTGCGAAGGAATCGAATCGACCGGGTGGCCATCGGCGCCCAGGTTTTCCTTCACTTCGATGCCGTCCGGATTGCTCGAGCCGACTTCATGCAGGGCGATCAGGTGCGCTGCAACCAGACCCAGCAGGACCAGCGGGATGGCGATCACGTGGAAGGCGAAGAAGCGGTTCAGGGTCGCGTCGGAGACGACGTAGTCGCCGCGGATCCACAGCGACAGGTCTGGGCCGATGAAGGGAATCGCGCCAAACAGGTTGACGATCACTTGTGCGCCCCAGTACGACATCTGGCCCCATGGCAGCAGGTAGCCGAAGAACGCTTCGGCCATCAGGCACAGGAAGATGGCGAAACCGAACAGCCAGATCAGTTCACGTGGCTTGCGGTACGAGCCGTACAGCAGGCCGCGCGTCATGTGCAGGTAGACGATGATGAAGAAGGCCGAGGCGCCCGTCGAGTGCATGTAGCGCACCAGCCAGCCCCACGGTACTTCGCGCATGATGTACTCGACGGAATTGAAGGCCAGGGCCGCATCCGGTTTGTAGTGCATGGTCAGGAAGATGCCGGTGACGATCTGCAGCACCAGTACCAGCATGGCCAGCGAGCCGAAGATGTACCAGAAATTGAAGTTTTTCGGGGCGTAGTACTTGCCCCATTGGTCGTTCCACAGCTTGGTCAGGGGAAAGCGGTCATCGACCCAGCCCAGCGCTTTTTCGGCGACGGGGGCGTCTGCCGGGAATTTCGTCTCTTTGAAAGCAGCCATGATCAAGCCTCGCCTTTCTCGTCTTTACCTATCAGCAATTTGGTGTCGCTCAGATACATATGACGCGGCACTTGCAGGTTGTCCGGCGCCGGCTTGTTCTTGAACACGCGGCCTGCCATGTCGAAGGTGGAGCCGTGGCAAGGGCACAGGAAGCCGCCTTCCCAGTCATCGGGCAGCGACGGTTGCGGGCCGGGGGCAAATTTCGAGGAAGGGGAGCAGCCCAGGTGGGTGCAGATGCCGACGGCGACGAGAATTTCAGGCTTGATCGAGCGTGCCTCGTTCATGCAGTACGGTGGCGTGAATTCGGCGGGGTTGCGTTGGGAATTGGCATCGGCGACTTTGCCATCGGTCTTTTTCAGGGACGCGATCATTTCCGGCGTGCGCTTCAGGATCCAGACCGGCTTGCCGCGCCATTCGACGGTGCGCATTTCGCCGGGTTGCAAGGTGGTGATGTCTACTTCGACCGGCGCGCCAGCCGCTTTCGCGCGCTCCGACGGCTGGAAGGTGCTTACCAAGGCTCCCGCGGTTGCCAATCCAACTACACTGCCCGCCGCGCACGTGGCGACGAGCAAGCCGCGACGGCCTGAATCGACCTGCTTTTCGTTACTCATGCAAACCCCAATCAGTCAAAATGCGAATCTTTATTATGAGTGGCAGCCGCGAAAAACCCGTCGCCGAAGCTCTATCCCTCTGATTGCCGCGATCCGCATCTTTGTACGGTAACGTGGCAACATCCCTGCGGAACTTCGGCCAATGGCGCAGCCCGTGCCAGTTTCTTGTTGATTATCCGGAAGTGAAAAAGCCACTTCTGGCAACCGCAAATTATAAGTGAAGCAAACAACGAATAAAACAAAAACGTTGCTTGTACCATAATTTATATACTTTTGCAGGAGGTGGCTAGTTCTTTCGAACTAGATGCGCATGGCTGTACCGGAATTGGTCCTGCCAACAACCACAAGTTGGTGTCCTCGGGAATCAATAGTATGATCGGCATGTTTTTTATACATATCCGAAGGAGAAATTCATGGCAATGATGCAAGAATTTAAAGAATTTGCAATGAAGGGTAACGTCGTCGATCTGGCGGTCGGTGTCATTATCGGTGGCGCCTTCGGCAGGATTGTCGATTCCCTGGTGCAAGACGTGATCATGCCGCCCATCGGCCGCATTTTCGGCGGCCTCGATTTCGCCAATTACTACCTGCCCCTGAACGGGCAAGCCACGACGCTGACCCTGGTCGAAGCGAAAAAGGCGGGCGCCGTACTGGCCTACGGTAACTTCCTCACCATTTTGCTCAACTTCATCATTTTGGCTTTCATCATCTTCCAGATGGTACGCCTGATGAACAAGGCACGCCGCAGCGAACCTGTCGCGCCGGCACCGGCACCGGCGACGCCGGAAGACATCGTCCTGCTGCGTGAAATCCGCGACTCCCTGCAGCAGAACGCACGCAACGGCGGCGATCTGGCAAAATAAGCCGTTCCGGCACCGGCCGGCTGACCTGGGCAGAGAACTGTATGCGACGATTCTGGTTGTTGTTTGCGCAAACCGTGACCATCGCGTTGGCGCTGTATTTTGTGTACGGCGCGCTGCGCCCGGCCAGCCGGGTACAGCAACTGGGTTCTCCCGCCAAGCCGGTGCCCGTGGTGGAAACGGCGTCGAGCAGCCTGGCGCCCGGTTCCTACCGCGACGCGGCGGCGCGCGCCATGCCCGCCGTCGTCAACATCCTCACCCTGCAAGTGCCCAAGCGCGGCGCCCATCCGCTGGCGCGCGATCCCTTCTTCAAACGTTTCTTCGGCGACCGCGATCCGGACGACGGGGATGACGACGACTTGAAAAACAGTCTCGGCTCCGGTGTCATCGTCAGCCATGAAGGCTATGTGCTGACCAACAACCACGTGGTCGAAGGCGCCGACGAAATCGAAGTGGTGCTCACCGATGGCCGCAAGGCACCGGCCAAGGTGGTGGGCCTGGACCCGGAAACGGACCTGGCCGTCATCAAGATCGACCTCGACAAGCTGCCCGTCATCGTGCTGGGCCAGTCGGAACTGGCGCGCGTGGGCGACGTGGTGCTGGCCATCGGCAACCCCTTCGGCGTGGGCCAGACGGTGACCATGGGCATCATCTCCGCCCTGGGCCGCAACAACCTGCACATCAACAGCTTTGAAAACTTCATCCAGACGGATGCGGCCATCAACTTCGGCAACTCGGGCGGCGCCCTGGTCGACACGCGCGGCAATCTGATCGGCATCAATACGGCGATCTACTCGCAAAGCGGCGGCTCCGTCGGCATCGGCTTCGCCATTCCCGTCTCGACGGCCAAGACGGTGATGGAAGCCATCATCAAGGATGGCCACGTGGTGCGCGGCTGGATCGGCGTGGAGACGCAGGACATCACGCCCGAGCTGGCGCAAAGCTTCAACTTGCAGCGCACCAGCGGCGCCATCATCGCCGGCGTCGTGCGCAACGGCCCGGCCGACAAGGCGGGCATCGTGCCCGGCGACATCCTGCTGACGGTGCAAGGCAAGCCCGTGGGCGACACGACGGAAATGCTGAACCTGATCGCCCAACTGCCGCCCGGCGAAAAAGCTAAAATGACGGTGCTGCGCAAGAATCGCGAAGCGGCACTCGACGTGATGGTGGGCAAGCGCCCCATCCCGAAAGAGCTTTCCAAATAGTTGCTGATCGGAATTTGACACATGCATGTGCGTGATTTGACCCAATTTTTACGTGAACTGAGCGACAACAACAACCGTCCCTGGTTTGTGATGAACAAGCCCCGCTACGACATCCTGCGCGAGGAATTTCTCGCCCTGGTCACGAGCCTGATCGGTGAACTGGGCAAGTTCGACCCGGCCGTGAAATACTGCAATCCGAAGAAGGCGATGTTCCGCATCAACCGCGACGTGCGCTTTGCCCATGATAAAAGCCCGTATAAGACGCGTTTTTCGGCCGCCATCGCGCCGAACGACATGCGCCGTCCCAGCAAGGCGGGCGGTCCCACGTATTATCTGCAGATCGATGGCCAGGGCAACTTGCTGTTTGGCGCCGGCGAATACATGCCGCCGCCGGGCCGCCTGAAGGCGCTGCGCGAGCACATGGTCAACGATGCGCCAGGTTTTTCCAAAGTGCTGAAAAATAAGCGTTTGAAGGCCCGCTTCGGCACCATCCAGAACGAGGGCAAGCTGCAGCGCCCGCCCAAGGGTTTCGAGGCGGACGCCGAACATATCGAATTCATCAAGCTGAAAAGCTTTTTCGTCTGGACCGAAGTGCCGCTGCCCGTCAACGAGCCCGAGAAACTGTTGCCGACCCTGGCGGAAGGCTTGAAGGATGCGTGGCCGCTGGTCGAGTGGATGCGCGGCGCGAAAGAGCCGGAGGAAGTCGCCGAGTAATTGCCGAAGGAGCAGATGATGGCACTGGAGCACGCAAGTTCAGGACAGGTGATCGAGGTGCTGCGCAGGGACGGCGACGACCTGTCGCAGTTTTCCGCCATCGCGCTGGCCAAGACGGATGAGCTGGAATTGATCCGCATGTGCATGCCCAAGGGCAAGACCATGCCCGAGCATCATGTGCTCGGCGAGATCACCTTGCTGTGCCTGCAAGGCCAGGTGGCGGTGGAGGCGCATGGCGGCGTGCACCTGCTGGGGCCGGGGCAGATGCTGTACCTGCTCGGCGGCCAGGCGCACGCCCTGGAAGCGCGCGAAGACAGTCTGGTGCTGCTGACGATCTTGATGGCCAAGGCGGGGCGCTAGGTTTCCCTGGCGGGTCACACGTCGCCTTGGTCGCCTTAGGCCGCCTCGGCGCGCGGATCGCGCGACAGCAACTGCTGCACCATCACGTGCGGCAAATCCCCATCGAACAGCACGCCGGCCACCGCGTTGGTGATCGGCATGTCGACGCCCATGCGGCGCGCCAGTTCGCGCACGGCCTTGGCGCAGGGCACGCCTTCGGCCACGTGACCGAGTTCGGCCACGATGGTGTCGAGCGCCTTGCCTTGCGCCAGGCCCAGGCCGACCCTGCGGTTGCGCGACAGGTCGCCCGTGCACGTCAAAATCAAGTCGCCCATACCCGTCAGACCCATGAACGTTTCCGTCTGGCCACCCAGTGCCGTGCCCAGGCGCGTGATTTCCGCCAGGCCGCGCGTGATCAGCGCGGCGCGCGCATTCAAGCCCAGGCCCAGGCCGTCGGCCACGCCCGTGGCGATGGCCAGCACGTTCTTGACGGCGCCGCCCACTTCCACGCCCACCAGGTCGTCGCTCGCATACACGCGGATGGTGCCGCCATGCAAGGCCGAGACGACCTTGGCGCGCAAGGCGGGGCAGTGCGAGGCGATGGTCAGCGCGCACGGCAAGCCGCGCGCCACTTCCTGCGCGAACGAAGGGCCGGACAGGGCGCCGCCGGGGATAGTGTCACCCAGCACTTCCTGCACGATCTGGTGCGGCAGCATGCCCGTGCCGCCTTCAAAACCCTTGCAGAGCCAAACGAGGTTGCCGATGGCCTTGTCTTTCAGCTGATGCAGCATGGGCCGCAAGCCCGCCACGGGGCAGGCGGCGATCAGGAGGCCCTGTTCGCCAGCGGCGTGCGCGACGGCGGCGTCGAAATCGGCACCGATGCGCAGTTGCGGCGGCAAAGGGAAGCCCGGCAAATAACTGTTTTCGCCGCTGGCGGCCATGGCGGCCATGGCCTCGCCGTTGCGGCCCCACAGCAGCACATCGTGGCGGCCGGCCAGAGCCATGGCCACGGCCGTGCCCCAAGCGCCGGCGCCCAGGATGGTGATCTTGCGGGCGGCGGGAATGCTATCGGGAGTGACTTCGGGAGAAACTTGCATGCAACCTCAACGGGGCAGGGGGAAGGGACGCGGTGCTTACAGGCCCCACACTTCGCTGGTCTTGACGTAGCCGCTCTGGCCATCCTTGTGGCGCACCTTGACCCAGCCGGAGCTCGGCTGTTCGCTCATTTCCAGCAGCACGCCCTTGTCGACGAGGATGATGGGCGAGGCGGTGTCGTCGGGGCTGGCGCGAACCTTGAGGTTCGCGGCGCGCGCCACGACGTTGCGCTTGGCCGACAGGCCCTTGGCTTCCGTCCAGGCCATTTCGCCGCTGGCGTCGCGTACCTTGACCCATTCGCCGTAGCTGAGCACGACTTCCAGCGGCATGCCGCGTGGCGCCACGTACAGTTTGCCGCCCTTGGCGGACGGCGCGTCGTACAGGATCACGGGGGCGGCGCCCACCGTTTTGAAATCGACGGCGTGGCTGGCGGCGGTCGCCAGCAGCAGCACGGCGCCGGCCATCCAGCGGAACTTGCTCAAGAGCGCACTTTTCAACATGATATTTTTGAACCTTAACGAAACACGGCGGCCAGGCCGCCGTGTCAGGCCAGCCTTGACGGCCAGCGGGGTCTTGCAAAAGCTTAGTGCGTTTCGCTGGCTGCTGGTGCTGCTGCAGCGGCGTCAGCAATAGCTTGCAGACGTTGTTGGTAGAACACTTCGAAGTTGATCTCGGCCAGGTGCACTGGCGGGAAGCCGGCACGGGTGATCACGTCGGCGATGTTGGCGCGCAGGTAAGGGTAGATGATGTTCGGGCAGCCGATTCCCAGCAGCGGATCGAGTTGATCGGCAGGAATGTTGCGTGCTTCGAAGATACCGGCTTGCTTGCCTTCAACCAGGAAAGCAACTTTGTCGCCCACTTTGGCGGTGACGGTGATGGTCACGGTGGCTTCGAAAATGCCATCGGCCAGAGGCGCAGCGCCCACGTCCAGAGCCACTTCGATCGCTGGTGCTTCTTGTTCCAGGAAAATAGCTGGGGAATTTGGTTGTTCCAGCGACATGTCTTTCAGGTAGACGCGTTGGATTTGGAAGACTGGTTGCAGATTTTCGTCAGACATGGAACGCTTTCGTTGTAAGGGACAAGAACGGCACACCGTTCAAATATGGTGCTTGCGGTATTCAAAACCGCGCCGGGTAGGCGCGGCCAGATCAGGTGCGAGGGCAATTGTATCAAAACAATACGACAAAAAACCAAGCAATTTCTCGAACCCGCTTTATATCAGGCTGCCGTGCCGTTTAACAAGGGGTCGAGCTTGCCGGCTTGATCGAGCGCATACAAATCGTCGAATCCGCCCACGTGGGTGTCGCCCACATAGATTTGCGGGACCGTGCGGCGGCCCGTGCGTTCCATCATCTTGATGCGCTCTTCCGGGTCGAGGTCGACGCGGATCTTTTGCACGGCGACGCCCTTCGATTCCAGCAGGCGCTCGGCGCGCACGCAATACGGACACACGGCGGTGCTATAAACAATAACGGGTACGGTCATGATCATTCCTTCAGTTAAAAACACCGAACCAAACCTACTGCGCGTCGTGATTTGCGGTCTGCGATGCTCACTGTGCCTTCGCACAGTTGCGCTTCTCAACCACAACTCCCATCCGCTCGCTACGGTTTTGTCGGGTGTTGCAATACGGACTTATTTGGCCAGCGACAAGGTTTTCAATGGCAAACCTTGCTTTTTCCATTCGTCGAGGCCGCCTTCCAGACTCGTTGCCTCAGCGAAACCGGCGTTTGTCAGCAGGCCGACGGCGGTTGCCGAACGCGAACCTTTCTGGCAAACCACTACAATGGGGCGCGTTTTGAATTTTTCCAGCTCGCCCAGGCGTTTTGCCAGTTCCGGCAGCGGAATATTTTTTGCTTCAGGCAAGTGGCCCGTGGCGAATTCTTCCGCGCTGCGCACGTCGACGATGATGGTTTTGCCACGGTTGATCAGTTGCGTGACTTCCAGCACGGTCGCGCGCTTGCCGCGCATCGACAGCAGTGGCCAGAGGAGGGCGCCGCCGGAAATAATGACGATGGCAAACAGAAAAATGTGGTCGATAATGAATTTCACGTAGGGTCCAATGGTTTAAGTCAATCCGCGCATTATAAAATAGAAGCTGGACGAGGTCTTTTTACGTTTTGCTTTTTTGATTTGAACCCCTTGAGAAGATAGAACTATGTACAAAATCGTTTTCATGCGTCACGGCGAGTCCACCTGGAACCTCGATAACCGCTTCACCGGCTGGACCGACGTCGATCTGACGGAAAAGGGCGTCAACGAAGCCAAGGCCGCCGGCCAGATCCTCAAGCAGGAAGGTTTTACGTTCGACGTGGCCTACACTTCCGTTCTGAAGCGCGCCATCCGCACCCTGTGGCTGGCGCTCGACGAGATGGACATGATGTATTTGCCGATCAAGAACGACTGGCGCCTGAACGAGCGCCACTACGGCGCCCTGCAAGGCCTGGACAAGGGCGAGACGGCCGCCAAGTACGGCGACGAGCAAGTGCTCGTATGGCGCCGCAGCTACGACACGCCGCCGCCACCGCTGGCGGAAGACGACGACCGCGCCTCGTTCAACGATCCGCGCTACGCCGGCTTGCCGAAAGCGGCCATCCCGCTGACCGAATGCCTGAAAGATACCGTGGCGCGCGTGATGCCGGCCTGGGATGAAGAAATCGCCCCGGCCATCCGCGCTGGCAAGAAGATCATCATTTCAGCCCACGGCAACAGCCTGCGCGCGCTGATCAAGATGCTCGACGGCATCAGCGACAGCGACATCGTCGGCCTGAACATCCCGAACGGCCAGCCGCTCGTGTATGAACTGGACGCCGACCTGAAACCGATCCGTCATTACTACCTGGGCGACCCGGCAGCGATTGCGGCAGCCCAGGCTGCCGTGGCGAACCAAGGGAAGGCCAAGTAACTTGTCGTCTTTCTTCCGCGGCACAGCCATCGCCCCCTCTGCTGAACGACCCCTGCCGGCGTGGCGCGCCGGTGCCATGCTGTGCCTGGCGCTGCTGCTTTCCAGCGGTGCCGCGCAGGGCGCCAAGCCCACCGAACGCAGCAAGCAGAAGGCGGCCGCGGAAGCACAACGTGCTGGATTGCAACAAAAACTGACGGCGCTCAAGCGCGACATCAGCCTGACGGAAAGCGCCAAGGATGACGCGGCCGATACCCTGGCCGAGTCGGAAGAAGCCATTTCCAACGCCAACCGCGCCTTGCGCGACCTGGCGCGGGAGCAAAGCGAGACGGGCGTGAAACTCAATGCGCTGGGGCAAGAGCACCAGCAGTTGACGGCTACCGTCGAGAAACAAAAGACGCAGCTGTCGAAGTTGCTGCGTGAACAATATGTCGCCGGCAACGAAGACCGCATCAAGCTGCTCTTGTCGGGAGATAACCCCAACCGCATCAACCGCGACCTGCAATTGATGGCGTATGTGTCGCAGGCGCAGGCACGCCTGCTGGAAGCCTTGCGCGCCAACTTGCTGGCCGTGGAGAAAAACCAGGCGGACGTGCAAAACGCCAAGGATGAACTGGAAGAAATCGCGCAGGAAGAGCGCGACCAGAAAGCCCTGCTGGTGCAGGAGAAGGCGCGCCGCGCCGCCTTGCTGACGAGCTTGTCGCAACGCCTGGTGGCGCAGCGCAAGGAAGTGGGCAATGTCGAGCGCGACGAACAGCGCATGGGCAACCTGGTCGACAAGCTGGCGAAACTGATCGAAGAGCAGGCCGCCGCCGCCGCGGCCGAAAAGAAACGCCAGCAATTGCTGGCCGAGCAACGGGCCGCCGCGAAAGCGGCTGCTGACGCCAAGGCCGCGGCGGAAAAACGCGAACGCTTGCTGGCCGCGCGCGCCAAGGCGCAGGCGGAACGGGAGCGCATTGCCAAAGAGCAGCAGAATAAATCGGGCAAGATCAAGCCGCAAACGCCTGTGCCGCCCGTCAAGCTCGATCCTATCGACGACGACGAGCCGCCGCAAGTGGCCAAGGTGACACCGAAACCGGAACCGAAGCCGGAACCGGAGCCGGAACGCCCGAGCCTGGGCCCGGCCGCGCCGGCCGGCGCCTTTGCCAGCCTGAAAGGGCAGCTGCGCGCGCCCGTGGCCGGCAAGATCGCCGCCCGCTTTGGCAGCAAGCGCGGTGACGGCCCCAGCTGGAAGGGCGTGTTCATCCGCACGGGCGAGGGCAGCGAGATCCACGCCATCGCCGGCGGCCGTGTCGTGTTTTCCGACTGGCTGCGCGGTTTCGGCAATTTGATCATCGTCGACCATGGCGGCCAGTACATGAGTATTTATGGCAATAACCAATCCTTGCTGAAACGGGTGGGCGACGCCGTCAAGGGCGGCGAGACCATCGCCAGCGCGGGCAACAGCGGCGGCAACGAGGAATCAGGGCTATACTTTGAATTGCGTCATCAGGGCCGCGCCTTCGATCCAGCCACCTGGGTGAAGTTTTAAGTTCCCACCATTGCTGCGGCAGCGAATTTGTAGATTGCGAAGAATACATGGGTATCAAAGTCAAAAGTATCGGCCTGATCGGTCTGGGCGTACTGGCCGGCATCGGCATGTCGCTGCAGTTCCCGGCCGTGGCGCAGAAGATCACGAATGCCCCGCTGCCGCTCGACGAGCTGCGCCAGCTGTCCGACGTCTTTGGCCTGATCAAGTCCGATTACGTCGAGAAGGTGGAAGACAAGAAACTCTTGACGGAAGCCATTTCCGGCATGGTGTCGTCGCTGGACCCGCACTCCGTCTACCTCGATAAAAATGCCTTCAAGGAAATGCGCGAAAGCGTGCAGGGCAAGTTCGTCGGCATCGGCATCGAAGTGAGCATGGAAGACGGCTACGTGAAAGTCGTCTCGCCCATCGAGGACAGCCCGGCCGCCAAGGCCGGCATCCTGGCGGGCGACCTGATCACCCGCCTCGACAACATCCCGCTGAAAGGCTTGCAGCTGGAAGAAGTCATCAAGAAGATGCGCGGCCAGCCTGGCAGCAAGCTGGTGCTGACGATGTCGCGCAAGGGCGAAAGCAAGCCGCTGGTCTTCCCCATCGTGCGCGAGGAAATCCGCGTGCAAAGCGTGAAGGCCAAGATGGTCGCGCCCGGCTATGCCTGGCTGCGCATCGCCCAGTTCCAGGAACCGACCGTCGATGACATGGTCAAAAAGATCAACGCGCTGTATGCGCAAGACCCCAAGCTCAAGGGCCTGGTGCTGGATTTGCGCAACGATCCCGGTGGCGTCGTGCCGGGCGCCATCGGCGTGGCGACAGCATTCCTTCCGGGTAACTCCGTGATCGTCTCGACCAAGGGCCAGTTGCCCGAGTCGAAACAGGTGTTTTATGGCCGTCGCGAATTCTATGCGCCGCCGGGCGCCAAGGCCGACCCGCTGGCCAAGCTGCCGGCCGCGCTGAAAACCGTGCCGCTGGTGGTACTGGTCAATGCCGGTTCCGCGTCCGCCTCGGAAATCGTCGCCGGCGCCTTGCAGGATTACCAGCGCGCCACCGTCATCGGCACGCAGACCTTCGGCAAGGGTTCCGTGCAAACCTTGCGCCAGATCACGGCCGACACGGCCGTCAAGCTGACGACGGCCCGCTACTACACGCCGAAAGGCCGGGCCATCCAGGCGCGCGGCATCGTGCCCGACTTGCTGGTCGATGAAACGGCCGAAGGCGATGGCTGGAACAGCCTGCGCATCCGCGAGGCGGACCTGGAAAAGCACTTGAGCAGCAACGACGGCAAGCCGGAAGCGGCCAAGCCGACGATGGAAGGCATGCAGGATCAATTGGAAGAAGAGCAGCGCCTGATCGCCACGGCGAAAAAGCGCAAGCCGCTCGAATACGGGGCCAAGGACGATTTCCAGCTGCAACAAGCCTTGAACCATTTCCAGGGCTTGCCGGTGCAGCTGGCCAAGGTGGACGCCAAGGTCGACAAGATCGGCGCCAAGCCGGAAATCGCTTCCGACATCAAGGCCGATGACAAGAAGATTCCTGTGCGGAAGCCTTGATGCTTAACCCAATGCAAGTGCCGGGGCCGGACCCTGAGGGTCCGACCCCAGGGTGTGATCTGGGTTTGCGGTAGACGTAAAACCATGAACGACAATCAACTGCTGCGCTACTCGCGCCACATCCTGCTTGATCAGATCGGCATCGAAGGCCAGCAAGCCTTGCTCGATGCGCACGTGCTGGTGATCGGCGCGGGCGGGCTCGGCTCGCCGGCCGCCATGTACCTGGCCGCCAGCGGCGTCGGCAAGCTGACCCTCGTCGATGACGACACGGTCGATCTCACCAATCTGCAGCGCCAGATCGCCCACACGACGGCCCGCGTGGGCCAGCCGAAAGTGCTGTCGGCGCGCGAAACCCTGACCGGTATCAATCCCGAGATTGAAATAGTGGCCTTGCAGGAGCGCCTCGACGACGCGCGCCTGGCCGAACTGGTCTTGTCCGCCACGGTGGTGCTCGACTGCACCGACAACTTCGCCACGCGCCACGCCGTCAACCGCGCCTGCGTGGCGCACAGGGTGCCGCTGGTGTCGGGCGCCGTGATTCGTTTCGATGGGCAAGTGAGCGTGTTCGACCCGCGCACGGGCACGCAACCGTGCTATTCCTGCCTGTTTCCGCAGGAGCAGCAGTTCACGGACGAGGCCTGCTCGACCATGGGCGTGTTCGCGCCGCTGGTCGGCGTGGTCGGCGCCATGCAGGCGGCCGAAGCGCTGAAACTGATCATGGGTGCGGGCGAATCGCTGGCCGGGCGGCTGCTGCTGCTCGACGGCTTGCATATGGAATGGAACAGCATGCGCGTCGCGCGCGACCCCGGCTGCGCCGTTTGCGGCAAAGTGGTCTTGCCGGGCTGACAGCCCCCCGTACAAATTTTTCCCTATATGACAGGCTTTGTCATATTTCCGCTTTATACTCTGCTCTCATTACTCACCTTCTTCTCTCTTTCTTATGCAAAACGCAGCAAACCATCCGACACGCCAGCGCCGCGCGCGCGGCTTCACTTTGATCGAAATCATGGTCGTGGTGGTGATCATGGGCATCCTCGCGTCGCTGGTGGTGCCCAAGCTGATCGCCCGCACGGGCGAGTCGAAAGTGGCGGCGGCGAAAGTCGACATCGCCACCGTGATGCAAGCGCTGAAACTGTATCGCCTGGATAACCAGCGCTACCCGACCACCGAGCAGGGCTTGCAGGCGCTGATCGAAAAACCGACCACGGGACCGGCCGCGAATGGCTGGAAAGCGGGCGGCTACCTGGAAAAGATGCCGAAGGACCCATGGGGCAACCCGTACCAGTTCCTGTCGCCGGGCGTGAAGGGTGAAGTCGATATCATCTCGCTGGGCGCCGACGGCCAGCCTGGCGGTAGCGGCGACGACGCCGATATCGGTTCCTGGGAACTGTAAGTTTTCCATTGCATGCCTGTCATGAGCACCGGTCGCGCACTGCCCCGGCCACGCGCCAGCGGCTTCACGCTGATCGAATTGCTGGTGGTGATGGTCATCATCGGCGTCACCCTGGGCCTGGTCTCGCTGAACGCCATGCCGAATGGCCAGCAAGCGCTGCAGAAGGAAGCCGAGCGCATCGCGCTGCTGCTGCAGCTGGCGCGCGATGAAGCCATCGTGCGCAGCCGGCAGGTGGCGTTCGAGGCGGACGAAAATCAATACCGTTTCCTGGTCCTCAATGAAAAGCTGTGGCAACCCGTGACGCAGGACGATTTGCTGCGCGAGCGGGCGTTTGCCAACACGCCCATGCTGCTCAGCGTGCAGCCATCGAACAGCGTGGCCCAGCCGCTGCGCATCGTCTTCGGCCGCGAACCGGTCGACAAGCCTTTCGTGCTGACCCTGGCCAGCGGCGAGCGCAGCGTGGCCATCCGCGCCGACGGCATCGGCCACTTCACGGTCGAGCAATGATGCGGTTCTCATTGCGCCGCCATCAGCGCGGCTTCACTTTGCTGGAAGTCCTGGTCGCCCTCGTCATCGTCGGCACGGCCCTGGGCGCCTCCCTGCGCGCCGTGGGCAGCCTGACGCAAAACAGCGATGGCTTGCGCAGCGCCATGATGGCCACCTGGTCGGCGGAAAACCACCTGGTGCGATTACGCCTGGCCAAGACCTTCCCGCAGACGGGCAAGCGCACGGTCGACTGCCCCCAGGGCGACTTGAAACTGATCTGTGAAGAGGAAGTGGTGGCCACGCCGAATCCCCGCATCCGGCAAGTGCGCGTGAACGTGTATGACGCGCAATATCCGGCCCGGCGCATCGTGCGCCTGGTGTTATTGGCGTTCAACGACTGATGGCGCGCCGCACTGTCCCTGCCGGCGGTTTCACCCTGATCGAGCTGCTCGTGGCGATCGGCATCCTGGCCATGGTCGCCGTGCTGGGCTGGCGCGGCCTGGACAGCATCATGCGTTCGCGCGAAGTGCTGACCAGCCAGCTGGAGCAGGCGCGCGGCATGCAGCTGGCGTTTGCCCAGATGCAGAGCGATTGCGACCACCTGGCCGGCGCCGGCCTGAATACCAGCCTGCTCAATGGCCGCACCAATCTGACGGCCGAGACCGACCGCCTGACCCTGGTGCGCCTGGCCGCGTCGGAACAGGAGCCGCAGCAGTTGCAAGTGGTCACTTACCGCCTGCGCGGCGGCGTGCTGACGCGGCGCGAGTCGAACGGCACGCGCGACCTGGCCGTGCTCGACACGCTGTGGCAGGCGGCGCGCGACGATACCGATACCTCGAGCGCCGACGTGACCCTGATGCGCGGCGTCGACAGCATGGTCATGCGCGGCTGGAGCAATGGCGCCTGGAACGTGCTGACGGCGGGCGCCACCATCTCCACGCAAGTGCCGGGCCTGGAAGTGACCCTGCAGATGCCGGGCCAGGACGCGGGCTTGTCCAAAGTCTTTTTGCTGGGGCCGGGATGAAGCGTTTTTCCTCTCCCGTCCGCCAGCGCGGCGTGGCCGTCATCACGGCCTTGCTGCTGACGGCGTTGGCGATTACCGTCGTTGCCAGCCTGTTCTGGCAGCAGCAGGTGCAGGTGCGCTCGATGGAAAACCAGCGTTTGCGCCTGCAGACGCAGTGGGCCATGCGCGGCATGGTCGACTTCGCCCGCTTCTGGCTGCGCCAGGACAATGTCATGCTGACGGCGCTTGACGGCGTCTGGGCCACGCCCATCGAGGAAGCGCGGCTTGACGATTATGTGGACCGCGAAAAGGTCGACACGGAAAAATTCGACGCCACGGTGTCGGGCCGCGCGCTCGATGCGCAGGCGCGGTTTAACATTACCAACCTGGCCACCGCCACGGGCATCGTCAGCCAGCCCTATGTGCAGGCCTACCAGCGGCTGCTGTCCAACTTGCAGCTCGATAGTTCTTTGGCGCAGGCGACGGCCGATGCCGTGCTGCGCGCGCGGCCGAAACCACGCGCCGCCGACAGCGGCGCCGACGGCAAGACGCCCGCCGCCAAGCCCGCCACGGGCGGCAGCAGCGAACCGGTGGCGTTCACGCAGGTCGAGGATTTGCTGGCCGTCCCCGGCTATACGCCGCAGATGATCGAGAAACTGCGCGACTTCATCATCGTGCTGCCGAAAACGACCGCGGTGAACGTGAATACGGCGCCGGCCGAGGTGCTGTCCGCCGTTACCGACATGTCCGTGTCCGAGGCCAGCGCCCTGACCTTGAGCAACCCGCGTAAAAAGTTTGTCGATAGGCTAAATTTCCAGAATAATATCAACGGCAAGAAACCGATCGACGGCGTGGAGATCGATGTGAAAAGTCAGTACTTCCTCACCGTGATCCGCGTGCGCCTGGACCGCGCCGCGCTCGATGCGCAGGCACTGGTGTGGCGCGAGCCGAATCCGCAGCGCACCACCAGCCTGGTCTGGTTGCGGGAAAATTAACAGCTGAAAGCGAGTCACTTTGACAATATTGTATATCCGTCACCCGGCCAAGGCATCCACCGACAGCGCGCCTGCCTGCTCCTTCGTGCTGGCCGGCGACGGCGGCGCCCTGTTGCAGCAGGGCAGCGCGCCGCTGGGTAGCCTGGGCCAGCTGATCGCCGGCGCGAAGCAGGTGGTGCTGCTGCTGGCGGCGGCCGACGTGACCCTGCTGCGCCTGAAAACCCCGCCGCTGGCCGGCGCCCGCTTGCGTGCGGCCCTGCCGGGCCTGGTGGAAGAGCACATTTTGGGCGACGCCCAGGATTGCCTGCTGGCCGCCGGCGCGCCTGATGCAAACGGCATGCGCACGGTGGCCGTGGCGCAGCGTGCCTGGGCCGAGGTCCTCGTGAAAGCCTTGCTGGCGCAGGGCGCACGCAAGGTGGTCTTGCTGCCATCGCAGCTGTGCCTGCCCTTGCAGCCGGGCAGCGTGACGGCCGCCCTGCAGGCTAGCGGCGATGGCCTGGAACTGGCCTTGCGCCAGGCGCCGCAAGAGGGCCTGGGCCTCGTGCTGCCGCCCCAGCCGCAGCAGGCGCTGCTGACGACGCGCGCGTTTGCCGGCGATGTGCCGCTGACGGTCTACGTGGCGCAGGCCGAGCTGGCGCAATATCAACAGCTGGCTGCCGGCATGGATGGCGTGACGGTGGAGCCCGACCATTGGGCGCACTGGATCGCCGGCGCCAAGGGCGCTGGGCTGGACCTGGCCGGTGCCCTGGGCACGGCGACGGGATCGGCCACCGAATGGCGCCGCTGGCGCTGGCCGCTGCGCCTGGCGCTGCTGGCCGTGGTCGTCAACCTGGCCGGCATGAATATCGAATGGATGCGCCTGAAGCGCGAAGCGGCCACCGTGCGTACCTCGATGCAGCAAACCTTCAAGGCCGCGTATCCGAACGAAGCGCCCGTGTATGGACTGGAAGCGGAACAGATGCGGCGCAATATCACTGCCGCCCGCCTGCAAAGCGGGCAGGCCAGCATGGATGATTTCACGAGCATGAGCGCGGCCTTGGGCGAGGCGCTGGGCGGCCTGGCCGGGCGCGGCGTGGTGGCCTCGCTGGAATACCGCGAGCGCAGCCTGATCGTCAAGCTGAAACCTGACATGGTCGACGCCAGCGCCCAGGCGCAGGTGCGCGACGGCCTGGCCGCGCGCAAGCTGACCTTGAATGAAACGGCGCCGGGCGTGTGGAAGATCACGCCGGCCACGGGAGCAAAAGCATGAGTGCAGCAGTCAACAAGGCACGCGCCGCGCTGGCGGGACAACAGCAAAATGTGCAGGCCTTCTGGGCCGAGCGCACGCCACAGGAACGCAAGCTCTTGACCATCGGCGGCGTCGTGGCGGGGCTGGCCCTCGTCTATGCCGTCTTCTTCGAGCCTGCCTGGACGGGCCGCATCGCCTTGCAAAAGAGCTTGCCCGAGCTGCGCCAGAACGCGGCCCAGCTGCAGGCGCTGGCCCGTGAAGCGGGCGAGCTGGCGCGCCAGGCGCCCGTGCAGGTGGCCCCCATGAGCCGTGACAGCCTCGACGCCTCGCTGAAAGCGCGCGGCCTGACGCCGCAATCGCTGTCGCTGACGGGGGAATATGCGCGCGTGCAGCTGAACGGCGTGCCGTTCGCCAGCGTCATGCTGTGGCTGGACGGCTTGCGCCGCGAAGGCCGCGTGGCCGTACAGGAAGCGAAGATCACGGCGCAGGGCAAGGCGGGGCTGGTCGACGCCAGCCTGACCCTGCACCAGAGCCCTGGCGCGGCACGATGATGCGCCTGCTTGGCTGGCTGCTGGCCATCATCGTCAGCGTGTGCGTCACCCTGCTGGTGTTTTTCCCGGCCGGCTGGGTGGCCAGTATCGTGGAAAAACAGACGGGCGGACGTTTGACCTTGGGCGACGCGCAAGGTACCCTGTGGCGCGGCTCGGCCTTTATCGGCGGAGCATCCAGCGCGAATGGCGCCGTGACGCCGCTGCTGCCGGGGCGTTTCAGCTGGCGCATTTCGCCCTCGGTGCTGTGGGGATCGGCGGACGTGGAACTGCAAAACCCGCAGGCCCTGTCGCAGCCGGTGAACCTGCGCGGCTCGTGGTCGCACTGGCAAGTGAGCCCGGCGGCCCTGCTGCTGCCGGCCGATGGCCTCGGCGGCCTGGGCGCGCCTTTGAATACCGTGGCGCCGACGGGCAGCATGCGCCTGTCGTGGAGCACCCTGGAGCTGGCCCTGGAGAAGCAGCAGTTTTCCGCCGTTGGCCGCACCACCTTGCAGATGACGGACATGGCGTCGCGCCTGTCGTCCCTGCGTCCGCTGGGCAGCTACGAGCTCGATTTCGATTGGCAGGGGCAGCAGGCGACGTTGACACTGCGCTCCATCAAGGGACCGCTGCTGCTCGATGGCAGCGGCAGCCTGCAACAGGGGCGCATGCAGTTTTCCGGCCAGGCCCAGGCCGCAGCAGGATATGAAGAGACCTTGGCGAGTTTGTTGAATTTGCTGGGACAGCGCCGTAGCAATAGCGAAAAAAACATCATCGCCTTAGAGTTCAGACAATGAAAAAACCATCCGTGAGCCCCATTACCTCCTCCTTCTCGCTGCGCCGCCTGTCGGCCGCCGCCTTGCTGTGCTGTTCCGTGGCCGGCATGCCGGCGCCCGTCTGGGCCGCGCCCGGCGATGAAGCGGCGCTCAATTTCGTCGGCGCCGACATCGAATCGGTGATCAAGGCGGTGGGCCATTACACCAACATCAATTTCGTCATCGATCCGCGCGTCAAGGGCACGATCACCCTGGTGTCGGAAAAGTCGATCAGCAAGACGCAGGCCTTCGGGCTGCTTGCTTCCGCGCTGCGCCTGCAGGGCTATGCGGTGGTCTCCGGCGACGGCTATGCGAAAGTGGTGCCGGAGGCGGACGCCAAGCTGCAATCCGTGCCGACCCAGGTGGGCAATGGCAGCAGCCAGGTGAAGGGCGACCAGATCGCCACCCAGGTGTTTTACCTGAACTACGAATCGTCGGCCAACCTGCTGGCCGTGCTGCGGCCCCTGATTTCGCCGAACAACACGATCAACGCCAACCCGGGCAACAACTCGCTGGTGATCACCGATTATGCGGATAACCTCAAGCGTCTGGCGAAGATCATCGCCGCGCTCGACGTGCCCGCGTCGACGGACCTGGACGTGATCCCCGTGCGCTATGCCATCGCTTCCGACCTGGCCTCGATGGTGAACAAGTTGATGGAAGGCGGGAATGCGGGCGGCGCCGCAGGGGCCGATGCGGGCAAGGTGTCCGTGCTGGCCGACCCGCGCACCAATTCGCTGGTGCTGCGCGCGCCATCGGCCGCGCGCGCCAATTTGGCCAAGTCGCTGATCTCGAAGCTGGACCAGCCCACCACGCAACTGGGCAACGTGCACGTGGTGTACCTGAAAAATGCGGACGCCACCAAGCTGGCGCAGACCCTGCGCTCGGTCGTGACGTCGGACGGCACGGCCGCGTCGGCGCAGCAGGGCACGAGCAACCTCGCCACGAACAACCAGATCAGCCAGAACAACAGCGGCATGAACAGCACTGGCCTGGGCGGCAATACGCAAAGCGGCACCACGGGCGGCGCGTCGCTGAACAACGGGCCGCAACAGCTTTCGTCGGGCGGCGCGGCCGGTTTCATCCAGGCCGATGCATCGACGAATACCCTGATCCTGACCTGCAACGAAGCCGTCTACCGCAACCTGCGCGCCGTGATCGACCAGCTCGACGTGCGCCGCGCCCAGGTCTACATCGAGGCGCTGATCGTCGAAGTGACGTCGGCCAAGGCCTCGGAATTCGGCGTGCAGTGGCTGGGCCTTTCCGGCGACAGCACCAGCAACTATCGCGTGGGCGCGCTGCAGTCGTTCGCTTCGGGCACCAGCAACAACATCGCCGCCATCGCCACGGGCGGCGGCAAGGTCTTGCCGACGGGCGGCCTGACGGTGGGCATCTTCAAGCAGATCAACGGCGCGCTGGGCCTGGGCGCCGTGGCGCATGCGCTGGAATCGGACGGCAACGCCAACATCCTGTCGACGCCGAACCTGATCACCCTGGACAACGAACTGGCGACCATCAAGGTGGGCCAGAACGTGCCTATCCTGACGGGCCAGTACACGAGCACGGCCGGTACCAACACGAACCCGTTCCAGACCATCGACCGCAAGGAAGTGGGCCTGACCCTGAAGGTGCGTCCGCAGATTTCCGAAGGCGGCACCATCAAGCTGGGCATCTATCACGAGACGTCGAGCGTGGACAAATCCACGGCGTCGGCCGTCAGCGGCATCACCATCAACAACCGCGTCATCGAAAACAATGTGCTGGCCGACGATGGCCAGATCATCGTGCTCGGCGGCCTGATCGAGGACAGCACGGGCGACAACGCGGAAAAAGTGCGCGGCCTGGGCGACATCCCGCTGATCGGCAACCTGTTCAAGTACCAGACGCGCGAGCGCAAGAAAACCAATCTGATGATCTTCCTGCGCCCCGTCATCGTGCGCAACAAGGAGCAGAGCGGCAGCCTGGCGGCCGACCGCTACGACTACATGCGTTCGGCCGAGACGGCCGCCGTGCCGGCCACGGGCAACCTGATGCTGAAAGATCTGGGCACGCCGGTGCTGCCGGCCCTGCAGGATGGCCAGCCGGTGGGCGGCAGCATGGTGACGCGTCCCGTGCCGCCGGCGCCGACGCCGCCGCCAGGCGCGCCGGCCAACGCGGCCACGCCGCCGCAGTCGATGCTGCAGCAATACCAGCAGCAGCAACAGCCACAGAAGTGATCGGGTCGCCATGAGTAATCTGCTTCCCTACGCCTACGCGCGCGATTTCGGTCTGCTGGCCCGGCCCGGCGCCATCGACGGCGCCCCCGTCGAAGTGCTGGTGGCCGCATCGACGGCGCCGGCGGCGATTGCCGAAGTGTCGCGCCGTTTCGGCCAGATCCAGCTGACGGTCTTGCCGCGCGGCGAACTCGATGCGGCCATCGCCAGCGCCTATGCGGGCGGTGGCGGCGACGCCTCGCAGATGGCCGATGAATTCGACGCCGACCTCGATCTGACCAAGCTGCTGCAGGACGTGCCGGCCATCGAGGACTTGCTCGAATCGTCCGACGACGCGCCCGTCATCCGCATGATCAACGCGCTGCTCACGCAGGCGCTGCGCGAAGGCGCGTCCGATATCCACATCGAGCCGTTCGAGCAGACGTCCGTCGTGCGCTTTCGCATCGACGGCAGCCTGCGCGACGTCGTGCGCCCCCGCAAGGCCATCCACGGTTCGCTGATTTCGCGTATCAAGATCATGGCGCAGCTCGACATCGCCGAGAAACGCTTGCCGCAGGACGGCCGCATCACCCTGCGCGTGGGCGGCAAACCCGTCGACGTGCGCGTCTCGACCCTGCCCACGGGGCATGGCGAACGGGCCGTGTTGCGTTTGCTGGACAAGGAAGCGGGCCGCCTCGACCTGCAGCACCTGGGCATGAGCGCGCCCATGCTGGCGCAGTTCGATGGCCTGATCACGCAGCCGCACGGCATCGTGCTCGTCACGGGCCCCACCGGCTCGGGCAAGACGACCACCTTGTACGCGGCGCTGTCGATGCTCAACGCCACGACCACGAACATCCTGACGGTGGAAGACCCGATCGAGTACGACCTGGCCGGCGTGGGCCAGACGCAAGTCAATCCGCGCATCGACATGACGTTTGCCAAGGCGTTGCGAGCGATTCTGCGGCAGGATCCGGACGTGATCATGATCGGCGAGATCCGCGACCTGGAAACGGCGCAGATCGCCGTGCAGGCGTCGCTGACGGGCCACCTGGTGCTGGCGACCCTGCACACGAACGACGCCTCGGCGGCTGTCACGCGCTTGCTCGACATGGGCATCGAACCGTTCCTGCTGTCGTCGTCCCTGCTCGGCGTGCTGGCGCAGCGCCTGGTGCGCAAATTGTGCGGTTCCTGCAAGACCTTCGATGGCCAGTACTGGCAGGCCGTCGGCTGCGAGCATTGCGGCCAGACGGGCTACCAGGGCCGCGTGGGCGTGTACGAGCTGCTGCGCACGACGGAGCAGATCCGCGCGCAGATCCACAACCGCGCGTCGGAAGCGGAAGTGCGCACGGTGGCCCTGCAGGACGGCATGCTGAGCATGCGCGACGACGGCGAACGCTGGCTGCGCGACGGCACCACCACGCAAGCTGAATTGCTGCGCGTGACCAAAGACTAGGCCCGCCACCATGCCCGCATTCCGCTATGAAGCCGTCGACGCGCAAGGCGCCACCCGCAAGGGCGTGCTCAATGCCGACAGTCCCCGTTCCGCGCGCGCCGAGCTGCGCGTGCAAGGCCTGGTGCCGCTGGCCGTCGAACCGATCGCCGCGCAGGTGGACGCCGCCGGCGTGACCAAACGGCGCGGCTTCGGCGAGCGCCTGTCGAGCACCGAACTGGCCCTGTTTACGCGCCAGCTGGCCAGCTTGCTGGAAGCGGGCCTGCCGCTGGAGCAGGCGTTTTCCGCGCTGCTGGAACAGGCCGAGCGGCCATATCTGCGCGACCTGATCGCCTCGATCCGCTCGGAAGTGATCGGCGGCGCCGCGTTTTCCGACGTGCTGGCGCGCCATCCGCGCGACTTCGCCGAAATTTACCGCGCCTTGGTGGCGTCGGGCGAGCAGATCGGCCATCTGTCGCGCGTGCTCTCGCGCCTGGCCGACTATATCGAACGGCGCAATGCGCTGGTGCAGAAGGTCAAGCTGGCGTTTACCTATCCGGCCATCGTCACGGTGGTGGCGTTTTCCATCGTGATTTTCCTGCTCACCTACGTGGTGCCGCAGATCGTCTCCGTGTTCGCCAACACCAAGCAGAAGCTGCCCATGCTCACCGTGATCATGCTGGCGTTGTCGGACTTCGTGCGCAACTATGGCCTCATCGTGGCCGTGATCCTGGCCGGCGCCTGGTTCGCCTGGCGCCGCGCGCTGCAGCAGCCGGCCCTGAAGCGGCGCTGGCATACCTGGCTGCTGACGGCGCCCTTGTACGGCAAATTCGAACGCAGCCTGAATACGGCGCGCTTTGCCAGCACCCTGGCCATTACCACGGGGTCCGGCGTGCCGATTTTGCGCGCGCTCGACACGAGCCGCGATACGCTCACCAACGTGGCGATGCAGGAACTGGTGACTGACGCCAGCGGCGCCGTGCGCGAAGGCGTCAGCCTGGCGCGCGCGCTGTCGGCGCAAAAGCATTTTCCGCCCATGCTGATCCACATGATACGCGCGGGCGAAATCACGGGCGAGCTGCCGGCCATGCTGGAACGCGCGGCCAGCGCGCAGGAGCAGGACCTGGAACGCCGCACGCTCACCATCGCCGGCCTGCTGGAGCCGGCCCTGATCCTGGCCATGGGCGTGGTGGTGCTGCTGATCGTGCTGGCCGTGCTGATGCCGATTATCGAAATCAATCAGCTCGTCAGATAAGAAACCCAAGGAAGCCATGAAGCGTTTGCCTCAATTTACAAGTTTGCTCGCCGTCGTGGCGCTGTCCGTGTCGCTGGCCTACTGGGCCATGCAGCTGTTCAAGGCGCCGCAGCGCCCCATCAATCCACCCGCCGTACCGGTGGTGCAGGATGCCAGCGTGGAGGCGGGCGCCTCGCTGTTCGGCGGCCAGGTCAGCGTGGCCACGGCCAGCAACTACCAGCTCAAGGGCGTGGTCGCCGCCGGCAATGGCCGCGGCAGCGTGGCCATCATCTCGACCGATGGCAAGCCGTCCGTGGCCTTGCCGGAAGGCGCCGAGGTGGTGCCTGGCGTGACGGTGCTGGAAGTGCATGCGCGCCACGTGCTGCTGCGCGATGGCGGCGTGAGCAAGCGCATCGACCTGGTGGCCGACGACAAGGCGCTGGCCTTGCCGGGACCCGTGTCCGCCACCCCCACGCCGGTGCCGGCCCCGGCGCCGGCAACGAACCTGGTACCGCCGCCGCTGCCGATGGAGCAGCAGCGTCCGGCGACCGTGATGCCGGCGCCGCCGCAGGTGACCACCACCAGCACGCCGCCGTCGAATTAACGCTCATTAACGCTGATTAACGCCGTTCTTATCGTATTTTGCCGATGGCGCCATGCCGTCATCGCGACAGGAGTCTTCATGTTCTCGATCCGTGCCGTCCTGGCGGGCTGCGTGGCGGCGCTGTGCGTCTTGCCGCAAGCCGCCGCAGCCGCCGACGCTCCCGCCGTCACGCCTTCCCCCGTTTCTACCGTTGCCGTCCCCGCGCCCGTGCCGGCGCGCCCGCGCATCGCCCTCGTCCTGTCGGGTGGCGGCGCGCGCGGCCTCGCGCATATCGGCGTATTGAAAGTGCTGCAGGAGTTGCACGTGCCCATCGACATGGTGGTCGGCACCAGCATGGGCGGCGTGGTGGGCGGCGCGTATGCGGCCGGCGCTTCCGTGGCGGACCTGGAAAAGATGGCGCGCGAGACCAACTGGGCGCGCGTGGTGGCCGACCGTCCGCCGCGCGACGAGCTGACGTTCCGCCGCCGCGAGGAAGATTTATTGCTGCCGTCGCGCATCGAGTTCGGCACCAGCCGCAACGGCATTTCCACGCCGCCGGCGGCGGCCAGCAATGCGGCGCTGGAAACGGCCTTGAACCGCCTGCTGCCGGCCGGTATGCGCGACCGTCCCGCCAGCCAGTTGCCCCTGCCTTTCCGTTCGGTGGCGTCGGACCTGGTCAACGGCGAACTGGTGGAGCTGGTCGATACGCCCCTGTTCCTGTCGATGCGCGCCTCGCTGGCCGTGCCCGGCGTGTTCGCCCCCGTGCGCGTGAACAACCGCCTGGTGGTCGACGGGGGGCTGGTGCGCAACCTGCCCGTCGACATGGCACGCGCCATGGGTGCCGACATCATCATCGCCGTCAACGTGGGCACGCCGCTGGCGCCGGAAAAAGAGCTGGGCAGCGCCATCGGCGTGGCGCAGCAGATGCTGCAAATTCTCACGGAGCAGAACGTGCAGCGCTCGCTCAAGGAGCTGCAGCCGCAGGATATCCTGGTGGCGCCGGACCTGACGGGCGTCAGTTTCCTCGACTTTGAAAACTATGCGCGCGCCATGCGCGCCGGCGAACAGGCGGCGCAGGCGCTGGCCGCCCGCCTGGCGCCGCTGGCCCTGCCGCCGGAACAGTATGCGGCGCGCGAGCAGCTGCGCCTGGCGGCGCCGGCCCTGCTGGACGTGGCCCTGCCGCTCACGCGCCTGGCCGTCGAGAGCGAAGGCGCGATCAACCCGCGCATCCTGCAGGCGCAATCGGGCCTGGTGGAAGGGCAGTCGGTCAGCCAGGAGGATGTGCTCAAGGCGGCTGCAAAACTGTATGGCCGCGGCGACGTGGCGCGCGTGGAGACTGAAGTGGTCGATGCGGGCGACCAGCGCACGGTGAACATCAAGGCGGTCGAAGCGCCATGGGCCAGCAACCGCCTGCGCGTGGGCCTGGAACTGGCCAGCGATTTCAGGGACAGCAATAATTTCGCCCTGAAGCTGCTGCATGCGCGCTCGAACCTGAACAGCTGGGGCGGCGAGTTGCGCAGCACGGCGCAGATCGGTAATGCGCGCGGCTATGGCCTGCAGTTCTGGCAGCCGCTGGGGGCCGGCAACCCGTGGTATATCGCGCCGCAGCTGCAATACACATCGTCGGCGATAGATTTGTTCGACAATGGCCGGCGCAGCGCCCGCCTGGCATATAACGGCCAGACAGCCGCACTGGTGCTGGGACGCCAGTTCGGTAACTGGGGCGATCTGCAGTTCGGCGTCGCGCGTACGGAACTCAAGGGCAAGCTGGCGATTCCGGCCGATCCTACGCAGCCGGAGTCGCGCGCGCTGGGCAGCACGCAGTTCGTGCGGTTCCGTGCCGATACGCTCGATTCGCCGGGTTTTCCCACGCGTGGCGTGCTGCTTGAGGCCACCTGGGCGCGCGATACGACCACGGGCTCGGGCGAGGCGGCCTTGGGCCAATCCTCGATCACGGGCTTGAAGGCTTTTAACCACGGCAACTGGGCCGGTCACGTGTATGGCGAATGGGCGCGCTCGCAGCGTGACGAAGCGCCGCTCAACCTCGGTGGTTTCCTGCGCTTGTCCGGCACGGAATTTGAATCGGTGAGAGGACGCAGTATCGCCTTTGCGCGCTTCGTGATGGCGCGCCGCATCGGTTCCCTGCCCAGCACCCTGGGTGGCGTCGTGCGGGCTGGCTTTTCGCTGGAGATGGGCGGCGGCTTCGACCAGAGCGAGCGCTGGAAAAGCAGCAAATTCACTCAGGCGAGCAGCGCCTTTGTCTCCGTCGACACGCGCTTCGGTCCCGTGTATGTGGCGGCGGGCGCGACCAAGGGAGGCGAGAGCACCCTTTATCTGTTCCTGGGACCGGTCTGGTAGGACGCCGCCGGGGCGGTGGACGCCGTGCTGCGGCGCAGGGCCGTGAAGGCGGCAAATTCCCATGAGCGAAAGCCCAGCAGCAGGGTAAAACCATCGCGCTCGGCGGGGGCCAGGCGCCGGTCGTTCTGGTGCAGGCGCGCCAGTTCCTCGGCCAGTTGGCGGATCTTCTGCACCAGCTCTTGCGCGCTCGACAGCGACAGGCGCGCCGGGATGCACATCAGCGTTTCGCCGGCGCCATCGAAATGCCCGCTGAAATAATCGGCCACCACGTGTTCGCGGAAGTATTGCTGCACCGGGCCGTCGGCCAGCCAGTGGAAGGCGTTCGAGACGCGCAGGCTGTAGCGGTTCAGCGGCTTGAGTTCGATCAAGCCCAGGCGGTCCAGTTCGGCCAGGCAGCCGATGCATTCGGCCTGCGTCAGCGCATACGTTTCCACCACCTGCTCCAGGCTCCAGTGACCGAGACAGCAGATGGCCACCAGCAGCAGGCGCGGATGCGCGACCAGCGACTTTTCCTGCACCAGGGTGAGCGTGTCGGCATGCGGCGTGATGTCGGCGGCGCCGCGCAGCACGTCTTCCATGGCGATGCCCGATGCCTTGCAGATCAGGGCCAGGCGCGACAGCGACATGTCGTGCTGGCCAAACATGCGCTTGACGCTCGATTCGCTCATGCCGATGCGTTCGGCCAGCACTTTATAGGTGATGCCGGCGGCGCGCAGTTGCGTGCGCAGCACGCGCAAAACCAGTTCAGGTGAACTCACGAGATATCCTTTTTTACAAGTTTGGTAGCGGGTAACGGTACCGAATGTAGCCGTTAATGGCACTTTGCACAAGGTGATAGTACTTTTCCGCAAAAGCGATGACACTCCCGCTTGTGGCCCGCACAGCGCGCTACAACCAGGCAATCCATTCACTTGTAGAGGTTATCCATGTTCCCATCTTTCCGTTTCTCCGCAGCGTTGCTGGCGCTGGCCGCCATCGCTCCCTTGCACGCCTTCGCAGCCGAGCCTGCACCAGGTCCCTTCTATGCGGGCGCCAGCTATGGCTTTCGCGCCAGCACCGGTCTCGATTGCACCACCGGCCAAAGCAATTGCGACAAAAGCAGCAAGCGCAACGGCAAGGCCTACGTGGGTTACAGTTTCGACGCGCTGCCGTTTCAGGGCGGCGTGGCCGTGCCTTCGATTGAGCTGGTGGGGTACATGGGCGGCGAGGTCAAGTCCGGCTTCGACACGGACGCGGGCAAGCGCGCTGGCCGCGGCAAGTTCACGGGCCTCGGCATGCAAGGCGTGCTCGGCTACAAGCTCGACGCATTTACCCTGAGCGGTCGCGCCGGCGCAGCCTATACGCGGGGCAAGGTCGATTATCTGGATGGCGGTTCGGACAGGAAGGACAAGATCGGCCTGACCTACGGCATCGGCGCGGCGTATGCGCTGAACAATAACTGGTCGCTGCACCTCGACTGGGACCGCGTGCCCGTCAAGTACAACAGCAAGCAAACGACCAAGGTCGACATGTTTTCGCTGGGCGCGTCCTACCATTTCTAAGGGATGATGCCGCGGCACAGAGTGGCCTGATGGCGGACGCCCCAGAACGGGGTGTCCGCGGGCGGCCAAAAATGACCATGGCGGCGTTGCATGTCCTCGCCGTATTATTCATACTGTCTTCGTCCATGCGCCTTGCCATGGACATTTTGAGATCAGTCTTTGACGTCCACTTTCAACAGCAGTTTCGCCAGCAGGCGTTTTTCCTGCTGGCGCTGGCCCGACACGGTTTTCACGTGCGCCCCGGCGGCGCGCTGCAGGGCGGCGGTGGCGACCGGATTGCGCGGTTTTTGCGAGGGCTCGACGCGGAACTGCATTTTCTGCCGCGTCGCCAAGGCCTTGTTTGCCATCAGTTTCCCCCTTCCTTCTTACAGCACGTAGCGCGACAGGTCCTCGTTGACCGACAGCGCTTCCAGGCGTTCATTGACGTAGGCCGCATCGATCACCAGCAGGTTTTCCGTGCTGCTGCTGCCTTCGCTGGCCGTAAACGACACTTCTTCCAGCAGTTTTTCCATCACCGTGTGCAGGCGGCGCGCGCCGATGTTTTCCGTGCGCTCGTTGACCGAATAGGCGATTTCCGCCAGGCGCGTGATGCCTTCCGGCGCGAATTGCAGTTTCAGGTTTTCCGTCGCCAGCAAGGCTTCGTACTGCATCGTCAGGCAGGCGTCGGTGCTCGTCAAGATACGCTCGAAGTCCGCAATCGACAGCGATTCCAGCTCCACGCGGATGGGGAAGCGCCCCTGCAGTTCCGGGATCAGGTCCGACGGCTTCGACAGGTGGAACGCGCCCGAGGCGATGAACAGGATGTGGTCCGTGCGTATCATGCCGTACTTGGTGTTGACGGTCGTGCCTTCGACCAGCGGCAGCAGGTCGCGCTGCACGCCCGCGCGCGAAACGTCGGCGCCGCCCGATTCCGAACGCGAGGCGATCTTGTCGATCTCGTCCAGGAAGACGATGCCGTTCTGCTCGACGTTCTGGATGGCCTTCTGTTTCAGCTCGTCTTCGTTGAGCAGCTTGGCCGCTTCTTCCTCGACCAGCAGTTTCAAGGCTTCGCGGATCTTGACCTTGCGCGCCTTCTTGCGCTGCCCGCCCACGCCCGAGAACATGGACTTGATCTGCTCCGTCATTTCTTCCATGCCCGGCGGCGCCATGATTTCCATCTGCGGGCCAGCCTCGGCCAGCTCGATCTCGATTTCCTTGTCATCGAGCTCGCCCTGGCGCAATCGCTTGCGGAAGGTCTGGCGCGTGCTGTCGCCGCTGCCCGTGTCCACGGCCGCCGCCGTATTCGGCGTGAAGCCGAAGTCGCGCGCCGGCGGCACGAGGATGTCGATGACGCGGTCTTCGGCCGCATCTTCGGCGCGAGCGCGCACTTTCTTCATTTCCAGCGCGCGCGTCTGCTTGATGCCGATGTCGATCAGGTCGCGGATGATGGTGTCGACGTCGCGGCCCACATAACCGACTTCCGTGAATTTGGTTGCTTCGATCTTGATGAATGGCGCCTCGGCCAGCTTGGCCAGGCGGCGCGCGATTTCCGTCTTGCCGACGCCCGTGGGGCCGATCATGAGGATATTTTTTGGCGTGATTTCATGGCGCAGGGGCTCGGCCACCTGCTGGCGGCGCCAGCGGTTGCGCAGGGCGATGGCGACGGCGCGCTTGGCCTTGGCCTGGCCCACCACGTGCTTGTCGAGTTCGGTAACGATTTCCGACGGGGTCATGTTCATGATCATAGTTGGCTTTCTGTATTCTGTGCTCGGGGACGCTTAGTCCAAGGTCTCGATGATGTGCGACATGTTCGTGTAGATGCAGAGTTCCGCGGCGATGGTCAGCGATTTCTTGACCACGTCGGCCGGCGACAAATCCGTGTTTTCCTGCAGCGCCTTGGCGGCGGACTGGGCGTAGGTGCCGCCCGAGCCGATGGCGCCGATGCCGTCTTCCGGTTCCAGCACGTCGCCATTGCCCGTGATGACGAGGGTCGACTCGCTGTCGGCCACCAGCAGCATCGCTTCCAGGCGGCGCAGCACACGGTCGGTGCGCCAGTCCTTGGCCAGTTCGACGGAGGCGCGCAGCAGATTGCCCTGGTGTTTTTCCAGCTTGCCTTCAAAGCGGTCGAGCAAGGTAAAAGCGTCGGCGGTGCCGCCGGCAAAGCCGACCAGGACTTTGCCCTGATACAACTTACGCACTTTGCGGGCCGTGCCCTTCATGACGATGTTGCCGAGCGTTACCTGGCCGTCGCCGCCCAGGGCGACTTGCTTGCCGCGCCGGACGCAGAGGATGGTGGTGCCGTGAAATTGTTCCATAGTGACCTCAAAAGATTCGTGCGTATGCGTGCAAGACCATGCGATTGCGCGCCCATGCTTCAAAAGTGGGGATGGAAAAGGCAATTGCAAGCGGCACTTGCCGCTGCCGTGCCTGCTTCAGTGTAGTCGGCGCGGGACGAAAAAAAAGCACGCAACCGAAGGTTGTGTGCTTTTTTATCGCCATCGCGCAGCCCCCGAAGCGGCCACGCAAGGGGAGGGCGATCAGTCGCCGTACAGCTTTTGCTTCAGTTCGCGCCGTTGCTGGGCTTCCAGCGACAGGGTGGCGGTAGGACGGGCGATCAGGCGCGGGATGCCGATAGGCTCGCCCGTTTCTTCGCACCAGCCATAGTCGCCGGCGTCGATGCTGGCGATCGATTGCTGCACTTTCTTCAGCAATTTGCGCTCGCGGTCGCGCGTGCGCAGTTCCAGCGCATGCTCTTCCTCGATGGTGGCGCGGTCGGCAGGGTCCGGTACGAGCACGGTTTCACGCAAGTGTTCCGTGGTTTCGCCGGCGTTTTTCAGCAGGTCTTTTTCGAGCTGCTGCAGGCGCGCCTTGAAGAATGCCAGTTGTGCCGGATTCATGTAGTCATCTTCGCTCATGGCGCGAATTTGCTCTTCGCTGATGAGAGGGATGTCTTGGTTGGCGGCCGGGGTCGATTTATTAGTTTTGGTCATAACTTCGCTTACCTTCGATACGACAGAGTTTTCAAATTGATCAGTTGATGCGGCGATACCGAGCAACTGTACAGGTTCCGCTTGGCATTGCTGTCCCGCTGTACTGCGTGCGACCTTGGCTTGCCGGCGTAAGTCAGGATTGCCGGCCGGCCATGGTGCCATGTTGATAACCTTTTACCGCTCTATGCCAGTCGCGCTATGCGCGCGTCAACGGGCGTGTTGGGTGGATCGGTTGCATGCCTGGCATGCGGCCAGCGGCAGTTTGCCAGCATTTCATGACAGGCGAACGACATGGGCCGTTTTCGTCGCTGATTTTGGCACGCTTTGCTTTATATTGCCATCCCGATTTGTTGACTAGCCGATCAGAGACGGCGACTTGTTGGTTTATACCAGCAAGATGGGTGTCGGACAGCGGGAAAGCGTGCTTAACTTTCCCTTTTGTTTCTGCTTTGCAACGGGTACTTTGCAAAACCCGGCTAGTTTATACCAAACATTGTTCGAGTCCGCGAATAAAAATGTCTTTTGGTAGATTTTTGCCAATAAAGACCATTTTGCTGCCGCGCACTTCGTTTTCGCCCCATTTGGCGCCCAAGTCGCTGCCCATCAGCTGGTGCACGCCCTGGAATACCACCTTGCGCTCGGCGCCCTGCATCAGCAGCACGCCCTTGTAGCGCAGCATGCGCGGACCATACACTTGCACCAGGCCGCCGAGGAACTCGTCGAGCTTGGCGCTGTCGAACGGTTGCGTGCTCTTGAAAACAAAGGCGGCGATATCGTCGCTGTGCTGCGCATGGTGGTGGTCGGCATGGCCGCAATCGGTGGCGCAGGCTTCAGTGTGCTCGTGCTTGTGCTCATGTGCGTGCTCATGTGCATGGTCATGATCGTGGACGTGCGCCGTTTCCGTGGCCAGGAAATCCGGGTCCAGTTCCAGCTTTTCGTTCAGGTTGAAGCCGCGGATGTCGAGTACTTCAGCCAGCGGGGCGCGGCCGAAATCGACCTTGGTGATCGGTGCGCGGGGATTGATGCGCTTCAGGCGGCGCGTCAGGACGGCCACGTCTTCTTCACTGACGAGGTCGGTTTTCGACAGCAGCAGCTTGTCGGCAAAGCCCACTTGCCGCTGGGCTTCTTCGTATTCATCAAGTTGCTTCATCGCATGGCGGGCGTCGACCACCGTGAGGATGGCGTCGAGCATGTAGTGGCTGCCCACTTCCTCGTCGACAAAGAAGGTTTGCGCCACGGGGCCGGGATTGGCCAGGCCCGTCGTTTCGATGACGACGCGGTCGAACGCCAGCAGGCCGGCGTCGCGCTTGCGCGCCAGTTCCGTCAAGCCCACGATCAGGTCGCCGCGCACGGTACAGCAGATGCAGCCGTTGTTCATTTCGATGATGTGCTCGTTGCTATCTTGCACCAGGATTTCATTGTCGATGTTTTCCTGGCCAAACTCGTTTTCGATCACGGCGATGCGCATGCCATGGTCTTCCTGCAGTATGCGGTTGAGCAAGGTGGTTTTGCCGGCGCCCAGGAAACCGGTGAGGATGGTGGTTGGAATCAGTGCCATGAAGGAGCCTATGCTGTAATCGGTGGTGCCGCCGCGCAAGCGGACGAATCCGGACGATTATGCCGGAATTTTGCAAAAGCTTGCAAATGCGCGCCGATCCGCTTGATATGGATCAGGCTAGCCCAGGGGCGCGGTTGTCTACTTGACCTTGGCGCGCGGGTGGGCCTGGTCGTAGACGTGCGCCAGGTGCTGGAAATCGAGCGCCGTGTAGACCTGGGTCGAGGTGATGCTGGAATGGCCCAGCATTTCCTGCACGGCGCGCAAGTCGCCCGACGACTGCAGCACGTGCGAAGCGAACGAGTGGCGCAGCACGTGCGGGTGCACATTCGCGGGAATCTCGGCGGCCAGACCATGCGCCTTCAGGCGCAGCTGCAGCACGCGGGGCGAGATGCGTGTGCCACGCGTGCTTAAAAACAAGGCAGCGCTGCCATCGGCCGCCGGCGGGCGCACGGCCAGCCAGGCAGTCAGGGCCACGAGGGCCGCCTTGCCGACCGGCACCTTGCGCATCTTGTTGCCCTTGCCCGTGACGATGACTTCGAAGCTGGCCATGTCGAGCCATCCCAGCGAGGCTGGCTGGCCGCCGTCGGCCTTGCAGTAATGGGTGTCCAGGCTGGTCAGTTCGGAGACGCGCAAGCCGCTCGAATACAGCAGCTCGAACATGGCGCGGTTGCACAGTTGCTCGGGCTCGGCGGCGCCTTGCTGGTGTTGCGCGGGCGCCACGAGGCGCACGGCATCGTCCACCGACAGCGCTTTCGGTAAAGTCTTGGCCCGCTTGGGCGCGCGGATGCCGTCGACGGGATTGGCGTCGAGCTGGGTCTCGCCGCTGAGCCAGTTGAAAAAGCCCCGCCACGACGACAGCTTGCGGGCGATCGAGCGCGGGTCGAGTCCACCGGCGTGCAGCTTGGCCGTGTAGCGGCGTACTTCGTTGTGCGCCAGCGCCGTCCATGGCGTGTTGCCGCTCAGTTCCAGCAAGGCGCGCAGGTCGCGCCCGTAGGCGTTCAGCGTATGCGGCGACAGCTTGCGCTGCGTGGCCAGCTGCGCCAGGTAGGCGTCGAGCCACTCGGCCTTGCCGCGCGCGTCACCCACGGCGTTCTCAGGCTGGCGAGCCGGCGCGCAGCGCGGCCAGGGCGGCGCTGGCCGTGGCGCCGATATGCACGAGGAAGTCCGTGCCCATGCTCGACGTAAAGCGTTCGCTGTCGGGCGAGCCGAGCACCAGCAAGCCGAAGGTGCCCGTGGTGTTCGGGGCGCGCAGGGCGATCATGACGGTCGATTCGATTTTATCCGCCTGCAACCAGTGCACGGCTTCGAAATCGCGGTTGCTGCCGCAATACGGCGTTTGCAGACTGTTGGCGAACATGCGCACGTCGGCCGTCACGTCTTCCGTGAACCAGCCGTCGGCGTGTTCCGGCAGCACTTGCCACAGGCGCAGGCTGACGTAGGGCACATCGAAATTGCTTTGCAGCGCGTCGACCAGCACGCGCGGCATGTCTGCATCGTTGCGCACTTGCAGCATGGCCTGGTTCCAGCCGTGGAATTTGCTGGCGATATCGCCATTTTCCTCGGCCACGCGGCTCAGCTTGGACATGCGCAGTTCCAGCGCCTTGTACTTGTCGCGCATCACTTCCATCTGCCGCTCCTGCAGCGAGATGGTGCGTCCCGTCAGCGGGCTGCTCAGCTTGACCTCGCCGAGCAGGGCGGTATGCTCTTCGAAGAAATTCGGATGCTCGCTCAGGTACTGGGCGACGGTGCTGGAATCGAGTGTGGCGGTCATTGAGAATATCTGTCAGTGAAAGTTGAACGCTTCATTCTAACCGAGAGTGCGGCGGCATAGGCGCAAAGGGCGAGGCGCCCGTGCATTTTCCGTTCGCCCATGAAAAAAGCGGCATGGTTGCCCATGCCGCTTTGCCTTCCTTGCTCAGCAATCACCCACGAAGGGTGATTGCGGGGCATTAGAAGTTGTGATGTAAGCCCAGGCCGATGTAGGTCCGCGAAACATCTGCCTTGCGGTTCGAAATGTCCGCGTACAGGTAGGTGCGCTTCGACAGGTTGTAGTCGTAGCCCAGCGATGCCTGCTTGGTTTTGGTCACGCCGTCTGGCGTTTTTTGACCGTAGCCAGCGCGGATTTTGCCCGGGCCGACGTCGTAGTTGGCGCCGACCAGCCATGCTTTGGTATCCGTATTGACGAGCTTGAAGTTGCTGTCATCCTGATGCTGGTACGACGCCATCAGTTTCAGTTCCGTGATCGGATTGAACGATGCGGCAACCGACCACAGCTTGGCTTCCAGCGCATTGCGCTCGTAGGCGGCCATGGCGGCGAATTGTGTGCTGTTGTACGTGGCCGAAACCGAGTACGGGTTCACTTCTGGCACGGCATTGAGCGGTACGGCGCGGTTGGCTGCTGTGGCAGTGATGGCGGCGTTGCCATTGGCTTCCTTGGCGGCGACGGTGGCATTGATCTGGAAGCCGCTAAATACTGGCGAGTTGTAGAACACGGCGTTCGAGAAGCGGTTACGCGAGTTGCCTGGTGCACTCAGCGGATCGCTGGTGTAGGCAGCCACCGTGATGTCGGTCTGGAAGCCGGCGGTCGTCGGCATGCCCGACCATGGTTCGAACGCAGTGCTCGCTTCCTGGAAAGCGGTCAGGCCACGGCCCAGACGCACGGTACCGAAGTCGCCTTGCAGACCGACGCGGCTTTGACCCTGGAACAGCGGACGGGAGTTGCTTTCCAGCGTACCCGTGTCGGATTCATAGCGAATTTCCAGTTGGAAAATGGCTTTCAAGCCATTGCCCAGATCTTCCGTACCCTTGAAACCCAGCTTGTTGTTGTCGCGTTTCGTCACGACAGTGCTCGAACCGGTCGTTTTGCCCAGGCCCGCATCGATCGTGCCGTAGATTTGGACGGACGACTGCGCTTGTGCGGTTGCGGCAAAGGCGCCGAAGAGTGCGAGGGCAACGAGTGATTTTTTCATGTCTTATTCCCTATTAAAAAGTGAGTTCCGTCCGAGATCCGAGCAGATTGAAATGCGCCAACTGCCGCGTTTCGATGAATGAACCTTAATTCGTCGGCGCGCAAGTCGTGTGGGATTGGTCAAATATGCGTGAAAAGATTGGTGAAAAGCGGCATAACTGCATGCCCCTGTTGTATTTTTGTAACGCGCGGTTTCTGTCGCTCCTGCGCCGATGGGCAACGTTCTCCCATCGCCACGCTCGCGGCGCCTTGCCATATTGACGTGTCCAGGCCACGACATTGTTGCGTTGAATCAAGTTCTTAAGCCGGCTTTGGCGGATTTATGACACAAGGACGTTACACTAAGGGACGGCCTGCATCGATGGGCCTGGAGACGACTCACCATTATTAGAATCATTGACTCAATATCGAGAATCGATGGCAAATCGCGAAACATTAGGATTGATCAAGGGCGCACGTGCTGGCGATGTGGCTTGCCAGCTGGCGTTGGGACGGGTGTATCTGTTTGGACAGGGTGTGCCGCAAAGCTTGCCGACCGCCTTGCACTGGCTGGCACGGGCGGCCCAGGAGGATAGCGAGGAAGCGTGCTTGCTGATCGGAACGCACGTGCCGTTCGAAGTGGCGCAACCGGCGGCCAAGGCGCTGATTCCCTATTACGCGCAGGCCTTCGATACCGGCCTCGTGCAGGCAGGGCTGGTGCTGGCGCAACTGGTGCTGGCCAATGCCGCCAGCAGCAGTGAAGCCTTGCGCGCCAAGGCGCGCGTGGCGCTGGACGCCGCCGTGCGCGCCGGCTTGCCCGATGCGCAATGGTTGCTCTCCATGCACGAAGGATCGCTTGCAGCGTCCGGGCCGGACAAGGGCCTTGCTGTCGAGCCCGTTTTCGATGGCGACGCGCCGCTGCACGCCTGGCTGGAGCAGGCCTGGAACCAGGGCAATCATGCGGGCTTTTTGTCGCAAGGCCTGCCGCTGGCGCGTGAGTTGCTTCAGCGCCCGGCGGCGGCTGGCGCGCGCACGATCGCCCTCGACGCGCAGCAGGTGCTGTTGCTGTCGCGTTGCGCCCAGGCATTGGCGCCCGGCGGCGATGCGGAAGGCTGGCAGTGCTGCGAGCTGGCCGCGCATGGCGGCGACCGCACGGCGCAGCTGGAGCTGGGGCTCGGCTATGCGCGCATGGATGCGCACGGCCAGCGCCAGGCCACGCGCAATGGCGCGGCCAATTTCAAGCGTGCCGTGCGCTGGCTGACGCAGGCGGGCGAGCAGGGACTGGCTGAAGCCTGGTTCGTGCTGTCGCGTATCTATACAAAACCGGAATTTTCCCAGCGCAATGTGGTGGAAGCCCATTTCTGCCTGGAGCGTGCCGCCGACCTGGGGCATGGCCCGGCCCAGCTCGAGTGCGGCATGCATGCGTGGCGTAACCGCCGCGACGGCGTCAACAACGATGTGCGGGCCGCGTACTGGCTGCTGCAGGCGCAGGCGCAAGGCAGCCGTGAAGCGGAAGCGGCGCTGGCGAAAATCGCGCCGCGAGGCGAGCCCGGCGACTGGGGCCAGGGTGCCGCCATGCACGCGGATGGGCATTTGCGCCAGCTGAGTCAGAGCCACCCTCTGCTGGCGGCGCGCCTGGAACTGGCGCGCTGCTTTCATCTGTCGCGTGCCGAGGCGCTGCTGCTCGACATCCATGCGGCCGACCAAGGGCATTGTTTGCTGATCGATATCAGCGCCACGCATGGACGCGGCAAGCGGCGCCTCGTGCTGATCCGCACGGCGCTGGAGCGTCAGTTGCTCGACCAGGTGGTGCGCCTGTTCGAGCGCGTCGATTGCGGCATCGATGGTCCGGAAGGCAATTACCGGCAGCGCCTGTACCGCCTGAAGTGCTATCTGGCCGAGCTCGATGCCGCGCAGGAACAGCAGTTCCTGGCGGCATGATGCAGCGTTGATTACAGCTCGATCGTGCCTTCGAACACGGTCACGGCCGGGCCCGTCATCAGGACGGGGTGGCCGGGGCCCTGCCAGGCGATCGACAGCTCGCCGCCGCGCGCGCTGATGTGCACCGGGGAATCGAGCAAGCCGCGACGGATGCCGGCCACGGCGGCCGCGCAGGCGCCCGTGCCGCACGCCAGGGTTTCGCCCGCGCCCCGTTCGAACACGCGCAGTTTCACGTGCTGGCGGTTGACGACCTGCATGTAGCCGGCGTTGACCCGGCGTGGGAAACGCGGATGGTGCTCGATCAGCGGGCCCGATCGTTCCAGGTCTTGCGCGTCGACATCGTCGACCACTTGCACGGCGTGCGGATTGCCCATCGACACGACGGACACCAGCACGGGAGCCGCGTGGCCCGGCAGTGCCAGGTCCAGCGGCCACAACAGATCGGTGCCTTGCTCCACACCGGCGAGGCCCGCCGCATCGAACGGCACCAGCGCCGGCTCGAGCACGGGCGCGCCCATGTCGACCGTGATGCTGCCGTCGAGTTCCAGGCGCGGCGCGATGACGCCGGCCATGGTTTCCACGCGGATGCTCGCCTTGCTTGACAATCCTTTTTCGCTGACGAACTTGACGAAGGCGCGCGCGCCGTTGCCACATTGCTCGACTTCGCCGCCATCGTTGTTATAGATGCGGTAGCGGAAGTCGCAGCCGGGCAGGCGCGGTTTTTCCACCACGAGGATCTGGTCGGCGCCGATGCCGAAACGGCGGTCGGCCAAACGCTGCCACTGGGCCGGCGTGAAATCGATATTCTGGTTGATGGCGTCGATGACGATGAAGTCATTGCCGGCGCCATGCATTTTCGTAAAGTGGAGTTTCATGTTCTGCCGTATCACTGGTGCTGGTTATAGAACGACGCTTCGCCTTCCGGACGCGTCTTGAAGCGTTTATGGGTCCAGAAATACTCGGCCGGCGCTTCGCGCACGCGCTCCTCGATGAACTCGTTCATGCGGCGCGTGGCGGCCGTGATGTCGTCGCCCGGATAATCGTCCCACGCCGGATAGTATGTCACTTGCCAGCCCTGGTAGTTGGGCAGGAAGGTGGCGATGACGGGAATCACCTGCGCCTTGGCGGCCAGCGCCAGGCGCGCCGTGGCCGTCAGGGTGGCGGCGGGCACGCCGAAGAAGGGCACGAATTCCGCATCCTTCTCGCCGAAATCCATGTCCGGCAGCATGAAGTACGGCAAGCCGTCGCGCAGCGCGCGCAAAATCGTCTTGATGCCGTCCTGGCGCGTAAACAGCTTGGGCGGCTTGAAGCGGGAACGGCCGTTGCGCAAGGCCTGGTCGAAGGCGGCATTCTTTTGCTGCACGTACATCGACGAAGCGGAAATTTCCATGGCCGTGGCGGCGCCCGCCACGTCGAGGCAGACGAAATGCGGACACAGCAAAATCGTGGGCTTGGCCGCGATCTGCTGGCCCGGGAAGGCCGGCACTTTTTTGATCAGGCGGTTCAGGCGCGCTTCCGACGACCACCACAGGATGCTGCGCTCCCACACGCTGCGTGAATACGCCTGGAAATGCTGGCGCGCCAGCGCCACGCGCTGGGCTTCCGTCAGTTCCGGCATGCACAGGCGCAGATTCGTCAGGGCGATTCTGCGCCGCGTGGGCATGGCGATGAACAGCACGCTGCCGACGGCCACGCCGAAGCGGCCGAGGATGGGTAAGGGCAGCCAGTGCAGCAGCCACATGAAGGCGATCAGCAGTCTCATGCCGGCTCCTTGGCGGCATCGGCGCCGGCGGATGTCGGCGGCGGTGCGCCGCGCGGCACTTTATAGCGGTTGTAGCTCCACAAATATTGCGCGGGGCTGCGCGCGATCAATTGCTCCATGGCCGCATTGATGGTGCGCGCCTGCTCGGCCGAAGTGCTGTCGAGCGACTCGGTAAACGGCACGAAATGCACGACGTAGCCGCGCCCGCCAGGCAGGCGTTCCGCGTAGGTGATGATGACTTCGGCGCCGCCCATCTGCGCCAGCTTGGCGGGCAGGGTCATGGTGTAGGCGGGACGGCCGAAGAAATCGGCCCACACGCCTTCACCCTCTTGCGGCACCTGGTCGGGCAGCAGGCCGATCGGTTGTCCCTTTTTCAGGCATTTGGCAAAGATGCGCACGCCCGACATGTTCGCTGGCGCCAGCATCAGGTTTTCGCGCGCGCGCGCTCCTTCGATCAGCGGTTTGAGGGCGGCGCGCTTGGGCGGGCGGTACATCACGGTGAGCGGCGTGCGCAGCGCGATCTGCTGGGCGACGATTTCAAAGCAGCCCAGGTGCGGTGTCAGGAAGACAATACCGCGGCCATGCTGCAGCGCTTTTTCCACCAGTTCCCAGTTTTCCACCGTTGCATGGCGCGCTACGCGCTCGGCCGGCGCGCACCAGATGAAGGGCAACTCCAGCACGCTCTTGCCCGCTTCGGCCACGGCCGTGTGCAAGTGTTGCGAAAACCCCGCACCTTGCATGTTCTCGCGCATGCGGCGGCGGTAGGACGGCGAAATGGCGTAAATCACCCAGCCGAGCACAGCGCCCAGGCCATGCAGGACGGGCAGGGGAAAGATCGATAAGAAGCGGAAAATTGGGACTAACATGTATAAGCGGTTTCCAGGAATGGCGTGTTGCCGTGCCAAAATTTTTTAAGAAGCGTAAAATACCACGTATGCAGTAACCGCTGAGTTAATAGACAACTTGCGATGCGGAATATAAATCTCGCTAAAGCGTCGCAGGCAAAATCCTCTTTACTGCGACAGAACATTCACATAGTAAACAGGAGCTTGCAATGTCAAACGACTATCTCTTCACTTCCGAATCCGTTTCGGAAGGCCATCCCGACAAGGTTGCCGATCAAATTTCCGACGCCATCCTTGACGCCATCCTGACCCAGGATCCAGCCGCCCGCGTGGCTGCCGAAACCCTGTGCAACACGGGTCTGGTGGTGCTGGCTGGCGAGATTACCACCCACGCCAATGTGGATTATATTCAAGTTGCGCGCGAAACCATCAAACGCATCGGCTACGACAACACGGAATACGGCATCGACTACAAGGGTTGCGCCGTGCTGGTGGCCTACGACAAGCAGTCGCCGGACATCGCGCAAGGCGTCGATGAAGGTGCGGGTATTGACCTGGATCAAGGCGCTGGCGACCAGGGCCTGATGTTCGGCTACGCTTGCGATGAAACGGCCGAGCTGATGCCTGCCGCCATCCACTACGCGCACCGCCTGGTCGAGCGCCAGTCGCAGCTGCGCAAGGATGGCCGTTTGCCATGGCTGCGTCCGGATGCGAAATCGCAAGTGACCCTGCGCTACGTCGATGGCCGCCCCGTCGGCGTGCACACGGTCGTGCTGTCGACCCAGCATGCGCCGGAAATCTCGCATTCGCAGATCGAAGAAGCCGTCATCGAAGAAATCATCAAGCCCATCCTGCCGCGCGAATGGCTGACCGAGACCAAATTCCTCGTCAACCCGACGGGCCGTTTCGTCATCGGCGGTCCGCAAGGCGATTGCGGCTTGACCGGCCGCAAGATCATCGTCGACACCTACGGCGGCGCAGCCCCGCACGGCGGCGGCGCGTTCTCGGGCAAGGACCCGTCGAAAGTCGACCGTTCGGCAGCCTATGCGGCCCGTTACGTGGCGAAAAACATCGTCGCGGCCGGTCTGGCGCGCCAATGCCAGGTGCAGGTCAGCTACGCCATCGGCGTGGCCAAGCCGATCAACATCACCGTCTACACGGAAGGCACGGGCGTGATTCCGGATACGGAAATCGCCAAGCTGGTGCTGGCGCACTTCGACTTGCGTCCAAAAGGCATCGTGCAAATGCTCGACCTGCTGCGCCCGATCTACCAGAAGAGCGCCGCCTACGGTCATTTCGGCCGCGAAGAGCCGGAATTCACGTGGGAGCGTACGGACAAGGTCGCCCTGCTGCGCGACGCCGCCGGCCTGAAGTAATCTAGTTCGACTTGCAAGAAAAGCGCCCCGGCCTGCTGGCTGCGGGCGCTTTTTTTATGTGTTGTTACATGGCAATGTATGGCGAACAAGCTGGCGCACCGGCCTTGACAATGTTAAAATCCCCCGTCCGAGGAGCGTTGCGACGAAGAAATTCGCCAGGCTCGGAATATCCTGCAACCGCGCTCACGTACCTTTTTCAACTGAAAGGAGGGCGTGATGAACGCCGTACTCAAATCGCAACACGACTACACCATCGCCGATATCACCTTGGCCGCATGGGGCGACAAAGAAATCAAGATTGCTGAAACGGAAATGCCTGGCCTGATGGCCATCCGCGAAGAATTCGCGGCAGCGCAGCCTCTGAAAGGCGCGCGCATCACCGGTTCCATCCACATGACCATCCAGACCGCCGTGCTGATCCAGACCCTGGAAGCACTGGGCGCGCAAGTGCGTTGGGCATCGTGCAACATTTACTCGACGCAAGACCACGCCGCCGCCGCCATCGCTGCGGCCGGTACGCCTGTGTTCGCCGTCAAGGGCGAGTCCTTGGACGACTACTGGGAATACACGCACCGCATCTTCGAATGGCCGAACGTGGACGGCAAGGCTGTCTACTCGAACATGATCCTCGACGATGGCGGCGACGCTACCCTGCTGCTGCACCTGGGCGTGCGCGCGGAAACCGACCTGTCGGTGCTGGCCAATCCGGGTTCGGACGAAGAAATCTGCCTGTTCAATTCGATCAAGAAACACTTGCTGGCCGATCCGACCTGGTATTCGAAGCGTCTGCCGGAAATCCTGGGCGTGACCGAAGAAACGACGACCGGCGTGCACCGTCTGTATCAGATGCACAAGGAAGGCAAGCTGGCTTTCCCTGCGATCAACGTGAACGATTCCGTCACGAAATCGAAGTTCGACAACCTGTATGGCTGCCGCGAATCCTTGGTCGACGGCATCAAGCGCGCCACCGACGTGATGATCGCCGGCAAAGTGGCCGTCATCGCCGGTTACGGTGATGTCGGCAAGGGTTCGGCCCAAGCCATGCGCGCCCTGTCGGCGCAAGTGTGGGTGACGGAAGTCGATCCGATCTGCGCACTGCAGGCGGCGATGGAAGGCTACCGCGTGGTGACCATGGATTACGCCTGCGAACACGGCGACATCTTTGTCACTTGCACGGGCAACTATCACATCCTCACGCACGATCACCTGACGCGCATGAAAGACCAGGCCATCGTCTGCAACATTGGTCACTTCGACAATGAAATCGACGTCGCTTCGCTGAAGCAATACGAGTGGGAAAACATCAAGCCGCAAGTCGACCACATCATCTTCCCGTCGGGCCGCCGCATCATCCTGCTGGCCGAAGGCCGCCTGGTCAACCTCGGTTGCGGCACGGGCCACCCGTCGTACGTGATGAGCTCGTCGTTCGCCAACCAGACGATCGCCCAGATCGAACTGTACGCAAACACGGCCAACTACCCGGTCGGCGTGTACACCCTGCCTAAACACCTGGACGAAAAAGTCGCCCGTTTGCAACTCAAAAAGTTGAATGCGCAGCTGACGGAACTGACGCAAGAGCAAGCCGACTACATCGGCGTGCGCACGGAAGGTCCATACAAGCCAGAGCACTACCGCTATTAAGATGGTTGCCTCATGAACCTACTGCGCGGCGCGGGGCGCAGCCGGCGATGCTCGCTGTACCTTCGTACAGCTGCGCTTCTCGGCCACGCCGCGCATCCGCTCGCTACGGTTCCTGAGGCAACAAGACTGATCGGTATATCTTTTGTGCCGGCTATTGCCGGCCTGACTTTCTTTGACAGGCTAGAGAAATGCGCTTGCTACTGATTTGGTTTATCAATGCGGCAGCCCTGTTTGCCGTCCCCTACCTGATGCATTCGGTGACGATGAGCAGCGGCTGGACCGCGCTGCTGGCCGCTGCCGTGCTGGGGCTGGTCAATGCGCTGATCCGTCCTTTGCTGATCTTGCTGACCCTGCCCGTGACGTTCTTGTCGCTGGGCCTGTTCATTCTGATCATCAACGGCTTCATGTTCTGGCTGGTGGCGCAAATAATCGATGGTTTCCATGTCGCCAGTTTCTGGTCGGCCGTGGGTGGTGCATTGCTGTACAGCGTCATTTCCTGGGCCCTGTCGACCTTACTTTTGAGTAATGACGATGGAAAAGCATAATTTCAGTATTGAGTTTTTCCCGCCGAAAACCCCGGAAGGGGCGGAAAAGCTGCGCGCCACGCGTGTCAAGTTGTCTGAGTTGCATCCAAAGTATTTCTCGGTGACCTTTGGCGCCGGCGGCACCACGCAGCAGGGTACCCTGGACACCGTACGCGAGATCCTGGCGGCCGGCGAACAGGCCGCACCGCATCTGTCTTGCGTCGGCGGTTCGCGCGAATCGATCCGCGCCGTGCTGGCCGACTTCAAGGCGGCCGGCGTGCAGCGTATCGTGGCTTTGCGCGGCGATTTGCCCAGCGGCTATGGCGCTTCGGGCGAGTTCCGTTACGCCAACGAGCTGGTGGAATTCATCCGCGCCGAGACGGGCGACCATTTCCATATCGAAGTGGCCGCCTATCCGGAAGTGCACCCGCAAGCCCGTTCGCCGCAGGACGACCTGAATGCGTTCGCGCGCAAGGTGCAGGCTGGCGCGAATGCCGCCATCACCCAGTACTTCTACAATGCCGACGCGTATTTCCAGTTTGTCGAGCAGACGCAGAAGATGGGCATCAACGTGCCCATCGTGGCCGGCATCATGCCGATCACGAACTACACGCAGCTGATGCGCTTTTCGGACATGTGCGGCGCGGAAATTCCACGCTGGGTGCGTCTGAAACTGGCCAGCTTCGGCGACGACAGCGCATCCATCAAGGCCTTCGGCCTCGACGTGGTGACGGGCTTGTGCGAACGCCTGCTGGAAGGCGGCGCGCCAGGTTTGCATTTCTATAGCATGAACCAGGCGGCCGCCACGACGGCCCTGTGGCAGCGCCTGGTGAAATAAACCGTCCTGACTCGTCAGTACAGATCGCCCTCGGTCACGACGTGATCGAGGGCGATGTCGTATTCGCCATTGGGAAAGCTGGCCGCCAGGCAGGCGTAGGCGATCCCGAGCGTGCGCGGACGCGGCGTGGCAGCCAGGGTACGGTCGTAATACCCGCCGCCATAGCCGAGCCGGAAGCGTTCTTCATTGAATCCCAGGCAGGGCACGAGCAGGGTGGCGGGCGCCGGACGCAGGCGCAAACGGGCCGGCACGGCCACGCCCATGCCATCCTTGACCATGGGCTCGCCGGGCGTCCAGGCGGAAAAGGCCAGCGGCGCATGTTTTTCCAGCACCACGGGCAAGCTTAATTGCACGCCGCGCGCGGCCAGCTGGGCATAGGCATCGTGCAAGTCCGGCTCGCCATGCAGGGGCCAGTACACGCCCAGTTCCTTGACGTTTTCCTGCGCGCACCAGTCCAGCAGGCGCTGCGCGATGGCCGCATCCCACCCCGCGCGCGTGGAGTCGGGCAGGGCGCGCCGGGCCGCCAGCAGGGCTTTGCGCAAGCCGGCTTTTTCCTGTGGCGCAATGGGTGGCCGTGTAGCCGGATCGCATGTTATTCTAGGGTCGCTATTCATATCACCATCAAGTTAAGATTGAGAGTCGTACATTGATTTCCCCACTGAAATGGATTGCCGGCACGATGCTGTGTGTTGCATCGGCCTTGTCTCCTCTGGCCGCCCTGGCCCAGGTTTCCACCACCATATCCCCAGCCGCTCCCGACACGCGCAGCGAGGACGATGCCTTCCTGCTGCTGCGCGACGCCGCGCGCAAGGATGACGTCGAAAAAGCCGACTTTTATGCGGGGCGCCTGACGAATTACCAGATTCCATCATATGTTGACTATTATCGGCTGAAACCGCGTATCAAACTGCTGACCGAGGCGCAATTTCGCGATTACCTGAACCGCTACAAGGGCAGCGCCATCGCCGACCGTTTCCGCAACGACTGGCTGCTGGAACTGGGCCGCAAGCGCGACTGGGTCGTGTTCGATGAGCAATATCCGCAATTCGCCCTCGACGACGATACCCAGCTCAAGTGCTACGCGCTGATGTCGCGCGCGGCCAAGGGCCAGAACGTGGCCGCCGAGGCGCGCAACCTGCTGGTGTCGCCGCCCGGCTATGGCGAAGCGTGTGGCAGCCTGATCGCGGCATTGGCGCAAAACGGCCAGTTCGACACGAACGACCTGTGGGCGCAGATCCGCCTGGCGGGCCAGACCAACGCCACGGGCCCGGCGCGCCGCATCGCGCTGCTGCTGGGCGCCTCCGACGCGAAGATGGCGCAAGCGATCGACTTGCCGGCGCTGGTGCTGGCCAAGGGCGCGGGCGCCAGCCGTGCCGACCACGAGATGTATCTGGTGGCCGTTGGCCGCATGGCGAAAAGCACCTTGAAACTGGGCGTCGTCGCCTTGCAAAAGGCCAGTGCGCAGCTGACGGCGCAGGAACAGGCCATCGGCTGGGCCAGCCTGGCGCTGCAAGCGTCGTATGCGCTGGCGCCGGAAGCGTTCGAATATTGGCAAAAGACTAATGGTGCGCCGCTGACCCTGGAACAGATGCAATGGAAGGCGCGTATCGCCTTGCGCGAAGGTAACTGGCCTGTGGTGAAGTCCAGCATCCAGGCCATGCCGGCCTCCCTGCGCACCGATCCTACCTGGGTGTACTGGCTGGCGCGCGCGCAGCAGGCGGAAACGCCGGGCCGTCCGAACGCGCAGGCGGACGCCCTGTACCGCACGATCAGCGATCAATCGAATTTCTATGGTTTGCTGGCCAATGAAGAACTGGGCAACCACCTGGTGCTGCCGCCGCCGGGCCAGCCCATCACGCCGGCGGAAATCGCCGCCATGGCCGCCAATCCGGGTCTGCAGCGGGCCTTGAAATTTTTTAACATGCGCTTGCGCTTCGAAGGCACGCGCGAATGGAACTGGGAATTGCGTTCGATGACGGACCGCCAGCATCTGGCGGCCGCGGAATTTGCGCGCCAGAACAATGTGCTCGACCGCATGGTCAACACCTCGGACCGCACGCGCCTGGAAGTGGACTATACGCAGCGCTACCCGACGCCGCACGACGACGTCATGCACCCGGCCACGCAAACCCTGGGTCTCGACAAAGCCTGGGTGTATGGCCTGATCCGCCAGGAATCGCGCTTCATCATGGATGCCCAGTCGCACGTGGGCGCGTCCGGCCTGATGCAGGTGATGCCGTCGACGGCCCGTTATGTCGCCAAGAAGATCGGCCTCACCGATTTCGTCACGGAAACCTTAAGCGACGTGCGCACCAACGTCTTGCTGGGCACGAACTACCTGAACATGGTGCTTGGCGGCCTTGACGGTTCGCAAGTGCTGGCCAGCGCCGCCTACAACGCGGGACCGGGGCGCTTGCGCATCTGGCGCGCCACCATGACCCGTCCGCTGGAAGGCGCCGTCTTCGCTGAAACGATTCCATATACGGAAACGCGCGGCTACGTGAAAAACGTGATGGCCAACGCCACGTATTACGCGGCCCTGTTCGAGAAGAGCCCGCAGTCGCTGAAGGCGCGCCTGGGTACCGTGGGACCGAAAAACAGCGCTGTTTCTGCCGATTTGCCATCATCCAACTAAAGCTACCCGACCATGCAAACGACCATCCTTGATCCCAGCCTGACGCAAACCCTGGCTGCCGCCCGCGAGCCGGGCCTGACCCTCATCATTGGCAACAAGAATTACTCGTCGTGGTCGATGCGTCCATGGGTGGCCATGACGGCCTTCGGTATCCCGTTCCAGGAAGTGCGCGTGCTGCTCGACCAGGGCGACACGGCCACCAAAATTGCCGCGTATTCGGCCAGCGGCCGCGTGCCCGTGCTGCTGGCGGGCGAGATCACGATCTGGGACAGCCTGGCCATCTGCGAATACCTGGCCGAGCAGTTTCCCGATAAGCACATGTGGCCGCAAGACGTGGCCGCGCGCGCCATGGCGCGCTGTGTCTGCGCGGAAATGCATTCCGGTTTCACGGGCTTGCGCACGGACATGTCGATGAATATCAAGGCGAAATTGCCGGGCCGGGGCCGCACGGCCGCCGCGCAGGCCGACATCGGCCGCATCAGCGAAATCTGGGAAGAGTGTTTATCGCGCTTTGGCCACCACCAGTTCCTGTTTGGCGACTTTTCCATCGCCGACGCGTATTTCACCCCCGTCGTCATGCGTTTCCGCACCTATGGCGTGAGCCTGGCGCCGGCGCTGAACGCGTATTGCGAGCGCGTGCAGGCGCACCCGGCCGTCGCCCGCTGGATCGCGGAAGCGCTGGCGGAAACGGAAACGGCGCCCAAGCACGACGCGGAACTGCCTGACTAAGAAAAGAGTGTTATGAAGATATACACGGTCGGTGGCGCGGTGCGCGACCAACTGCTGGGCCTGCCCGTGAAAGACCACGACCACGTCGTCGTCGGCGCCACGCCGGAAGACATGCTGCGCCGGGGCTTCCGGCCCGTCGGCAAGGATTTCCCCGTCTTCCTGCACCCGAAGACGCAGGAAGAGTACGCGCTGGCCCGTACGGAACGCAAGACGGCCCCCGGCTACCGGGGCTTTGTCTTCCACACGGCGCCCGACGTCACCCTCGAAGAAGACCTGGTGCGCCGCGATCTGACCATCAACGCCATCGCGCAAGCCGAGGACGGCAGCCTGACGGACCCGTTCGGCGGCATCGAGGATATCCAGAACAAAGTGTTTCGCCACGTTTCCGACGCGTTCGGCGAAGACCCCGTGCGCATCCTGCGCCTGGCCCGCTTTGCCGCCCGCTTCGATACTTTTACGGTGGCGCCCGCCACCATGGCCCTCATGCGTCAAATGGTGCTGGACGGCGAAGTCGACGCCCTGGTGGCCGAGCGCGTGTGGCAGGAAGTGGCCAAGGGGCTGATGGAGGCGCGTCCGTCGCGCATGCTGACGGTGCTGCAGGAATGCGGCGCGCTGGAACGCATCCTGCCGGAACTGACAATCAACGAACATTTGCTGCAGGTGATCGATCATGCCGCCAGTGCCGGCCACGACCTGTGCGTGCGCTTTGCCGTGCTGATGTTGGCCGTGCCGCTTGGGCAGATCAACGCGCTCAGCGAGCGCCTGCGCGTGCCCAACGATTGCCGCGAGCTGGCCGTGATGGCGGCGCGCGAGCAGGCTGCCGTTGCCGGTGCGCTGGCCTTGAGCGCCGAGGAACTGGTGCGCTTGTGCGAACGCTGCGATGGACTGCGCAAGCCGCAGCGCTTCGTGCAGATGCTGGACGCCATCGCCTGCGACGTGCATGCCCAGGATACTGCGTTCCCGCAGTCGGCCTGGCTGCAAGCGATGCTGGCCGCCGTGCGCGGCGTCGATGCGGGCGCGCTGGCACAAGCTTGCGCACACGAACCGAAGCACATTCCCGAGCTCATCCACGCGGCGCGGGTCGAGGCCGTCACAAATGCGATCAGCGGCACGGAGCTGCCATGACCCTGCCCAAATTATTCCAGAACCCGTTTCGCCGCTGGCTCAGCCGTAGCGGCGGGCGCCCGACCGTGCTCGTCAAGCAATTGCATGAGCGCGACCGGCGCCGCATGATGAAGCACTTCCTGTCGCTCGAGAAAAGCGACCGCCTGCTGCGCTTCGGCAGCGCCTTGCCCGATGAGCTCGTCGCCCAGTACGTGCACAAGATGGATTTTTCGCGCGACATGGTCTACGGCGTCTATAACAGCCTGTTCAAGCTGGTGGGCGTGGGGCATCTGGCGTTCGCGCCGAAGGACAAGTCGCCGGCGAAAAGCGTCGTGACGGACAAGGAGCAGGTGGCCGAGTTTGGCGTGTCCGTGTCGAAATCCATGCGCGGCATGGGCGTGGGCTCGAAATTGTTCGAGCGGGCGGCAATTCACTGCCGTAACAACGACGTCGATACCCTGTACATGCATTGCTTGTCGTCCAACAAGACGATGATGCATATCGCCAAGAAGGCGGGCATGGAAATCCAGCGCGACTATGGCGAAGCCGATGCTTACTTGAAATTGTTGCCGCCGAATCCGGGCAGCATGCTGCAGGAAGCCGTGCAGGAGCAGTTCGCCATGTTCGACTACACGTTCAAGGCGAATGCGCGCGCCGCCAGCAAGTTGTTCGAGCGCTTGCCGGGCCGCAAGAAGAAGCCCGGGCCGCCGTCACCGCCGTCACAATAAGGGCAGGGCCGTCGTATCCTTGATGCGCTGCAAGGCAAAGCTCGATTTCACGTCCAGCACGGCCGGGTGGCGCAGCAGGGTCGCCATCATGAAGCGTGAAAAGTGCTCCATGTCTTCCACGTGCACGCGCAGCAGATAATCCATCTCGCCCGTCATCGCATAACAGGCCACCACTTCCGGCCATTGCGCCACCGCCACGGCGAAGTCGGCGCGCGGCGACGTGTTCGTCACCAGATTCGGCGCCAGTACTCTTGCCGTGCTGTGGGCATGGGCGGTGGCGTCGCTGTGCTTTTCCAGCCGCACGTTGACGTAGGCGAGCAAGCCCAGGCCGATCTTTTCCGGGTCCAGCAGGGCCACGTACTGGCGGATCACGCCCGCTTCTTCCAGCCGTTTGACGCGGCGCAAGCATGGCGACGGCGACAGGCTGACCTGCTCGGCCACGTCCTGATTCGACAGGCGGCCATCGGCCTGCAGGACGGAGAGGATCTTGCGATCCGTTTTATCCAGCGTAATTTTGCTCATGCTTCCTCCGGTGGTTCGTGTTTCACGCAATATTATTGCGCAAATCATGATTGTTCGGGAGATCTTTGGCATTTAATGCCCGTGACCCGCGCCTATACTGTGCGCTACTTCTTGGAGGAGACATCATGCAATTTCAGCCTTGGGATAACCCGATGGGTACCGATGGTTTCGAGTTCGTCGAGTATGCAGCACCAGACCCAAAAGCATTGGGCAAGCTGTTCGAGAACATGGGATTCACGGCCATCGCGCGCCACCGCCACAAGGATGTGACCCTGTACCGTCAGGGCGACATCAATTTCATCATCAATGCCGAACAAGATTCGTTCGCGCAGCGTTTTGCCCGCCATCACGGCCCGTCCGTGTGCGCCATCGCCATCCGTGTCGATGACGCCGCCTTCGTCTACCGCCGCGCGCTGGAACTGGGCGCCTGGGGTTTCGACAATAAAACGGGCCCGATGGAGCTGAACATTCCCGCCATCAAGGGCGTGGGCGATTCCTTGCTGTACTTCGTCGACCGCTGGCGCGGCAAGGGCGCCGACAAGCCGGACGCGGCCGCACCCGGCGGCATCGGCGACATCAGCATCTATGACGTCGATTTCGTCGCCATTCCCGGCGCCGTCGCCAACCCCGTCGGCCATGGCCTGACCTATATCGACCACCTGACGCACAATGTGCACCGTGGCCGCATGAAGGAATGGGCAAGCTTCTATGAAAACCTGTTCAACTTCCGCGAAGTGCGCTACTTCGACATCGAAGGCAAGCTGACGGGCCTCAAGTCGAAGGCCATGACTTCGCCGTGCGGCAAGATCCGCATCCCGATCAATGAATCGTCGGACGACAAGTCGCAGATCGCCGAATACCTGGACCAGTACCATGGCGAAGGCATCCAGCACATCGCCCTGGGCACGGACAATATCTACGCGTCCGTGCAAGGCATGCGCGATACGGGTATCGATTTCCAGGATACGATTGAAACTTACTATGAGCTGGTCAACCGCCGCCTGCCGAACCATGGCGAGCAGCTGGAAGAACTGCGCCGCTTGCGCATCCTGATCGATGGCCACAGCACGGAAAACGAACGCGAACTGCTGCTGCAAATCTTCACGCAGACGGTGATCGGCCCGATCTTCTTCGAGATCATCCAGCGCAAGGGCGACCAGGGCTTCGGCGAAGGCAATTTCCGCGCCCTGTTCGAGTCGATCGAGCTGGACCAGATCAAGCGCGGCGTGCTGAAAGATACGAACGCGGCGTAAGGCGACTCATGCCCGGAATGTCGGATTACGCTGCGCTAATCCGACCTACAGCTGGGGCCAGTAATGTAGGTCGGGTTAGCCAGGATGGCGTAAGCCGACATGCCCGCAAAAAGAAGCACTAAAAAGCAGCAAAAAGCACAAACACGGGAGTGCAGTGCAGCAAAGAACTGTGCGCCTTCCTGTGGTAGTCTACGACAAACAAGTCATTTTTCCGCACCGGCATTGCTCACAAAGCGCGGCCGGTACGTGTGAGTTCAACCGACTTTGCACGCGTAGCACAGAGAATAATGGAGACAAGTAATGAATGCAGCTATCAAGGGCTCGAGTCTTGAGCCGGGCGCGCACGCGTCCGAGATTTCCCTGAACGACAAATACACGCTCGAGCGTGGCCGCGCCTTCATGACGGGCACGCAAGCGCTGATCCGCCTGCCCATGCTGCAGCGCGAGCGCGACCTGAAGGCGGGCCTGAATACGGCCGGCTACATCACCGGCTACCGCGGTTCGCCTGTGACGTCCGTCGACATGACGGCGATCAAGGCAAAAAAATATCTCGATGAACACCATGTCAAATTCCATCCGGGCCTGAACGAAGACCTGGCCGCCACGGCCGTCTGGGGCACGCAGCAAACGAACTTGTTCGAAGACGCGAAATACGACGGCGTGTTCGGCATGTGGTACGGCAAGGGCCCCGGCGTCGACCGTTGCGGCGACGTTTTCAAGCACGCCAATAACGCCGGTTCCGCCAAGCACGGCGGCGTGCTGGTGCTGGCCGGCGACGACCATGCGGCCAAATCCTCGTCCACGGCCCACCAGTCCGACCATATCCTGAACGCCTGCGGCATTCCCGTGCTGTATCCGTCGTCGGTGCAGGAATACATCGACTACGGCTTGCATGCGTGGGCCATGAGCCGCTACACGGGCCTGTGGGTGTCGATGAAATGCGTGACCGACATCATCGAGTCGGGCGCCGCCGTCGACTTCGACCCGGATCGCGTACAGATCGTGCTGCCGACCGACTTCGAGATGCCGGCCGGCGGCTTGAACATCCGCTGGCCCGACACGGTGCTGGAACAAGAAGTACGCATGAACAGCTACAAATGGTATGCGGCGCTGGCCTATGCGCGTGCCAACAAGCTCAATAAGATCATCTGGGATAGCCCGAAGGCGCGCATCGGCATCATCACGGCCGGCAAATCGTACCTGGACACGCGCCAGGCGCTGGCCGACCTGGGCATCGACGAGCAGACGGCGTCCGACATCGGCATCCGCCTGTACAAGATCGGCATGACCTGGCCGCTGGAAGCGGACGGCGTGCATGAATTTGCCAAGGGCCTCGACGAAATCCTCGTGGTGGAAGAAAAGCGCCAGATCCTCGAATACGCGCTGAAGGAAGAACTGTACAACCTGAAGGATGGCGAGCGTCCGCGCGTGGTCGGCAAGTTCGACGACACGGGCGAATGGAGCAACCAGAAGGGCACCGGACACGGCGACTGGCTGCTGCCGGCCACGTATGAGCTGAACCCGGCCATGATCGCGCGCGCCATTGCCAGCCGCATTTCGCGCTACTACGCGGGCCACCCGGTCGAGCAGCGCGTGAAGGAACGCATCGCCTACCTGGAAGCGAAGGAAAACGTCCTCAAGGCCATCAGCGTGAAGCCCGATCCGCAGAAAGACCGCACGCCGTTCTTCTGCTCCGGCTGCCCGCACAACAGTTCCACCAAAGTGCCGGAAGGCTCGCGCGCGCTGGCCGGCATCGGCTGCCACTACATGGTGCTGTGGATGGACCGCGAAACGTCGACGTTTACCCACATGGGCGCCGAAGGCGTCACCTGGGTGGGGCAGGCGCCGTTCACGAATGAAAAGCACGTGTTTACCAACCTGGGCGACGGCACGTATTTCCACTCGGGCATCCTGGCCATCCGCGCGGCCGTCTCGGCCAAGGTGAACATCACTTATAAAATCCTGTTCAACGATGCGGTGGCCATGACGGGCGGCCAGGAATTCGACGGTCCGCTATCGCCAGCCATTATCTCTCGCCAGATCGCCGCCGAAGGCGTCGGTCCCATCATCGTCGTCACCGACGAACCGGAAAAATACCCGGACGATTACGCCTGGGCGGAAGGCGTCACCGTGCGCCACCGTTCGGAACTGATGGACGTGCAGCGCGAACTGCGCGACATGCCGGGCGTGTCGGCCATGATCTACGACCAGACCTGCGCCTCGGAAAAACGCCGCCGCCGGAAACGCAATGAATACCCGGACCCGGCCAAGCGCGCCGTCATCAACGAAGCCGTCTGCGAAGGCTGCGGCGACTGCTCCGTGCAATCGAACTGCCTGTCCGTGGAACCGCTGGAAACGGAACTGGGACGCAAGCGCCAGATCAACCAGTCGTCCTGCAACAAGGATTTTTCGTGCACGACGGGCTTCTGCCCCAGTTTCGTGACGGTGGAAGGCGGCGGCTTGAAAAAGCCGAAAAAGGCTGCTGCCGCCGACAAGGATGCGCCAGCCGCGCCAGCCTTGCCGACGCCGCAGATTCCTTCGACGGCCGAGCCATTCGGCATCCTGGTCACCGGCATCGGCGGCACGGGTGTCGTCACCGTCGGCCAGATCCTGGCCATGGCGGCCCACGTGGAAGGCAAGGGCTGTTCCGTGCTGGACATGAGCGGCCTGGCGCAAAAGGGCGGCCCCGTGATGTCGCACGTGCGCCTGGCGGACCGCCAGGAAGATATCCACTCGACGCGCGTCGGCACGGGTGCGGCCGATCTCGTGATCGGCTGCGACCTGATCGTCACGGCCAGCCGCGACGCCCTCTCGCGCATGGGAGAAGGCCGCAGCTGGGCCATGATCAACTCGACCAGCTCGTCGACGGCGGCCTTCGTGAAAAACCCGGACTGGCAATTCCCAGGGGCTTCCGCGCGCATGGAAATCGAAAAGGCCTGCGGCAACGACCACGTGGACTTCATCGACGCGGGCCAGATCGCCACGGCGCTGATGGGCGACTCGATCGCGACGAACATGTTCATGCTCGGCTACGCCTGGCAAAAGGGCAAAGTGCCGCTGTCGGAAGCTGCCATCATGAAGGCCATCGACTTGAACAACGTCTCGGTGGCGTTCAACAAGGCGGCCTTCAACTGGGGCCGCGCCGGTGCGCATGACGCGGCCAGCCTGATACGCATGACGACACCGGCGAAAGTGGTGGAATTCAAGCGCATCGACACGCTCGACGACATCATCGAAAAACGGGTGGCCCTGCTGACGGCTTACCAGGACCGCGCGTATGCGCAGCAGTACATCGATTTCGTCGGCCAGGTGCGCGCCGCCGAAAGCGCCCTGAATGGCCCGCACCTGCGCCTGACGGAAGCCGTGGCCCGCTACTTCTACAAGCTGATGGCCTACAAGGATGAGTACGAAGTGGCGCGCCTGTACACGGACGGCGCCTTCCAGGCGAAGATCGCCGCCATGTTCGAAGGCGACATCAAGCTCAAGTTCCACCTGGCGCCGCCCATCATGGCAAAAACGGATGCCCAGGGCCATCTGATCAAGAAGGAATACGGCCCGTGGATGCTGAAGGCGTTCGGCGTGCTGGCCAAGTTCAAGGGCTTGCGCGGCACCGCGTTTGACGTGTTCGGCCATACGGCCGAGCGCAAGATGGAGCGCGCGCTGATTCTTGAGTACCGCGCGACGGTGGGGGGCTTGCTGCCGAAACTGACGACGGCCAAGCTGGCGCAAGCCGTGGCCATCGCCAGCATCCCGGAAGACATCCGCGGCTATGGCCACGTGAAGGAGCGGCATTTGAAGGCGGCGAAAGAGAAGGAAGCGAGTCTGCTGATCGCCTTCAACGCGCCGACGCCGCTGCCGCCCGTCGTGGCGGCGCCCGTGGCGGCCACCGTGGCGTGATGGGCTGAACTCCACGCTGTAGCAATGGCGCCTGCGGGCGCCATTTTTTTTGTGTCAAAGAAAACAACGCTTGCCTGCAAAACGCATTATAATTTTTCGATAATTTCTTTATGGAAAGTTTCTCATGCATTCCCTGCGCCTTTGTTCCCTCGCCGTTCCCCTCGTCTTGATGTTGAGTGCCTGCGGCGGAGGCGGCGGCAGCAGCGACAGCGCGCCCGTCGTGACGCCCGTGACGCCAACCGGGCCGGCCGGACCCACGACGCTGGTCGCTTCGTCCACGGTCGCGAACCGCTGCGAGGCGCCGCGCAGCGGCAGCAGCATCGACAAGCCGGGTACCCTGCTCGATGAGCAGACGTGGGTGCGCAGCTGGGTCGATGAAACGTATCTGTGGTACCGCGAAGTGCCGACCACCTACCTGCCGCAAAGCTTTGCCACGGCCAAGGCGTATTTCGATGTGCTCAAAACAACGGCCACGACGGCGTCCGGCAAGCCGAAGGACCAGTTTCATTTCACCTACACGACGGCCGAATGGGAAGCCTCGCTCAATGGCGTGGAGCTGGGCTACGGCATGCTGCTGGCGCTGACGCGCACCACGCCGCCGCGCAAGGCCGTGGTCACGATCGTCGAGCCGGGCTCGCCGGCGGCACTGGCGGGCTTGCGGCGCGGCGACGAGCTGCAAGCGGTCGATGGCGTCGATTTCGTCAATGCCCCTGACGCTGCCAGCGTGAATATCATCAACGATGGCTTGTTCCCGCAAGCGCAAGGCACGCACACGCTGGCGTTCAGCCGCAACGGGACACCCATCTCCGCGCGCCTGCAGGCGGTGGAAGTGAACACCAGCGCCGTGCAAAACGAGCGCATCATCGACACGCCCACGGGCAAGGTGGGCTACCTGACCTTCAACACGCACAACAATGTGGCCGAACGCCAGCTGGTCGAGACCATGCGCCGCTTCCAGGCGGCCGGCATCAGCGATCTGGTGCTCGACGTGCGCTACAACGGCGGCGGCTACCTCGACGTCGCCAGCGAGCTCGCCTACATGATTGCTGGTCCGCAAATTACTGCCGGCAAGACCTTCGAGCAGGTGCTGGCCAATGACAAGACGCGGCCGGAAGCGCCCGTGCCATTCCATGCGCAAAGCCAGGGCTTTGCCGGGCCGAATCCCCTGCCCAAGGGGACGCTGTTGCCCTCGCTGGGCCTCAAGCGCGTGACTTTGCTGACCACGGGTAATACCTGCTCGGCCAGCGAAGCCATCATCAACGGCTTGCGCGGCGTGGACGTGCAGGTCAACCTGATCGGCGGCACGACGTGCGGCAAGCCCTATGGTTTCTATCCCACGCCGAACTGCGGTACCACGTATTTCGCCGTGCAGTTCCAGGGCGTCAATGCCAAGGGCTACGGCGACTTTGCCGATGGCATGGCGCCGACCTGCGACGTGACGGACGATTACCAGCACCAGCTGGGCGATCCGGACGAAGGCATGCTGGCCGCGGCGCTGCGCTACCGCAGCAGCGGCAGCTGCACGCCGGCGACGGGGGCGATCAGGCTGTTGAGTTCGATGGAGAGTCCGGCCGACACGGCCGCGCGGCTGCTGCGCCCGGCCTACAAGGAAATTGCCATCATTCATCCGTAAAGCGCATGCTTCTGCCATGGGCCTGTCCATGGCCCATGGCGTTTTCCTGCTCAAAATCTTTCTATATAACAATTTTGGTATATAGAAAGATGAATCCATTCGTTCTGTAATTGCTGGCATCTTGATATCTTTCGCCTTCTCCCTAACCTTGAGAAGCGCAAAGATGCCTATACAATTCAAGTTACCACCGCTCACCATAGCCGTACTGGCCATCCTGGGCGGTTCCGCATGGCAGGCGCACGCGCAAACGCAAGCGCCCGCAGCGGATCAGCAGCCGGCGGCCACCCCGCCAGCCGTCGTGGTCACCGGTTCGCGGATTCCCCGCGCCAGCCTGGAGGGACCGTCGCCCGTCACCATCCTGACCGGCGATGAAATCACCAAGCAAGGCTATAAGAACGTCTATGATGCCCTGAGCAACCAGGTGCAGAACAGCGGTTTTACGCAAGGCGAAGACTTTGGCAACACGTTCACGCCATCGGCCAATACCATCAGCCTGCGCGGCCTGGGCCCGAACCACACCTTGATCCTGTTGAACGGCCGCCGCCTGGCCGACTTCCCCGTCGCCTATGAAGGCACGGTGAACTTCACCAACCTGGCGAATATCCCGTCGAGCATCGTCGACCGCATCGAAATCCTCAACGGCGGCGCTTCGGCCATCTATGGCTCCGACGCGATCGCCGGCGTGATCAACGTCATCCTGAAAAAACAGACGGAAGGCTTTGACGTCAACGTCAAGGCGGGCACCACCACGCGTGGTGGTGGCGGCAACCAGCGCGTGCAGCTGACGGGCGGCGGCAATTTCGACAAGCTGCATACCCTGTTCAGCGTGGAGCTGAGCCAGCGCGATCCGCTGTCGAGCCTGGAGCGTAACTTCATGTCCACCCGTTCGGGTACGCCGACGAACATCGCCTCGCGCCGCGCGGTGCAGGCGGGCACCTCCGGCACCTACGTGGACCTGGGCGACACTTGCAGCCAGTTCGGCGACCTGTTCGGCGGCAGCGTCGTCAAATACCAGGCGAAGAACGGCAGCTATTGCGCCAGCCCGAAAGTGGGCCCGACCTACTGGACCACGCAAACGAAGAACCGCAGCCAGAACGTGTTTGGCAGCGCCAATTACGAGCTGTCGCCGGAAACGACCCTGTTCGCCGACTTCCTGATCGGCAAGAACTCGACAGAGAACAATACGCGTGGCCCGACGTGGACGTCGTCATCGACGGGCAGCAGCTATTTCAAGAACCAGAACACGGGCAAGTATGAGGCATGGACGCGCTATATCTCGCCCGAGGAAATGGGCGGCGTATCGCGCTACAACCGCAAGTGGGACGACCTGGCCACGGCCATCTCGCTGGGCGCCAAGGGCCGCATTCCCGGCACGTCGTCGTGGCAGTATGAAGCGAACTACAACGCGTCGCTGTACAAGAGCGAAAGTCATACGCCGCGCGCGCTGGCCAATATCGACAGCTTCTTCCTGGGCCCGAAACTGGGCGCGGACGCGAGTGGCGTACCCATTTATGCACCGGACCCCGCGCGCCTGTCGCGCCGCTTGAGCGCCGCCGAGTTCGACAGCATCACGGGCAATTCGGACAGCGACGACAAGGCCTGGACGAATACCCTGAGCCTGGCCACCAACGGCGACCTGTTTCAGCTGCCGGCCGGCGTGGCGAAGATCGCCACCATCGCCGAGGCGGGTAAGCAGGGCTTCAGCAACGTGCCCGATGCGCGCCTGAACGACGGTTATTTCAACGTCGCCACCAGGTCCGACGTCACGGCCGGCACGCGCACGCGCTACGCGCTGGGCGCCGAGATCAACCTGCCGCTGCACGAGAAGCTGACCGGTACCCTGGCCGGCCGTTATGACCGCTATAACTTTGCCGGCCGCAGCGATGGCAAGTTCACCTACAACGGCGGCCTGGAACTGCGTCCGACGCGCGAACTGCTGTTCCGCGCCAATTACGCCACCAGCTTCCGCGCGCCGGACATGAACTACATCTACAAGGCGCGCGGCACGGGCTACTATTCGAGCACCACCGACTACTACCGCTGCGGCGTCGCCGGACAGGCCATCGAGGACTGCGACTACGCGAACAAATCGCCGGGCGCCGACTATGTGCAGAACGGCAGCAAGGATCTGCAGTCGGAGAAGGGCAAGTCGTTCGGCGTGGGCGCCGTCTGGTCGCCAAGTTCCAATTTCGACGTTTCCGTTGATTACTGGAACATCAAGATCGACGACCTGGTGACCAACCTGAGCGCCGACAAGATATTGCGCGACGAAGCCGATTGCCGTCTGGGCAAGACCGACATCAACTCGCCGACCTGCGTCGACACCCTGAACCGCGTGGAACGCTTTGCGGCCAATGCGCTGAACCGTGCCGGCGAAATCAAGACCATTACGGTCAACCCGATCAACGCGGCCAAGAAAAGCACCAGCGGCGTCGATGTCAGCCTGAAATATCTGCTGCGCACGACGGACTACGGCCGCTTCGCCTTCAAGGCCAACTACGCCAAGGTGCTGAGCAAGAAATCGCAGCAGTTCGCGGGCGACGAAGAGATCGACGAGCTGAAGGACCTGAGCAGCACGGACTGGCCCGACAAGCTGAACCTGAGCGTCAACTGGAGCGCAGGCGACTGGTCGAATACCCTGCTGGTGACCCGTTACGGCAAGATCCCGAACGCTGCCGGCACGGCCTACCTGACGCCGACGGCCCTGGCCAACATCAGTACCGTGTACCGCATCAACGACCGCGCCACCCTGTCGCTGATCATCAACAACGTCCTCGATACGGTCAAGCGCGACAACAGCGGTGGCTGGCCGTACTACCCGGTCGGTAATTACAGCCCGCAAGGCCGCCAGGGCTGGGTCGAATTTAACTACCATTTCGGCTCGTAATTCACGTTTGCCGAAGCACAGCCGGGACAGCCAACGCTGTCCCGGCTTTTTTATTTTCCGGTGCGGTTTTACGCGCGCCACCGCCCTATAATTGCCCGCTTGTTCTCTCTCGATGGAGTTTGACCCATGCTACGCCACGCCCTGCTGTCCGCCACCTTGTTGTCCACCATTGCCTTGCCTGCGTACGCCGCCTCGCCGTTGAGCACGGTGGCCGAACGCTCCGGCTTTTTGCAGACGGGCCGTTATGCGGAAGTGGAAGCCTTGTGCCGCCAGTTCCAATCGCGCTATCCGAAGCAGGTGCGCTGTATTGAATTCGGGCGCACGCCGGAAAACCGTCCCATGCTGGCGCTGGCCGTCTCCAATACGGGCGCCCTGACGCCGGCCGAAGCGGCGCGCCGCAAGCTGCCCGTGCTGCTGGTGCAGGGCGGCATCCATGCGGGCGAAATCGATGGCAAGGATGCGGGCTTCCTCGCGCTGCGCGAAGTATTGGAGGGCAAGGCGGCGCCCGGTGCGCTCGACAAGCAGGTGCTGCTGTTCGTGCCCGTGTTTAACGTCGACGGCCATGAACGCTTCGGCCAGTGGAACCGTCCGAACCAGCGCGGTCCCGTGGAAATGGGCTGGCGCAGCACGGCGCAAAACTACAATCTGAACCGTGAATACATGAAGGCCGATACGCCCGAGATGCAGCACATGCTGGCGCTGGTGAACGCCTGGGATCCGCTGGCCTATGTCGACCTGCACGTCACCGATGGCGCCCAGTTCGAACCCGATATCTCGATCCAGGTTGAACCCGTGCATGCGGGCGACGCGGCCTTGCGCGTGGCTGGCACGGCGCTGCGCGATCAGGTCCTGGCCGACCTGGCCAAGCAAGGTTCGGACCCGAAGCCGTTCTATATTTCGTTTGCCGAGAACGACAATCCGCAATCGGGCTTCGTCGATTCGGCGCCGAATCCGCGCTTCTCGCATGGCTATTTCCAGCTGCGCAACCGCTTCGGCATGCTGGTGGAAACCCATTCGTGGAAGGATTATCCGACCCGCGTGCGCATCACGCGCAACACCATCGTCTCGCTGCTGTCGCAGGTGGCGCAGCATGGCGCCCAGTGGCGGCAAACGGCGCTCGAGGCGGACGCGCGCGCCGCGCAGCTGGCCGGCACCACCTTGCCGCTCACGTATAAAACGACGGACAAGAGCCGCATGATCGCGTTTCGCGGCTATGCCTACACGCGCACGCCGTCCGAGGTGTCGGGCGCGCTGATGACGCGCTACGACGAAACCACCCCACAGATCTGGAACGTACCCCTGCGCGACGAGATCGTGCCCGACCTGCAGCAGGCCGCGCCCAAGGCCGGCTACCTGGTACCGGCCGCGCAGGCGCAGATGGTGGCGGCCAAGCTGCGCCAGCATGGCGTGTCCTACCAGGTATTAGCTACCGCGCCGGGCAGGCTGCCGGTCGAAACCTTCCGCGCCACGGCCGTGAAATTCGGCGCGCAGTCGTTCGAGGGACGCCAGACGGCGGCCGTGCAGGGCGACTGGCAGAAAGAGGAGCGCGTGGTCGCTGCGGGCGCGCTGTACGTGCCCGTCAACCAGGCCAAGGCGCGCCTCGTCGTGGCCCTGCTCGAGCCGCGCGCGCCCGATTCCCTGCTGGCCTGGGGCAGTTTCAATACGGCCTTCGAGCGCAAGGAGTACATGGAAGAATACGTGGCCGAAGACGTGGCGCGCGCACAGCTGGCGGCCGACCCGGCGCTGGCGGCGCAGTTCCACGAAAAGCTGGCCAGCGATCCCGCGTTCGCCAGAGACCCGGCCGCGCGCCTGGAATTCTTCGCCCGCCGCCACGCTTCCTGGGATGAGCGCCTGAACCTGTATCCGGTGCTGCGCACGGATGTCGCGCCGGTACTGAAGTAAGACAAGCCGCGCGGCCTTGTGCATTTGTAAAGTGCGCGGTGCGGCACAATGATATTGTGCCAGCTTCCCCAACCCGGCTTCCATTGGAGCACCAGCGCATGCCGCAGCAAACACCGAAAAAAATTCTCCTCCTGAGCGTCTCGGCCGGCGCCGGCCACATGCGTGCGGCGCAAGCCATCGAGGCGCATGCGGCGCGCGATGACGGCGCAGGTCCTGCGGCGCTGGCCCTGCATCTCGACGTGATGGATTTTGTGACGCCCGCCTTCCGCAAGCTGTACACGGATTTTTATATCAAGCTGGTCAACAAGGCGCCCGCGCTGTGGGGCTATCTGTACCATGCCACCCATGACGCGCCCAAGGATAGCTCGATGCAGCGATTGCGCCGCGGCGTCGAGCGCCTCAATACGCGCGCGCTGATGACGCGGATCGCCGCCTTCCAGCCGGATGCCATCATCTGCACGCATTTCCTGCCGGCCGAACTGCTGTCGCGCGCACTGCGCCAGCGGCAATTGGCTTGCCCCGTGTGGGTGCAGGTCACCGATTTCGACCTGCATCGCATGTGGGTGCACGAACACATGCAAGGCTATTTCGCCGCCACCGACGAAGTGGCATTCCGCATGCGCCACGAAGGCATCCCCGCCGAGCGTATCCACGTGACGGGCATTCCCATCATGCCCGCGTTCGCGCAAGCGCCCGGACGCGTGCAAAGCGCGCAGGCGTTTGGCCTCGACCCGCGGCGCACGACGATCTTGCTGATGGGCGGCGGAGCGGGCCTGGGCAGCCTCGAGACGGTGGCCGCGCGCCTGCTGGCGCTGCCAGGCGACTTCCAACTGATCGTGCTGGCGGGGAAAAACGCCGCCGCGCTGGCGGCGCTGCAGGCGCTGGCCGGCCAGTATCCGGGCCGCCTGCTGGCGCAAGGCTTTACCGGCGAAGTCGAGCGCCTGATGGCGTGCGCCGATCTGGTGATCACCAAGCCCGGTGGCCTGACCACGTCCGAATGCCTGGCCCTGGGCTTGCCGATGATCGTCAACTCGCCGATTCCCGGCCAGGAAGAGCGCAATGCCGACTACCTGCTGGAGCAGGGCGTGGCCCTGAAGGCATTCGATGCCGTCACCCTGGAATACCGCGTGCGCCTGTTGCTCGATCATCCCGGGCAGTTGCAAGCCATGCGCGCCAAGGCGCTGGCCCTGGGCCGCCCGCGCGCCGCCCTGGACGTACTGGGGCAGGTGCTGCGCACTGGTGCCGTTCTTCGTTAACAAGGAAGCCATGATGCTGCATGAAGTACTTTTGATTCTCGCCCTGGGGCTGGCCGCCGCGCCAGCCGGCGCGCAGACGGCGGCAACGCCGGAACGCCACGCGGACTGGGCCACGCCGCTGCCGCAGGTGTCGAACCTGCACCAGGTCACCCCCGTTCTGTACCGCAGCGCCAGGCTCGATAGTCGCGACGTGGCCCAGCTGCAGGCGCTGGGCGTGAGGACGGTGATCAGCCTGCGCTCCTTCCATTCCGACACGCAGGTACTCGAAGGCAGCGGCATCCGCGCCGTGCGCATCCCCATCAATACCTGGGCCATCCGCGACAAGCACGTGATCGACACCATGCGCAGCATCCGCGCGGCAGAGCAGCAGGGACCCGTGCTGCTGCATTGCCTGCACGGCGCCGACCGCACGGGCATGATGGCCGCCATGTACCGCATGCTGTACCAGGGCTGGCCGCGCGAGAAGGCGATCGACGAACTGAAAAATGGCGGATACGGCTATCACGCCGTGTGGAAAAATATCGAAAGCTACCTCAAACGCGTAAATGTCGACGAGATACGTGCGCGCATCGACGCTCCGCAGCCCTGATCCCCGCTGGCGCGCCACTTCAGGCATGATTGCGATTCCAATCACGTTTTTCCGGAATCCGCATGGAACACCACAGCTTTCTCATCAACATACTGTTTTACCTGGTCGCCGCCATCATCATGGTGCCGCTGGCCAAGCGCCTGGGCATGGGCGCCGTGCTGGGCTACCTGGTGGCCGGCGTCGTCATCGGACCGTGGGGCCTGGGCCTGATCAAGAATGTCGAGGTGATCCTCAGCTTTTCCGAATTCGGCGTGGTGCTGCTGCTGTTCCTGATCGGCCTGGAGCTCGAACCGAAGCGATTGTGGCTGCTGCGCCGGCCCATCTTCGGCTGGGGCGGGGCGCAGGTGGGCGTCGTCAGCGCGGGACTGTGCGCCGTGGCCATGGCCTTCGGCGTGGACTGGCGCACGGCGCTGGTGGGGGCGCTGGGGCTGTCGCTGTCGTCGACGGCCATCGTGCTGGCCACCCTGGGTGAACGAAAATTGATGAGCACGCCGGCCGGTTCCGCCGGCTTTTCGATTCTGCTGTTCCAGGATATCGCCGCCATTCCCATGATCGCGCTGGTGCCGCTGCTGGGCGGCCTCGTCACGCACAGCGGCGAGCCGGGCTGGCTGCGCGTGGCCAAGCTGGCCGCCGTGCTGGCGGCGCTGGTGATCGGCGGGCGTTTCCTCGTGAACCCCATCCTGCGTTTCATCGCCAGGACGGATTTGCGCGAAATCTTCACGGCCTTCGCCCTGCTGCTGGTGATCGCCATCTGCGTGCTGATGGAATCGGTGGGCCTGTCGATGGCGCTGGGTACCTTCATGGCGGGCGTGCTGCTGGCCGATTCCGAATACCGGCATGAGCTGATCAGCGATCTGGAACCGTTCAAGGGCCTGTTATTGGGCCTGTTCTTCATCGCCGTGGGCATGTCCGTCGATTTCGGCGTGCTGCGCGCCCAGCCCTTGCTGATCCTGGCCCTGGTGGCGGGGCTGCTGGTGGTGAAAATCGCCTTGCTGTACCTGCTGTCGAAGTTCGTCGACATTCCCCGCGGCCAGCAGCTGTTCTTTGCGCTGCTGCTGTCGCAGGGCGGCGAATTCGCCTTCGTCGTGTTTGCCGCCGCCGAGGCCGCGCACGTGTTTGCGCCGGAGACGGCCGCGCTGCTCGTCGTGGTGGTGACCCTGTCGATGGTGGCCACGCCCTTGCTGCTGCTGGCGCATGACAAATTTGTCGCGCCGCGCCTGCAAGGCGAAAAGAAGCGCCGTCCCGACGATCATATCGAGGCGCAGGACAATCCCATCGTCATCGCCGGCTTTGGGCGCTTCGGCCAGATCATCGGCCGCCTGCTGGCGGCCAACAAGATCGGCGTGACGGTGCTCGACCACGACCCGGATCAGATCGAGCTGCTGCGCAAGTTCGGTTTTAAAGTGTTTTATGGCGACGCCACGCGCGTGGATTTATTGGTGGCGGCCGGCATCGAAAAGGCGAAGGCGCTGGTGATCGCCATCGACAACGTGGACGACAGCCTGGCGCTGGTCGACGCCGTGCGCCTGCGCCTGCCCGAACTGACGATACTGGCGCGTGCGCGCAACGTCACGCATTACTATGAATTGATGAAGCGGGGCGTGACCCTGATCGAGCGCGAGACGTTTGCGGCGGCCCTGCTGCTGGGCGAACAGACCTTGCGCCAGGTGGGCTTCAGCGCGGAGCGGGCGCAGCGCGCGGCCGGCATCTTTGGCCGCCATAACCTGAAAACCTTGCTGGAAGTGGCGCCGCACTTCCAGGACCAGCAAAAAGTCATGTCCCTCACGCGCCAGGCGCGCGAGGAGCTGGAAGACATGTTCGAGAGCGATGCGGCGGCGTTTGCGGCGGCGGAAGTGGAAAACGGTAGGTCGGATTAGCGGTGAATCCGCGTAATCCGACACCTTGTTGGCGTTATTGGTGGTGTCGGCTTACGCGCTTTGCGCTAAGCCGACCTACGGTTGGCCTCAGCTTTATTTACCCCGGCGACTCTCAATCGCCTCGATCTGGTCCATGATGCCGTTCATGCGCGCCACCAGCGCCTGGTAGGGTTTCGGCGAAGCCAGGTCGACGCCGGCCGCCTTCACGAGATCGTACGGGTAGGCCGAGCCGCCCGAACCGAGCATCTTCAGGTAGGCGGCCAGCGCGCCCGGTTCCTTGTCGAGGATGCGCTGCGCGAAATCCTGCGCCGCCGCGATCGAGGTGGCGTACTGGAACACATAAAAGCCGTGATAGAAATGCGGCACGTAGGCCCATTCCAGCGCGTAGGCGGGATCGATGGTCATGACGCCTTGCGCTTCGCCGTGGTAGCGCTTGAGGATGCCGGCATAGATGGCCGTGATCTCTTCGCCCGTCAGCGATTCTCCCTGGTCCACCTTGCCGTGGATGGCCGCCTCGAATTCGGCGAACATGGCCTGGCGGAAGAAGGTGCCGCGCAGGTTTTCCAGCGCCGCGCCCAGGTACAGCAGGCGTTCGTCGTCATCCTTGGCCTGCTTCAGGCGCGCGTCGAGCAGCAGCGCCTCGTTCGTCGTCGAAGCGATTTCCGCGACGAAGATGCTGTATGGCGCATAGATCGACGGCTGCGCCTTGTTGGCCAGCACCGAGTGCATCGCGTGGCCCCATTCGTGCGTCAGGGTGCTGACGGCTTCGTAATTGTCCGTGTAATTGAGCAGCACGAACGGATGCACGTCGTACGCGTCGCCATTCATGTAGGCGCCCGCCACCTTGCGCGGGCGCGGATACACATCCATCCAGCGCGCGTCCACCGCGGCGCTCAATGCCTTGACGTAGTCGGGACCCAGCGGCGCGGCGGAGTCGAGCATCATCTGCTTGCCTTCGGCCAGCGGAAACGTGCGATCGCTTTTGAGCAGCGGCGCATAGATGTCGTAGTAGGCCAGGTCCTTGACGCCCAGCATGCGCGCGCGCAGCTTGAAGTAGCGGTGCAGGGTGGGCAGGTTGGCGTTGGTTTGCGCGATCAGGGTCTGGTAGACGGCCGGCGGCAAATGGTCGGCGTCGAGCGCGGCGCTTTGCGAGTCGGCATAGCGGCGCACTTTTGCATACGCGGCGTCCGTCTTCAGCTGGCCGTACAGGGTTTCGCCGAACGTGCGTTCATATTCCTTCCACTTGCCGAAGAAGGCGTCGAATACCAGCTTGCGGTCCGCGCGATTGTCGTCGTCGCGGTACTTGGTATAGGCCGCCTGGTCGAGGCGTACTTCCTTGCCGTCCGATAATTTGACTGTTGGCCACGGGATTTCCGCATTGGCCAGGGTGCGGTAGACGCTGGCGGCCGAGCCAGTCGCCAGGCCGAACTGCGCCACCAGCTGTTCGCCGGCCGCGTCGAGCGTATGCGGCGCGCTGCGCAGCATGTTACTCAGTTGAAAGCGGTACAGCTGCAAGCCCTTGTCCTTCGCCAGCATGGCGTCGATGCGCCTGCTGCCCAGGGCGAGGATTTCCGGCTGCAGAAAGGTCGTCGCCTGGCTGAAGTCGTTGCCCAGCAGGGCGGCGCGCTGGTTCAGCTGGTTGCCCTTGCTGTCGCCCGTATCCTGGTCGTAATACTGCGCCGCATAGGTGGTCAGCGTGTTGACGCGCTTGCGCGCATCGGCGTACAGGTCCAGGCAGCCTTTCAGGCGGGTGCCCAATTGCCCCTTGCAGGCGCCCAGTTGCTGCAGCTGGGCCGCCAGCTTTTTCGCGTCGGCGTCGAACGCGGCGTCGTTTTGATACAGCGCCGTCAAATCCCAGCGGTCGGCCTGGCGGTCGGTGGGCGCAGGGGCGGCAGAGGCGGTGGCAAGGCTGAAGGCCAGCAGTGAGAACAGCAGGGGGCGCTTGAGCGCGGATGGCGTCATGGTTCATTCCAGTGAGGTTGTCGGAAGAATGCGTGCTGACCGCCGGGCAGGAATGCGCGCGTGACACATCGCGTACCGGCAGAGCTGACTACGGTACATCAAATGGACGCTGGGGGAAAGAGAGGGATGCCGCCACCTGGGCGGTGGCGGCGAAACAACAGGAGCTTGCAACAGGAGGATTACAGCGGCTGCAGCGGAATCGTGCCGAACGTGGTCGGCGTCGAGCATGGCTCTTCGTCGAAGGCGATGTCGCCCATGGGGTTGGCCACGCCGTCCGCCTTCAAGTCCTTGAAACCGAACAGTTTGGGGTCCATCAAATGCGACGGCGCCACGTTCGACAGGGCCGAGAAGATGCTTTCCACGCGGCCGGGGAATTTCTTGTCCCATTCGCGCATCAGGCCCTTGATCTGCTTGCGCTGCAGGTTTTCCTGCGAACCGCACAGGTCGCACGGAATGATGGGGAAGCCCTTCACTTCCGCATAGCGCTGCGTGTCCTCTTCCTTCACGTAGGCCATCGGGCGGATGACGATGTGCTTGCCGTCGTCCGATTGCAGCTTGGCCGGCATGCCTTTCAGTTTGCCGCCGAAGAACATATTCAGGAAGAACGTTTCCAGGATGTCGTCGCGGTGGTGGCCCAGGGCGATCTTGTTGGCGCCCAGCTCGTCGGCCACGCGGTACAGGATGCCGCGGCGCAGGCGCGAGCACAGCGAACACGTCGTCTTGCCTTCCGGGATCAAACGCTTGACGATGCTGTAGGTATCCTGGTTTTCGATGTGGAAAGCCACGCCCAGTTCCGTCAGGTAGGCGGGCAGGATTTCCGGCGGAAAGTTCGGCTGCTTCTGGTCCAGGTTGACGGCGACGATATCGAAGTGAATCGGCGCGCGTTCGCGCAAGGTCATCAAAATGTCCAGCAGCGCATAGCTATCCTTGCCGCCGGACAGGCACACCATCACCTTGTCGCCCTCTTCGATCATGTTGAAGTCGCCGATGGCCTGGCCCACCAGGCGGCACAGGCGCTTGTGCAGCTTGTTGTTTTCCAGGGCGATCTTTTCCGCCTTCTTGCGCGCCAGTTTCTGCGCTTCCACGTTGGCCGGAATTTCCACGGCGGTTTCCATGACTGCGGTATCGTTCATATTGCTCATACTTCATCCTTGATCTTGAATACTTCCACGCCCACGCCTTCGCAGTCGGGATACACGTCCGGTTTCATCGACGACACGCGCGCGGCGCGCACGCGCGGGTGCGCCAGCATGGCGGCGAGCACGTCGTCGACGAGGCTTTCCTGCAGCTGCACATGGCCTTGGGCCATGCGCCTGGCGATGGTTTCGCGCATGAAGTCGTAGTCGACCACCTCTTCCAGCTGGTCATCCTTCGGCGTCGACAGGGCCAGGGGAATGTACAGGTCGACGTTGATGAGGACGCGCTGCTCGCCCTTTTTCTCGAAGTCGTAGACACCGATGTTGATGAGGACTTCGTAATTGCGCAGGAACAGCCGGCGGCAATCGGCCAGGCGAGGGTGGGACAGGGCGGACGACATAGTTTTACCTTTTAGGGGATGCTGGAATGCTGGTTGTTTGGTGTGGCTGCTGATTATTTGGTCAAAAACATGACGTCGCGCGGCAAACCGATCAGATGCTGGCCGCCATCGACCAGCAGGGTCGTGCCCGTCAGCGCGCGCGCGCCGGCCACGTAACAGACGCTGTCGGCCACATCCTCGGGCGTGCTGGAGCGGCCCAGCGGCGTGTTTTCATGCGCCTTGGCAAAGTTCGCTTCCGTCTGCTCGCCGGAAACCATGGTGATGCCGGGGGCGATGCCCACCACGCGCACTTTCGGCGCCAGCGCCTGGGCCAGCATGGTGGTCGCCGACAGCAGCGCCGCCTTGGACAGGGTGTACGACAAAAAATCAGGATTGAGATTGTACAGTTTTTGGTCCAGCAAGTTGATGACCACGGCCTGGCCGCCTGCCGGGGTGGCCTGGTACAGCGCTTGCGCCAGCAGGATGGGGGCGGCCAGGTTGGCGTGCATGTGGGCGTCGAGCGCGGCGACGGAAAAATCGCCGGCATTGTCGTATGCAAACAACGATGCGTTGTTGACCACGCAAGTCACTGGCCCCAGCGCCGCCTGCACCTGCGGCAATAGCTGGCGCACGGCGTCTTCCTGCGCCAGGTCGCAGGGGAATGCGTGCGCGTGGCGGCCCAGCGCGATGATTTCCGCCACCAGGCTCTGCGCTTCCTCGCGCGAGTCGCGGTAATGGACGGCGATATCCCAGCCGTCGCGCGCCAGGCCCAGCGCGATGGCGCGGCCGATGCGGCGCGCGGCGCCCGTGACGAGGGCGACGCGGGGAGTGCTGTCGAATGGCGTTGTCGTTGCTTCTGTCATGTCTTCGCTATGGTTGAGATATTCGGTGGACGCCACACTGGCGGCATGCGCCGCCGATTCGCTACAATGCGGGAATGTCTCTTCCCGCACCCGATAGCGACGCGCTGGCCGCGTCCCATGCCTTGCAGCACCAGATTGCCGCTGAAATCGCGCGCAATGACGGCGCCATTCCCTTTGTCCGCTTCATGGAGCTGGCGCTGTATGCGCCTGACCTCGGCTATTACAGCGGCGGCGCCGCCAAGCTGGGTAAAGATGGCGATTTTACAACCGCGCCGGAGATTTCGCCCCTGTTCGGCGCCACCCTGGCCCATGTGGCAGCCGCTATTATGGCGCAAACGGCCCCGCGCATCCTCGAATTCGGCGCCGGCACGGGCAAGCTGGCCTTCGATATCCTGACGGAAGCGGCGCAGGCCGGCATCGCGATCGAACAGTATGCGATCGTCGAATTGTCCGGCGAATTGCGCGCGCGCCAGGAGCGGGCGCTGGCCGCCTTCCCGCAGGTGGTGTGGCTCGACGGTTTTCCCGACAGTTTCGACGGCGCCGTGTTCGGCAATGAAGTGCTCGACGCCATGCCCGTCAACCTGATCAGCAAGACGCCGGCCGGCTGGTGCGAACTCGACGTCAGTATTGCCGACGGCCAGTTCGTGTTCATCGAGCGTCCGGCCGGCGCCGACGTGGCCGCGCAGATCGCCGCCCAGGTGCCCGGCGCGGACGACTTGCCGGTCGGCTATGTCAGCGAAATTCATGGCGTCGCCTGCGGCTTCATGCGCTCGCTGGCGCAGATGCTGACCAATGGCAAGGGCGGCGCGGCCGTGCTGTTCGATTACGGTTTTCCGGCGCACGAGTATTACCTGGACTTGCGCGCCACGGGCACCCTGATGTGCCATTACCGCCATCACGCCCACGCGGAACCGTTTTATCTGCCCGGCTTGCAGGACATCACGGCCCACGTGGATTTTACGGCCATGGCGGTGGCGGCGCAGGATGCGGGCCTCGACGTGCTCGCCTACATGAACCAGGCGTCCTTCCTGCTGGGTTCCGGTATCGGCGACTTGCTGCTGCGCACCGATCCGCAGCAGGTCAAGACTTACCTGCCGCAGGCCAGCGCCGTGCAAAAGCTGGTGTCGCCGGCCGAGATGGGGGAATTGTTCAAGGTGCTGGTGGTGGGGCATCAGGTGGCGTTGCCGCAAGCGTTGTTGTCGAGTGACCGCAGTCACCGCCTGTAAGCGCCGGCAATATCAAGGCAGGGCAGTTCCGCCCTGCAATTTCCTGTCCGCCGGTGGTTATTATCTTGTCATATCGTATATGATGACCGACACAGCACGGTTCCATCCTGCAAGAACCCGTCGCCGCGCACCGATTTCAAGATAGAACGATGGGAAAGATACATACACACTATGACAACCTGAAAGTGGCGCGCCTGGCGCCGCAGGAAGTCATACGTGCCGCGTATAAAGCCCTCAGCCAGAAATACCATCCAGACAAGAATCCCGGCGACGAAAAGGCGGCCCGCATCATGGCCATCCTCAACAGCGCCTACGGCACCTTGTCCGACCCGCAACGCCGCAAGGAGCACGACGAGTGGATCGCCGCCGAGGAATGGGAAATCGAATGGCTGGAAAGCACCCACCAGGAAGAAGGCAAGAGCCGCGATGGCCGCGCGAAAGGTCATGCCCAGCCGCATGAGCACACGTGGGCGCAGGATGTGCCGCCGCCGAAGGGCAAGCCGCGGCGCGGCATGCAGCCCATCTGGCGCAACTGGCGCTGGTGGCTGAGTCTGCTTGTCTGCCTGCTGCTGGGCTGGCTGGGCGCCTTGCTGATGCTCGATACCTCGCAGCCCATGCCTGCCGCGCTGGCCTCGGCCTGGAGCGGCCTGGCCCGCGATGGCGCTGCTCCCCCTGCGCCGGAGGCCGCGCCGGCGCCATCGAAAGGCGAGGCCGTGGCAGTCGATAGCTGGGCCGTGGGCAAGCCGTATGCGGCCGAACCCGCGCAAGCGAAGGCACCCGAGATCCGCGTGCTGGCCGTGGCGCAGTTGAGCCTGAAAGCGAGCCGGCCCGCCTGCGATGGCGTGGGCCAGGCCGATTCGGCGGCGCTGGTGGCGCCGAATGGCGAGCCATGGCCGGCGCGGTCCGGCTATGTCGATGGCTTCCCGATCGGTAACAAGGGCGATGAACTGGTGTTGACCATCGATAACAGCGGCAATGCCGCGCCCGTCTTCGTCAAGCTGTATGACCAGGAGCGGCGCTCGAATGTGCGCTACCTGTACATCCTGGCCAATGACAAGCTGACGGTGGAACAGCTCAGCGCGGGCAAATACGAAGTGCGCTACCAGGCCGTCGGGCCTGGCCAGGACAATTGCGGCGGCAACACGCGCAGCGGCGCCTCGATACCGGCGCCAGCGCCCGCCGCGGGAGAGGGCGGTACGCAGAATCCTGTTGTAAGCAGCATCTAATCTGATTATGCTTGATATGCGTCAACGCAGCGTCCACATCGAACTTATCCCTTAGGAGTATTCATGACCGACCTCAAAGCCGATGCAGATGATAACTGGCTGCTCGACGAAGATGAGCCGGTGGCCAGTCCCTCCGGGCTGGCCGCGCCCGACCAGCGCCTGTGGCGTGTCCTGATCGTCGATGACGACGTCGATGTGCATGCGGTCACGCGGCTGGCGTTGCGCAATGTCAGTTTCAAGGGCCGCGAACTGGAACTGTTTTCCGCCTACAGCGGCCGCGAAGGGTACGAGATCTTGCGCGACACGCCCGATATCGCGCTGGTGCTGCTCGACGTGGTGATGGAAACGGATGACGCGGGCCTGATCCTCGCCAAGCGCATTCGCGCCGACCTGAACAACTCCATCGTGCGCGTCGTGCTGCGCACGGGCCAGCCGGGCCAGGCGCCCGAGCAGCGCGTCATCATCGAATACGACATCAACGATTACAAGGCCAAGACGGAACTGACGACGCAAAAGCTGTTTACGACCGTCATTTCGGCCCTGCGCGCCTACGAGAGCCTGATGATGCTCGAGCGCAGCCGCATCGGCCTGGGCAAGATCCTCGCCGGCGCCACCAATCTGTACCAGATCCATTCGCTGCGCGAATTTGCTTCCGGCGTGCTCAACCAGGTCAGCGCCATCCTCGACGTGGGCGCCGATGGCGTGCTGTGCCTGATGCAGGGCGGCGCCGGGCGGCCCGAGGTGGTGGCGGCCACGGGCACGTATGCCGTGCTGGCCGAGTCCGAAGCGATGCCGGCCGATCACGCGCTCACGCCCACCATCGACAAGGCCTTCGCGGAAAAGCGCAGCCAGTTCGAGCATCCGGCCAACGTGCTGTTCATCCATACGGAAGGCAACCGCGAACTGGCCATCTCCGTCACGCCGCCGTGGCCGCTGGCGCAGATCCAGCGCGACTTGCTGGAAGTGTTTTGCCAGCGCATCGCCGCCGCCTTCGACAACCTGTACATGTTCGGCCAGCTGCGCAAGGCGCAGGAAGCGACCGTCGTGGCGCTGGCCGACCTGGCCGAGTTCCGCGACAGCGACACGGGCGGCCACGTGCGGCGCGTGCAGCAATTGTCCGACGCCATCGCCCAGCGCATGCAGCAGCGCGGCGCGTATGCCGACGAGCTCAGCCCGCAGCTGCTCGACATGATCGGCCTGGCCAGCATCCTGCACGACGTGGGCAAGGTGGCCACGCCGGACGCCGTGCTATTGAAACCGGGCAGGCATACGGACGAGGAACGCACGCAGATGCAGCTGCACGCCAGCGTCGGGCGCACCATCCTCGAGCGGGCCGCCAACATGGTCGACGGCGTCAGCTACCTGACGTACGGCGCGCAGATTGCCGGCGGCCACCACGAACACTTCGATGGCGCCGGCTATCCGAACGGCCTGAAGGGGCGCGACATTCCCGTGGCCGCGCGCATCGTGGCCGTGGTCGACGTCTTCGATGCCTTGCTGCACGAGCGGCCCTACAAGGAGCCGTGGCCGTATCCGCAGGTGCGCGAATACATCGAACAGCGCAGCGGCAGCCAGTTCGATCCGGAAGTGGTGGCGGCGCTGCTGGACCTGATCGACAACGAGCCGCAACTGTGGCATCCGGAGCGCGCCACCGCTTGAGCCGCAACCGCGTTGGCGCTTTTCGGCACGCCGCCATTCCCTTGCGCGCGGCGCCGTCATATACTCGGCAGCCTCATGCTGGCCGGCGCCACGCACCAGTGTGGCGCGCCGCGGAGTTTTCGGACATCACGACATGAAAGAACTCAAGGGCCTCAGCGCACTGATCATCGAACCGCATCCGGGCATGCGCGCCAGCCTGCACAATATGCTCAACCTGTGCGGCCTGGCGAAGATCGACGACGCGGCCAGCTCGGGCCAGGCGATCCGCATGCTGGGCAGCAAATCGTATGATCTGATCCTGTGCGAATACGACCTCGACGGCGGGCAGGATGGCCAGCAGATGCTGGAAGACTTGCGCCACCACAAATTGATGCACGCGTCGACCATGTTTTTCATGGTCACGGGCGAAGGCAGCTTCGCCAAGGTGGTCAGCGCCGTCGAGCTGTTGCCCACCGATTACATCCTCAAGCCATTCACTGCTGACAACATGCTCGAGCGCATCGGCCGCGCGCTCGACAAGCGCAATGCCTTCGTGCCCGTGTATGCATTGATCGACGTGGGCAATGAACGCGCGGCGATCGTCGCCTGCGCCGAGGGCGCGAGCCTGTATCCGCGCTACGCCACGGATTTCCTGCGCTTGCGCGCGGAACTGCATCTGCTGCTGGGCGAGGCGACCGACGCCGAGCCGATCTACGCAGCCCTGTACGAGAGCAAGTCCATCGGCTGGGCGCGCCTGGGACAGGCCAAGACACAGTTCCTGCTGGGCGAGTACGAAGCGGCGCAGGGCATGCTGGAAGGGCTGCTGGACAACAACAAGCGTTTTCTCGATGCGTATGACTGGCTGGCGCGCACGCATCTGGCGCAAGGTAAACCGGAACTGGCACAGGCCGCCCTGAGCGAAGCGGTGGCCCTGTCGCCGCACGCCGTGCGCCGCTTGCGCCGCCTGGGCGAGGCGGCCCTGGCGGCCGATGATATCGACATGGCGGAAAAAGCCCTCAAGCTGGTGGTCAGCAAGGCCAAGTATTCGGAATTCCGCGATCCGGAAGACCATGTGCGCCTGGTGCAGACCCTGGTGCGCAAGGGTGACCCGCTGCAGGCGGGCGCCGTGATCCGCGATCTCGACAAGTCGATGGGCGGGCAAAAGAATGCGGAACTGTGCAGCGCCCTGTGCAGCGCCATGCTGCATGCGCAGACGGGCAACGAGGAGCGTCTGCAGCAATCGTTGGACGCGGCCCTGGCCGCCAACCGCCACAGCGTGGGCGGCTCGAACATGCTGAAAACCGAGCTGGCGCGCCACTGCCTGGCGCACGGCCGCGAAGATGGCGCGGCCGAGGTGATGCGCGAAGTCATGCGCAACGCGCCCGACAGCGCCGCCATGACGCGCGCCATGGCCGTGTTCGAACAGGCCGGGCGCGAAGAGCTGGCCAAGGCATTAGCGCGGCAAAGCCGCCAGGAAGTGGCCGATATGGTGGCGGCCGGCGCCGCCAGGGCGGGCGAAGGCGATTTCCGCGGCGCCGTCGACCTGATGGGCGAGGCCGTCACGCGCCTGCCCGACAATCCGCAAGTGGTCTTCAATGCGGCCGTTGCCGTGCTGAAATGCCTGGAGCACGAGGGCTGGGATGAGCGCATGGGGCAGCAGGCGCTGACGTTTATCGCCGGTGTGCGCCGCCTGGACCCGCGCAACCCCAAATTGCCGGTGCTGTCGGGCCTGCATCAGCAGTTGTTGCGTAAATATAAGCCCTTGGGCAACACCTGGATGCATCCGCCTGACGCACGGTGAACGGGAGAAACGGCGCGAATGACGGGAAAATGCGGCTTGCGGGCAGGGAAGATAAAAAAAATGCGAAAAAAGCCGACTTTTTCGCGCCAACCCTTGCACATTCTCAAATCGGGAGCTTATAATCACGCCCCGAAGCAGCCAACTTCTTCTTTATACGCAAATGCAGCAGTCAGGCATCAGTAAATAAGGTTGACAGTTGTGAGTAGATGCTTCATACTCTGCGGTTCCCGCGGAGGGGTGGCCGAGTGGTTAAAGGCGACAGACTGTAAATCTGTTCTCTATGAGTACGCTGGTTCGAATCCAGCCCCCTCCACCAAGTTTTTGCAAGGAAAACTGGGTAGTAGCAAAAAGCAAGTGAAGAAAAGTGAACGATACCTCGCGGGTGTAGCTCAATGGTAGAGCAGAAGCCTTCCAAGCTTACGACGAGGGTTCGATTCCCTTCACCCGCTCCAGTTTCCGTTCAGATGCTTGATGCATCGCATGCAACAAATTACAGCCCTTGTAGCTCAGTGGTAGAGCACTCCCTTGGTAAGGGAGAGGCCACGTGTTCGATCCACGTCAAGGGCACCAGAATTCGCAGCAGGCAGCACAGAAGCAATTCAAACCAGACCGTCGGGCGTGTGCCTGAGCAATCTAATCAAATCATTAGGAGTTCAAAATGGCAAAAGGTAAATTCGAACGGACCAAGCCGCACGTCAACGTCGGCACCATCGGCCACGTCGACCACGGTAAAACCACGCTGACCGCTGCAATCGCAACGGTTCTGTCGAAGAAATTCGGCGGCGAAGCTAAAGCATACGACCAGATCGATGCGGCTCCAGAAGAAAAAGCGCGCGGTATCACGATCAACACCGCCCACGTCGAGTACGAAACGGAAACGCGTCACTACGCGCACGTTGACTGCCCAGGCCACGCCGATTACATCAAAAACATGATTACCGGTGCAGCCCAGATGGACGGCGCGATCCTGGTGTGCTCCGCAGCTGACGGCCCAATGCCACAGACCCGCGAACACATCCTGCTGGCCCGCCAAGTTGGCGTTCCATATATCATCGTGTTCCTGAACAAGTGCGACCTGGTCGACGACGCAGAGCTGCTGGAACTGGTTGAAATGGAAGTGCGCGAGCTGTTGTCGAAGTACGAATTCCCAGGCGACGACCTGCCTATCATCAAAGGTTCGGCACGTATGGCGCTGGAAGGCAAAGAAGGCGAAATGGGCGTTGACGCAGTGCTGCGTCTGGCCGATGCGCTGGATGCTTACATCCCAACGCCAGAGCGCGCTGTTGAC